>NZ_SPMX01000062.1 GCF_012940005.1 Candidatus Accumulibacter contiguus | reverse complement strand
GTGCAGCTCAAGTTTTCCGCCCGAAGCGAGAGGCGCGGACTGACCATCACGGTCAGTGGCACCGGCGGCGACTGGATCGTCAAGTTGCCGGACGCCCGCTTTCCGGGTGTGCCGGAAAACGAGCATGCAACGATGCGCTGGGCAGAGGCCAGCGGCATCGATATCCCGGAAATTCAGTTGATTCCGGTTGCGGAGATTTCTGGCCTGCCATCGGAAGCCAGTATATTCGGAGGTCAGACGGCTCTGGCTGTCCGCCGCTTCGACCGCCCGGCGCCGGGCAAGCGGGTTCACATCGAGGACTTCGCGCAGATTCTGGGTCTCTACCCCGAGCAGAAATACGCTAGCTACAACTACGAAACGCTGGCCAACCTGGTCTCCAAACTCGCCGGAGAATCCGAACTGGACGAATTCATCCGGCGACTGGTTTTCGTCATTGCCTCCGGCAACGGCGATGCGCACCTCAAGAACTGGAGCCTGATCTACCCTGACGGCGAAAACGCCAGGCTTGCGCCCGCTTACGATCTCGTTTCGACCATTCAGTACAAGGCTGACGACCAATTGGCGCTCAACCTCGCGCGCTCGAAACGCTGGCAGGACGCCACTCGCGAATCGTTCCTGCGCCTCGCGCGCAAGATTGGCGACGACGAAACGCTAATGGCCAGCCGGATCGAACACGCCGGAGAAGCCATCATGACGGCATGGCACTCCTCACGCGGCGACTTCGGTTACACCGCGCAGGCGCTCGACCGCATCTCATCTCACCTGGCACGCGTGCCGCTATTCTCCGCAGGCACCTGAACACCTGCCTGCAGGACAAGACCCCTCACGCTTCAGACGACAGACATCGAACGCTTCCACTGCCAAACATCGGCCACCGTGTGCTGTTTCGACCAGCGCACCGCCGATAGCCGCGACCCGCCACGCGCGATGCGCGCGAGAATCAGGAACAGGTTGAGCTTGCTTTCCGCAGCGCTGCCCAGCACCCGTGTGAGGCCCACCTGGTCGGCCAACTGCTTGAGGGCACACAGCACCCCAAAAATCTCGCCGCTGGTCATCTCCCCCGACCAGTCGTCGAATTCGCCCTTCACCAGACGTTCCATGGTGACGATCCGCTCCGGTGCCCAATTCGTCAGATTGGCGATGGTCCGCGTGCAGACTTTACCCCCCTCGCGATACGACTCACGGAGCAGGATGGCGGGTTTGGACTTGCGGTTGGGGATGCGGGCGATGTACATGCCGACAATAAAATCACATAACTTATTGTTCGCATCAGCGGTTGGAGATGCGCCTGAGCGCCTCGGCTGCATCGACGATGGGAATGCCTTGATGGCTGCGCAGGGGCAGCAAGTGCTTGCGATCCCCCGAGGCAATCAGATCTGCGCGGGCCGAGACAGCGGCGGCGATCACTTGATCGTCATCAATGTCGCCCGCCACCACGCCCGGCACGCTGGCGGGTTCGACCAGCTCGATGATCTCGACGTAATCGGCCAGCACTTCGCGGGCCGTCTTGCCGATCAAGGCCAGGCGCTTGCTTGCTGATGGTCGCGTGAGTACTTCAGCCAACTCTTCAAGCAGCGCTGTGCTGCTGTAGATCTGGACGCTGTGTCGTTGGCCGATGGCAGCCAGCAAGTGATGCGGAGTGCCGCGCCACAATAGCGCCGACAGAACCACGTTGGTGTCAAGAACGATCCGCACCCGAGTCCTTGCTGGTTGATCCAGCTTCCCGGACGCGGCGCTCAGCGCGCACCGCATCCATCTCAGCGGCAATATCGTCCTCGCTCATCGGCGCGGCGCCGGCAGCTTCGAGTGCCGGTGCGATGGCGAGCAGACGATCCAGCGCTCTCCGCTTCCTGACCTTAGTAGCCAAGAACTCCACGAAGTCTTCCACCTCGGCCACCTGCTGCGGCGAGAGTGTTCTGATCTTCGACATCAAGCTTTGTTCAACAGTAGCATTCATCACCATCCTCCCGAGCTGCGGCGCGCTCAGCGCGCCAGCGCCTGAAGCTGTACGTTGGTCAGGAAGGCACAAGCCACTTCTTGACCACATTCTTGTCCTTGTCGGGCGACTGCTCACCCTCCTGGAACTGTTTCGCGCGCGCATGAGCCGCTTGCATTGTCTTTCCCTTTAACCCGTTGCGTCCTCGGTGTGCGATATGGTGCATCTTGCTGACGCAATTCAAAAAAATGCAAGGCATCACGGTCAGCTTCGTTCCGAGTAGTGGAGTCGTTGCGCCATTTCCCGAGTCATCCTGACGCCGAGTTGGCCTGCTCCTGGCCGAGAGGGCCAGTTACACCCATCCGCTTCCGTTGCTCCTCCCACAGCACCGGTGGACTGATGCAAGCTCATGCGCGGTGACGTGAGGAGGCAAGGTTTCATCCAGGATGGCCGCCACGATGTCTGGCGCGAGCGTGGTGAGGTTGAGCATGCGGTACATGTAGCTGTTGTCGTCTCCCCCCATAGTTGTGGATAACCGTTAGCGCAGCCAGGCAGCCAGGCGGCTTTTCGTCAGACCTCGCCCGTTATGGTACAACTGAGACAAGCGGCCATTGCGCCCTTCAACGGCGGAGGAACTGCGATGGAACGAACTGTCGCACCATCCATTCCCCCCATTCCCCCCATTCCAGCCAGCGCTGCAACTCATTCTCGGACCATTCCGAATGGAACGGGTCTGCTTTCCAGGCCTCTAGTGCTCGCTGCCAAGCCTCCTGATACCGTTTCGGGGTAAAGATTCACCCCCCTACGCAGCTACCGGGATGGCGAGGAGCGCGGGAAGTTCGAGGCCCTTGCGGGCAGCCTCGATGACGGTGCCGAGATAGCGCCAGGCGCATGCCTCGCGGCGGCGGCAGGTTTCGATGACGCTGGCCAAGAGAGCAAAGGCGCGGGATCCTTCTTCGGAGCGGGTGCCGTGGCTGAGGTAGCGCGCAATCACCCAGTGCCGCAGCGCCTGTTCGGCGGCGTTGTTCGTCAGCGGCAGATGGGGCTCGTTGACCGGGCGCAGGATGACCTTCCCCTCGTACAGGAATTCGCGGGCGACGCTACCCAGCACCTTGTGGTCATCCGCCTGGTGCGCCTCGCACTGTTGCCGTAGCCGCTCGATGGCCGCGGCGTAGCGAATCCGCAGTCCTTCCAACGGCGGGTCGATTCGCGCCGCGTAAATGGCGGCCATCCAGGTCTTCATCAGCCCTTCCATCTCCTTTCCGACCTCCGCCACCCGAGCATCACTCGATTCGGCCAGTCCCCGCAGCTTGCGCATCAGGTGCGCCCAGCAGCGCAGGCGGTTCTCCCAAGCGCGGTAGACTCGGTAGCCATCACTGATGAGGCGGCCATCAAAACCGTCTTGCAGGGCGTTTTGCAGAATTTCCGCCGTGCGGTAGCCGATGAAGAACACCACGGTGTGGGTCGTGACCAGCGCCCAGAGCCAGAGGCATTGGGCGCGTTCCCGCCACGACGTTTCATCGACGAACCATTCCGCGGCCTGCCTGACTTCGGTGACCAGGGCGTCTTCCAGCGGGTAGCTGGCGCGCCCTGCTTCGCGGATCGTCTCATCGATCACGCCGATGCTCAGCAGCAGGCCGAACAGCTCCCTCAGTAGTTCGCGAATGCGCCGCCGGGAGAGGTGCATCCGCAGCGCCAGGAAAACGATCATCCCGGCCAACTGCGGACCCACCAGGCGCCATTCGCCCAGTCCCACCCGATCCCACAGGCTGTCGGCTGGCGCGCGCCACGGCAGCGCACGGGTGGTATGCCCGCAGGGGCAGCTCACTTCGAGCATCTGGTGACGCGTGACCCGGAAGATCAACCCGATCTGACCGTCGACGGGGGGCGCAATATTGACCTCATCCCAGGCCGTGTAGGCCTGCGACGGGGTATCCGTCGCCAACGCCAGACCACAAGCCGCGCAGCACGCCGGCCGGTGCTCGCACGTGTCGGTCACCGTGAGCTGCTGGGTGCGGCCATGACCCTGACTGCCGGGCTGCTTGCCGGCCTTTCGGTCCGACGCCTTCGGCGGTAAGGGCGGCGGCACGTCTCGCGGGACGGTTTCTTCCGTCGAATCCGCTGGGTCCATCGCCTCCGTCGCCGCTTCCGGGACTTTCGCCGGGGGCCTCTTCGCAGGCATCCCTTCGTCCTCTTCCTCGCCCGCGCCGGGTTTCTCCCAAGGCGCCTGGCTGGTCGGGGGCCGCGAGCTGTTGGCCGGGTTCTGATTCAGACGATCCTGCAATTCCTGGACGTCATCCAGCAGGCGGATAGACACGTCCAGCAATCGCTCCGCTGGCAGCTTCTTCAGCCACTCGGCGTCCATTTGCAGAAGGTCGTGCTTGCGGAGGTGCATTGCGTCGGTTCGTTGTGGAGTAACCACATTATGACATACAAATTACTGCTGGGGAGATTTTTTGGGGGGGGGGTGAATCTTTACTGCGTTATGGTCTTGTCGGTGAGGTTCTCTACCTTTTTCAACACCGTTCGTGGCCTCCTTCGTTCATCAGGGCGCAACTTGGCCGTTGAGCGCCAACAGCCGCCGCTTGACGATCATCAGGTTGGCCAGGCCAAACAGGGTGTGCAGTTGCGCCGTGTTCTTGGCCAAGCCTTTGTAACGCACCTTCCGGAAGTGGAACAGGTTCTTGACGATGTGGAACGGGTGTTCCACCTTGGACCGAATGCTGGCCTTTACGGATTCCAGCTTGCGCCGGAGCTGACCCAGCACACTGTCTTCCGGCACGGCCTTGAGCTTGCCGCGCTTCATAGCTACCTGCCAGTCAATGTCCCGCTCCTTCAGTTCTTCCCGCTTCTCGACGCCGGTATAGCCCGCATCCAGATACACCGTCTTCTCGCCGCCGTGCAGTACCTGTGCGGTCTGCGTCACATCCCCGACGTTCGCCGCCGTGCCCACCACCGTGTGCACCAATCCGCTTTCGGCATCGACACCAATATGAGCCTTCATGCCAAAGTACCACTGGTTACCCTTCTTGGTCTGGCGCATCTCCGGGTCGCGCGCCTTGGCTTCATTCTTCACCGACGGCGGTGCGGCAATAATCGTCGCGTCCGCAATCGTCCCTTCCCGCATCATCAGCCCCGCGGCAGACAGCTTGCCGTTGATCGCCTCGAACAGTTTCTTCGTCAGTTCATGTTTCTCCAGCAGGTGCCGGAACTGCAGCAGCGTCGTCGCATCCGGTGCGGATTCCCGCGACAGGTCGATCCTGACAAACGCCCGCAACGCTTGGCTGTCGGTGATCGCATCCTCGACTCCCTCATCCGACAGGCCGTACCATTGCTGCGCCAGATACACCCGCAACATCCGCTCCAGACCCACCGGCGGGCGACCCCGCCTCCCCTTCGGGTAGTGCGGCGCGATCACCTCAAGTACCTCCGCCCTCGGGGTTACCTTCTCCATTTCGGAAAGGAACACCTCCCGATGCGTCGTCCGCTTTTTGCCTTCAAACTCCACCTGGGAAAAACTGATCTGCTTCATCTCGCTACCCGACGTACGCTGGAATGCCAATATTATACCATGTGGATATGCTGCGATTAAATCAGCAGTTCCCTTGATGACATCGGCATGAGGGCACTTATCAAGCAGGGCCTCCGCACTCGGATAGCATAGTCAATTTCGTCATATCTTGAAAAGCAGAAATCGTTGCCAGCCATGAATTTATGCCAATAGCTTGCAAACCCGCGCAAGATCGGGTCTAGTCTCGTCTTTTGGACGAGCGAAATGACTCTGACGAAGGGGGCAAGCCTGTTTCAGGGAAGTGGACGACCCGCGCAAACCCAGCAATGGAACGCTGCATGACTTCCAAGAAGTTCTCGTGATTGCTATCGCAGCCGTGCTCTCCGATTGTGACACCATCGAAGACATCGCCCATTGGGGACGGGAGAAGGAAGATTGGTTGCGTCAGTTCCTGGTGCTGCGGAACGGTGTGGCCTCCGAGGAAACGTTTCTGCGCATCTTCCGAGCCCTCGACCCGAAGCAATTTGAGGCGGCGTTCCGCCGTTGGGTGGCTGGGGTGGTCGGTACCCTGAAAGGCGGCCTGGGGGTCGATGGCAAAACGGTACGCGGGTCGGGTAGTGGCGGCGAGAGCGCCATTATGGTCAGCGCCTTCGCGACGGAACTGGGCGTCGTCCTCGGCCAGGAAAAAGTCGCCAGCAAGAGTAATGAGATCACCGCCATCCCGGAACTGCTCAAGGCACTGTATATCAACGGGTTGCTCGTTACCATCGACGCCATGGGGTGCCAGCGGAACATCGCCCGTCAGATCACCGACCAGGGCGGCGACTACCTGCTGGCGGTCAAAGGCAACCAACCGACGCTGCTGGACGCCATCGAGACGGAATTCATTGACCAGTACCAATCGGACGACGTCGACCGCCACCACCAGGTCCACCCGTCCCATGGTCGGATCGTCGCTCAAATCGCCACGGTGCTGCCCGCGCAAGGGATCGTTGATCTGGCCGATTGGCCCGAATGCAAGAAGATCGCTCGGGTCGACTCCCTGCGTAAGGTCGGTGACCACGAGTCGAAGCTTGAGCGGCGCTACTACATCAGCTCTCGTGAATTGACGGCCGAACAACTCGCTGCAGCGGCTCGGGGCCACTGGGGCATCGAGGACCGCCTTCACTGGGTGCTCGATGTCAGCTTTGGCGAGGATGCCAGCACCGTACGCAAGGACAACGCCCCACAGAACCTCTCCCTCCTGAAGAAAATCGTTCTCAACCTGATTCGTCTGGATACCGCCGACAAGACCAAGACCAGCCTGCGGCTGAAGCGCAAGCGCGCCGCTTGGAAGGACGGCGTCCGGGTGAGGATACTGGGCTTCACCTTGAAATGACATCCGAGTGCGGAAGCCCTGACTTATCAAGGCAGGTTTTCTGTCCAAATAAACGGGGCTACCTCTGTCGCTCCGGGCTCAAACACTAACACCAACATGTTTGCGTCAACACCCGCTTAAGCGCCTAATAAAGGTATGTCAGATCCTGTCGAGCATATTCTCCGCCAGCAGCCAGTCCCAGTCCGAGTCGATATCCAGCGCCTCGCGCTTATCTTCGATCACAAGCGGAACCGTCTCGCTTCCGAGGAAACTGGAATTGGCTCTCAAATAACCAGGTGTCGCAAGGTATACCTCACCATTGACAACATAGGCTGGTGGAAGATCCTGAGACCTTGTTGGCTGATCGACCCCATGTACGAACGGATATATGGCATCGCCAGCGACGCGATAGCACCACATCGGATGAGACTCCGCTGGCGAAAACGCGACGACAGGCCTCTCTGCATATTTCTTGAATAGTTGGATCGCTGCCTGAATCGTTTGGGTCTTGCGAAAGGGCGATGTCGGCTGTAACAGTAATAGACCATCCAGCTGACCGTTTTCTTTCTCGTACCAGTCGAGCGCGTGCATGCACACGACGATTGATGTAGCAGTATCCGTCGACAATTCGGCCGGTCTAAGCCAGGGCACGAGGGCACCAGCGGCACGCGCCACATCCGCGATTACCAGGCTGTCGGTTGAAACCAGAATATCGAGGATTTCCGGTATACCTTGGGCAGCCTCGATACTCCAGTTGATCAACGGCTTGCCGCCCAGTTCCCGAATGTTCTTGTTCGGCACCCGTTTGGATCCGCCTCGGGCAGGAACCAGCGCCAGGATTCTCATGCCACCCCTCCAGATCTTTGCGCGGTTTCATAGTCACTCGGCCGGCCCACGTCCAACCAGGGTTCGTGCATGGGATAGGCCACGGTGCGTTTTTCCCTGGCTTGCAGGCGCTCGAACAAGGTGGGCATGTCGCAGGGTTCGTTGACGCCGAGCACGTCGAGGGCTTCCGGGGCCAGAACGTAGACGCCGGCGTTGATGTGACTTCTGGCGATGGGCTTTTCCTCGAAGCCGATGATGTCGACGCCCCGGGTCTGCACGACGCCGAAGGGGTGTTGCCATTCATGTACCCGCACCGCCATCGTGGCCGCCGCCTCCTGGCGAATGTGAAAATCAAGCAGTTCACCGTAGTGGATGTCCGTCAGCACATCGCCATTGGTGACGACGAAGGGCGCTTCGGGCTTCTTCGGCATCAGACCGAGGGCGCCGGCGGTGCCGAGGGGCGATTGTTCCCGCAGATATTCGATGCGCGCGTTCAGGCGCTCGCCGTCGCCGAAGTGCTCTTCGATCATGTGACCCAGGTAGTGCACCGCCAGGAGGAAGTGGCTGAAGCCGTCGGCCATGGCGCGCTTGATGATATGTTCCAGCATGGGCTTGCCGCCCACGGGAAGCATGGGTTTGGGACAGTTTCTCGTGTGCGGGCGCAGCCGGGTGCCCTTGCCACCGGCCATGATCACCATCAGGTTGGGCCGCGCCTGAGGGGCGTTGATTTCATCCCATAGGTGCAGGCCGATGACGTGATGCTGTTCGTCTACCACGGGAATCTGCTGAATCTTGTTGGCCACCATTAGTTGCATGACGGTTTCGCGCCCCATTGCCGGTGGGACGACGAAGGCGTTGCGATGGATGACCGTGGTGATTCGACTGTTCAGATCCAAGCCTCGCAGCAGGCCCCGGCGAATGTCGCCATCGGAAATAGTGCCTTCCAGTTCGCCCGACTCGGCGACGACCAGGACGATCTTGATCGCCACCTGATCCAGATTGCGAATGGCGTCCTGAATGGTGGCGGTGGTCGGCAGGAGGGCGCGGCGCCAGATTTTTTCGTCGGTGTTCACGTGGTGTCCGTTTTTCAGCCAATGGTTAGGTCGTGGAAACGCTTCTTCACCAGATGGTCGAGCGGGGCGCTTTTCAGAACCTCCACCACCCGCTCGCTAGCGCCCCCTGAACCGTACGGATTCTCCACGCTGGCGAGGCTTTCCTGGAACTCCGGATTGTAGAGCGTAGCCAGAGCGCGGGCGATGTCCTGGCGCTCCGGTTCGCAATGGATGACGCTGGCCGCCCGCAGTCGGCCTCGCTGCCGGTCGCCGATGTCGATGGTTCCCTTACGAAAGGTGGGAACTTCGATGAGGCCACTGGAAGAGTTCCCAACCACGCCATCGACCTGAGCCATGCAGGATAGATAGCGCAGTTGGCCCAGGGAAGTGTAGGCGCGGGCGTTGTCATGGGCGGCGACGAAGCCATGCACCATCTGAATCAACTCACGGCCGGCAGTGTCGGCGTTGGGGAGGGTGAAAAGGAGGCGGGTGTCGCGCAAGGGTTCGAGCGCCGCCAGGAGCTCGGCCATTTGATCGGCTGCCGTGCCGTTCTCGAGGGTGGCCGGATGGAAGGTGATCAGGAGGCTTTTCTCGCCCAGGCGGCAATCGAGGGTTTGCTCTAGGGTGGTACGATCCAGGAGCTTGAGGCGGCAGATGTTGTCGAGGCCCAGTCCGCCCACCAGATGCACCCGTTCCGGCGCTTCGCCCAACTGGATAACGCGGCCGCGATATTCCTCGGCGGCGACGAAATGCAGGTGCGACATCTTGGTGATAGCGTGGCGCAGCGCTTCGTCGAAGGCGCCCTCGGTCTTCTCGCCGCCGTGCAGGTGGGCCACTGGAATGCGGGCCACCAGGGCGGCGGCGACAGCAGTGAAAATTTCAAACCGGTCGCCCAGGATGACCAGCAGGTCGGGACGCAGGTCGTTCAGGGCGTCCGCCATACCGATCATGCCCAGCCCCATGGATTTGGCGATGCCGACCGGGGTGTCGGAACTGACCAGCATTTCCACCTTGCGGTCGACGCGAAAGCCGTCTTCCTCGATTTGGCGGTAGGTCAGGCCGAATTCCGGGGACAGATGCATGCCGGTGGCGATGATCTGCAATTCGAGCTCGGTATCGTCCCGGATCAAGTGCATGATCCACGCGAGCAGGCCGTATTCCGCCCGCGTCCCGGTTACCACGCAGATTTTCCGGGTCATAGCTCGATCATCTCGTCGGCCTGGAAATCGCGGCGGGCTATGCGGCTGACAACTCTGTCCCATTGCATGGGGGAGATCCCGGTACCCGGCCGCTTGGCGGCGAGGTTTTCCTCGGAGAAGACTTCTCCCGCCCGGATCGAGCGCGCGGCCACCAGGGACTTTCTGGCCACCGGGCGGTTCCTGGCCTCGCTGGGGGTCAGGCGCTTGATCCCATTGCCCAGGGCCGTCTCGATGTTACGGATTGCCGTGACCATCGCCTTGAGTTCATCCGGTTCGAGGCTGGCCTTATGGTCTGGCCCAGGCATGTTGCGGTCGAGGGTGAAGTGTTTTTCGATGACCCGCGCGCCCAGGGCCGTAGCCGCGATGGCCACTTCGATGCCGGGGGTGTGGTCAGAGTAGCCCACCGCCACCCCAAAGGTCTGGCCAATGCTTTGCATGGCGCGCAGGTTGACCTCCTCCATGGGGGTGGGATATTCAGTGGTGCAATGCAACACAGTGAGCCTGGAGCGCGGCGTGCCGGCCTGTTCCAGGGCGTCGATGGCCGCTTCGATGTCGCCCAGGGTGGCCATGCCGGTGGATAGGATGATTTCCCGCCCGTAGCGGCCCATGTTGCGCAGATAAGGAAGGTTGGTGATTTCGCCGGACGGGATCTTGAATTTGTGCTGCCCCAAGCTGGCCAGAAAATCGACGCTTTCGTTGTCGAAGCCGGTGGAAAAGAAGCCGATACCACGCGCGCCGCAGTGGGCAATGAGTTCGTGATGGGCCTCGGGCGAGAGTTCCAGGCTGCGCAGCATTTCATGCTGGGTTTCGCCGCCGCCGCTGTTGCGAGTCTGATAATCGGCCTTGCGCGCCGCTGCGGTGACCAAGCGGTCGGCCTTGAAGGTCTGAAACTTGACCAGATCGGCCCCAGCTTCCGCCGCCGCGTCAATCAATCGCTTGGCCAGACCCATGTCACCGTTATGGTTGACGCCGGCTTCGGCGATGATAAGAATGGGTATGTTCATCTGATGATCCGAGATTGGGCGGGGTGGTTTTTCCGCACAGCCAGCCCCATGCCGACCAAGCAACGTTCGCCCAGCGCGACGCCTTCCCGCAACACGCTGCCACTGCCAACGAAACTGCCCGCGCCGACCCGCGCGCCGCCATTCACCAAGGCGCCGGTGGAGATGTGGCAATGGTCCTCGACCACGGCGTCATGCTCGACCAGCGCCCGGCTGTTGAGGATGCAATTGCGGCCGACACGGGCGCAGGCGTTGACGATGGCGCCGTGCATGACGATGCTGCCCGGCCCCAGACTGGCGTGTCGGGAGACATGCCCACGCGGGGACACCACGACCGGCAGGGTGTAGCCCAGACGTTCGAGCAGGGAGAAAAGCCGGATGCGAGGTTCCGGCGATTGGATCTGGCCCAGGGTGATCAGGGCGTTGTGGCAGCGTTCGCGCAGGGCCGGCAGTTCGGCGTCGCCGCCCAAGATTGGATAGCCCAGCACGGCCCCGCCGACTTCATCGGGCATGCCCACCAGTCCGGCAATGGCGTAGCGGCCTTCCTTTTCGATTACGTCGATGCAGGCGCGGGCATGGCCGCCAGCGCCCACCAAGAGGATTGCGGGCTGGTTCATGCGCGGAAGTCCGCCAGTTTTGCGCTGCTGGGCACGTTGATGAGGCGAGCGGCCAGGGATTTGGCGCAGGCGAGGTTCATGGCGGGACAGTCCCGGTAGGGGCGCAGCCGGCTCATCAGGGTCCAGGCCGGCCGGGTCATCAGGCCTGCGTCGTTGCTGGCCTGGAGGATGGCTTGCTGCCGATCCGCCAGTTCCGGGGCAAGCACCAGAGTTTGCAGCCAGTAATTGCTGCGACAACCTTCAGGTTCCTGGAACAGCGTGACCCCGGAGAGTGGGGCGAAGGCTTCCTGGTAGCGCTGGAACAGGCGGCGCTTGGCTTCTAGGAAAGCGGGCAGTTGTTCCAGTTGGGCACACCCCAGGGCGGCGTTGATGTTGGGCAGGCGGTAGTTGTAGCCGATCTGATCATGCTCGAAGGCCCAGTGATGCGGCAGTTTGGCGGTGGTGGTGATGTGTTTGGCGACGCTGGCGAGTCCCGGGTCGTTGGTGAGGATCGCGCCGCCGCCGCCGGTGGTGATGGTCTTGTTGCCGTTGAAACTAAGGGTTCCAAAGCGGCCGAAAGTGCCCGTATGGCGGCCGTGGTAGTCACTGCCCAGGGATTCCGCCGCATCCTCCACCAACGCCAGGTTGAAGTCGCGGGCAACGGCAAGCAAGCCGTCCAGATCTGCGGGATGGCCGAAGGTGTGCATGGGGACCAGTGCGCGGATGACCCGGCCGCTGGCGAGGTGGATGCACTGGCCGTCGCGTTGTTCGCTGACGACCTGGAGATGTGCGCGCAATTTGGTGGCGTCGAGGCCCAGCGTGCGTTCTTCGCTGTCCACGAAGTGGCAGGTGGCGCCGCAATACGCCACGGCATTGGCGGTGGCGACGAAGGTCAGGGCGGGAATCAGGACTTCGTCGCCGGCTTCGACGCCGGCCAGTTTCAGGGCGATGTGCAGGGCGGCGGTTCCGTTGACTACGGCCACGGCATGTCTTGCCCCGGTGAAGGCTGCCAGATCGGCCTCGAAGCGATCGACGAATTTGCCAACGGAGGAAACAAAGGTACTGTCCAGGCATTCCTTCAGATAGGCCCATTCGTTCCCGGCAAAACACGGTTCGTGCAGGGCCACCGGGCCTGAACCTGCCACTTGGCGGATGGCTTCGACGACCTTTTCGACGAAAGTGGAAGTGTCCACGGTCGCACTCTCAGAGGTTGTAGATGTCGGCCTTGTAGCCGCGCAGGTTCTCGGGCTCGGTGAACCATGCTGCGGTTTCCGCCAGGCCCCGTTTGAAGCCTTGGCGCCCGCCATAGGCGGGTTCCCAGCCGAACAGATCCCGGGCCTTGGAGTTAGCGGCCCAAAGCCGTTCCACCTCGGACTTCTCCGGACGCAGCCGCGCCTCGTCGGTGACGATTTCGATCTCGGTATTCATGGCCTCGGCGATGAGGCGGGCGGTATCGCCAATCGTGATTTCGAAATTGCTGCCGAAGTTGACCACCTCGCCCAATCCCCGGTCGGAATTCAGAGCGGCGATGAAGCCGGCCACGGTGTCTTTCACGAAATTGAAATCGCGAGTGGGGGAGACCGCGCCTAGCTTGATCTGGCGTTTGCCATTGGCGATCTGGGTGATGATGGTGGGGATCACCGCGCGGGCCGACTGGCGCGGGCCGTAGGTGTTGAAGGGGCGGGCGATGATCACCGGCAGGCCGAAAGCGGCATAGAAGGAATAGGCCAACTGGTCAGCGGCGATCTTGGTGGCTGAATAGGGCGACTGCCCTTGCAGGGGATGTTCCTCAGTGATGGGCACGAAGCGCGCCGTGCCGTAAACCTCGCTGGTGGAGGTATGGATTACCCTTTCCACATCCAACTCGCGCGCCGCCTGCAGCACGTTGAGGGTGCCCTTGACGTTGGTGTCGACGTAGGTGTCGGGGGAATGGTAAGAGTAGGGTATGGCGATGAGTGCGGCCAGATGCAACACAGCATCGCAGCCCTTCATCGCCTCCTTCACGCCGTGTGGGTCGCGGATATCGCCGGCGAATACATCCAGTTCGTCGCGGATTTCCTTCGGCGCACGGTCCAGCCAGCCCCAGGAGTTGAAGGAGTTGTAGAGTACGAAGGGGCGTACTTTGTGGCCTTGATATAGGAGCGCTTCTGTCAGGTGCGAGCCAATGAACCCATCGGCTCCAGTTATCAGAATGCGTTTGTTCTTCATTGTTTCAACTCATTTTAAGTGATTTAGGAGCTCGCCAGAAGTGCGCTAACTTCTTCCTGTAGTCGTTGCTCCAATTCGTCCTGCAGCCGCATCGGCCGGTCGATGACGCTGAACAAGTCGATGATGCTCTGTTTCTCCGAGTTCCGTTCGTAGAGCAGCTCGGCCAACTACCACTTGACAGCGTACCATTGTTCGGGGTCACTGCTGGTGCTGGGTGTGAACAGGTGATCCGCATTGAGCAGGGCAAACGCATCCGTGCCTTCAACGAGAGCTTCAGTCTGACGCACGTAATTCAGGAACCTGACGATTGAAAGGCAGATGTCGACAGTACAGCCGAACTGTTGATAAGCGAACTCGCTGGGCTTCCAGTTCTCGCTCTCGTCTGCGAGCACGGCCAGGCTGGCGATTGGTCGGCGGTAGCCGGTCGTAGAGGCAATAGTTGTCGGGGGAACAGCCGCCCTGCAAAGTCCGCATCCTGCGGCCCCTGCACTTCGACGTGGACATGAACCCATTGTTTGCCCCCGTCCCGAGTACCGACATGAGAAATAGAAGGTTCAGAGCAGCGCCTACTCAATAACTTCAGCTGACCTTGGTCATGGCGCGAGGCCGCGCTGTCAACAATTGGGGCGGCGCCAGGAAGCCCTCATTCCCGCGCAAGCGCGAACGCGCTTCCTATAACCCATTTCCATACCGCCATGCCTGCAAGAACAAGCCGATAAACCAGGCAACTTCTCGCTTGTGCGGGAATGACGGCCAGTGTCACCCTCGCCAGCCAGGAATTCACACGCTCTCGGTCCTCACCGGCAAAGTACATGGGCGCGCCCCGGTGATACGGCGGCGAACTGGACGAACTGGACGACGAACTGCCGACCGCTGTATGGCCCGCCGGGTGGCAATGACGAAGTCGTGAGGGGGTGTCCTGCGACATCGCAACCGGTTGGGGTGTGCTGTCCCTTGCTACGGTCGGCGCGGATCGAAGACTTCGTCCAGGGACTCGGCATCGAGCACCTTGATCGCCCATTCTTCCAGCTGATCGATCGTGGCGGTGTTCAGGCGGACCTGGACGGCATCGGGGAGCGTGCCAAAGTGACGCGCGAGCTGGCGCTTCAGGAGGGCAGCCTCGCCTTCCTGGCGGCCTTCCTGGCGGCCTTTCTCGATTCCGAAGCGTTCTGCAGAGGTGACGTAGGGCATGCGGACATTCCTTTCCAGTGTGTAGACTTCGTGCAGCAGCCGTTGCTCCAGGTCTGTCGTCAGCCGCATCAGCCAGTCGATGACCCCGAACAGATCGATGATGCGCTGCTTGTCCCAGTTGCGTTCGTAGAGCAGCTTGGCCAGCCGCCATTTTGCCGCATAGCGCTGTTCCGGGTCACCCTTGGTGCGCCGGGTAAGAAGGTGAGCCGCGGTGACCAGTGCGAAGGGGTTGGGGTCTTCAAGCAGGGATTCGGTCTGGTTGGCGTAGTCGAGGAGCTTGACCACGGGAAAGCGGATGCCGACCTCGCAGCCGAACAGTTGATAGCCAAACCCGTTCGGCTTCCAGTTTTCACGTTCGTCGGCCAGCACGGCCAGGCTGGCAACCGGACGGCGGTAGCGGTCGTAGAGGCGGTAGTTGTAGGTGAACAGGCGCTCGGGGAAGTCGGCATCCGGCTGGCCCTGGACTTCGACGTGGATGTAGACCCATTGAGAATAGCCAACGGGCGCTGCGCCGCATGATCATGGTGCGCGGTTGCCTATGACGCGATGCGCAGCTTATTGCGCCCTGCGACAGACAACCGGGCTCAACCACCGGAACCGACCCTGTTTGTCCGGTGGGTCAAGCGCTCAGTGATCCTTGAAGCCCTCTTCCAGCGTGGTGGCGTCAAGGATGTTTTCGGCCCATTGCTCCAGTTGTTCGACGGTGGCGGCCTGCAGCCGAGCCCGTGTCTCCGCGCTGGGCGGGCCGAAGCGGCGGGTGAGTTGGCGTTCGAGGAGGGCAGACTCCCCTTGCCGCATGCCTTGTTGCATGCCTTGCTGCATGCCTTTCTCAATGCCGATACGTTCTACCGAGGTGATGTAGGGCATGGTTCGGTTCCTCTCCAGTTGTTCGAGGTCTTGCCAGAGTTGATTTTGCAGGTCTTTGGGCACTTGCATCATCCAGTCCAGGCCTGCAGGCCCCACCAGCCGCAGCACCAACGGGCACCGGCAGGGCCGCAGCCACGTCCCGCGGCAGCGGACAGATGCCTACATGCAGTTCTCCAACAAAGGGGGCCACTGGGTCGTTCAGTTCGATCCGGGTATCTCGCCCAGGTGCAGGGCAACCCGACCAATCAATCCTGCATTGTAGTGGATGCCTTGGTGTCGCATCGCTTGCGCGGCTTCATGGAATGAAGGGATCAGGCCAACCGACTTGGCTTTGGCAAGCACACCGAGCGTGCCTGTCACGTTCAACCCAAGATACTCGGCAACGCGGCGTCCCAGGCGCTCGTCGATGATCACTCTGTGCGCGGAGTATTTCATCGCCAGAATGATGGTTTGCTTTTCTCCACGATCCAGTTCGAGGAGGACGGGTAATCCTGATGTGGCTTCATCTACTACGGGGATGACCCAATCCAGTGATCTCAAAGCGGGAACCAGTATTCGTCCGCCTTCAGCGCATTCGCCGATGACCGATTCCGCGACGTACACCGTGGCGAATAACTGCGGCAAGAGATTCAACTGGCCGATGCTGGCAAGTGCAATAAACGGCGTGGTGTTGGAAAAAACGATCACAGCAAGGAAATCTCTCTGAGAAAGTCGTCATCGTTGTCTTCCAACAGGTTTGCGCCACCTGTCTGCATGGCTTTCAAGAGGAAATGGGCGCGCGGAATGCCAAGCCAGTTTGCTGCCATGCCAGACGACAAGCGACCCTCGCGAAACAAGGCTATCGCGGCTTCCTCCTTGACCAAGTCGGCGAATTGGTCTGCGTCCAGGTGCAACCCCAACAAGATTTCCCGTGGGCACTCTATTTCAATGGTACTTTGCATAGCAATCCGCCTCCGAAAGGTCCTCGCATGCCTGCGGGCAAAAACGGGGACAGTATATGAAATACCTTGAGAGAAGAGTCACCCCCGGGAACCCCAGCTGGGCTGGGCTATGTTGCCTGCAGCCTGCCTCAACCCAGCACGCACGGATTCCTGCCGTGCAGATCGATGGTGAGTCGCGTATGCCGACCGCCACGGGGCTGGTGGCGGCTTGACGCGGCGTTCAAACGGGTCAACTGGAAATGAGAGTGGCGTCGTGCGTCAGTACCGTGGCGATGATCAGTCGGTCTTGGGGATCGCGATGGAGTTCGGGAAGCTGAACGGCAGTGCGGGCGATGCGTGCGGTGATCGGCAACAGCGTGATGCCCGAACCATCGGGGGCTTTCTCGAACCATGCCTCTTCGGCACATGGCAGGTCGATTCGGCCATGATGTGCCAACCCGGCGACTGCAAAGCAGGAAATGGCAGAAACACCGACCGGCTCAGCACTTTCAATACGCGCGGTCCAGGCCAATTGGAGACGTATCTGATCCTCATTGATCCACCAGAGCCAGATGTGGGTGTCGAGAACGATCATCGAGGCAAGTCCCAATCGCTTTCGGGAAGGCTGCCGAGAATATCGCCATTGATTTGAACTCGGCCGGCAATGTGCGGGTGGAGGCGCCGACCAACCGTAACGGGTTCATCGGCGGCGAGGACAATGATCTCGACGCGGCGATTATTGCAGGCATCGGGCAGTTCAATCAGCACATGCTTGCCGCATAGCGCTGTTCCGGTTCACCCTTGGTGCGCCGGGTAAAAAGGTGGGCGGCGGTGACCAGAGCGAAGGGATTGGGGTCTTCGAGCAGGGATTCGGTCTGGTTGGCGGAATCCAGGAGCTTGACCGTGGGAAAGCGGATGCCGATCTCGCAGCCGAACAGTTGATAGCCAAACCCGTTCGGCTTCCAGTTTTCACGTTCGTCGGCCAGCACGGCCAGACTGGCAACCGGACGGCGGTAGCGGTCGTAGAGCCGGTAGTTGTAGGTGAACAGGCGCCCGGGGAAGTCGGCATCATGCTGGCCCTGGACTTCGACGTGGATGTAGACCCATTGAGAATAGCCAACGGGCGCTGCGCCGCATGATCATGGTGCGCGGTTGCCTATGGCGCGATGCGCAGCTTATTGCGCCCTGCGACAGACAACCGGGCTCAACCACCGGAACCGACCCTGCTTGTCCGGTGGGTCAAGCGCTCAGTGATCCTTGAAAACCTCTTCCAGCGTGGTGGCGTCAAGGATGCGTTGCTTGTCCCAGTTCCGTTCGTACAGCAGTTTGGCTAGCCGCCATTTTGCCGCAAGCCTTTGCCGGTCGTCGCCTTTGGTTTGCTGGGTGAGCAGATGAGCGGCAGTAACCAGAGCGAAAGGGTTGGGGTCGACCAGCAGGGCTTGGGTTTGCGGCTGGTAGTCGAGTAGCTTTACGGTGGGGAATTCGAGGTAGTGCCGGCAACCGAAGAGTTCATAGCCATACGTTTGCGGCTTCCAGTGTGGGCGGTCGTCCGCAAGCACGGCGAGGCTGGCGATAGGGCGCCGGTATTTGTCGTAGAGGCGGTAGTTATACGTGAATAGACGTTCGGCGAAGTCGCCGGCTCGGTCGCCCTGCACTTCGATGTGGATGTACACCCAGTGTTCGCCGCCGTCGTGGGTGGCGACCTGGACGAGTTTGTCGAGGAGCCGCTTGCCGAGTTCGGCATCTTTGACAATCTGGGCGAGTTCCTGATCAAAGGTGTAGCCGCGGTTCCAGTCGATCTGCCGATGTGCGTCGGGAAAGTAGAATGCGATGAACTCTGGAAAGTAGCGCGTGACGGCGTCTTTCCAGGGGGTGTCGTAGTCGTCGTTGGCGACGGTGGTTTCGGGGGGCGGGTTCAAGGTGAAGGCGTCATGTCGAGATCAGGGCACAGTATAAGAAATACCTCTCGAAGAGGAGTCAACCTGGGGAAACCTAAGCTGGCTGCGGCAACATGGCCTGCAGGCCCCACCAGCCGCAGCACCAACGGGCACCAGTCAGGGCATCCCAGTGGCTGATCTGATAGCGTTCGCCCACGTACATGGCTTGCAGCGTGACATCGGCGGTTATCGGTACGACTTCGCAACGGCGCAAGAGTATCTGGCCCAGTCGATTGGCCGCAGGCCGGTCTATCCGGTGCTTGCTCAGCAATACACTCAAGAACTCGTTGATGACCTGGACGCTGATCACCGGCCGGCGCCGGAGGATCTCAAAGCAGCGCTGGCGCTTGTCGGAGTCTTCGTCCAACGAGTAAACGGCAATATTGGTATCAGCGAAGAACCTTGCGGTCATAGCACTCGTCCCGATGGTATTGTCCCGACCAAGCGCACGCGTGCTTCTCAAATTCCACCCAATCTGCCGCCTCGTCGCCCTCGGCGAACTCAGCCGTCCGGTGTTTCGACTTCAGGTAACCCACAAAGTCGAGCACTTGACGCACCTCAGCTTCGGGAAGGCTACGCACTTGCTCGAAAACCAGTTCTGCCACGCTGTTCATGTGACCTACCTCACCATGCACTTTTCTTGAGTTTAACCACTTCCGTCGGGTTCTTCAGCCCAGCAGCTTTGAGCATGCCGAGTGGCGGCGTTGACGAAGTCTCCGAAGCCCTGCTGCGCGCCACACCGCCGCTGATACTGCGCAAGCCTTTGCCCGCCTGGTGACGCGACGGCGCCAGGGGATCGGCTACTCGCGATGCGTGTCTTCAGGCATCCGGTAGCCAGTCATCATTGAGGACTTCTTCTTCCATCGCCCACGGACAGGCGTCGGGAAAGCCATCGAGGCCGGTTTCCCCAACCGCCTGAGCAACCGCCTTGGCCCACACCATCTCAAGCCATCGCGTTTCCTGCAGCTTGGGGGTGATGCTTGGGGCGTCACTCAGTCCATAGGCAATCTCCTTGCGCTGCGCGACGATGGTCTTTTCCCAACTGGCTCCCCCGCCGCTCCGGCTGATATCGCCACTGGAGCAGATGAGCCAGTAGAACCGACATCCGGCTCGCCAGTTCGCGCTGTTCGCTCTTACCCACGTCCTCAATTTCCTCCGCGATGTGGTCGCGGTCTAGCAGCTCGAACCGCCCGGCACGAAGGAGGCTGGCCTGCTCGTTTGCCCATGCCACGACATCGGCTTCGTAACTGGTGCTCATATCGAGCTCCCTCCACAATGACCTGTAAGTCGATTCTACCCGAAGCTCCGGTTTCGAGAGCAGAAGGTCGGTTGGCATCACCGTAGTTTTGCTGCAGGTTGGAGAGAGCAGGCAAGGCCTTGTGAGGGCTGCCCAGTCAGCCGCGAGACAGGTCGACGGCCTTGGCCCGGCGCACCGGGACGCGTTCTGTGCGGCGTGCTGCCGATCTCCGGCACGGTGCGTGGCGAGCGAACAGAAGGGGTTCAGGCACGCTACCGCCCTGCCGGAATGCCTGAGCATTCAGCGAAATGGGTTGCCGATGGGGTCTGCGGCGGGTGGACTGGCAGCCGGCTGCCCGGTTCTGGTAGCCAGGCCTTTGCCAGAAGCGGCGAGTATACCGCACCGACCTTTGGGCGAACCATCCCATGTTGCCACGCTGTCGTCAGGCGGAGTAGGCACGATTTCCTCATCCGGTGCTTCTGCCACCTGTTTGGCGGGCCATCGAATCGCCGTCCACGTCGAACCCTGGGGAGCTGGCTTTCATGGAAGCTCCAGGTTGATCATCGTCAGCGCTGCCGCCAGAAACCGTCGTTCAGGCGGATGATCCCGCCGTTGCGCGCGGTCCAGTCGAGGCGCCTGGCCATGCGCGCGGTTTGCCGGGTCACCAACCCGCTTGGCCTGGGATGATGGGGCGATGACCTCGCCGGCCTCGGCCTGGCAGAGACGATGCCAACTTCGTCGGGAATCCAAGGGACAGGAGATGAAATACCTCCCGAAGAAGCGTCAACCGGGAAACCTCCGCTGGCCGCGGCAACCTTGCCTGCATGCCCCACCAGCCGCAGCACCAACGGGAATGCCTCTCTCCTCGACGTGTCGTCGTAGTTTGCTTCATGCCGCTGGCGCACTGCTTTCCTGCCGTAGCTACTGAAGGTTCCCGCCGCGCTGCCAAGCAACTGGCGCACCAGCCAATGCAACACGAGGGGTTGGGAAATCGCGTGATGCTCAAGTACATCACGCAGCAGGACGACATGGACCGCGCCTTGGTTGGCCTTGTCCGAGGCCTCAGGCCACTGCAGTCCTGTTGCAGTTCTCGTACAGTCGTGCCGGCGAGAGTTCCAGGCCGTTCGGCCAGCATAAGGCACCCATATCGACAAACAGGAGCTTGAAGAAATTCTCATCGCGCAGCGCTTCTATCAGCGTTCCGTGGCGTTGTAACAAACTTGTACCGTCCAAAATCCCTTCTTTATTGTCAGAGAAGACAAGTGCAACTTGATAGTTGCCAAGATAGCGTGCCGTAATCACCCGTTTCCATACCGCCATGCCTGCAAGAACAAGCTGATAAACCAGGCAAGTTCTCGCTTGTGCGGGAATGACGACCAGTGTCACCCTCGCCAGGCAGGAATTCACACGCTCTCGGTCCTCACCGGCAAAGTACATGGGCGCGCCCGGTGATACGGCGGCGAACTGGACGAACTGGATGACGAACTGCCAACCGCTGTATGGCGCGCCGGTGGCAATGACGAAGTCGTGAGGGGGTGTCCTGCGACATCGCAACCGGTTGGGGTGTGCTGCCCCCTTGCTACTGTGGGCGCTGATCGAAGACTTCGTCCACGGACTCGGCATCGAGCACCTTGATCGCCCATTCTTCCAGCTGATCGATCGTGGCGGTGTTCAGGCGGACCTGGACGGCATCGGGGAGCGTGCCAAAGCGACGCGCGAGCAGGCGCTTCACGAGGGCAGCCTCGCCTTCCTGGCGGCCTTCCTGGCGGCCTTTCTCGACTCCGAAGCGTTCTGCAGAGGTGACGTAAGGCATGATGACCTTCCTTTCCAGTGTGTAGACTTCCTGCAGCAGCCGTTGCTCCAGGTCTGTCGGCAGCCGCATCAGCCAGTCGATGACCCCGAACAGATCGATGATGCGCTGCTTGTCCCAGTTGCGTTCGTAGAGCAGCTTGGCCAGCCGCCATTTTGCCGCATAGCGCTGTTCCGGGTCCCCCTTGGTGCGCCGGGTAAGAAGGTGAGCCGCGGTGACCAGTGCGAAGGGGTTGGGGTCTTCAAGCAGGGATTCGGTCTGGTTGGCGTAGTCGAGGAGCTTGACCACGGGAAAGCGGATGCCGACCTCGCAGCCGAACAGTGGATAGCCAAACCCGTTCGGCTTCCAGTTTTCACGTTCGTCGGCCAGCACGGCCAGGCTGGCAACCGGACGACGGTAGCGGTCGTAGAGGCGGTAGTTGTAGGTAAACAGGCGCTCGGGAAAGTCGGCATCGTGCTGACCCTGGACTTCGACGTGGATGTGAACCCTTTGCTCACGATGTGCCAGTCGATGGCGTCGTAATTGTGGATGACGATGTTCCGAAATCCGACCGCTTTTTTTCATCCGGCTGGAGGGCATTCTTCCGTCACCCTGACCAGGCAGCGGTGCAGAGATTCGAGCTTCTGTTCGATCACCTGTCGATCCATGCACGCCTCCGTTCGGCCAATATGCGGCCGCGATACAGCGCGAAATCCGCGTCATCAGTAAGATTGCCGGCGCAGCAGTTCTGCGTAGCGTTACCGTGAAAGTCGCGTCAGCGACTCACGAATCTCCCCTCTCCACTCGCGGGAGAGGGGGTTGGGGGGAGAGGGAAACGGTCAGGGCTTTCATCATCCGGGGTGTCTCACCAAGCCATGACCGTTAGGCATGAGCAGGAACGCTGAACATTGTTATCAAGGGATGCGAGGGAGCGGAAAGCGGGAACTCGGACAAATAAAGTGCTGTCGCTTCTGTCAAATTTGCAATCGCCTCCTCGATTGTTTCACCTTGGCTTGTCGTCCCCGTTTCAGGATTGAGGGCTACATACCCGCCCTCTTCGGCGGATGTAAGAACGGCAGTGAGTTCCATGGTCTTGGTCCTCCGGCTAATAAAGGGACATATGGGAAAAAACGGGGACAGTATAGTAAATACCTTCCAGCGCAGGGCCCACTCACCAACCTCAGCTGACCTCGGTCATGGCGCGAGGTGTCGGGGGCTGTCGAGAATTGGGGCTGCGCCAGGAAGCTCTCGTTCCCACATGCTCACGGAGCGGTCCGTCGCCGTGAGCATATCGAAGTTGTGCGCCAGCCAATGATCCTGAGTACAAGAGCACGCCTGCGGCTGGTGCATTCCTGCCTTGCTGACGGTTGATCAATTGCCGTGCAGCCGTACCGCTGCTGGTACTGCGCAAGCCGCTCTCCGCCTGGTGAGGTAACGGCGCCGGGGAGCGGTTGGGCGCGATGCGTGTCTTCAGGCTCCGGTAGCCAGGCATCACTGAGGACTTCTTTTTCCATCGGTCAGGGACAGGGGTTGGGAAGGCCATCGAGGCCGGTTTCGCCAAGCGCTTGAGCCACTCATTGGGCTCATTCGCCCGATGAATCGGGCTCCTACAGGATGCTGGCGTGGCTCGGTGGTCCATGGGCTATCTCATGGCGCGGCGCGAGGACGGTCTTTTCCCAACTGGCTCCCCGCCGTTCCGGCTGATATCGCCACTTGAGCAGATATGCCAGAAGAAGCGACAGCCGGCTCGCAGGTTCGCGCTGTTCGCTCTCGCCACCACGGCGGCGGTGCGGGCTGTCGTGAGTTGGGGGGGTCAAGCTGCTTCCAGTTCCCGGAAGGGCATCTTGCTCAGAATTAATCGGCTGATATCCGCGTGCTTGCTGGCATGTTGGACATCAATGCCAACCAGCCCGCCGTTTTCGTCAAAATCAAGCACAACGCCATCCGCAACCTCATCGCTGTCTTTGCTTGGGTTTTCGTTCAGGTGAATGTACAGCGAATCCGTTTCTGGATCATAAGAGAGTCTCATGGCTTGAATCTCCTGCCGGGGAATGCGTTGTGAAGGGTAGCACCGTCTTCCAAGGTCACCACCCGCAGATACCTGCCCAGCTCCGGAGCGAATATCCAGTGGCGGATTCGCTGGTCCTCGGGCTGGACTTCCTTGCGCACGGGGTGGTCCAGCGCTTCTTTGCACCATTCGAGGCGAAGGTATGAACGTTTTATCAACACGTCGTTCCGGAAATATTCCGTCATGGGGTGTTGGGTGGTCGGGGAATCTGGCATACAGCGTTGCCGCCTACTCGTAGTAGTCCATGGCCTTGTCGCCATGCTTCTTGATGAGTTCGTCGTGCTCGGCGGATTTGAGGTCTTCGCGGACTACTTCGACGACGAGTTCGTCAAAGCTGATTGTGGGGGTCCAGCCGAGTTTGGCTTTGGCGGGCTCGCCGAGCAGGGTTTCGACTTCGGTGTGCCTCATTAAAGGGACACCCAGGGAACGATCATTGGCAATCTGGAAACCATGGTTCTACTCGAGTGCGGCCAGCGCTAGCTCGGGTGCCTTGTCCAACACTTTGAACAAGGCCTTTGCCGCACCGGCCGGGGAGCGTTTGCCTTGTTCCCAATTGCGGATGGTCTCGACAGAAACATCAATACGCCGCGCAAACTCGACCTGGCTGAGACCAAGGCGCGTTCTGACCCTGCGTGCGTACCGGCCGCATCCAGCCTGGCTTCGGATTCATCCGCCGCGCGCTGTGCAGCGATGCTCTCTTCAGTCGTAGCGTCCACACGTGCCGGGTCGATACGCCCAAGTGTCAGCCCACCTGCAGAGGCGGCATCAATCGTCACTCGAACTGTTTTCATGGAGCGATAAGGGGGACAGTATAGGAAATACCTCCCGAAGAGGAGTCAACCTGGCAACCTCAGCTGGCCCCAGCAACATGGTCTGCAGGCCTCACCAGCCGCAGTACCAACGGGCCCCG
Organism: Candidatus Accumulibacter contiguus; assembly: GCF_012940005.1. Taxonomy (GTDB): domain Bacteria; phylum Pseudomonadota; class Gammaproteobacteria; order Burkholderiales; family Rhodocyclaceae; genus Accumulibacter; species Accumulibacter contiguus. Next base: position 4,228 of record NZ_SPMX01000062.1, on the reverse strand, counting down.
GTCAGGGCCACAGCCACGTCCAGGTGGGTAAGGCTGGCGATACGTGATCGTGAGAGGCTTGACAAGAAGCGTCAGCACTCGGCACTCAGCCATGCAAGAACGGATTGGCCACCGTCAACCTTCCCTCGAACACTTGTCCATCCTGCATGTCCTCGGAATAAAGGGTGTCGCAGCCGGCGGTCAGGGCTGCAGCCACGATCAGGGCATCCCAGTGGCTGATCTGATAGCGTTCGCCCACGTACATGGCTTGCAGGGTGACCTCGGCGGTTATCGGTACGACTTCGCAACGGTGCAAGAGTATCTGGCCCAGTCGATTGGCGGCAGGCCGGTCTATCCGGCGCTTGCTCAGAGCAATACACTCAGGAACTCGTTGACGACCTGGACGCTGATCACCGGCCGGCGCCGGAGGATCTCAAAGCAGCGCTGGCGCTTGTCGGAGTCTTCGTCCAACGAGTAAACGGCAATATTGGTATCAGCGAAGAACCTTGCGGTCATAGCACTCGTCCCGATGGTATTGTCCCGACCAGGCGCACGCGTGCTTCTCAAATTCCACCCAATCTGCCGCCTCGTCGCCCTCGGCGAACTCAGCCGTCCGGTGTTTCGACTTCAGGTAACCCACAAAGTCGAGCACTTCACGCACCTCAGCTTCGGGAAGGCTACGCACTTGCTCGAAAACCAGTTCTGCCACGCTGTTCATGTGACCTACCTCACCATGCACTTTTCTTGAGTTTAACCACTTCCTTCGGGTTCTTCAGCCCAGCAGCTTTGAGCATGCCGAGTTTTTGGCGGCGGCGTTGACGAAGTCTCTGTGAATATTGTACGCCGGTGGCGATGACGAAGCCTTTGGGCTGGATTGTCGGTCCTCACCGGCAAAATACACAGGCGCGCCCCGGTCATACGGCGGCGAACTTGACGAACTGGACGACGAACTGCCGACCGCTGTATGGCGCGCCGGTGGCAATGACGAAGTCGTGAGGGGGTGTCCTGCGACATCGCAACCGGTTGGGGTGTGCTGCCCCCTTGCTACTGTGGGCGCTGATCGAAGACTTCGTCCACGGACTCGGCATCGAGCACCTTGATCGCCCATTCTTCCAACTGATCGACATCGGCGGTGGTCAGCCGAACCTGGACTGCATCGGGGAGCGCGCCAAAGCGACGCGCGAGCAGGCGCTTCAGGAGGGCAGCCTCGCCTTCCTGTCGGCCTTCCTGTCGGCCTTCCTGTCGGCCTTCCTGTCGGCCTTCCTGTCGGCCTTCCTGTCGGCCTTCCTGTCGGCCTTCCTGTCGGCCTTTCTCGATTCCGAAGCGTTCTGCAGAGGTAATGTAGGGCATGCGGACCTTCCTTTCCAGTGTGTAGACTTCGTGCAGCAGCCGTTGCTCCAGGTCTGTCGGCAGCCGCATCAGCCAGTCAATGACCCCGAACAGATCGATGATGCGCTGCTTGTCCCAGTTGCGTTCGTAGAGCGGTCGTAGAGGCGGTAGTTGTAGGTGAACAGGCGCTCGGGGAAGTCGGCATCCGGCTGGCCCTGGACTTCGACGTGGATGTAAACCCATTGCTCACCTCCGTCCCGCGTCGCGATCTGCACCAGGCAGTCAACCAGGCGCTTGCCGAGCTGCGCGTCCTGCACCACCTGGGCGAGTTCCTGCTCCAGGAAAATGTGCGGCTGCTGCCAGTCGATCTCGGCGTGGGCTCGGGGGAAGTAGAAGGCCATGAACTCCGGGAAATAGCGCATCAGCGCGTCTTTCCACGGGGTGTCGTAGTCGTCGCTGGGTAGGGTCGGTTTTTCCATCGGTCTGTGCTTGGCGGAGATGGGTCACGCCTCGTCGCGGAAGAACCGCCGGGCCGCTTCCATGGCGACCGGGTCGCGGGCGGTGGCGGTCACTCCGGCAGCGAAGAGTTCGTTGAGCAGCGTCCGACTCGGCGCTTCGCCCATGCCCTCGGTGTTCGGCCTGAAAGCCTGTGCCCAGATAGCAAAATGGCACCCGTTTGGGGTCGCTTCGGCGAGGTTGGCGCGTTCGTTGATGAAGCTGAACCGCGTCGCGCGCATCGCGTCTAGCGCGGGTTGGATCCGGTCCGCGGCTTGCAGTCCGGCGATTGGCAGCCGGTCTCCCGGCTGGGCCCGACGGGGGTCGTACCCGGCGTCCGACGGCGCGCGCGCGGGCACGCTACCGCCATGCCGGAATGCGCTGGCATTCAGCAGATTGCTCGTCTTTTCTTCCATGCCCAGCGGCCGTGACGGCGCGGTTCATTTCGCAAGGGCTCGTAGTGGGCCGCCCTTGCGGGAAACCGCCGCTCGCGCACGATCAGCGGTCGCGATGGTTCAACGCCAGGCCGCACGGCGAGCGCGCCGACGTGCGACTGCCCCGGATGATCCCAGCGCCCGGGCCGGTCGCGTGTGAATTGGTTCACGGTTGCCGCGGCCCAGCACTGCAATACCCAGGGTCCGCGTACTGCGGCAGCACGTGGTTGCCGTGCGATGGACGCGACCACGACCACTCGCTCGCCCGCGCCGATCGTCTGCCTGGACCATCAAGCCCAGCGGCACCTTTCGTGCTTCGCCGATCAGTGCCTCGATAATGGCGACCTGCACGGGAACGACACCATGCGCAGCCCGCAAGGTGCTGCGCACCAGCTTCGGATGCGCGCTGCTTTCACGGCCCATCTGGTTCCCGATTCTGCGCACGGCCAGCCAGCGGTCGGCCAAGCCGAGCAGACGCCGGATCTCGGCCCGGTCTTGATGGTTGATGAGGGCGCCACGTTCTTCGCCGGGTGCGCGAAAGATCAAGGCAGCTTGCTACTGGCTGGCCCGCCGCTCAATCTTCCCGGAACACGTCCTCGAGCGTGGTGGCGTCGAGGATTTCGAGCGCCCACGCCTCCAGTTGCTCGGTCGTCGCATCCAAGAGCCGTTGGCGCGCCCAGTCCGGTAGCGGCCCGAAACGGCGCTCGAACTGCTTCTGCAGCAACGTGCTCTCGCCTTCGAGGCGACCTTCGAGGCGACCTTCGAGGCGACCTTCGAGGCGACCCTCGCGCAGCCCGTCTTCTTTCCACTGCCGTGTCCAGCTGTCTACCGTTTCCGCCAGCATGGTGTCGATCTCCTGTAGTTCGTTAACTTCCGCGATCGCCTGGCCGGGCATCAGCCGGCGAAGTACGACCCGGTTGATCCATACGACCAGCGCCCGGCGCAGGCTGTCGTACTGCGGACCCTGCAGCCGCTGATGAAGCCGCGCGACAGCTCGACGGATGTCGGCGGGCGCGCCACTCTGCTCGATCCGGATGATGCCGCCGACCGTGTTCGACTCGTCGGCCAGTTGCGCTTCCTCGACGCTCGCTTCTTCGAGCAGAAAGTAGCGGTTCATCGGTCGATAGCACTTCAGGCTGCCGGGTAGTTCGTCGATCAGTTCGCCGACGTCGCGGGCGGCGCCCCACGGATCACGGCCATTGTAGATGACCAACGGGAAAACCGCCGGCAGTTTCTCACCGCGGCCCACTTCGCCCTTGCGGTAGAGTAGAGGACAGGCTTTCGCCTGCCCTCCCTCATCAAACCGTGCATGCGATTTTCCCGCACACGGCTTTCCGATGCTCTTCACGCCACGGCATGCGCCGAGTTCCAGCCCGCCTTCGTAGGAACTTTGTATAGCCCGTAGCGCCCGTAGAGATGAGCACTTGGAAACCGGCGGAAACCAGTTCCTCGGTCCTTCACCTGATGACGCTTCATCAAATGGGTTCGCAACCGGTCTTCCGCGTGGTATCTGACTTTGCTCATCGCCAGACTTGAGTTTCGATAGTGGAAGTAGTTTGCCCAGCCTCGCAGGCTGCGGTTGACGTTTCCCACGATATCTCTCAAGGGGATGGGGGTCAGTTTCCGGCCCGTGAGTTCCGTCAGCCTCGCCTTGATTTTCTTCAGCGATTTGTCTGCTGGCCGGACATTCGGGTACGGTTTTCCAGTCTTGGCCCCTCGACTCATCTGAATCGTGAAACCCAGGAAGTTGAAGCTTGCTTGGGTGGCGTCCACGATGTGGGTCTTCGTCTCGTTGAGGCTGAGGTCCAGACGGTCCAGGACATGACGCACCACTTTCAGCGGTTCCTCTACCTCTTTTCGGCACAGGATGACAAAGTCGTCCGCGTAACGCACGAGATGTGCGGATAGCTTGCCCTTCAGGTGCTGCCGTTGCCATATTCGGTCGAGAATATGCAGGTAGCAGTTGGCCAAGAGCGGGGAGATCACGCCGC
>NZ_SPMX01000061.1 GCF_012940005.1 Candidatus Accumulibacter contiguus | reverse complement strand
TTCGGTCACCTGGGTCATCGGGCGCTTAATCGCCCCCCTGCGGCGGCTCAAGCGACATTCCGCGAGCGCTTGCGCGCGGTCGTTGGCGAGGTGGACGGCGCGCTGCGCGGTCGCCTCTGGCGATCCGGCACAGCGAGTTGCCGGCCGGCCCAGTCCCTGGCGAACTGCCAGGCGACGCGTCCGCTGCGCGAACCGCGTTCGAGCGCCCAGTTGAGCGCATCGCGCTCGGCACGAACGATCTCGTCGCGGGCGCAGCCAAAGGACTGCAGCCAATGCGCCACGATCTTGAGATAGGCCTCCTGGTCGAATGGATAGAAGGAAATCCACAGACCGAAGCGCTCGGACAGCGAAATCTTTTCCTCGATCGCTTCGCCGGGATGAATTTCCTCACCGACGCGCCGGCTCTCCAGGTTTTCGGCAAAATATTCGGGCATCAGATGCCGCCGGTTCGACGTGGCGTAGATCAGCACATTCTCGGGCGCCGCGGCGATCGAACCGTCGAGAACGACCTTCAGCGCCTTGTAGCGTGCATCGCCGGAGTCAAAGGAAAGATCATCGCAGAAGACGATGAAGCGCTCCGGGCGTCCATCGATCAGTTCAACGATATCCGGCAGATCGGTCAGGTCGCCCTTTTCCACCTCGATCACGCGCAGTCCTTGCGGTGCGTATTCGTTGAGCAGCGCCTTGATCAGCGATGACTTGCCCGATCCGCGCGCACCGGTGAGCAGTACATTGTTGGCCGGCTGGCCGGCGACGAAGTGGCGCGTGTTGGCGTCGATGCGCGCTTTCTGCTCGTCAATGTCCTGCAGGTCGCCGAGCCTGATCACGGGCAGGCGCGTGATCGGCTGCAGAAAACCTGCGCCGCGGCGGGTTCGCCAGCGGAAAGCGCAGGCCGCAGCCCAGTCCGGAAACGGTGACGCAGGCGGCAGCAAGGGCTCGAGACGATCGAGGAACTGCTCGGCGCGGACGAGGAAACGCGCAATTTGTCGGAAAGAGTCGATCATCGGACAGAGGACAGCATGACCAGTATACTTCAGAGGTTGACGAACCCGACACTCTAGCCAAACCATGCACAAAAGCCAATCACGGTCTTTCTTCGTCGTCGTCACCGCACTGCTTGCGGTGTTGCTCAGCGCTTGTGGGACGCTTGCGCCGAGCGGCGCCTCCTGTGCTGCGCCCCCCCAGTTGCCCAGCCTGTCCACCCTGCGCCGCGGCCGGGCCGGCGAGCACGCCCCAGCCCGCCGCCAAGCCGTTACAGGCCGCGCGCTGGAGCGATCTGCCGGGCTGGAACGACGATGACCTGGCTGCCGCCTGGCCGGCTTTCCTGCAATCGTGCCGTGCGCTCGCCAAGCGGCCGCAGTGGCCGCAATGGCAAGCGGTCTGTGACGAGGCGCGCGGTCTGAACGGAGCGGCGACGGCAGGCATCCGCCGCTTCTTCGAGTCGCGTTTCCAGCCCTGGCTATTGACCAATCCCGACGCCACGACGAGTGGGCTGATCACCGGCTACTACGAACCGCTGCTGCACGGCGCGCGGACGCGTGCCAAGCCCTTTCTGCAGCCGGTGCTCGGCGTGCCGCCCGATCTACTGAACATCGACCTCGGCGCGGTTCTGCCGGATCTGAAGAACATGCGCCTGCGCGGCCGCCTGCAAGGCAACAGGGTGGTTCCCTATTTTTCACGTGCGGAAATCACCGCCCATGAAAAGGACTACCTCGACCGCGTCCTGCTGTACGTCGACGACCCCGTTGAACTGTTCTTTCTGCAGGTGCAGGGCTCCGGGCGCGTCAGGCTGCCCGATGGCCAAACGGTACGCCTGGCGTACGCCGACCAGAATGGCCACCCCTATCAGTCGATCGGGCGGGTGCTCGTCGATCGCGGCGAGTTGAGCCTCGAACAGGCTTCGATGGCAGGCATCAAGCAATGGGCGCGCGCCAATCCGGGCCGGGTCAACGACCTCCTGAACGCCAACCCGAGTTATGTGTTCTTTCGCGAACAGCCGATCAATGGCAGTGACGGCCCGAGCGGCGCTCTCGGCGTAGCGCTAACCCCGGAACGTAGCATCGCCGTCGACCCCCGCTATGCGCCACTCGGCGCGCCCGTCTTCCTGTCGACCAGCCAGCCCGATTCGACAACACCGCTGCGCCGTCTCGTTCTGGCACAGGATACCGGCGGCGCGATTCGCGGCGTCGTGCGCGCCGATCTATTCTGGGGCTTCGGTGCGCAAGCCGGCAATCAGGCCGGTCGCATGAAACAGCAAGGACAGATGTGGGTACTCCTGCCGCCGGGCGCCGCACCAAAATAGGCCAAACATGGTGCAAGCTGGTGCATCAGATCCCCGTTACGGTGCATCAAAGAGAATTCCCGCACCATAGTGGTGCAATGAGCTTGCCGGGAATTGGCGCAAGTCATTGAATCCAGGCGTTGCCTGACCATGGAATAGAAATTGCTTGATGGCTTCGACCCGATTTTCCGGAGGAGCCATGGAAGTACTCAAGTCTGGTAGTGACGTTCTCTTCATCTTGCTCGGTGGCATCATGGTTCTGGCGATGCATTCGGGCTTTGCCTTTCTCGAACTGGGAACGGTACGCAAGAAGAGCCAGGTCAACGCGCTGGTGAAGATTCTGACCGATTTCTCGGTTTCGACGATCGCCTATTTCTTCATCGGTTACAGCATCGCCTACGGCATCCATTTCTTCGCCGGCGCCGAGACGCTGCTGCAGAAAAACGGCTTCGAACTGACACGGTTCTTCTTCCTGCTTACCTTTGCGGCAGCAATCCCGGCGATCGTTTCGGGTGGCATTGCCGAGCGGGCCAGGTTTTACCCGCAACTGACCGCGACCTTTCTGATCGTTGGCTTCATCTACCCCTTCTTTGAAGGCATCGCCTGGAACCAGGCCTTCGGCCTCCAGGCCTGGCTGAAAGCCCACTATGGCGAGGAATTCCACGACTTCGCGGGTTCGGTCGTGGTGCATGCGATGGGTGGCTGGATCGCCCTGCCGGCAGTATTGCTGCTCGGCGCGCGCCATGGGCGTTACACCAAGGAAGGGCGGATTTCCGCGCACCCGCCGTCGTCGATCCCGTTTCTGGCGCTTGGCGCCTGGATTCTGACCGTCGGCTGGTTCGGCTTCAACGTCATGAGCGCGCAGACCATCGACAAGATCTCCGGCCTGGTGGCAATGAACTCACTGATGGCGATGGTCGGCGGTACCCTGGTTGCCCTGGTGGCGGGCAGGAACGACCCTGGCTTCGTGCACAACGGTCCACTCGCCGGTCTGGTTGCGGTCTGTGCCGGCTCCGACGTGATGCACCCGATCGGAGCACTGTTCGTCGGCAGTGTCGCCGGCGGCTTGTTCGTGATGATGTTCACTCTGACCCAGAACCGCTGGAAGATCGACGACGTCCTCGGTGTCTGGCCTCTGCATGGTCTTTGCGGCGCCTGGGGCGGCATCGCCGCCGGCATCTTCGGCAGCCGGGCGCTCGGCGGTGTCGGTGGCGTCTCCTTCATGCCGCAACTGCTGATGACCGGACTGGCCATCGCCATTGCCCTGGTCGGCAGTTGCCTGGTGTATGGCCTCCTCAAAGCATCCGTCGGCCTGCGTCTCGATCAGGAACAGGAATACAATGGTGCCGACCTCTCGATCCACAAGATCACGGCAACGCCTGAACGGGAGCCCAACTGGTAATTGCTCGCGAACGGTATTCCCCAGCCGCCTCGCGAGCAAGGCAAGAAGGAAGACGCATGGAATTGACGCCAAGAGAAAAGGACAAGCTGTTGATCTTCACTGCCGCGCTGCTCGCCGAACGACGTCGGGCGCGTGGTCTGAAGCTCAACTACCCGGAAGCTGTGGCACTGATCAGCGCCGCGATCGTCGAAGGTGCTCGCGATGGTCGCACGGTTGCCGAGCTGATGAGTTACGGCACGACGCTGTTGAGTCGTAGCGAGGTGATGGAAGGCGTGCCGGAAATGATCCACGACATCCAGGTCGAAGCCACATTCCCGGACGGCACCAAGCTGGTCACCGTACATCACCCGATCATTTGAGGACCTGAACGATGATTCCCGGAGAAATGCGAATCGAGGCCGGCGAGATCGAGGGCAACGCCGGCCGTACAACGATCCGCCTGAGCGTCGCCAATACCGGTGACCGGCCGATTCAGGTCGGCTCGCATTACCACTTTGCCGAGACCAATGCCGCGCTGGCTTTCGACCGCGTCGCGGCCTGCGGTTTCCGCCTCGACATTGCCGCCGGTACCGCAGTGCGCTTCGAACCCGGTCAGACGCGCAGCGTGCAACTGGTGGCGCTGGCCGGCGAGCGCCGAGTCTATGGCTTCCAGGCCCTAGTGATGGGGGAATTACCATGAGGATTCGGTCATGAGCGTCAAAATCTCGCGGCAGGCCTACGCCGAAATGTTCGGTCCAACTGTCGGCGACCGCATACGTCTCGCCGACACCGAGCTATGGATCGCCGTCGAGGACGATTTCACGATCTACGGTGAGGAAGTCAAGTTCGGCGGTGGCAAGGTGATCCGAGACGGCATGGGGCAAGGCCAGAAGTCGGCTGCCGAAGTCGCCGACACGGTGATCACCAATGCGCTGATCGTCGACCACTGGGGAATCGTCAAGGCCGACATCGCCATCAAGGGCGGCCGCATCGCCGGCATCGGCAAGGCCGGCAATCCGGACATCCAGCCGGGCGTGACCATCCCTATCGGCGGCGGCACCGAGATCATCGCCGGCGAGGGAATGATCGTCACCGCCGGCGGCATCGACAGCCACATCCATTTCATCTGCCCGCAGCAGATCGATGCAGCACTGATGTCGGGGGTGACGACCATGCTCGGCGGTGGCACCGGACCGGCCACCGGTACCTACGCCACGACCTGTACGCCGGGACCCTGGCACATCCAGCGCATGCTCGAAGCGGCCGACGCTTTCCCGATGAACCTCGGTTTCTTCGGCAAGGGCAACGTCTCGCTGCCGGAACCGCTGCGCGAACAGGTGCGCGCCGGTGCCATCGGTCTCAAGCTGCACGAGGACTGGGGGACCACCCCGGCGGCGATCGACAATTGCCTGGCGGTGGCCGACGAGATGGACGTGCAGGTGGCGATCCACACCGACACACTCAACGAATCCGGCTTCGTCGAAACGACGCTCGCCGCCTTCAAGGGGCGCACCATCCACACCTTTCATACCGAGGGTGCCGGTGGCGGGCATGCGCCCGACATCCTGCGTGCCGTCGGCGAGGCCAATGTCCTGCCTTCGTCGACCAACCCGACGCGGCCGTACACGGTGAATACCATCGATGAGCATCTCGACATGCTGATGGTGTGCCACCACCTCGACCCGGCGATCGCCGAGGACGTCGCTTTCGCCGAAAGCCGCATCCGCCGCGAGACAATCGCCGCCGAAGACCTCCTGCACGACCTCGGTGCGCTGTCGATGATGTCGTCGGATTCGCAGGCGATGGGACGCGTCGGCGAAGTGATCATCCGTACCTGGCAGACAGCGCACAAGATGAAAGTACAGCGCGGCCAGCTGCCGCCGCCGACTGGGCAAAGTGAGGCCACGCACGACAACTTCCGTGTCAAGCGCTACCTCGCCAAGTACACCATCAATCCGGCGATCACGCACGGCATCAGCGATCTCGTTGGCTCGATCGAGGTCGGCAAGCTCGCCGATCTGGTGCTCTGGAAACCGGCTTTCTTCGGCGTCAAGCCATCCTTGATCCTCAAGGGCGGAATGATCGCTGCGGCTGCGATGGGCGACGCCAACGCCTCGATCCCGACGCCGCAGCCGGTGCACTATCGGCCGATGTTCGGGGCTTTCGGCGGTGCGCGCAAGACCTCGGTGACCTTCGTTTCGCAGGCGGCGCTCGAGCATCCGGAACTCGTCGCGCTGCGACTCGCCAAGCCGCTCTTTGCCGTTCGCCAGACGCGCACACTCTGCAAGTCCGACATGATCCACAACGCCGCGACGCCGAAGATCGAAGTCGATCCTGAAACCTACGCCGTTCGCGCCGACGGCGAACTGCTGATCTGCGAACCGGCCAGCGTGCTGCCGATGGCGCAGCGTTACTTTCTGTTCTGAGCATGCTGTTTGCCGAATCCTTCGCCGACCGCGAGACGCCCGCCTGTGACCGCCTGGTATTGCCGTACGACGCCCGCCGCAAGAGCCGGCAGCGCGTCACCCTGGCCAGCGGCGAGGAGATGGGCTATGTCTTTCCGGCCGGTACTGTGCTGCGCCATGGCGACCGATTGCTTACCGGCAATGGCCGCGTGGTCGCCGTCGAGGCTGCGCCGGAAGCGCTGCTCGAAGTCTGCGCCGGTGACCCCCTGCAATTGATCCGCGCCGCCTATCATCTCGGCAACCGGCATGTGCCGGTGCAGCTTGGCGAGCGCAGCCTGCTTATTCAGGCGGATCACGTTCTCGCCGAAATGTTGCTGGGTCTCGGTTGTGTGGTCAGCGAGGTCGAGGCGCCATTCGATCCGGAAGGGGGGGCGTATGGCGCGCATGCGCACGGCGACGCGCACGCGGGCGGTCACGACGGCCATGATTACCGCCTGGAGCGTCCCGGAGCGACGAGCGATGCGCACCATCCCGGCCACGGCCCGCATCGCTCGCCGGCGAAAATTCACGAATTCAGGTGAGTCTTGCTCTGCCTCGCCTGCTGCAGCTCGCCAGCCCGGCACTGCCGGTGGGAGCCTACACTTATTCGCAAGGGCTCGAATGGGCTGTCGAAGCCGGCCTGGTGCACGATCAGGCGACGGCACTGGAATGGATCACCGGCTTGCTCGAACACGGCGTCGGGCGCTTTGAAGCACCGCTGACCGCCTGCCTGCAGCGGGCCTGGGCCGCCGCTGAGGAGCGCGAAGTCGAGCGCCTCAACGCCGATTTCCTGGCCAGCCGCGAGTCCTCCGAGCTGCGTGCCGAGACCGTGCAGATGGGCTATTCGCTGCGTCGCCTGCTGCACGAGCTGGACGATTTCGCGCTGCCAGAAGTCTTCGATGCGCTCCCCGAAGTCTCTTTCCCGGTCGGCTGGGCGCTGGCCGCTGCCGCCTGGGAAATCGCCGTCGTCGATTCACTGACCGCTTATCTATGGTCCTGGTGCGAGAACCAGATGATGGCGGCGCTCAAGGCTGTGCCGCTCGGCCAGGCTGCCGGGCAGCGCATCCTCCTGGCTCTGGGTGGCCGCTTGCCAGCGGTAGTGCAGCAGGCGCTCGAACTGCCCGAAGAGCGCTGGAGCAACTTTGCTCCCGGTCTGGCCCTGGCGTCGAGCCGCCACGAAACCCAGTATTCGAGACTTTTCCGATCCTGAGAGAAAGCGAATTCACATGCATCGACGTCCCGCCCTGCGCATCGGCATCGGAGGCCCGGTCGGCTCCGGCAAGACTGCACTCACCCTGGCACTGTGCCTGGCGCTGCGCGACCGGTACAGCCTCGGCGTGGTGACCAACGACATCTACACCGCCGAAGACGCGAAGTTCCTGGTACAGCACGCGGCGTTGCCGCAGGAACGCATCCTCGGTGTCGAAACCGGCGGTTGTCCGCATACCGCGATTCGCGAGGATGCCTCGATCAACCTCGAAGCCGTCGCCCGCTTGACGGCGACTTTCCCGGACATCGAGATCGTTCTCGTCGAATCCGGCGGCGACAACCTCGCGGCGACCTTCAGCCCGGAACTCTCCGACCTGACGATCTATGTCATCGACGTCGCCGCCGGTGACAAGATCCCGCGCAAGGGCGGGCCGGGGATCACCAAGTCCGACCTCCTGGTGATCAACAAGACCGATCTGGCACCGCTGGTTGGCGCTTCGCTGGAGGTGATGGAGCGCGACAGCCGACGCATGCGCGGCGAGCAACCTTTCGTCTTCAGCAACATGAAGACGGGGCAGGGGTTGACCGAGATCATTGCCTTCATCGAATCGAACGGGCTGTTCCAAATGAAGACCGAAAGCGCCAATCAGACCGCGATGGGTTCTGGTCTGTGATCCGTTGCAGATACGGCGTGGATCATCTTGAAATCCTGGTCAGGGGTGTGCTGCCGGCATATGCCCCCCGCGGGTACCCTTTTCCACGGAGTCCCACTCGTCCTGTCCCCCCTCCGCCCTGGCCGAACCAACGATGGTGTCTATCAAATACCGGGGCCTTCGCTTGGTTTCGTGAAATATCTTGGCCAGGTACTCACCGATGACGCCCAGAGAGAGCAGTTGCACACCCGACAGCAAGAACTGTGGAATCACGATCGATGCCCATCCCGGCACGGCGCTGTCGCTGAGCAAACGCACACCGAGCGCCCACAGTCCCATTCCGACACTCAGCAAAGAGACCAGCAGCCCTAGTGCAGTGATGGTCCGCAATGGAACGGCAGAGAACGATGTTACCCCCTGCCAGGCCAGGGCGATCATGCGCCGCAGCGGGTACTTGGATTCGCCGGCAAAGCGTACAGCGCGCGCGTATTCGACCTTGGCACTGCGATAGCCGAGCAGAGGAATCAGGCCGCGCAGAAAGAGGTTGCTCTCTTCGTATCGCCGTAGGGACTCAATGGCGCGGCGACTCATCAAGCGGTAGTCGGCATGATTGAACACCATTTCCACGCCCATGCGACGAAGGAGTTTGTAATAGGCTTCGGCGCTAAGGCGTTTGAAGAGAGTATCGGTGGTACGCGCCGACCGCACGCCATAGACGATGTCTGCCCCATCCCGGTAGTGCTCGATCATTTGTGGGATGACGGCCAGATCGTCCTGGAGATCAGCATCCAGACTGACCAGAATGTCGCCACGGGCATGCATCAGCCCGGCCAACAACGCAAATTGATGCCCCTGGTTGCGGGAAAGCTTGATGCCACAGACCAAGGTGCTCGGATCACGTGCCGCGGATTCGATGAGTGACCAGGTGGCATCGCGACTGCCATCGTCGACAAACCAGATTCGACTTTCCGCCCGCACCTGGCCGGCGGCGACCAGGCCGGCAAGCAGTGCTCGCAGCTGCTTAAGAGTTTCAGGGAACACCTCCTGTTCGTTGTAGCAAGGCACCACCAGTGCCAGGACGGGAACGGCATCAGCGCATGGAACAGTCATCTAGGTCACCTTCAGAATATGGCTTGCGGCTGTGTCAGGGTGCGGAGGAGATCAGGTACAGCCCAAGCATTACCAACAGCACGCCCGACACCGCTCGCAGCGAAGTTTGTTCGCCAAGCACCAGAACCCCACCCAGGTACACCAGGACAAAGGTCAGTGCCGTGAATGGATAGACGACGGTCAAAGGCAAGCGGGACAACGCAAATATCCAAAGCAGCGTGCCGAGACCGTACAAGGCCAAGCCCGACAAGATCCAGTGATTGAAGAATGACTCCAAGGACTCCCGCCCAGTCGCACCCACCTTGAAAAGCATCTGGCCTGCGGCTGCGCACAGGGTGCCGGACAGCAACGCGATCAGCACTCCAGCATGCGGCGAACTCACCGCTGGGCGAGCGCACGAACCGCACGCTTGTGTTTCATCACCGCCAGCTTGGATACCGCATGCTCGGGCAGTGAACGCAGGATCATCTTGCGCAGGCGATAGCTGATGGGCGAATAGTCCGCTATCGCGGCAGATGGGGAGATGCGGTGGGCGACAATTTCCGCCGGAAGATCCGGTACAACCGACTGGTGCGCAAAGAATAGGATGTTATAGCGGTACCAGGTCTCAATCGACGGATTACCGACAATCCGGGGCCGAACAAAATCGAACAAGGAAAAACCGCGCGCCTCGAAAAGGTCGCGCCAGAAACTATAAGGTTGCTCGTTGATATGGTTTTCACCACCTTGCCCCGGCACCGCGGCGGAAAACAGTACCCGCTTGCCGTGTCTCGTAATGTTGTCGATCAGTTGGTCGCTGGTTTGCCTCGGGACGTGCTCGGCAACCTCCAGGCATTGGACCAGGTCGAATTGCCGTCCCAGGTCGAACGATTTGGTGATGTCCTTCGGAATAAAGCGATCCGTATCGATCAACAACATGTTGCGATCTACGTAGTCGCCATCCACTCCAAACAAATCCGGCACACCCAGCTCGCGATACCCTGCCAGCCAGGCTGCTGCACCGCAGCCAACGTCAAGAACGCTGCGCAAGCGCAAGGGGCCGATCACGAGCGGCAGCACACCGAGCGCCGATCTGGCGGCACCTTCGCGCTGATATTTATAGAACAGGGTATCGTAGACATGCGCTGCATCAGGGCTGGGAGTAGTCATGTTGGATTCTTCCTGTTGCCGAATTAATGTGAAAGTCGCGTCAGCGACTCACGAACCTCCCCTCCCCACTTGCGGGGGAGGGGTTGGGGAGAGGGAAACGGTCATGACTTTCATGATCGGGGGGTGCCTGGAAAAGTCATGACCGTTAGGTGGCAGGGACACGGGCATCGTTGCTCGGCAGCCTGGGTCGGCTTACCGCTTGGCCCAGTATCGGTAATAGAACGCACAAAATGCCAAGCTGCAGAATGTGGTATCGGCCTGAACTCTCGACTATCATATGCATCAGGAACGAATAAGCAAAGCTCATTACCAGCAACACTTCATTCAGGGTAAAGGGCACTGGCCGGCGGAGCAGTTCCATCGTGGAGGCCAGGATCAGCGCCCAGAAGGCCAGCCACCAAGCGTTTGACAAGGCCTTGGCCAGTGGATAGACCCAGCTTGGCGCTTCGGCGCGGACGCGCTTGATACTATAGTAGGCACCCTCGGCATCGTCACCCATAAAGCGCGCACTCTTCTTGGTCGCCAGAATCGCAAAGTCCAGGGGATGTGCCTGAATCCAGGCAAGGGCCAGACGTTTCGCTTCCTGGTCGGCTTCCAGCTCGGCCATCTGGAATACAGGCTCGTCGCTCCAGTATTCGTAGTAGCCGCCGTTGGCGCGAGGGTTGTTGGCTCCATAGAGACCAAAACCTCCATTGGTAGACACCAGCACGAACTGACCAAATACCTCGTAATTGCGCACCGTCCAGGGGGAAATGACGGCAGCCATACCGATCAATAGTGCGCAGGTTCCCAATAAGGCTTGCCAGAGCCGGCGTGTCGCGAACACCCAGAAGATCAAGATGACCGCGGGAAATAGTTGCATCGCGGGTTGCACCAGCGTGATTGCGCCAATGAAGAGGCCGCAAACCATTTGCCAAGCAGGCCGCCAGTGGACACCGTCGTCACCTCGGATGGCCAGCCAAAGCACCCATGGCAACAGAGCCGCTAGAATCACCTCCTTGCCGGGAACGCTGGCATGCGTCACCAGGTTCGGCCAGACCGCGAACAACCATATTGCCATGCGTGAACCGGCTGGCCCAGCCAGGCGGAGCGCCAAGGCGCGCACACCCATCGCACCGGCCAGGAAGAGAAACACATTGCTGACCAGGATGGCAACCCTGACGTTTGCGAAGGTGGCCAGCCAAGGCAGAAGAAAGAAGGGATAGCCTGGAGGCCAATAGGCGCGATTATCTCCGATCGCGTAGGATTGCCCAGCAAGCAAACGCCTCGCAAGTTTGATATAGACGGCACCATCTGATACGGGTTCACCGTGAAAGGCCAGAGCCCACGCCAAACGTAAAAGCACACCAAGGATGCAACACGCCAGAGCCCAGTAGCGTTCGTCAGTTTTTGCCGAAAACGACGCACATTTGCTGACGAACTCGGCGATGCGATGTCGCATTCGCCATAAGAGGACGAGGGCCAGAACACCAAGAACGATGGAGATCAGCCATGTTTGTTGTGGGGGCAGTGACACGAGAAGCTGGAGCATCGCCAGTGCGGGGGTACCAACCCACGCCGAGAAACCGGCAATCAGCAGCAGGCACGCGCTCGCCAGCGCGAGTGGTTTTGGACAGTTCTCGGCAGCTACTGGCAGACTGTTGATTTTGTATTTCTCCATGGATCTCCCCTCGCGGGTGAGGAGTGGTCGGGGGAGAGGGAAACGGTCCTGACCTTCATGATCAGGGCGCCTGGAAAAGTCATGACCGATAGGTGAATCAGAAAACTCACAGGACAGGAAATCCAGCACCAAAGTATGAGTATCGCTGACGATTGCAGCCGCAGTCAATCCTGGTTGCGACGCCCGGAGCGACAACGGCTAGCAGGTCGCGAACCTGAGCCTGGTCTGATGAGAGGTATTACACCTGATATTGCCCAACCGCCTTGCGCATGCGGGTCACCGTTGCGGTCAGCACGTCGACCATTGCTCCGGCTTCTCTGGTCACCGATACGTTCTGCTCGGTCATCGAGGCAACGCGCTCGACATTTTGCGCAAGTTCGGTCATGGCTGCCCGCTGCTCGCTTGAGGAGTGCGTGATTTCGCTCACCATCCTCACCGTGGTCCGCATCTGCTCGTTGATGCCACACAGGGCCTGGCGGGCTTCCTGAACCAGACGGACGCTCTCATCGACCTCGTTCGCGCCGTTGCGCATGCACTCCACCGCCTGTTTGGTTTCATTCTGGATACTGCCGATCATGCAGCTGATTTCGTGGGTTGCCTTGCCTGTCCGCTCCGCGAGTTTGCGCACCTCGTCGGCGACGACCGAAAAGCCGCGTCCAGCCTCCCCCGCCCGTGCTGCCTCGATCGCGGCGTTCAGTGCCAGGAGATTGGTCTGGTCGGCCACTTCCTTGATGACGGCGACGATGCGGCTGATTTCCTCCGAGCGCTGGCCCAGCGACTCCACCTGCTGTGCCGACGCTTTCACCGTTTCGGCCAGCGCAAGAATGGTCTGGCTGGCGCGTAGCGACAGCTCTTCGCCGGCTTGCGCGACCTCACCGGCCTTGTGGGCCGCCGCCTCGGTGCTGGCGGCATGCGCCGCCACTTCGCCAATCGACACCGTCACCTCCTCGACGGCTGCCGCCGAAGCCGAGGTGGCGTCGCTTTGCACGATCGCCGACTGGTTGACGTTCAGCACGCCGGCACGCACCTGGTTATTGGCGGCGTTGACCTGTTTGGCGGTGTCCGCCATACCCTGGACCGTGGCCTGCACCGCGGCAACAAACTTGTCGGCCAGGTGGGCAATGCGCCCGACGATGTCGCGACGGGGAATGTCGAGTCGTGTCTTGAGATCGCCGGTTGACAGCACCGAATCGAGATGATTGGCCGTGGCCTGGAGATCGCGCAACACCCGTGGTGTCACCCAGAACAGGAAGAACAAGGCATAAAGCGCGGCAACAGCGGTCAAGAGGGTTTGCACATGCCCCAGCGGTCGCCCGCCGATCAATTCCGCGGTCAGCTCCAGGACCCCGGGAAGCACCGCCAGCAGGCCCATGAGGAGCATTTGCGTCGGCAAGCTGGCGAACCAATCGACCACCACAGGCAGCACACGTTCTACCCGACCGTGCCGGATGCGTAGGGAGCGGTCGCCCTTGCGGATCCGTCGATAAGCCTCCTCGGCTGCCGCGATCTCCTGGCGACTCGGGCGTGCGCGCACCGACTGGTAGCCGACTATCTGGCCATTTTCACGAACCGGCGATGCATTTGCGACCACCCAGTAAAAACCGCCGTCCTTGCGACGGTTCTTGACCAGGCCACGCCATGGTCGACCCGCCTTGAGGTCGGTCCAGAGGTCAGCGAAAGCGGCTTCCGGCATATCCGGGTGACGGACCATATTGTGCGGTTGCCCGGTCATTTCCTCGCGGGTATAGCCACTGATGGCGGCAAAAGCCTCGTTCGCTTCCTCGATCACCCCCTTGAGGTCAGTGCGCGAGTAGATGAACTCGCCTTCGGGAAGGACCGTTTCAATCCTGGTAACGGGTTGGTTGTTTCGCATGGCGTGAACGGTGCGTGGATGATGGTGATATGGCTGTGGATGATGCCTAAGTATTGCCGATTCAACAAGCACGAGTTTGTATTCGCATGGCAAGCCTCCTCGAGGGAGGCATGGCGATATCCTCCAGCGCTCAGAACGAGCGTGGCAGCCCGAGCAGATGCTCGGCGACGTAGGCGAAGATCAGGTTGGTCGAGATCGGTGCGACCTGATACAGGCGCGTTTCGCGGAACTTGCGCTCGATGTCGTATTCGCTGGCGAAACCGAAGCCGCCGTGGGTCTGCAGACAGACGTTGGCCGCCTCCCAGGAGGCCTTGGCAGCGAGGTACTTGGCCATGTTGGCCTGCGCGCCGCAGGCTTGCTGCGCGTCGAACAGCGTGCAGGCCTGGAAACGCATCAGGTTGGCCGCCTCGATCTCGATCAGGGCCTCGGCGATCGGGAACTGCACCCCCTGGTTCATGCCGATCGGCCGGTCGAAAACGATGCGCTCGCCGGCGTAGCGCGTCGCGCGATCGATGAACCAGTAGCCATCACCGATGCATTCTGCGGCGATCAAGGCCCGTTCGGCATTGAGTCCGTCGAGCAGGTAGCGGAAGCCCTGGCCCTCGTCACCGATCAGGTTCTCTGCGGGGATTTCGAGATTATCGAAGAACAGTTCGTTGGTCTCGTGGTTGACCATGTTGGCGATCGGTCGCACCGAGAGACCGTGGCCGATGGCGTCATGCAGGTCGACGATGAAGATCGACATCCCTTCGGATTTCCTTTTCACCTCGGCGAGCGCTGTGGTGCGTGCCAGCAGGATCATCAGATCCGAGTGCTGCACGCGCGAAATCCAGACCTTCTGGCCATTGACCAGATAACGGCCATCCTTCCTTTCGGCGGTAGTCCTGATCTTCGTCGTATCGGAACCGGTGCTCGGCTCGGTCACCGCCATCGACTGGATGCGGAGTTTCCCGGCGGCAATCGCCGGCAGGTATTGTTCCTTCTGCGCCGGGCTGCCGTGCCGCAGCAGCGTACCCATGTTATACATCTGGCCATGCACGGCGCCGGAATTGCCACCGCAACGGTTGATCTCTTCCATGATCACGCTCGCCGCGGTCAGCCCCAGGCCGGAGCCGCCGTACTCCTCGGGAATCATTGCCGCCAGCCAGCCAGCACCGATCAGCGCGGCGGCGAAGGCCTCGGGATAAGCGCGCTGCTCGTCGATCCTGCGGAAATACTCGTCCGGGAAGTTGCGGCAGAGGTCGCGGATGGCGTCGCGAATCTCCTGGTGATTGTCATCGGTACTGAGCATTGCGCCCTCCTTGCCATGAAATCTGCATGCGGATGCCTGCCGCTGGAATGCTTGCCTGGCACACTATACACAAAGCACGCGGAAACGATCACGAGGGCATTGCTCGATGTGGAGTTAGCCCGGACAATCGCATCTTTCCGATTTGAAATGATTCGTCGATTCCGAATCGTGATCGCCGGCATCGCTGCCAGGAGCAGCGCAAGTTTTCCCTGGAGTCCACCTCATGAGCTTCGCTGAAATCGCTGCCCTGACTCTGCACGATGTCAAGAACCGCCTCGCCAAACTGGCCGGTCGCGCCGAAGCCAGAGGCGACGTAGATACCCTGCGCGAGACCATCGAGGCGTCGAATACGCTGACACGGCTACTCACCTATTACCGCTCGGACGTCGGCAGCCTCACCCTGGACATTGACGCGCACGCTCCGGCCGATCTTGCCGCAGAGTTTGTCGAGGATGCCATCGTCCAGGGAGGCTGTCCCGTTGACCTCGATTGTTCGCAGGCGCCGACACTGTGGTTCTACGACGAAGCCGTCGTGCGCATGGTGCTGGCCAACGCCGTGCACAACGCCGGGCGGCATGCGCGGGCGCGCATCGTTATCGAGGTTGCCGAACGTGGCGGTTTTCTCGAGTTCCTGGTTCGCGATGATGGCAACGGTTATCGCCAGGAGGTGCTCGAAGATGTGACCGGCGCGGCGACGCCGGTCACCAGGAACGGTACCGGACTCGGCCTCCGGCTGGCCAGACGCATTGCAGAAATGCACGAGAACGCCGGCCAGCAGGGCGAAATCCGGCTTGAAAATGCCGGTGGTGCGGTTTTTCGTCTGCTGCTGCCGAAGTAGTGTCATCGAATTCCCTCTGTCAGGAGACTTCATGCTCAAGCGAATCAGTGTCCAACAGCTCACCCTGGGGATGTACCTCAAGGACTTCTGCGGTTCCTGGATGGAACATCCGTTCTGGCGCTCGGCATTCGTCATCACCGATCCGAAGGATCTCGCCAGTATTCGCGCGAGCAGCATCACCGAGGTCTGGATTGATTGCGCAAAGGGACTGGATCTGGCGCCCGATGATTCGCCGGTCGCGGTCGCCGAGTCCGTGGCCGAGGTCGATATTGAACTGGCCAGCACGGCCAGCAAGAAACGTGAGACTGCATCCGTCAGCAGTGGGGTCGAATTTGCCCGCGCGGCCAGGATCGTCACCAGGTCGCGGGAGGCAATCACCGCGATGTTCGGAGAAGCGCGCATGGGCAAGGCGATCGATAGCGTGGGCGCGCAACGACTGGTCGATGAAATTTCGGACTCGATGAGCCGCAACCCAGGCGCCCTGGTCAGCATCGCGCGCCTGAAGACTGCTGACAATTACACGTACATGCATTCGGTGGCTGTCTGCGGGTTGATGGTTACCCTTGCCAGACAGCTTGGCCTCGATCCACAGCAGACGCAGTCTGCCGGCCTGGCGGGGCTGTTGCACGACCTCGGCAAGGCGTTGATCCCGACCGCGATCCTCAACAAGCCGGGCAGACTGACCGACGCGGAGTTCACTCTCGTGAAATCGCATCCGGAAAAAGGCCACCAGATATTGCTCGAGGGCCACGGCGCCGACGCGATCGCGCTGGATGTGGTCCTTCACCACCACGAAAAGACCGATGGTTCCGGCTACCCGAAACGCCTGAAAGGTGACGACATCAGCCTGTTTGCCAAAATGGGCGCGGTCTGCGACGTGTACGACGCAATCACCTCGGATCGGCCCTACAAGGCCGGCTGGTGCCCGGCCGAATCGCTGCGCCGGATGAACGAATGGACCAAGGGTCATTTCGAACCCAGGGTCTTTCAGGCTTTTGTCAAGACCATCGGTATCTACCCGATCGGCACGCTGGTGCGACTGAGTTGTGGCCGACTCGGCGTCGTCACCGAGCAGGGCAGTCACTCGCTGCTCCGCCCACAGGTCAAGGTCTTCTTCTCGACACGCTCGAACGAACGCATCTTGCCGACCGTCATCGACCTCGCGCACGCGGATGCTGCCTACAAGATCGTCAACATCGAAGACCCGGAGAAATGGAAGTTCAGCAACCTCAGCGCGATCTGGTCCGGTCTGCCCAATCTGCCGGGGTAATGCACCGATCAGACCTGACCGGAATGTTCGTTACCTGACTGAATGGGTGGCTTGATCATGGGATTTGGGCATTGACTTCCGGTGGCCGACTGGGGTCCCGAATCACACCCCGGTTCCCCGGTCCCGCCGCCGCAGGTGCCGGGAGCGGCGGTGTTATAATCGGACGTCCTTTTCCGGTGCCCTTCCGATGCTGATCACCCGCCGCCTCGAATTCGACGCCGGCCACCGCATACCTGACCACAAGAGTCAATGTCGGCATCTGCACGGTCACCGCTATGCGATCGAGATTACGCTTGCCGGCGACATCATCCGCCACGACGGCGACCCGGCCAACGGCATGGTGATGGATTTTTCCGAAGTCAAGACCCTGGCCTGCGAGCATCTGGTCGATGCCTGGGATCATGCCTTCCTGGTCTATGCCGGCGACCTGCCGGTGGTGAGCTTTCTGGCCTCCTTGTCGGGACACAAGACGGTGCTGCTCGATTGTGTGCCGACTGTTGAAAACCTTGCGCAGAGAGCCTTCTCGATTCTCGACGCGGTCTATCGGGACAACTATGGCAAGCACTTGCGTCTCGAGCGCCTGCGCCTCTACGAAACGCCCAATTGCTGGGCGGAAGCGATTCGCGAATAGCGAATAGCGAATAGCGAATAGCGAATAGCGAATAGCGAATAGCGAATAGCGAATAGGGTGCTGCGGAGACTTGCGGGGGGCGAAGGCGGGGTTTCGCGGAGCACTGCTCCGCGCCGCCGCAGCCGGCCCGCGATGCAGCGCGGGCCGTGGAAGGGCTTGGGGGAGAGGGGGCGTCCATGCCCTCGCATGCCAGCAGAGCAGACTTACGGCTCTGGCTATGTGCTTTCGCAAGGATTTGACGAATATTTGACGAATTCGTGTGCAACGATGATCCTCTCCCCACCTCCCCCACCAAGGGGGAGGGGGTGGGTGCACCGATGTCAACGCATCTCCATCGAACCAGGCACTTCGACCAACACTTTCATTCGCGTGCGCCGTGCAAAGGCGCTGTCTTCCAGCGGGTGCGAAACCCGCCCGGCAACTTTCGCTCCGGCCGGTAGCAACTGGAGCAGTCGTGGAGGTAACGAAGCGGCTGAAGCCTCTGGTGTAGAGGGTTCTGTAAGGAACTCGGCGAACATGCGGGCCGTAATTTGATTGAACACTGAGCAGGCCTCGAAAAAGTGTGATGCGGAAGCCGACCCGGCGTGAATACGGGGAAGGCCGATGTCACAGGCGAATGCGAGCGAAACGCAGTCTGTGGTTCCGCCGGGGTATTGGTGACGGCATGTGTGGAAGAGGAAGGCAGACGCAACACGGGAAGCCCCATCCCGTGGTCAATCGCAAGACCAACCGGACGCCCGCGAGGGACAGGCTGGGCGAGATGGGGTGGCGGAGAGGCCCGTAGTACCGATGAAGTCGGGTAATGCCGATGGAGGAAAGGGGCCTCAGTTCAAGACCAACGCAAGAAGCGGGAAGGGACACGAGATTGGGCAACCTGCAAACTCCGATCAGCGTTCAGAAACTGCGGACCGCGTTACATGCCAAAGCGAAGGAAGAACCCGAGTACCGGTTCTACCTCCTGTACGACAAGATTTATCGACGGGACGTGCTCGACCACGCCTACCGAAGCTGCAAAGCCAACCAGGGAGCAGCCGGGGTGGATGGCGTACGTTTTGAAGACATCGAAGCATGGAGAAGAACGCTGGCTTGGGGAACTGGCGGAACGGCTGAAGAAGAAAGACTACCGACCGGAAGCGGTCAAGCGGGTCTGGATTCCCAAGCCGAACGGCAAGCTGCGCCCCTTGGGCATACCGACGATCACCGACCGAGTGGTACAAACGGCGGCCATGCTCGTGCTGGAACCCATCTTTGAAGCCGATCTGCAACCGGAGCAATACGCGTACCGGGCAGAGCGGGGAGCGCAGGATGCGGTACAAGCGGTTCATCGTCTATTGAACACTGGACACCAGCAAGTGATCGATGCGGATCTATCCGGCTATTTCGATAGCATTCCGCACCCTGAGCTTATGAAGAGCGTCGCCCGTCGG
>NZ_SPMX01000060.1 GCF_012940005.1 Candidatus Accumulibacter contiguus | reverse complement strand
ACCACGACGGGCAAGACGCAGATCGTCACGCTAGCGCCGGGTGAGTACAACCCGACCCTCGATGCGGGCGTGGTGATTCCTCTCGCCAGCCTGGGCGACCGGCTGTGGGTGGATAGCAACGCCAACGGCCAGCAGGACGACGGCACGACCGGGATCAGCGGCAAGACCGTGACCCTGATCGGCGGCGGTACCGACGGCAAGATCGACGGCGTGGGCGACACCACGGCGACCACCACCACCGGCGCCGACGGTTTCTATCAATTCAAGGGCCTGACGCCGGGCGTCGAATATCAGGTGCAGTTCAGCGACCTGCCGGCCGGCTACCTGTTCACCAGCCAGAACGTCGGCAACGACGCTTCCGACTCCGACGCCGACACCACGACGGGCAAGACGCAGATCGTCACGCTAGCGCCGGGTGAGTACAACCCGACCCTCGATGCGGGCGTGGTGATTCCTCTCGCCAGCCTGGGCGACCGGCTGTGGGTGGATAGCAACGGCGATGGCCAGCAGAATGACGGCGCGACCGGCATCACGGGGCAGACCATCACCCTGATCGGCGGCGGTGCCGACGGCAAGATCGCCACGAGCGGCGACAACACCACGGCGACCACCACCACCGGCGCCGACGGTTTCTACAAATTCACGGGGCTGACCCCGGGCGTCGAATACCAGGTGCAGTTCAGCAAGCCCGCGGGGTACAACTACACCGGCCAGGATCTGGGCGGCGACGACACGAAGGACTCCGACGTCAGCCCGACGGGCCTGAGCCAGATCGTCACGCTGACCGCGGGCGAGCACAACCCGACCATCGATGCGGGTCTGGTAACGCCCAAGATCGACATCGAGAAGACCACCAATGGGCCGAGCAACAGCAATTCGACTGTGCCCGACTACGACAACGAGGACGCGGCCAACGGCGCCGGGGTTCCGATCCTGACACCAGGTACGAACGTCACCTGGACCTACCAGGTGACCAATACGGGCAGCGCAACATTTGAGAAAAACGCTGTGGCGATCGTCGACGACAATGGAACGACCAATACCGCGGACGACCTCTCGGTGGCCAACGGCAAGATTACGTTCCAGAGCGTACAGACCGGTGATGCCGATACTCTCCTGGAGCCTGGCGAGGTGTGGCTATACCAGGCGACCGGTACCGTCCAGAACCTGACGACTGCGGGCGCCGCGACCACCTTCGACTTCTCGGGCAGCAGCGCTACGGACGGGAGCGACGGCAACGTTCGCACCTTCACCTCCGGCGCACTGTCGGTCAAGACCAGCGCCTTCAGCCGCGATCAAAGCACCGGAGCCTGGGCGCAAGCCTACCTCGGCAGCTACGGCGGCGGACTCGGCGTGACCGACAGCAGCGAGAGCGGCAGTGGCGACACGCATACAGTGGACAATATGGGCGGCCGGGACAACTACGTGCTGTTCGAGTTCAATCAGAACGTGGTCGTCGACTCGGCCTTCCTGGGCTATGTCGTCGGCGACAGCGACCTGTCGGTGTGGATCGGCACGCGCAGCGACCCGTTCAACAACCATGACACCCTGCTCAGCGACGCCGATCTCACCGCGCTGGGGTTCACCGAGGTCAATCTGACCGACCTCAGTACGACCCGGCTGGCCGACCTGAACGCCGGTAACTTGTCCGGTAACGTGCTGGTGATTGCCGGCTGGACGGGCGATACCACGCCGGAGGATCGGTTCAAGATCGAGAAACTGACGGTCCAGCCGGTCTCGGGGGTCTATGAGAACAAGGCGACGGTGACGGCTCCGGGTGCACCTTCCGACTCCGACCTCAGCCACTACAAGAACCCCGTAGCGCCGACCCCGACGCCGAAGATCGACATCGAGAAGACCACCAACGGACCGAGCAACAGCAATTCGACTGCGCCGAACTACGACAACGAGGATGCGGCCAACGGCGCCGGGGTGCCGATCCTGACACCCGGTTCGAGCGTCACCTGGACCTACCAGGTGAGCAATACGGGCAACGTGGCCTTTGCGAAAAGCGCTGTGGCGATCGTCGACGACAACGGCACGACCGCAAGTACCGCGGACGACCTCTCGGTGGCCAATGGCAAGATCACCTACCAGTCGGGCGACAGCAACGCCAACAATCAGTTGGACCCGAACGAGGTTTGGCTGTACAAGGCCACCGGCATCGTCCAGGACCTGACGACTGCGGGCGCCGCGACCACCTTCGACTTCTCGGGCAGCAGCGCTACGGACGGGAGCGACGGCAACGTTCGCACCTTCACCTCCGGCGCACTGTCGGTCAAGACCAGCGCCTTCAGCCGCGATCAAAGCACCGGAGCCTGGGCGCAAGCCTACCTCGGCAGCTACGGCGGCGGACTCGGCGTGACCGACAGCAGCGAGAGCGGCAGTGGCGACACGCATACAGTGGACAATATGGGCGGCCGGGACAACTACGTGCTGTTCGAGTTCAATCAGAACGTGGTCGTCGACTCGGCCTTCCTGGGCTATGTCGTCGGCGACAGCGACATGTCGGTGTGGATCGGCACGCGTAACGACCCGTTCAACAACCATGACACGATGCTCAGCGACGCTGAACTCACCGCGCTGGGGTTCACCGAGGTCAATCTGACCGACCTCAGTACGACCCGGCTGGCCGACCTGAACGCCGGTAACTTGTCCGGCAACGTGCTGGTGATTGCCGGCTGGACGGGCGATACCACGCCGGAGGATCGGTTCAAGATCGAGAAACTGACGGTCAGGCAGTCCTCCTCGGGCGTTTATGAGAACAAGGCGACAGTGACGGTTCCGGGTGCCTCTTCCGACTCCGACCTCAGCCATTACAAGAATCCGGCTGCGCAACCCGTTCTCGCATCGCTCGGCGACCGCGTCTGGGAAGACCTCAATGCCAACGGGGTTCAGGATACGGGTGAGAAAGGGATCAGTGGAGTGACCGTCAAGTTGCTCAACTCGTCGGATGGCACCGTCGCTACCACCACCACCGATGCCAACGGCAATTACCTCTTCAGCAATCTCACTCCGGGTGACTACAAGGTGCAGGTGGTGGCGCCTACGGGTTACTACGTTTCGCCGAAGGATCAGAGTGGAAACGATGCGACCGACTCCGACATCGATCCGGCAACCGGGAAGACCGTTCTCACGACGCTGATCAACGGTGAAAACGACCTGAGCTGGGATGCGGGCCTCTACCGCAAGGCTTCGGTCGGCGACAAGGTCTGGGAAGACAAGAACCACAATTTCATCCAGGATAGCGGTGAACCCGGCATCGGCGGGATCAAGGTCAAGTTGATTGGCGCTGGAGCGGATGGGGTTTTCGGCAACGGCGACGACCCGGCGGTGCGCACCACCACCACGAATAGCAGCGGCAACTACAGCTTTACCAATCTCGATCCAGGTAAGTACAAGCTCGAGTTCGACAAGGGCAATATCATGTACAACGGTGTCAACATGAACACCTGGTATTGGGCCGGCAAGGATCAGGGCACGAACGACGCGATCGATAGCGATATTGGCACGTCGGGGGTGAGAACTTTGGTCAACATCAGCCAAACGGACGCCTTTTCGCTGGTTTCAAACCAGTACGACCCGACCCGCGACGCCGGCATCACGCCGATCGTCATCGACCTCGATGGCAACGGCATCCAGACCGTCAGCCGCGCCGCTTCCGGTGGCAGTTTCGACCTCTTCGGCAACGGCAGCGCAGTGGCTTCGGGCTGGATCTCGGGCGGCGATGGTTTCCTGGCGGTCGACAAGAACGGCAACGGCAAGGTCGACAGCATCAGCGAACTGTTCGGCGGCACGGCCAAGGGTGCGGGTTTTGCGCAACTGACCGAATATGACAGCAATGGCGATGGCCTGGTCAATGCTGGCGACACAGCCTTTGCCGATCTGAGGATCTGGCGGGACATCAACGGTAATCACCAGACCGACGACGGCGAACTGATGACACTTGCCGAGGCCGGCGTGAGTCAGTTGGTCACGGCTTACACCGAGTTGCCGTTCCTGGACCGTCAGGGTAACGTGCATCTCGAGCGCAGCAGCGCGACGATGTCCGACGGGCAGACGGTGGACATGACCGACGTGTACTTCAACGTGTCGGCTGAGGACGCTGCTGCTGCTGGCGTCACGCTGACCGGGATCGCCGAATTGCTGAACGCCGCCGGTAGTCAAACGTCGGTCGACGCTGGGTGGCTGTTCGCGTAAGCGGTTCCTGCATCAGTTGCCGGCGCGTACCCATCGCGCTGGCCGGCTGCTGCCTTCAAGCGGACACAAGCGCGGGAGAACACCGCGGGCGTTTTTCCTTCGGCTGAAGTCGATGGGTTGCAAGGGGGACACTGCAAGGTGTCCCCATTTTTTTAGCCGGCCTGGCTCTTGAGCACGTACACCTGCGGCTTGCCTTCGCAGATCTCTCCGATCACCGTGGCGTGGTCGAATCCTTCCTGCAGAAAAATCGCCAGGACTTCGGTGACCACTTCGGGGGCACAGGCGACCAGCAGGCCACCGCTGGTCTGCGGGTCGGTCAGCAGCGCTTGTTCGGGGTCGCCGAATTGTTTCTTCTGGAGACTGACGTGCTCGCCATAACTCGCCCAGTTGCGCCCGGAAGCGCCGGTGATACAGCCTTTTGCTGCGTAATCGAGCGCATTCGGCAGCAAGGGCAGGGCCGTGTAATCGATCTTTGCCGAAACGCCCGAGGCCTTGCAGATTTCAACCAGGTGGCCGAGCAGACCAAAACCGGTGACGTCGGTCATCGCGTGTACGCCGGACAGGCAGGCGAGCGCGCGGCCCGGCGTGTTGAGCTGCGTCGTTGCGGCGATCATCGCTGTGTAGCATGCGTGCGACAACAGCCCTTTCTTCAGCGCCGCGCTGAAGAAACCCACCCCGAGTGCCTTGCCGAGAATCAGCTGGTCGCCGGGGCGGGCGCCGGAATTGCGTTTGAGGTTGTCCGGATGCACCAGGCCGATGGCGACGAGGCCGTAGATCGGCTCGACCGAGTCGATGGTATGTCCGCCGGCAATCGGAATGCCTGCCCTGGTGCAGATGGACTCGCCGCCTTCGAGAATCCGTTTGATGGTGGCCAGCGGCAGCTTGTTGACCGGCATGCCGACGATCGCCAGGGCCAACAGCGGCACGCCTCCCATGGCATAGACATCGGAGAGCGCGTTGGTCGCGGCGATGCAGCCAAAGTCGAAAGGATCATCGACGATCGGCATGAAAAAATCGGTGGTCGCCACCAGCGCCTGCTCGGCGTTGAGTTGATAGACGGCAGCGTCATCGCTGGTCTCGATACCGACCAGCAGTTGTCGAGGCACGATCGCTGACGAGGTCTTGGCGAGGATCTGTTCGAGTACGCCGGGAGCGATCTTGCATCCGCAACCGCCGCCGTGCGAGAACTGCGTCAGTCTGATCGCTGCGGTCGAGGGGGCTTGCGGTGCAACAGCTTCGTTGGTTCCGGTTTTTTTTCTGGACATTTTTCTTGACCAAGCAGGGCGGGTGTGCGGTGTGTGACAGGTGATGGCGAAGATCGCTACGCGGAAACATTCGTGAGTCGCTGACGCGACTTGCACATTAACTGGCGTCGAATCCCGCTTCTTCGACCACCTGCCGCAACTCGGCGGCACTCACCAGTGCTGGGTCACAGGCGACGCTGGCCTGCCCAGAAGCGAGGGATACCTCCACCTGCTCGACACCGGGCAGCGCCCGGAGGGCGGCGGTGACACTCTGCACGCAGCCCTGGCAACTCATCCCGGCTACCGCAATCACGATTCTTTCCATCAGACCTTCCCATCAGAGAGTCTGGCGCCTGGCCTTACTTGCCACCGGCGCGCCAGCGTTTGAGGAGCAGCGAGTTGGACACCACCGAGACCGAACTCATTGCCATTGCGGCGCCTGCGATCACCGGATTGAGCATTCCCAGCGCCGCCAAGGGAATGCCGAGCACATTGTAGATGAACGCGCAGAACAGATTCTGCCTGATTTTCCGTAGCGTCGCACGCGAAAGCAGGATGGCATCGGCGATTCCGTTGAGATCGCCGCGCACCAGCGTCACGTCGGCTGCCGCAATGGCGGCATCGGATCCGGCCCCGATGGCGAAGCTGACGTCGGCGGCCGCCAGTGCCGGCGCATCGTTGATTCCGTCACCGACCATCGCCACCACCGCCTTGCCGGTCTTCAGCGCATTGACCGCCGCCGCCTTGTCCGCGGGCAGGATGCCGGCGTGGAAATCATCGATACCGGTCTCCTGGGCAATCGCCGTGGCGGTTTCGAGATGGTCACCGGTCAGCATCACGACGCGGATTCCCATGCCCTTGAGACGAGCCACGGCGGCACGCGAGGTTTCGCGCAGTGGGTCGGCGATGGCCAGGAGCGCCAGTGCAAGGAAGCCATCGTCTCCGGCAGATGGGGTGATGCGCTTCTCCATCAGGACCACGACGGTCTTGCCGGCGCGCTGCAGGGTATTGACCAACTCCTCCGGCAAGGCCAGGCCGTGGCAGCCGTCCAGCGCGGCCAGCCGCAGCCGGCGCCCGGCGACCCGGCCTTCGACGCCGCGACCGGGAATCGCCTGAAACTCGTCAAGTTCCGGCAAGACCGTCCCGGCGGCCTGTGCGTGCTGCAGGATGGCCCGCCCCAGCGGATGTTCCGATCCCTGTTCCAGGCCAGCAGCCAGCGCCAGCGCTTCCTCGGCCGACGCCGCCAAAGGGACAAGATCGGTGACGAGCGGTTCGCCGCGCGTCAGGGTGCCGGTCTTGTCGATCGCCAGTATGCTGACCTTCTCGGCGCGCTCGAGCGCTTCGGCATTCCTGACCAGGATGCCGGCTGCGGCGCCCTGACCGCTGGCGACCATGATCGCCGTCGGCGTGGCCAGCCCGAGGGCGCAGGGACAGGCAATCACCAGCACCGCCACGGCATTGACCAGCGCGCTGCTGAAAACGCCGGAAAAAGCCCACCAGGCGATCAAGGTAAGCAGGGCGATGGCGCAGACGACCGGTACAAATATTGCCGAAACCCGGTCAGCGAGTCTCTGCACCGGCGCTTTCGACCCCTGCGCTTCGGCCACCATGCAAATGATTCCGGCGAGCAGGGTGTGCTCGCCAACGCTGCTGGCCCGGCAACGCAGCATTCCCTCCCCGTTGGCGGTGGCGGCAAAGACGCGGTCGCCGCGGCGCTTGGCCAGCGGCATGCTTTCACCGGTGAGCATGGCTTCATTGACGTTCGACGAACCGTCGATCACCTCGCCGTCGACCGGCAGGCTTTCGCCGGGACGGACAATGAAGATGTCCCCTGGCACCAGCAGAGCGGCGTCGATGTCGAGCAGTCGTCCGTCGCGTTCGACACGGGCCGTTTTCGGTTGCAGGCGGATCAGCGCCTCGATGGCCTCGCTGGTCTTTGCCTTGGCGCGTGCCTCGAGCAGCTTGCCGAGCAGCACCAGCGTGATCACTGCCGCCGAGGCCTCGAAATAGACATGCAGGTCGGCAGCATGCGACAGGGTGACGACCAGGCTGAAGCCGTAAGCCATGCTGGTACCGAGCGCGACCAGCACGTCCATATTGGCACCGCCAGCGCGCAAGGCTTTCCAGGCGCCATCGTAAAAACGCCAGCCGATCCAGAATTGTACCGGTGTCGCCAGCAGCAGTTGCAGCCAGCGAGGCAGGAAATCCTGGTGAGCGTGAACGTCGGCATCGAACATGCTCAGCATTTGCGCGGTCAGCGGCAGCGTCAGCGCGGCCGAGATCCAGAAACGACGCAATTCGGCCCGCTCGCTGGCGCGTTTTCTTGCCTTTTCGTCCGCCTGAGAACGATCATCGGCCAAACGGCCAGTGAAGCCGGCGCGCTCGACGGTGGCGATCAGTAGCGCTGGCGCGACGACGCCGGGAAGGTAACGAACCGTCGCTCGCTCGGTCGCCAGATTGACTACCGCGTCTACCCCAGGCAGACGGTTGAGCATTTTTTCCAGCCGTGCCGAGCAGGCCGCGCAGCTCATGCCGGCGATGGCCAGCTCAAGAGTCTGCGGCGGCAGGTCGCTGGGCAGCCGAGAATCGGGGCCTGATTCGCTCATCCGCTGCGGAGCACCTGTGGCGCCAGTCCCAGCACCCCGAGCAGTCCCCAGATGCCAAAACCGAGAATCAGCAGGCCGCAAGCCAGCCGGACCCCTGGTTTCATGGCATAGGCCTGGAGGCGGGCGGCGAGCAGACCGGCGAGCAGCAGATTGGGCAGGGTGCCGACGCCGAAGGCCAGCATCAGGCCGGCCCCATGCACCGTAGAACCGCTGGTGAGGGCGGTTGCCAGGGCACTATAGACCAGCCCGCAGGGCAGCCAACCCCACAGCAGACCGAGCGGAAAGGCCTGCGCCACGGTGCGTGCAGGCAGATAGCGGCGGCTCAGCGGTTGCAGATGCCGCCACAGCTTCTGGCCGCAGCGCTCGCTGAATGCCAGCGCCCGGGTGACGCCCATCAGGTAGAGACCCAGCGCGATCAACATCGCGTTGGCGAGCAGGTAAAGGACGGTGCGAACCGGCCATTGACCGGACAGGGCCATGCCGGCTTCTCCGAGCGCACCGGCCATGGCGCCGGCGGTGGCATAGCTGACGATGCGGCCGCTGTTGTACGCCAGATGCAGGGCGATGCTTGCAGGGGCACCCATCGACAGCGCGCCGACGATGCCGCCGCACATCCCGACGCAGTGCGTACCCCCCAGCAGACCGATCAACAACAGGGCAAGATAGCTGGATTCAGGCATCAGTGTGAAAGTCGCGTCAGCGACTCATGACTTTCATGATCGGGGGTGCCCAAATAGGTCATGACCGTTCGTGGCAAGTGGTAGCGCCGGGCAGGCAGTACGCCGATTCTACTCCTTCCGGCTGATCGCCCGTTGTTCGGGTCATCGTTACGAGACTCGGCAGCGGTTCTGCCTGCCGCGTTCAGATCACCTTCGAGTAGCGGGTACGCTGTCGGTCGGCGCGCAGATAGCGGTCGAAGACCATCGAGATCGCTCTGACCAGCATACGGCCGCGCGGCAGCACGCTGATCCATTTGTCGTCGACACGAACCAGGCCGGCGTCGACCATTTCGTGGAGGTCGCCGAGTTCGGTGGCGAAATAGGTCTTGAAGTCGATCAGGTGGGCAATTTCGATCGACTCGATCGACAGTTCGAAATGGCACATCAGCGATTGAATGATCGAACGCCGCAGCAGGTCATCCGCGTTCAGCTCGATGCCGCGGTAGACCGGCAGGGTGCCGCTGTCCAGCCGGTCGTAGTATTCGTCGAGGGTCTTCACGTTCTGACTGTACGTGGGTCCGACCTTGCTGATCGACGAGATGCCGAAGGCCAGCAGATCGCAGTCCGAATGCGTCGAATATCCCTGGAAGTTGCGGTGCAGTCTGCCCTGCCGCTGCGCGACCGCGAGTTCATCGTCGGGTTTCGCGAAGTGGTCCATGCCGATGTAGACATAGCCCGCATCGGTCATCCTGCGAATCGCCAGGGCAAGAATCTGCAGACGCGCGTCGGCGGAGGGCATGTCCGACTCCAGGATGCGGCGTTGCGGCTTGAACAGGCTGGGCAGGTGGGCATAGTTATAGATCGAGACGCGATCCGGACCAAGTTCGATCACGCGCTCGAGGGTGCGGCCGAAGCCCATCACCGTCTGCTTCGGCAGGCCGTAGATCAGGTCGACGCTGATCGACTTGAAGCCGGTGGCGCGTGCTGCGTCGATGACGGCGCAGGTTTCTTCCTCGCTCTGCACACGGTTCACGGCCAACTGGACGCTCGCATCGAAATCCTGCACGCCGACGCTCATGCGATTGAAACCCAGGTCGCCGAGCAGTTCGACGGTGGCGCGATCCACCTTGCGCGGATCGACTTCGATCGAGTACTCGCCACCCTCGATCAGTCTGAAGTGCCTGCGTGTCGCGGCCATCAACTGACGCATCTCGTCGTGTGACAAAAAGGTCGGCGTACCGCCTCCCCAGTGCAACTGTGCCACTTCCTGATCGCCGCCTTCGAGATAGCTGCTCTGCAGTGCCAGTTCGCGTGCCAGGTATTTCAGGTATTTGGCGGAACGGCCGTGGTCCTTGGTGATGATCTTGTTACACGCGCAGTAATAGCAGATGGTGTTGCAGAAGGGAATGTGGAAGTACAATGACAGCTGCCGGCTGATGGCGCCAATATTGCGCTTGCCGAGCCAGAGTCTGGAGGCCTCCGCGCCAAAGGCTTCAACGAAGCGGTCTGCGGTCGGATACGACGTGTAGCGCGGACCGTTGATGTCGAAACGGCGGATGATCTGAGGATCAAAAACCAGGTTGCCTGCGGCAGAGTTCATGTTCCCACGACACTAATTGTTGTCTGCATTATCGGGCCGAGGCGATGCCGTCGGGTTGACGTGGATCAAACGCAGGGTTAATGTGAAAGTCGCGTATGCGACTCACGAAGAGAAAAAAGATCAGATGTCCAAAGATGCCGCGACTGCGAGGCTGGCCTTTGAAATCGTGAAAACCGCCTGTTCGAACTGTAACCTCCGCGAGCTGTGCCTCCCCATCGGCCTCGCTCCGGAGGAACTGAAAAAGCTCGACGAACTGGTTTCCGCGCGCCGGCGACTGAAACGAGGCGATTATCTCTATCGCGCCGGGCAGGTCTTCGAATCGATCTACGCGGTGCGCAGCGGTTTTTTCAAGACCGACGTGCTGATCGAGGATGGCCGTGATCAGGTCACAGGTTTTCAGATGACCGGCGAGTTGCTCGGCCTTGACGGCATCAGCAGCGAAATTCATACCTGTAATGCCATTGCCCTCGAAGACAGTGAAGTCTGCGCGATTCCCTTCTCGCATCTCGAAGGGCTGTCGAGACAAATCCACACCCTGCAGCATCACTTCCACAAGGTGATGAGCCGCGAGATCGTTCGCGACCACGGGGTGATGATGTTGCTCGGGACAATGCGCGCCGAGGAACGTCTGGCGGCATTTCTCCTCAATCTCTCGCAACGTTTCAAGGCCCGCGGCTACTCGCCTGCCGAATTCAATCTGCGCATGTCGCGCGACGAAATCGGCAGCTACCTCGGCCTCAAACTGGAAACCGTCAGTCGCACCTTTTCGCATTTCCAGGAAGAAGGGCTGCTCGCCGTGCATCAAAGAAAAATCCGGATTCTCCATACCGAAGGCCTGAAAAAACTGATGACTCACCAGCGTACTTAGGCAGTAGTCGCTTCAGGCCAGCTAGGCCATGAAGCCATAGGGGCTGCGCGTCAAGGCCACGGCAACGATGTAGGCAAATGCAGTGACTGCGGCGACCAGAAAGACGGCTCTCTGCGCCTTGCTGCGCGCGCGTTTGAGTGCCATCGTCCCACAGCCGATGTAGATCAGCAGACCGGCCAGCTTGGCGGTCAACCAGGCGGCGGCGAAGGGATATTGACCGCTGAGCACGGCCAGGGCGATCGCGCTGGTCAGCAGGACGGTGTCCACCAGATGAGGCAATACCCGTATTCCTGGTCGCTGCAGCCAGGAGGAGTCCGCCAGCATCCACAAACCACGCAGGAGGAAGCCGGCACCGCTGAGCACGACACAGCCAATGTGTAGATGTTTCAGGAACAGGTAGCTCATCGAGGGCCTTGCTCGGCGGGCGTGGACGCAGCTCGGATGGCGATCTTCAAGCGCTGCTGCCGATAACACGCACGGGCGGTCAGCAGGTTGCGCAGCAGCCAGGCGTTGGCGAGCAGCAGCGCGAGTCCGGCCGGATAACTGAAGTACCCGGGCCAGAACGCGGTGGCCAGCAGCAAGGCCAGCGCCAGGAAGTGGGCGTACATCTGCCGGTCGATCTGACGCGCGGCGATCACCTTGTTCATGTTCGGTGCCAGCACCCGTCCACCGCCCAGATTCTGCAGGTGCAACCAGACCAGAAAAGGAACGATCTTGTAGAGCATGCCGATCATCACCGACAGGCCACCGCCAAACAGTGCCAGCACACCGCAGAGCAGCGACCATTCCTGCTCCTCGGCGAGTACCGGCAGATGGTTTGCCGCCAGCGACAGCACGCAGCTGGCCAGCGTGCACCGCATCGCCAGTCGCCAGTAATGCTGGGTCGCGTCGAAGCGGGTGCGCTTGCTGCGGCTCTGGAGTTGCAGCGTCAGCACCGCCAGTGCGGCAACTGTCAGCAGCACTGCGTCTGCCAGCAGCGCTGCCGGCCATTCCCAGCCAGCGCCCGCAGCGATACTCCACAGGCACAACAGCGCCAGCAGGGAGCCGGCGAAGCGGCCCGTGAACCAGGCCGGATAGGGCGGCGTGATCTGGAACATCGGTACGACCACGAAGGCGACGCTCGCCAGCAAGAGGACGCTCCAGCCGACGAAGCCCCAGGCAAGGTGAATCGACGTCAATTGCAGCAGCGGCACGGTCAACGATCCGGCGAGCGCCATTGCCAGCAGCATTCCGAGGCCGACGGTCATGCCCAGACCGGGTAATGCCATTTTCATGCCGCGAATGGTGGGATTGCTCGATGCCACCCCGTACAGAGCATGGCCAGCGGCGCCAAGGAAGAGTGCCACGCCGCTGCCCAGCAGCAGCGCCGCCAGGCGGAATGCAAGTGGCTCGGAAGTCAGAAAGCCTGCGGCCA
This sequence comes from Candidatus Accumulibacter contiguus, assembly GCF_012940005.1. Taxonomy (GTDB): domain Bacteria; phylum Pseudomonadota; class Gammaproteobacteria; order Burkholderiales; family Rhodocyclaceae; genus Accumulibacter; species Accumulibacter contiguus. The sequence continues at coordinate 58,394 of NZ_SPMX01000060.1, read as the reverse complement.
GCAGCAGCGCACCCGAGGTGAGCGCGACATGCACCAGGGTCGCCAGCAGCAGCGGTTGCGCGATGTTCGCTCCGGCCACTACCGGCAGAATCTGGATCATCGCCCCGAGCATCACCTGCAGCATGAATCCGGCGCTGATCAGATGCGTCAGTGCCAGCGCTGCGGGTGTCCAGCGCGAGGCCCACAGTTCCGGCCCGCTCCACAACAGAAGCATGCCGGCGAGCAGGGCGAACAGCGGAGCAGTGAGAAAAAAGCGGAACGGTGCGGCAAACGGCGGCGCCTGGTCAAACGACAGCAGCGCCTGCATTGAATATTTATGGTTTATGCTGGATCAGGACTTCCACCGTGCCGTCAGGCCGGTACGCCGTCTGCCAGGAGAAGCCATTGATCTCGAGCGCCCGGTAGAGCGGGTAAGGTTCGCGGGGGAGCAGCACCAGGAGTTTCTGGGTGGTGCCCAGTTGATCGAGCGCTTCCATGCTGCGCAGCATCGGCTCGGGCGGTTCGAGGCCGCGCGCGTCGATGACGATGTCGGCATCGATCCTGGTCATGTCGGGACTTTTTCGGATCCGGTGAGCTGCTTCTGCAGTTCCGGCAGCAAGGCTTCGACCTGATCGGCCAGATGTTGATCACACATCGGATAAAGCACGTTCTCTTCCTTGAGGTTATGTTGCTGCATCATGATCAACAGCGTTTCGGCAGTGCCAGTATAATCGTCTGCGTCCTGCTCGGCCAGCGCCGCTGCGGCGGCGGCGAGCAATTGTCGCATCTGCGCATGCTCGCCGCGCATCACCTGCGTAGGCCCCCGGTACATGCCGGTGCTCTGTTCAAAGAGCGGAAAGAGGAGCGATTCTTCGGCCGCGAAATGATCCTGCATCGCCTCCTGAAAACGACCGAATCCGGTCCTCGCCAGTTCCCAGTCGCCGCTGGCGACAGCCTGCTCGACCGCGACCATCAGATGGTCACAAGAGCGATGATCGTTGGCCATGAAATTCGTGATCGTGTGCATGCAGAAACCTCGCTGAATTAACACTATCATTGTCTGGCGGATGCTTGCCGCCAACCATGACCAATATCAACTAAAATGAATTCTCTGTGGAGGAAATGCCATGTTCAAACACATCCTTGTCCCTACCGACGGCTCCGAGCTTTCCCAAGACACTGCCCGTCGGGCAATTTCCTTCGCCAAGGAGACTGGCGCGCGCATTACGGCGTTCTTCGCCAAACCGGAATACCCGGTCACTTATTATGGTGAAGGGGCGCTGATCGACCCGACGACGCCCGAGAAGTTTGCCGAACTTGCTGAGCAACAAGCCCAGCAGACGCTGGATTTCGTCGTCGAACTCGGCGCGGCCGAGGGTGTCCAGGTCGCCAAGCTGTCGCTGACCAGTGACGTTCCCTATCAGGCGATCATCGACGCTGCGACCGAAGCCGGCTGCGACCTGATTTTCATGGCCTCGCATGGTCGTCGCGGTATCACCGCCCTGTTGCTCGGCAGCGAAACCAACAAGGTGCTGACGCACTCGAAGATTCCGGTGCTCGTTTACCGCTGATTCCGCCAGGCTTGCCTGCAGAGTACGTTATGGTCGAGCACTGCATTCGCCGGGGTGGCCGCTGGCGTTGCGGCTGGACGGCGATTCGGCAGATACTCTGCCTGTCATTGTGCACGCTCTACTGGCCTGCACTGGCGGCTGACGTCGGGCTGGCCGGTGTCTTTCCAGGAAAGGCTTTGCTGACCATCAATGGTGGGGCGCCGCGAACCGTGGCCGTCGGCGCGAAAACCGACGAAGGCGTCAAGGTGCTTTCGGTCGATAATGACACCGCCACTATCGAGATCGACGGAAAGAAGCGTATCCTGCGGGTTGGGCAGAACGTCGCGTCGCAACCCTCGGGCGATGGGGGTGGCAAGGCGGTCTTGACGGCTGACGGCAGTGGCCACTTTCTGACCACGGGAAACATCAACGGAACGACCATTCGCTTTCTTGTGGATACCGGTGCCACAATGATCTCGCTCGGTGCCGGCGATGCGCGGCGCATCGGGATTGACGCCAGCAAAGGACAGCGGGGGATCACCAATACGGCCAATGGCCCGGCGTCGGTGATTCATGTCAAGCTGGATACGGTACGGGTTGGCGAGATTGTCCTGAATAATGTCGATGCCCTGGTGCATCAGCAGGATCTGCCGTTTGCCCTGCTGGGCATGAGTTTCCTGAACCGGATGGAAATGCAGCGCGATGGTCAGACCATGACTCTCAGGAAGCGCTACTAGGAGAAGTCGAATATGCCTCACCGCGACGAAAAAGTATCGATGTTGGGCCACGAACTCGAACTCTTGATGGGCGAGCGGCAGAGGCTACTGCAGGTCGTCGGTGCAACTGCCGCACTGGTCGCCTCTCTGGACAGCAGTCTGCTGCCGCAGGGAGCCATCAAGTCCGCGAATCTGGTTTCGAGCTCGCTCAATGCCCTGCCCGAAGAAACCTTGCGCGACGCGCTGGCCGCGGTGCGTGCCGAGATCGAGAAGGAAGTGCGTGTCCGTACCTGAGGCCCTGCTCGAGCCTGCGATCGGGTCAGCGTTCGGGTCAACAGCCGGCAGCGGCGTCGTGGACCTCGACCGAGTACGCCAGGTTCTGCACCGCGAGCCTGCGCTGGCGACGATGGTGCTCGAAGACGGTGTCGGTGATGAGGAATTGCTGCCGGCCGCCGTGCTCTTCCCGATCGTTCGACGCATCGCTGGGCCGACGGTATTGCTGACGCAGCGCACCGCGCATCTGAAGGATCATCCCGGGCAGATCAGTTTCCCGGGCGGGCGGCGCGAGCCGACGGACACTTCGCCGGCGCATACGGCCTTGCGCGAGGCAGCCGAGGAGATCGGTCTGGCCGCCGAGCATGTCGAAGTCGCCGGCTACCTGCCGGAATACCTCACCAGTACCGGCTTTCGGGTCACCCCGGTGGTGGCTCTGGTGAACCCGCCCTTCGAGTTGCAGCTCGACGCGTTCGAGGTGGCCGAGGCATTCGAGGTGCCGCTGGCTTTTCTGCTGGATTCCGCCAACCACCAGCAGCATTCGCTCCACTACCGCGGCAGGCTTCGTCACTACACCGCGATACCATACCGAGAGTACTTCATCTGGGGAGCGACAGCAGGGATCATTCTGTCCCTCTGGAGGGCACTTGCCAAGGGGTGATCAATCGAGCACCAGCGCGAGTTTCACCAGAAACTGCTTCGCCTTGTTCTGGTCGGGTGCAGCGCGCAGCGCTGCACGGAGTTTTCCGACCTTCTTGCGGAGATCGTCGGCGGTCTCTGCCTGCTCGATCTCGGCGATCAGTGTGCCTGCCTGCGAACCCAGCAATTCCTGCAAAGATCGGACGGTGTAGCTTTTGGCGAGGCTGATGTCCTCGTCGGCTGGTGGTGGTGGTCGCCGAACGGCTGCTTTGCTCCCCAGCGCCTGTACCTGCACGAACCCGCCATCCAGCAGGGCAGCCAGTTGCTGTGCGCCCTCGGTGACGGAGGCGCCAAAGGCCAGCAACTGGTTTCCGGTACGCTGCCCATCGACCATGATCAACATGGCGCGCATGCGAAAAGGGAGGTGGCTCGCGCGGGTAGAGATCTCCTCGATGCCTTTGGGAGTTTTGCTGAAGACTGACGACAGATCCATTTCCGCCATTATACTGACATTCGGCTGGCGCTTCGCATGCGCGGAGCGACGCGGGAGTGATTTCCGAAGAGGGCAATTTCAGAAGCTTTGCACGGCGAACCTTTGCTATCATTGACTGGCTGCCGGCGCGGCTTGCTGCTGCGGATTTCGTGATGTCTGGCGTGCGCTGCTGCGGTGCTTGTTTTTGATGAGGCTTGCCAGTCTGGTAGGCGGTTGATCGATTATTTACAGGAGTTTCTTCATGAGCAGAGAAGTAGTTGTACTAAGCGCGGTCCGTTCAGCCATTGGCACCTTCGGTGGTTCGCTCGCCAATATGGAGCCGCATGAGCTGGCCGGCACCGTGATGAAGGAGTCGATCGCCCGTTCCGGTGTCGATCCGCAGCAAATCACTTACGTGACGGTCGGCAATTGCATTCCGACCGATTCGCGCTTTGCCTATGTGGCCCGCGTCGCCTCGATCCAGGCTGGTTTGTCGATGGATTCGGTGGCCATGGCCGTCAACCGTCTGTGCGCATCGGGCCTGCAGGGCATCGTGACGACTGCCCAGAACATCATGCTCGGCGACGCCGACTATGGTATCGGCGGTGGTGTCGAAGTCATGTCACGTGGTTCCTACATGTTGACGGCGATGCGCAGTGGTGCCCGCATGGGCGACACCAAGGCCATCGACATGATGGTCGCCACGCTCAACGACCCGTTCGGTGCGGGTCACATGGGCGTCACTGCAGAGAATCTCGCCAGCAAGTGGCATATCAGCCGTGAAGAGCAGGACGCCTTGTCCGCCGAGTCGCATCGCCGTGCTGCCGCTGCCATCGCCGAGGGCCGCTTCAAGTCGCAGATCGTTCCGATCGTCATGAAAACCCGCAAGGGCGATGTCGTGTTCGATACCGATGAACATGTCAAACCGGCGACGACGATCGAAACCCTGGCCAAGATGAAACCCGCTTTCAGCAAGGACGGGACAGTGACCGCCGGCAATGCCTCCGGAATCAATGACGGTGCCGCCTTTATGGTGCTCACCGCTGCCGACGTCGCCGCCAGTGCTGGTCAGAAGCCGATTGCCCGTCTCGTTGCCTACGCCGTTGCCGGTGTGCCGAACGAACTCATGGGCGAAGGTCCGATCCCGGCGACAAAAGCGGTGCTCAAGAAGGCCGGCCTGACGCTCGATCAGATGGACGTCATCGAGTCCAACGAAGCCTTTGCCGCGCAAGCCATTGCGGTCAACAAGGGGCTCGGCCTCGACCCGGTGAAAACCAATCCGAATGGTGGGGCAATCGCCCTCGGCCACCCGGTCGGCTGCTCGGGCGCTTTCATCGCGACGAAAGCGATCTACGAATTGCAACGTATCGGCGGCAAGTATGCGCTGGTCACCATGTGCATCGGTGGCGGGCAGGGCATTGCGGTGATTTTCGAACGCACCTGATCTTCGCTTTCTGAGTAGGTCGGGTTACGCTGCGCTAACCCGACCTACGTGCCCGGTCTTTAATGTGAAAGTCGCGTCAGCAACTCACGAAACTCCCCTCTCCACTTGCGGGGGAGGGGTCGGGGGGAGAGGGAAACGGTCATGATTTTCATGATCGGGGGTGCCTGGAAAAGTCATGACCGTTAGACCGGCGATGGCGGCAAAGGCAGTCCCATAGCCGGTAACCGCAGACTGCGCGCGGCTTCTGCGGGTGTCGTGCCATGTGCGACGACGCCGAGCAGCGGCGCTGCCAGCCGTTGTTGCAGTGCCGCCAGGTTCTCGCTGAAATGGGACATCGCCGGATCGATGCGGTTGGCCACCCAGCCAGCCAGCGGCAGAGCGCAGGCAGCGATCGCCTGCTGGGTCAGCAGCGCATGGTTGATGCACCCGAGGCGCATGCCGACGACGAGAATCACCGGCAAGCGAAGCATGACCGCCAGATCGGCGGTGTCGCAGTCGGTGCCGAGCGGCACACGGAAACCGCCGACCCCCTCGACGAGAACCACGTCGGCGAGGGTCTGCAGCTTAGCAAAAGACGCGGCGATGTGCGGCAGCTCGATGCAACGGCCTTCCTCTGCGGCGGCGATGTGCGGCGCGATCGCAGCGCCGAATCCGTAGGGATTGACCAGCGAACGTGCGGGCTCGATCGACGAAGCCGCGAGCAGGCGTTCGACGTCCTCGTTGCGACCCTGCTCATCGAGACCGGCGGCGACCGGCTTCATCGCCACTGCGCTCAGCCCGGCCTGACGGCAGGCGTGCAGCAGCGCGCAGGCGACAAAAGTCTTGCCGATCTCGGTATCGGTGCCGGTGATGAACCAGCCGCGTGGGTCTGTCATTTTCTGGCGTAGGCAAGAATCACGTCGTAACGTGCCGGCAGACCGGCCGCCGTGCGGTGCGCTTCGTAGGCGGTCTGTACCCGCTGCCAGGCGGCACGCCCGAGCAGGCCGCTGCGCGCACCTTCGCCGACCGAGTTGGCGCCGATGTCCTTGACCGCACGCAACAGGGTTTTCAGGTCGGGGTAGTGCAGGCTGATGGTCTCGCGGTGCAGGCGGATTTCGCAGAAGCCGGCACCCGCCAGCGCTGCTTCGATCGTCGCTGGTTCGCTGAAAGTAAGGGTGTGGCGGTGGCGGTCGATGCCGCTGAAGGCCACGCGCAGTTCGTCGAAGGTGCCGGGACCGAGCGTACTCAGCGCCAGTTGTCCACCTGGGCGAAGGACGCGCCGCGCTTCCCGGAAAACGGGGCCGACAGCGCACCACTGCACGGTCAGGTTCGACCACCAGGTCGTATAACAGTCCGCCTGGCAGGGCAGGGCCTCGATGTCGGCAGCAAGGCAAAGGTCGGCGTCCTGGCGTGCCCGGGCCAGCATCGCTGGCGCGAAGTCTACCGCGGTAATCGTCGCATCTGGCCAGCGGTTGCGCAACAGGCGGGCGCCGTAGCCGGTACCGCAGCCGGCGTCGAGGATGCTGGTCGGTTCCGGAGTCGGTGTAAAACCTGCCAGCAGCGATTCGCAGACCTGTCGCTGCAGCACTGCAGCATCGTCATAGGAGGCTGCGGCGCGATCGAAGGATTCGCGGACACGCTGCCTAGGAGGCGGTTCGGGCATGGCAGAAATCGTCCAGCAGGGCTACGAAGCGATCGGGATCGGCAAGGAAGGGTGCGTGTGCGGCGCCGGCGAACACCTCCAGGCGGGCGTTCGGCATCGCTTTCGCCATGGACTTCGCCGCCGCGAGCGGGTTGAGCGTGTCCTGGTCACCATGGATGAGCAGGCTCGGTGTCGCAATCTTCGGCAGTAGCAAACGCAGGTCGAGGTCCCGAAGCCAGTCGAGGCCGCGGCGCAGCGTTTCCGGGTCAGGCAGTCGGCCGGCGCGCAGGCCGGCGCGCAGCGTGCGGCCAAGCGCCCGCGCCTGCTCGTCGCCCTGGTTCAGCAGCCCGACGAAACGCTGCAGGGTCTGTTCCGGTTGCTGCCGGATATTCTCCGAGAAGCTGTCGAGCAATTCCGGTGCCTGCGCCTGCTGCCAGTTGCCGCGCTGGACGAAACTGGCGCTGGCGCCGACCAGCACCAGGCCGGCGACGCGTTGCGGTGCGAGCAGGGCGGCGCGCATGGCCAGCATGGCACCGAGTGACCAGCCACAGAGGATCACCGAATCAGGGAGCGCATCGATCAGGCTCCGTGCCGTCTCGGTGAAATCTGCATCGCTGGCCGGTGACTGGCCGTAGCCGGGGAGATCGACGGGGTGCACCCGGCAGGATCGCGACAAGGACACGAGCAGCGGCTGCCAGACGGCGCTGCCGAGCCCCCAGCCGTGCACCAGCGCGAGTTCGGGATCCTTGCCGATGAGCACGCTCATGCCAGCGCTCGCAAGGCGTCGACCAGGCGGGCCAGATCGGCTTCGCTGTGGGCCGCGGTCAGCGACACGCGTAGACGCGCGCTTCCCCTGGGCACCGTCGGCGGCCGGATCGCCGGTACCCACAGGGCTCGCTCGAAAAGCGCGCTGGCGACCCGCAGGGCATCATGGTTGTCGCCGATGATCACCGGCTGGATCGCCGTCGGTGAAGGCAGTAGCTGCCAGCGCGTGTCTGCGAGTCCAGCGCGCAACTGCGCGACGAGTTGCCACAGATGCTGACGACGGGCATCGCCGGCAGCGATCAGGTCGAGACTGGCGGTCAGCGCGCAGGCGATGATCGGGCTGGCGGCGGTGGTAAAAATGTAGCTTCGCGCCCGCTGCTCCAGCCATTCGATCACCGTCGCGTCACCGGCGACGAAAGCACCGGCAGCGCCCGCTGCCTTGCCGAGGGTGCCCATATAGACGAGGCGCCTGGCCGCAGGAAGGTTGAAATGATCAAGGCTGCCGCGTCCCTGCCGACCGAGAACGCCGAAACCATGCGCGTCGTCGACCACCAGCCAGGCATCGAAGCGCTCGGCGAGCGCCAGCAGGCCGGGCAGGGGAGCGAGATCGCCGTCCATGCTGAACACCGCGTCGCTGAGGATCAGCTTGCGTCTGGCCGGGCTCGCGGCGAGCAGACGTTCGAGTACCGTCAGATCGCCGTGCGGGTAGCGCTGGCTGTCGGCGCGCGAGAGCTGCACGGCGTCGATCAGGGAGGCATGGTTGAGCCGGTCGGAGAACACCGCGTCGTGACGCCCGACCAGCGCCGGAACGATCCCCAGGTTGGCCAGGTAGCCAGTCGAGAAGAGCAGGGCGCGTGCAAAACCGGTGAACGCGGCGAGCTTCTCCTCGAGCACTGCGTGTGCGCCGAGATGGCCGCTGACCAGATGCGAAGCGCCGCTGCCGACGCCCCAGGCCCTGGCACCGGCGCAGGCGGCTTCGACCAGCGCCGGGTCATTGGCCAGGCCGAGGTAATCGTTGCTGCAGAAGCTGAGCAGTGAGCGGCCGTCAAGCCGGGCTAGCGGTCCGCAAGGGCATTCGAGAGTCCGGCGGTGGCGTTTGAGACCGTCACGCTGCAGAGTATCGAGTTCGCTTTGCAGTTCTTCCCAGATCATCTGCCGAGCGCCGCCTCGAGTGCAGCGCGGGCGCGATCCACGAGGAACGCGCATTGATCGCGGCTGATCACGTAGGGCGGCATGAAATAGACGGTATTGCCGATCGGTCGCAGCAGGATTTCGTTGGCCAGGGCCTGCCGGTAGAAACGTTGCGAGAACTCCGGATCGTCGGTGTGCACGTCGAACGCAGCGATCATGCCACGCTGGCGGAGGTGGCGCACCTGCGGGTGACCGGCCAGCGGTGCCAGGCAGTTGCCGAGATGCTCGGCGAGGCTGCGATTGGCGTCGATCACCTGCTCGTCGGCGAAGAGGTCGAGGGTTGCCAGGGCCGCCCGGCAGGCCAGCGCGTTGCCGGTGTAGGAGTGCGAGTGGAGAAAGCCGCGGCTGATCTGATCGTCATAAAAATCGGCGTAGACCGCATCGCTGGTCATGACGATCGACAGCGGCAGGTAGCCGCCGGAGATGCCTTTCGACAGGCAGAGGAAGTCCGGCTGGATCGCCGCCTGCTGATGGGCAAAGAAGGTGCCGGTACGCCCACAACCGACGGCGATCTCGTCACAGATCAGATGCACCTGGTAGCGGTCGCAGAGGGCACGCGCCAGGCGCAGGTATTCCGGATCGTACATCGCCATGCCGCTGGCACACTGGATCAGCGGCTCGACGATCAGCGCGGCAATGCGCGGATGGTGTCGTTCGAGATGGCTCTCGAGTGCGGCGGCCGCGCGGCGGGCGACCTCGACCGGGGTTTCCCCCGCCTCGGCGAGGCGTGCATCGGGCGTCGGCACGGTGCTGGCCGGGCGGATCAGCGGCGCGTAGGCGTCCTTGAACAAGGCGACGTCGGTGACCGCGAGCGCACCGATGGTCTCGCCGTGATAGCTGCCGGTCAGGCACAGGAATTCCTGCTTGTCCTGGCGACCGCGGTTCTGCCAGGAGTGGAAAGACATCTTGAGCGCGATTTCGGTTGCCGAAGCGCCGTCGGAAGCATAGAAACAATGGCCGAGCATGCCGCCGGCGAGTACCGACAGCCGCTCGGAAAGCTCGACCACCGGCCGGTGCGTGCAGCCGGCGAGGATGACATGTTCGAGTTCATCGAGCTGCTCGCGCAGCGCCGCATTGATGCGCGGATGGCAGTGGCCGAAGAGGTTGACCCACCACGAGCTGATGCCGTCGAGGTAGCGCCGGCCGTCGAAGTCATACAGCCAGACCCCCTTGCCGCTGGCGATCGGAAGCAGCGGCAGGGCCTCGGACGCGGCCGCATGCTGCTTCATCTGGGTGCACGGATGCCAGACGGCGTCGAGGCTGCGTTGCAGCAGATCGCGATTGCCCATCATCGGTTCAATGCAGGGTCTGTGATGGTGCGTTGTTCTGCTCCGGCATCTCGGCGTGTACGGTATCGCCGTCGATATTCGGATAGAGCGGCGCACCACAATCGTCACAGAACTCGTAGGGAAACTGCTGGTCGAGCGCGACCACGTCCCTGAGGCCGGATTTGCGCAAAGCGGTTTCGATCTCGCCGGCGACATCGGTGGTTTCATCCTCGATGCCCAGCAAGGGCCAGACGACGCCATGAAAAACCACGTCGCTGTCCTTCGGGCCGAAACCGATCCGGTATTCCTCGAGCCGCTTGTCGTGGAAGCCACCGATGACTGCCCGCAGGCTTTCGGCGGGCTGCCCGAGGGTGGCTTGCAGAAACGCCACCGAAGCGTTCAGCGAGTACGGGCGCGAGGCACTGTCGGCCGCCCGGCAGGCGGCGTGGTAGGCGTCAGCCAGCAAGGGCTCATAGGCACAGCCGGTGAGCAGAGCCTCGAAGCACGGTCCGCCCTGTTTCAGCCACTCCCTGAGGGAACTCTCGCGAGTGCTCTTGTCGGCCTCGTTCCAGCGAAAGAGTGGCTGCCCACGGCGAACCGCCAGCGCACCGACGAGGTAACGGGTATCGGAAAGAAAGCGATTGGTTTCGGGCATGCTCGACGCGTCGATACTGATGTCGCTGCCGGCCATCGCGGCGATCCCCAGTTGTTGCATCAGTTGCCAGGTATCGACGAAGCTGTGCGGCAGTTGATCCGGGCTATACAGATAATCGGCCAGCGCCAGCCGGGCACCCGCAGCAAAGACATGCGCGCCGAGGTGCACCTTCAGCGTCTGCAGGGTGCTCTTCGGGATCGCCACGGTGGGAATCGAAAATCGCGACCAGGCCAAGAGCGGTGCGGCAAAGAGCAGAATGTCGAACTCCTGCCCGAGATGCGACAGCACACACGACTCGGCGTGCGCCTCGATGGTGTCTGCAAGATCGTCATGCGCCATGGCATGCGTGTCGAACAGGCGGTCCAGCGAGCCGGTGAAGTCATCCTCGGCGCCGTCATGGAACAGCTTGTCGACGAGTTCGCCGAGACGGTTTTGCCAGAACAGGTCCTCAAGCTTGCTGCCGGATTCGGCAAGACCTATGGCCAGACGGCTCAACTCGGTGGCATCAGCCGAAATGCGCTTGCGGGAGGTAAAGCGGTTGCGTTTCATGGTCGGGAGCCTGCGGGACGGTCAATTCATCATTGTACCAAGCTGGCGGGCTTGACGTTGGCGTGCATGCATCTTGTTGGCGACGCGGCCGCATGCTGGAACTCTATTGCACGAAAGAGAGATACAGGAATGCCTCTTCAAGACATCAGGATTGTGGCATCCATGCAGGTCAGGAAACTCCAGCCGGTTGCGCAAGCGTGCCTGCCGGCTGGATAAGTGGATAAGTGGATAAGTGCTTCAGGCGATTCGCAGTTCTGCCAGCGAAGCGAGCGCGTGCTCGTTGCCGATATCCGGCGTAATGATCAACTCAAGCACCGTCACTCCGGAGAGATCGACCCGATGTTCCTCGGTTTGAGTCACTGAACCTTCCGGGCTGAAATTCCACTGTTGACGCACGATTTCGCGGAACGATTGCCCGGCGTCGCCAGACCAGCGCAGCAGATACTCCTGCGTACGCTGCATGGCGGTCTCGACAAAGCGGACGCGGATTCGGCGAAGCTGCTGCGGTTGTGCAAAAAGCAGGCGGATGGTCTGCTTGCCGGGAACGGCGGCACGCCAACCGCTGCCTGCTCCAGCCAAGAGTGCCGATTCGATCGGATGCCGGGCATCCTCCGAACTGATTTCGACCTCTGCCAGTTCGTCGAGCTTGAGCCAGTCTGCCGCAGCAGTGAGCTGCGGGTTTTCGTCAATCAGTCGCTTGTGCATGGTTTGGTCCCGACGTTAGTAGCATGCATTGCTGGAACTGCTGGAGAGGGTTGCGAGGCGTTCACGCTTCGCCAAGCTGTGCGGCAATTTCCCCTTCGGCCTGCGCCCAGTAATCGGTGTCAGCTCCCCGGAAACCGTCCCTCTCGGCAATGAAGTACGCCGCCGACTGGACCATGCGATAGCGGTCCTCGGGGCTTGGCTTCACCGGCATTGCAACGGGCGCCGCGCACTCGGTGGGTGCAGACTGCAGACTCTCGATTTCGGCAGCAATGGCCGTAGCGGCCGGCTTTGGCGAGGCCATCTTCTGCGGGGCAGGAGCAGCGGCGGTAGGTGCAGGTGCAGGTGCAGCGGTAGGTGCAGGAGCGGCAGGCGCAGGTGCAGCGGTAGGTGCAGGAGCGGCAGGTGCAGGTGCAGCGACGGCAGCCGGTTTCTTTACCGCCGCCGCCTTGACGGCCGGCGTTTTCCCTGCAGTACTGGCGGTTGCCGTCGCGGTCGTCGTCTTCCTGGCGGCGGGTGCTCTCTTGGTCGTGCTCTTTTCTTCAGTCATGATCATTCCTTGCTGTTGAGGTCGGTGGAGTGGGGTGAGTGGGGGCTGCAGGCGCGGATCAACCGTTCCTTGAGTACTCTCGCAGGATAGGAAAATAGCGCTTGGCGGTCAAGGCGAATCGAGCACTCCGGGCTCTCGAACTGGCGATTGCCCGTTCGCCGGGGTCTGCCCGGCAGACGAAGCGGTCAGGCCGTCTTTATTGGCGGCATGAAGAAATCCCTGGGTTGTCGACGCAGATGCGAGACGACCGATCGCGCCAGGTTTTTCCACTGCGGATCGGAAACCTGTCGCGAACGCAGGGCGACATTGAGCGCCAGCGCAAAGCTGACCATGAGATTCATGAAACCGATCGTGGCAACGCCAAGCACCGCCCAGGCGAGCAGCCACAGATCCGGGAGAAGGTCGAGGCCGACAAAAGCGATGCCAATGAATGCCGACGAAAATGCGACATGGCGGATGTCGATCGGCAGCCCGACCAGCAGGCCGAAGAAGGTCGTTCCTCCGAGCAGAAAACCGAACAGCAGATTGCCGGCGAGCGCTCCGAGGTTGTCGCCGATGTAGGCCGCGCCACGGCGCATGCGCGCTTCGCCGAACAGGCGCTGCGGCCAGCCGAGTTGCAGGATACGTTCGGGGATGCGGTTGTAGGCGGCGTAATTGTCGTAATAGCCGCTGATCAGTCCGGAGATGAACAGGCAGACGCCGGCGATGGCGGCATAGAATACGGCCGCGCTATGCACCAGGCTCTGCTCTTCGAGCAGATGCAGCGATTTGTCGGGGCTGGTGAAATGCTCGCCGCTGCTGCTGAAGATGGCGAAGGCAATCAGCCCGGCGAGCGGAATGGCGATGCAGACATTGCCCAGAATGGCGATGATCTGACTGCGGCAGGTGCGCGCGATGAGGTCGGTCAGGGCCTCGATGTCGCGCAATTTTCCGCCGCCGTTACTGAGGCTTGCGGCAATCGCGTTGGCGGTCATTGCCGGTTGTTTGGTGGCGACGGTGCCATGCAGAATGTGGATCAGACAGAAACCGAGCCCGTAATTGAGGGAAAAGGCGAGGGCGCCAGTCAGGGGTGGCAAGGCCGCTTTGGCGAGCAGGATTTTCAGGCAGGCCATGCCGGCAATGACCACCCCGCCGATCATTGCCGAACGTGCCATCGACCAGTATTCCGCGCGCGTTTCGGTAATGTAGTGCTCGCCATGACGGCTGGCGTTGTCGGTCACCCGCAAGGCAATCAGTTCAGTGTTCTGGCGCCAGTGCCTGCCGAGATCGTTGCGCAGGCATTCGTCGCTCACCAGACGGGTGAACAGGCTGACGATTGGCGGGTAAGCCGACGCCTCGTCCAGATCGCCGTGCAGGCCGGCGAGAATGTCGAGCAGATGCTCGCTGCGCCGCAACAGTTGCCGCAGGCGCTGCAGTTGATAGGTCAGGTGGATGCTGGTTCCATTGCGGGCCGCATTCCTGCGTACCCGTTCGATGACCTCCTGGCATTGGCCGAACAGAACACGCAGGTGCAGATCGTCGCTGTCTGCTGCGATGGACTTGCCCCAGTGGTCCGGATAGGCCTCGATGTAGTCGGCCATCTCCAGGTTTTGCGCGACGAAGGGCGATTCGTGGGTCACCAGTGACGGTTCCAGCCGCAGCAGTTCCGGCTCCATGCCACAGGCGGCAATCCCGTACGAAAGCACGCGCAGCGAGCGAAGCAGTTCGAGTAGCGAGTGTGGAAAGGTCTCGCTGGTCGGCTCCTCGTCGAAATGCATGGCTTCGAGCAGTCGCAACCAGGCGTCGTCGCCGACGCCGACCACCCAATGCCGGTCACTTGGCCGGTCGAAGGTACTGCGCAGGACGCTGCGCAGCAAACCGGGGTCGAGCACCTCGGGCAGGAGCTTGTGGCCGATGCGGCGAAAACCTTCGGAGGCGAATCCGGTATTCGGCAGGATGCCGGTGGTGGTGTACAACTCGATGTGGCGATGCGTTCTGAGCAGCGTGTTGAAGGCGGCGCGCAAAGCCGATCGTAACTCGGGGTGGATGCTGAGAAGGTAGCAGAGGGCCTGCAGATTTCGCCTGGCGGTCTCGAAGTCTTGCGCCTTTGCCGGCCGGATTTCGTCGACCAGGAGGGCGAGCAAGGAAGTCAGATCCGCATCCGGGAGCAGCAGGCGCTTGAGGAGTGGTTCCATGGTTTAAAGTCGCGCCGGAATCCGCGCCGGTCGATCGCTGTCGATTACAATGGCTGAATCTTAGCACGTGCCGGGAATCCTCCATCGCCTGGAACCAGCAGATGATCATTGTCCTTTCCCCCGCCAAGAGTCTCGATTTCCGGACGCCGCCGGCGCTTGCCGAGCATAGCCAGCCACTCTTTCTCGACGACTCACAGGAGTTGATCGACGAGTTGCGCGAGTTGTCGCCGGCGCAGCTCGCCAGCCTGATGAAGATCAGCGATCCACTGGCGGTGCTCAACGTCAACCGCCATGCCGAGTGGGCACGGCCGTTCACCCCGGATAACGCCAAACCGGCGGCCCTGGCTTTCAATGGCGATGTCTACGACGGGCTCGACGCGCCGTCGCTGGCTCTGGAAGCCTGGCAGTTCGCGCAGCGTCACCTGCGCATCCTCTCCGGTCTCTACGGGCTATTGCGCCCGCTCGACCTGATACAGCCGTATCGGCTGGAGATGGGAACCCGTCTGGCCAATCGACGCGGCAGGGACCTCTACGCCTTCTGGGGCGAGCGCATCACCGACGCGATCAATGCCGCGGTGCACGACGCGCACGCAACCGTCCTGGTCAATCTCGCCTCGGAGGAATACTTCAAGGCCGTCCGGCCGAAACAACTGTCGGTGCCGGTGATTCGACCGGTCTTCGAAGACTGGAGCGGCGGCAGGTTCCGGGTCGTCAGCTTCTACGCCAAGCGGGCACGCGGGCTGATGGCGCGTTATGCAATCGTCAATCGCCTGATGACGGCGGCCAGCCTGAAGGACTTTACCGGCGACGGCTACGTCTATATGCATGCAGAAGAATCCGCGAGCGACAGCGCCTGGGTGTTTCGGCGCCGCCTGGCCGCCTGACTTCGGCAAGACTTTCAAGTCGCCCCGCTGGTGCGTGGCGCATCACAACCTGGGGAGAAAATGAATCATGGCCGTAGCGCCCGAAACCGCCATCATGGCGCTGTATTGTGACTTCGAGAATGTCGCCCTTGGCGTTCGCGATGCCAAATACGACAAGTTCGACATCAAGCCGGTCCTGGAACGCTTGTTGCTCAAGGGCAGTATCGTCGTCAAGAAGGCTTACTGTGACTGGGAACGCTACAAGGGTTTCAAGTCCACCATGCACGAGGCCAGCTTCGAGCTGATCGAGATCCCGCACCTGCGCCAATCGGGCAAGAATTCAGCCGACATCCGGCTGGTCGTCGATGCACTGGATCTGTGCTACACCAAGTCGCATGTCGATACCTTCGTGATCATCAGCGGTGATTCGGACTTTTCGCCTCTGGTTTCCAAGTTGCGGGAGAACGCCAAGTACGTGATCGGTGTCGGTGTCAAGCAATCGACCTCGGATCTGCTGATCGGCAACTGCGACGAGTTCATTTTCTATGACGACCTCGTGCGCGAGATGCAGCGCTCGGCGAGACGGGATTCAAAGGAAGCACAGCCGGTGGTCAGGCGCTCGCCGGAGGAGGATGCGCAACGCAGGCAGGAACTCGAGGGACGCCGCAGCAAGGCCATCGAACTGGCCGTTGCCACTTTTGAGGCACTGGTCACCGAGCGTGGCGACAGCAGCAAGATCTGGGCGTCGATGCTCAAGGAAGCGATCAAACGGCGCAAACCCGATTTCAGCGAATCGTATTACGGCTTTCGGGCTTTCGGCAACCTGCTCGAGGAAGCCCAGGCGCGTGGCCTGCTCGAGATTGGTCGCGATGAAAAATCCGGCACCTACGTCTTTCGCAGCAACGGTATGGTGGCTCGACCGGAAGCAAGCGCCGAGGTGCCTGCCGAGCCCTTGCCGGTCGTTCCGCTCGAACCCGAGAGCGCAGTGGGTGAAGAAGCAAGCGAGCCGGCGGCTGTGCGTCGCAAGGGGGAGGGCCGGCGCAAGGCAACCGAGAAAGGCATCAAGCGGGTCAGGGAGCCGCGGCTGGCCAGGCAGGAAAGCGTGCCGGTCGAAGAACCCGTACAGGAAGTGAACGAACTCGTTGCGTCCGTCGAAGCGGCGCCAGCAGAACCGGTCGAACTCGTCCTGGAGGTCACGGCAGCGCAGACTGGCGCCGAATTACCATCGGCTGTGTCGTCGCTTGAGGAGGCAGGCCACGAAGTCATCCCGGTTGCTGAGCCGGGTGTACCTGCAGAAGTGCAGGCCGTCCCGGTGGCGGATGAAGAAGAAGCCAGTGCCGTCAAAAAGCCGGCTACTCGCAGTCGTCGTCCACGCAAACCGAAAGTGCTGCCGGAAACGGCCTGATCAGCCGGCGCTGCCCTGCCCTTAATGTGAAAGTCGCGGAGCGACAAAAAAGCCGCGATCGGTGTCGCGGCTTTGTCGGTGCGGAGCTGGTGTTGCGCTCAGGCGGCGGCTTGCGTCGGGATCTTGCCGGCGATCCGCACGATCCGGTTCTGCGTATCGACGTAGATCAGTTGCGGCGCATATTTGGCCAGTTCGATCTCGGTGTACGTCGCGAAGCTGGCGATGATCAGGATGTCACCCGGCGCGGCGCGGCGCGCGGCTGAACCATTCACCGAGATGACGCCGGAGCCGCGCTCGGCGCGCAGCGCATAGGTCGTGAAGCGCTCGCCGTTGTTTACGTTCCAGATGTCGATCTGTTCGTACTCACGGATATTCGAGGCCTCGAGAAGGTCTTCGTCGATCGCGCATGACCCTTCGTAGTGAAGCTCGGCGTGGGTCGCGCTGACGCGGTGCAGCTTCGACTTCAGCATGGTTCTCTGCATGGAATTTCACCGGTTGAGAGTTGTTTGGGGAAGCGAATTGTAGCGGCTCATGGCTACCTGTCAATGGCTGCTCGCCAGCTCGATTTCGACATTGTCGATCAGTCGCGCAGCGCCCAGGCGGCTGGCTGCGAGCACCACCAGCGCCTGCTCGTCGGGGCCTTGCGGGAGCTGCAGATCGGACTGTCGACGCACGGCCACATAGTCCGTTTTCCAGCCATTCTGATCGAGCTCGCCGGCCGCTTCGCGTTCGAGTTTGGCGAAGTCGCGTTCGCCGGCATGCACCGCCGCAGCGAGGCAGCTCAGGAGGCGATGCAGGCGTGGCGCCTCGGCACGTTCGCTGGTCGACAGGTAAGCGTTACGCGAAGACAGCGCCAGGCCGTCTTCGGCCCGCACGGTCTCGCTGCCGACGATCTCGATCGGCAAAGCCAGTTGCTGTGTCATATTGCGCAGAACCATCAGTTGCTGGTAATCCTTCTTGCCGAATAGCGCCGCCTGTGGCTGGATAATGTTGAACAGCTTGAGAACGACGGTGGCGACGCCCCGGAAATGGCCAGGACGGAATTCCCCGTCGAGTTGATGCTGGATCGCGGGTGGTTCGACATGGTACTGCTGCGGCTCGGGGTAGAGCACCGCCTCGGTCGGCGCGAACAGCATCTCGACACCGGCCGCAGCGAGCTTCTCGCAGTCGGCCTGCAAGGTGCGTGGATAGCTATCGAAGTCGTCGTTTGGCCCGAACTGCAGGCGATTGACAAAAATGCTGGCGACCACGCAATCACCGTGGTTACGCGCCTCGTTCATCAGTGCCATGTGTCCGGCATGCAGGTTGCCCATGGTCGGGACAAAAGCGATGCGGCCACGCGTTTGCAGCGCTGCGCGCAGTTCGGGGATCGACGAGTGAATCTGCATGGCTATTGCTGAACCTCTTTCAAACTGGAATGACAAGCTGCCTGAGGAATGGCTGCGGCTATCCGTATCCGTGCCGTGCCGTGCCGGGGACCGACGATATCCTGGCGGCTCAGTAACAGTGTTCGGGACCCGGAAAGGTGCCCTCCTTTACGGCGGCAACATAGGCTGCGATCGCCGCAGCGATCGACGGCTGGCCGGTCATGAAGTTCCTGACGAAGCGGGCCTTTCTGCCCGCCGAGATATCGAGCATGTCGTGCAGGACGAGCACCTGGCCGGAGCATTCCCGGCTGGCACCGATGCCGATCGTCGGAATCGTGAGCTTGCCGGTGGTTTCGGCCGCCAGCGCTTGCGGGATGGCTTCGAGAACGATCAGGCTGGCGCCGGCTTCCTGCTGCGCGAGCGCGTCGGCAATCAATCGAGCTGCACCGGAGTCATCGCGGCCCTGTACCCGGTAGCCGCCGAGCTGGTGCACCGATTGTGGCGTCAGGCCGACGTGCGCGCAGACCGGAATGCCGCGCGTGCAGAGGAAGCGGGTCGTCTCGGCCATGTCGACACCGCCCTCCATTTTCACCATCTGCGCGCCGGCGGCCATCAGCGCCACCGCATTGCGCAGTGCCCGCCGCGGGCTTTCCTGGAAGCTGCCAAAAGGCATGTCGGCGATCACCAGCGGTCGCTGGCTGCCACGCGCGACGCTGGCGGTGTGGTAGGCGATGTCGGCCAGCGTCACCGGCAGTGTCGAGTCGTGGCCCTGCAATACCATGCCGAGCGAGTCGCCGATGAGCAGTGCGTCGACGCCGCTGTGATCGCACAACTGTGCAAAACTCGCGTCGTAACAGGTCAGGACGGCGATCTTTTCGCCATTGGCGCGCATTCTGGCGAGGTCGATGTGCGTCAGACGGCGCGTGGCTACGTGGGTGGACATGGGCCTACTCTCCCCGGTTGAAATAATCGCGGTGTCCGCGCACGCCTTCGATGCGCTTGACCAGCAGTTGAATCATTGCTTTTCCTCTCTGGCACCTGGCTGTTCGGACTGGCTTCGCGAAAGCCCACTATGGGCAAAGCGCGCCTAGGATACACAGTGCTGCTTGCAGATGGGCAAGTTTCAGCGGGTCGGTGATACAAAAAGACTACGAACCAATCGGTAGCTGGCGCGTTACAGGGTTATGGTGCATTGGAGACCCCTCATGAAAACGATTGTCCTCGCGCTTCTCGTCACTGTCGCCACGGCTGGCTGCGTAGTTGCCCCTGCTCAACCAGGGTATTACGGGCCGCCACGCGCATACCTTAACCCACCCGTGGTCGTGGTCGAACCACCACGGGTATACGGCTATCCCCCGCCGGTGGTGGTGCCATGGAGGCCATATTATGGAAATGGTTATTGGCATCGGCGATACCGTGGCGACTACTAACGGTCATGGCTGTTGCAGGCACCCCCGATCATGAAAGCCATGATTACTCTGCAAGTCTCTGGATTGCTTGCCCACGGACTGCCGGCAGCCAGGCGGCGGCGGTACCGCGGCCGGGAATGCGGCAGAGCGGCGCAATCTCCAGCAAGGGGGCGAGCACGAAAGCGCGCAGGTGCATGCGCGGGTGCGGCACGCTCAGTCGCGGGCTATCGACCACCCGTTGATCGTAGAGCAGCAGGTCGAGGTCGAGGGTGCGCGGCGCATGGTGGAACTCGCGGCGGCGACCGAAGCGACGTTCGACGACGAACAAGGCGTCGAGCAACTGCTGCGGGTCAAGCACGGTCTCGATGGCAGCAACTGCGTTGATGAAATCGGGCTGGCCGCGGATCCCCACCGGCGCCGTGCGATACAGCGAAGAGAGCTGCAGCAGTCGCGATTCGGGCAGTTCGGCGAGCGCCGCTGCGGCTGCGCGCAGCTGTGCCAGCGGATCGGCGAGGTTGGCTCCAAGCGCGACGAAAGCCAGGTGCGAGACGTCAGACACGATCGACTTCTGCCTGCCGCCATGCGGCGATCCTGAATCAGAGCACGGGCTATCCGTCAAGCGTTCTGCGTCCTCTGTGCTGGCGCCATGCCGGGGAGGCTGCGCCGCTGGCTGCACATCATTCCGGGGGCTTGGCATCCTGGCTGGCATCGGCAGGTGGGCGACGCCGCCGGCGACGCTTTTTCGGTTCGCCGGGCGCTGCCGGCAGCAGCATGGCGGCGCGCGCCTCGTTGCTGGCATCGAGAAAAGCGGTCCACCATTCGCCGACGGCTGGATCGATTTCGCCCGACTCGACCCGCAGCAGCAGGAAGTCGTAACCCGCCTTGAAGCGCGGCTGCTGCAGGACGCCGTAGGGGCGTTTGCCGGAACGCTGCTCGAAACGCGGTTGCAGGGCCCAGATATCCTTGATGTCACCGGCAATCCGGCGGGTGATCGCGAGCTTTTCTGCCTGCACATCGAGGACTTCGTCCATCGCCAGAAAGAGGGACGGGATTGCCGGTTCGCCGCGCGCCTTGAGTGGTTCCCAATTGGCCAGCACCTGATGCCAGAGCAGGGTGGCAAAAAGGAAGCCGGGCGAGATCGGTCTGCCTTCGCGGACGCGGCAATCGGTGTTTTCGAGGGCCAGCATGACGAAGCGTTCGCCGAGCGCCTGGTCGAGAATCACGTCGAGCAGCGGCAGCAGACCGTGGTGCAGTCCCTCCTCGCGGAGCTGTGTGACGCAGCGCACGGCGTGCCCGGAGGTGAGCAGCTTGAGCATCTCGTCGAACAGGCGTGAGGGCGGGACATTCTCGATCAGGCTGCCCATCTCGCGGATCGGCCGCCGCGCCTCGGGATCGATCGACAGGCCCAGCTTCGCCGCCAGGCGCACGGCGCGCAGCATGCGCACCGGATCCTCGCGGTAGCGGGTTTTCGGGTCACCGATCATGCGCAGGGTTTTCTGGCGCAGGTCGGCAACGCCGTGGTGGTAATCGACGATGGTTTCGGAAGTCGGGTCGTAATACAGGGCGTTGACCGTGAAATCGCGGCGCGCAGCGTCTTCCAGCTGGCTACCGAAGACATTGTCGCGCAGCACCCGACCCTGCTCGTCGGTGAGCGCCTGGTTGCTGCCCTCTTCTCCATGGTGGCCGCGGAAAGTGGTCACTTCGATGGTTTCTGCGCCCATGCTGACATGCACGATCTGGAAACGACGGCCGATGATGCGGGAGCGGCGGAAGCAGTGACGGACCTGTTCCGGCGTCGCATTGGTGGCGACATCGAAGTCCTTCGGCGTCAGGCCGATCAGCAGGTCGCGCACGGCGCCGCCGACGATGTACGCCTGGTAGCCATTTTCCTGCAGGGTCTCGACGGTGCGTCGGCAACCCCGACTGATGTCCTCACGCTGCAGGCCATGCTGGGCGACGGCGATGATTGCCGGTTCGCCATGCTTGCCGGGGTTTTTGCGTCCGAGGACGCGGGAGATGAACTTGCGGATCATTGCGAGTGGCTTCTGCTCGGTGCTATGGCGCAGCGCATGATAACGGATATTGCCACAGCCGGTGGCCGACGTTTTCCCGATAGGCTCACCCGAGGAGGCTCATGATCGGCCAGGCCGCGGCTTCGGCGTGCGCGCGCAACGTCGGATCGGGGTCAACCACCACCGGGTTGCTGACCCTGGACAGCAAGGGCAGGTCGTTCTGCGAGTCGCTGTAGAACCAGCTCCGCTCGAAGCTGCTCCACCATAGTCCGAGTGCTTCGAGCCAGGCCTCGACGCGGATGATCTTGCCTTCCCGAAACGATGGCAGGCCGCGCGGCCGACCGGTGAACTGGCCGTTTTCCTGTGCCGGAATGGTGGCGATCAGATGCGCGATTCCGAACTCGCGGACGATCGGACCGGTGACGAAGCTGTTGGTGGCCGTGACGATGGCGCACAGGGCGCCACTGTCGAGATGCCCGCGAACCAGCCGCCGTGCCTGCTCACTGACCAGTGGCAGGATGTTTCGGGAAAGGAACTCGCGCTGCCAGGATTCGAGCAAGGCACGGGGATGGGCCGCCAGCGGCCGGAGCTGGAAATCGAGAAAGACGTCGATGTCGAGGGTTCCGGCCTTGTACTGTTCGTAGAATTCAATGTTTTTGGCTTCATACAGGGCACGGTCGAGAATCCCCTTGCCAATCAGGAACTGCGCCCATTCAAAGTCGCTGTCACCGGCGATCAGGGTATTGTCGAGGTCGAAGAGGGCCAGATCCATTCTTTGCTTTCGGGCGGGTCAGCCAGTCACCGAGGTCTGCAGAACCTCGCGCAACAATGGCAGGGTGATTGGGCGCTTTTGTTCCAGAGAGTAACGGTCGATCGCCACCAGTAAAGCCGCCAGGCTGCGCATGTCGCGCGGTGCTCGCGCAAACAGGTAGCTGAACGCCTCGGGCGGCAGCACCAGGCCGCGCACTCTCGCCTGTTCGGCGAGCGCCGCCAGTTTTTCGGCATCGCTCAGCGGCTGCAGGCGATAGAGCAGGCCACTCCCCAGCCGTGTGCGCAGGTCTTCGCGCAGGGCGAGGTGCAGCGGCGGCATGTCGGCGGCGGCAAGCAGGCGGCCGCCGCTGGCGCGCAGGCGATTGATCAGGTTGAAAAGGACGATCTGGCCCCCTTCGCCGAGCGCCTCGACGTGGTCGACGGCGTAGAACTCGCCCGCCGGGGCAATTCCTGACAGCTCCGGGTCTGTGCGCGCATCGCTGTACGCCGCCTGGCAGGCCTGCAGCAAATGCGATTTGCCAGCGCCCGCTTCTCCCCAGAAGAGGAACACCGATTCGCGGTTCGCCGGCGCCAGCCAGGCGGCCAGACCAGTCAGCGCTTCGGCATTGCTGCCGGCGACAAAATTGTCGAAGCTGGGCGGCGCGTCGGGCAGCAGTTCAAGAATCAACTGGCGCATCGGACGGGGTTCAAGCGGGGGCGGAGGCACTGCGATCGGCACGCGGGAGAGCCATTTCGGATAAGATTGAGTTTCAGGCGATCGTAAATCGTGCATTCTACCACTGCACAGCATTCGCCAGCCTTGCTCGGGGATCCCCTAACACATGACTCAAGAATCTCTCTCCTATCGCGATGCCGGTGTCGACATCGACGCCGGCGATCAACTCGTCGAACGGATCAAACCCTTCGCCAGAAAAACCCTGCGCGAGGGCGTACTCGGCGGTATCGGCGGTTTTGGTGCGCTCTTCGAGGTTCCCAGACGCTACCGCGAGCCGGTACTGGTCTCCGGCACCGATGGCGTCGGCACCAAGCTCAAGCTCGCTTTCGAACTACAGCGGCACGACAGCATCGGCATCGATCTGGTGGCGATGAGCGTCAACGACATCCTCGTCCAGGGCGCCGAGCCGCTCTTTTTTCTCGACTATTTCGCCTGTGGCAAGCTCGACGTCGATACCGCTGCCGACGTCGTCAAGGGCATCGCCAGAGGCTGCGAACTTGCCGGTTGCGCGCTGATCGGCGGTGAAACGGCTGAAATGCCGGGCATGTACCCGGCAGGCGAATATGATCTCGCCGGTTTTGCCGTCGGCATCGTCGAGAAAGCGGCGATCATCGACGGCTCGACGATCATTCCGGGGGGATGTGCTGCTCGGCCTGCCGTCATCGGGCGCGCATTCCAACGGCTATTCGCTGCTGAGGAAGATCATCCATCGCGCGCAGCCGGACCTGACGCAGGCCTTCGACGGCGAAACGACGCTCGCCGAAGCGATC
Organism: Candidatus Accumulibacter contiguus; assembly: GCF_012940005.1. GTDB lineage: Bacteria > Pseudomonadota > Gammaproteobacteria > Burkholderiales > Rhodocyclaceae > Accumulibacter > Accumulibacter contiguus. Next base: position 34,534 of record NZ_SPMX01000060.1, on the reverse strand, counting down.
CTGGCGCCCACGCGGATCTATGTGAAAGCCTTGCTGGCGCTGCTGCAGGCGCTGCCGGTCAAGGGCATGGCGCACATCACCGGTGGCGGCCTCACCGGCAACGTGCCGCGCATCCTGCCGCCTGCAGTCAAGGCCGAGATCGCGCAGGCGGCGTGGCCGCGTCCGAAGCTTTTCGACTGGCTGCAGCGCGAAGGCGGCGTCGCCGACAGCGAAATGCACCGCGTCTTCAACTGCGGTATCGGCATGGTCGTCGTCGTCGCCCGCGAGGACGTGCGGCAGGCCTTGCAGATCCTGCATGCGGCCGGCGAAGCCGCAGTGGTCATCGGGGCGATCAAGGTGAGGGGCGAGGGGGAAGCGGGGACGATCGTGGTTTCCGGGTAGGGCTCTGGGAGGCAGGTGGGTGAATGGTCGGGCGCTTCCGTCTCTGATACGTGGACGGGGAAGAAATGGTAATATACTTGTCATTGGCTTGATCGTCGCCTCGAAGGAGAGAAAATGCGCAACCGTCTGATGCGGATCGTGACCTTGGTCGTTGGCACCGTACTCCTCAATACCGGGTGCATCCTGTCGCAAGCCGTAGACCGCAACTACCTTGGCGTGAACGTCCCAGCGGCGAACACGGACCGGAAATTGACCGGCCTTTTTCTGCTGCCCTTTGCCACTGTTCTGGATGTATTGACATTGCCGGTGCAGGCGGGGGCGGTTCTGACCTATGGCGACGACTTTCCTTACCGGTATCAGGGCCAGGAAGAGGGTACCCTGACTCCGTATCGGGGCAATGCGGTGCAGTCTGCCCCACAGGCTCCGCGTTACTGACCGACCACGAATTCCCCCACCGTCACCACTTCGCTCTGCCCCTTGAGCCGCAGGGTCAGCCACTCTTCCTTCTGGGCGGCGGTGCCGAAAGCGGTATACAGGCGCAGACTGAGCGTCGTCGCTCCCGCGACCACTTGCTGACGGTGTCCGTAGAACTGCGCCTGCACGAGGTAGCGGCCGGGCTTGGCCTTTTTCAGGGAAAACTCCTCGGGACCGTAACCCCCGGTGAAATCGCGTGACATGGCGCCGCCCTGATAGCTCAGACGGTTGCCGTAGTAGGCCTTTTCCCCGTTGGGGTCGGTGACCCAGAGGTCGATGTCGGTATTGTCTGCGTCCCAGGCCAGGAGCACGCGCAGGTCGAGCGGCAGATTGCGGAGGAGGCGCGGGTCGATCGCCGAGGTATCGATTCCTGATGGCGCAGTGGCGATCAGCGCATTCATTTCCGCCAGGGCCACCAGTTCGATATCCGGGAAACGGTTATGCCAGGGACGCGTCACCACCTGGTAGAGCGACTCCACGGCCTGCTGCCGGTCGCCGGTTTCCGCCTGTGCCAGTCCGAGGTCACGCCAGGACTGCGGTTCGTTGGGCGCCAGCTCGAGGACGCGTTGCAGTACCGGCACGGCAAGGTCGGCGCGTCTGGCCTGCAGCAGGCGGTAGCCGAGGATGCGCAGGATTTGACGGTTTTCTAGATCCATCTCGGCCAGATTGGAGAGAATGCGCAGCGCCAGTTCCGGGCGGCCACGCTCGAAGAATAGGTCGGCCACGTCGAGGAAGAACGCCGTACTGTTCAGGTAAGCGGGTCGCTCGTCGAGATAGACGCGATACAGCTGCTCGGCTTCGGTCTTGCGCAGGCGCTCGGCATAGGGCGCGTCGGGAAGCCATTTCTTGAGCTGAATCCTGGCGACGGGCGCCTCGTCAGCCATTTTCGCCTTGCTCGCCGGAGCGGCTGCATCCATCCGCGACATCGGCGCAGCGGCCGGCGCCGGTGGTGCTGCCGAAGCGGGCTGGCTTCGTTCCATCATGCCGGGCGCGGCTCCTGCGGCTCCTGCGGCCGCTGCCACTTTGGCTTCCTGCCTGACCTGCGGGCGCTCTCCCTTGGGGAATTCGCGTTCCCACCAGGCCTGTTTTTCCTTGAAGCGACGCACGATGTCTTCCAGGTGGCTGACGCGGTCGCGTTCGACCTGTTGCCTACGGCTTGCCGCGAGCCGCTCATAGTCGGCACGCAGCTCGGCCGGGGGCGGGATTTCATGGCGCACATAGTCTTCGACGCGATCCAGGACGATCAGCGAGGTGCCCGGAGTGACCAGACCGAAGGACTTGCCGAGGCGGGCGATGGCTGCCCGATGGATGGCCCGCTCCGGCAACAACTGCTGCAGCCGCAGGCGTGCCCAGGCCTGCGCCGCAATACTGGCCGGCAGCGTGTTCGTGCCGCCGACCCGGACTTGCTGGCGTTCGATCCCGCCGCCGGGTTTGCGCCATTCCAGATCGATGACTGCCGTCGGCTCGGTCAGGACGCCGGCCACCGCCAGGCGCCCCGATTCCTGATCGGGCGGCGCCGCCACCAGCTCGCGTGCGCCGTTGGAACGTAGGCTGGCCAGGCCTGGGCCGATGCTGCGCAGCGCCGTCACCGCCACCGCCGGCGAAGTCGCGAGCAGATCGACAAAGGCGCCGCCGCTCCTGGTCGCCGCCTGGCGCAAACGCTCGCCATCAGCCGCTGCGGCAGCGCTGACGGCAAACAGCGGCAGGTCGAAATCGGGCATGGCCTGGGCCGAAAAATTGCCCAGGCCGTCGGAGAACAACAGCACGGCGTCCGCCGCTGCTTGCGGGCGAAAAGCCGCCATGTTGGTAGCGCCGTCGTAGCTCACCTGCTCCAGTCGCGCGCGCAGAGCTGACCAGTCGCCTCCCTTGACGACAAAACTGCCGCCGTCCTCGGCGCTGTCGCGCGCCAGCGTCAGCCGCACCCGGCAATTGCCGAGAGCCTTGAAATAGGCATCGAGCAGGGCAAATTCGCGCCCGTGCTCGCGATTGGCACCGGAACCTGAAGCGTCCCAGACCAGAGCCAATTGCCCTGGTTTCGGTCGTGCGGCACGGCTCATCCCAGGCCCTGGCAGTTCGGCGTAGAAGTACCGTTTACCATCGAATTCTTCCACGGTCAGCAGCGGGCCGGTATGTGGCGAGAGGCTCACTTCGGCCAGCCGCTCCGGCGAATAGTCGCGGCGATGCACTTCCAGCGTTGCGCCGCCTGCGCGGTTTTCCCAGCGGGCAGCGCTCAGGCCGCGCAGCACCCTGGCGGCATCGGCCTGGAGTCCGGGCGCCTGAATACGCAGATCGAAGCTTCTCAGTCGTTCGCCGAAAGCCAAAGGCAGGCGCAGCAATGCCGTGCCATCACGCCTTTCCGGTAGATGTTCGCTGATCGTCAGTGACACCTTGCGATCGCCTTGCGCAGGAATCGGGTAGATGCGCAACTTGTAGTTGTTGCCCTGGGTGGCCTCCAGCAGAGCCGGATCGACTCTCGTCCGCGTCACCTCCTCGAAAACTTCCTGACCGCGAGCCTTGTCGACGGGTACCGCCGGCCGCCACTTGCCGTCGAAATCGAGGGCGAAGCCACTGACCTCCTGACCATCGAGCAGGGGGAACTGCAGTTCGCCTTCGAGCAGACGGGCGTTGGGATTGTGGAAGGTCATTTCGACCGTGCTCTTCGCCAGACGGCCAACGACCAGCACATCGATGCTGACGCGAGCCAGCCGCAGCGGCTGTGCCGCTGCCGGCGCGCGCAGAATGATGGGGGGCACCACCACCGGCGATGGATCGCTGATCAGCAGACCCTGGGTGCTCGCTGCCTGCGCAGCGAAGAACAGTGCCGTCAATGCAAGAGCTTTCGATATTTTCATGATTTGGCCCATCTCCAAATGAAACGCAATGAGCAGGTAAACGGCGAGTTGCGGTCAACGGGGTCAAAGAGGGGCAAAATCGATTGCCTGCCGCGTCGGCTTCGGCTTACACCAGCCCGCGTGCTGTCGCCAGCAGGTAGCCGATGATGCACGAAGTGCCGACACCGATCAGGCCAGGCGCAATGAAACTGTGGTTGATCAGGTACTTGCCGATGTGGGTGGTGCCTGAACGATCGAACTGGATGGCCGCCAGGTCGCTCGGGTAGGTCGGCAGGATGTAGTAGCCGTAGCTGGCCGCAGCAAAAGCGACGACGAAGCCCGGCGGGACGCCGATCGACAGCGCCACCGGTACCATCGACCAGAATGAGGAGCAATTCGAGAGTCAGTAGCATGGTGATGAACCCTTTTCGCGTAGTTGCCAGCCTGGAGGACAGCATTCGCTGTTGTGGTGGCGACGCGATGTCGCTTACAGCCGCCACTGACCGGCAATGCTACAAGATCCCGCCGGGAAGGCGTTATATTTTGGATCAGCAACTCTGCCAGCGAAGCAGATTCCGCGCTGCCTCCGTATAAGCTCATAAGCAAAGATTCGTTGGCTGTCGTGCAGCGCTCTCCTAGACTCCGTCCCACCCATTGATTGAACGGAGTTCTCATGAAGTTGAAACGTCTTCTTGCCGGCCTGCTGACCAGCGCACTGATTATCGGCAGTGCGGTCGCTGCCGACATCTCTCTTTTGAACGTCTCCTACGACCCCACCCGCGAGTTGTACCAGGACTTCAACGCCGCTTTTGCCAAACACTGGCAGGGCAAGACCGGTGATACGCTCAAAGTGAACGCTTCGCATGGCGGTTCCGGCAAACAGGCGCGCTCGGTGATCGACGGCATCGATGCGACGTGGTCACCCTGGCGCTGGCCTATGACATCGACGCCATCGCCGACAAGGGCATCGTGCCGCTCGACTGGCAGAAGCGGCTGCCCAACAACGCCGCGCCCTACACCTCGACGATCGTCTTCCTGGTCCGCAAGGGCAACCCCAAAGCCATCAAGGACTGGAACGATCTGGTCAAGCCCGGCGTCTCGATCGTCACCCCCAACCCCAAGACTTCTGGCGGCGCGCGCTGGAATTACCTCGCTGCCTGGGCCTATGCGCTGAAGCAAGCCGGCGGCAACGAAGCCCGGGCCAAAGAGTTCGTTGGCCAGATCTACGGCAACGTCAAGGTGCTCGATTCCGGAGCACGCGGTTCGACGACCACCTTCGTCGAGCGCGGCATCGGCGACGTGCTGCTTGCCTGGGAGAACGAAGCCTACCTGGCGATCAAGGAACTCGGGCCGGACAAGTTCGAGATCGTCACGCCGTCCTTGTCGATTCTTGCCGAGCCACCGGTTTCCGTGGTTGACAAAGTGGTCGACAAGCGGGGGACGCGCAAGGTCGCGCAGGCCTACCTCGAATACCTGTACTCGCCCGAAGGCCAGGAAATCGCTGCCAAACACTATTACCGGCCGCGCGACGCCAAGGTTGCCGCCAGGTACGCCAAGCAGTTCGGCAAGGTCAACCTGGTCACCATCGACGATATTTTCGGTGGTTGGCGGAATGCCCAGAAGCTGCATTTCTCGGACGGCGGCATCTTCGACCAGATCTACGTTCCCGGCGGAAGACGTTGAATCTCGTTTGAAACCTCGCTTGAAACTCCGACTGAATCGTCGGAGGAATCCACTGCAGCAGAAAGAGAAAATGAACAAGTTCTTGTCTTTGTCGAGGCCGGCATGGCCAGCCTGAAGCGCTTCAGTCCCTTGCCGGGCTTTGGCCTGGCGATGGGCTACACGCTGGTCTATCTGACCCTGATCGTGCTGATTCCGCTCACAGCAGTCGGTGCCAAGACGCTGACCCTCGGCTGGGATGCTTTCTGGTCTGCGGTCAGTAGTCCGCGCGTGCTCGCTTCGTATCAGCTCAGCTTTGGCGCCTCGCTGCTGGCGGCCGGCATCAATGTCATTTTCGGCCTGATCTTTGCCTGGGTGCTGGTACGCTACCGCTTTCCCGGCAAGGGCCTGGTCGATGCTCTGGTGGACCTGCCTTTTGCCCTGCCGACGGCGGTGGCCGGCATCGCCTTGGCAACCATCTACGCGGAGAATGGCCCGGTCGGCGAACTGCTCAAGAGGTTCGGAATCGAGATCGCGTACACGCCTTACGGGGTGTTGCTGGCACTGGTCTTCATCGGCCTGCCGTTTGTCGTGCGTACGGTACAACCGGTGCTCGCCGACCTCGAAAAGGAAGTCGAGGAAGCCGCCGCCGGCCTCGGGGCCTCGCGCTGGCAGACCTTCGTCAAGGTCATCCTGCCGCACATCACCCCGGCACTGCTGACCGGTTTCGCGATGGCCTTCGCCCGCGCCGTCGGCGAATACGGATCGGTGATCTTCATCGCCGGCAATGTACCGATGGTCTCCGAGATCACGCCACTGTTGATCATCACCAAGCTCGAACAGTACGACTACGCCGGCGCCACCGCGGTTGCTTCGGTGATGCTGGTCATCTCCTTCATCCTGCTGCTGATCATCAATGCGCTGCAGGGCTGGATGCAGCAACGATACACGGCAGAGGCCTGAGATGAGTGGAACGATTGCCTTGAAACCCGGCAGCCTGGCGCGTCATGAGACACTCAGCACGCACGAGCCAGCCTGGGTGAAGGGGGTGCTGATCGGCATCGCGCTGACCTTCTTCGCCGTATTTTTGCTGCTGCCGCTGGCGACGGTTTTTGCCGAAGCCTTGCGCAAGGGTTGGGGGGCTTACGCAGCGGCGCTGGTCCACCCGGATGCCCGCTCGGCGATTACGCTGACGGTGCTGGTCGCTCTGGTCGCGGTTCCGCTGAACCTGGTGTTCGGGGTCGCCGCCTCATGGGCGATCGCCAAGTTCGAGTTCTCCGGCAAGCGCCTGCTGATCACCCTGATCGACCTGCCTTTTTCCGTGTCGCCGGTGATCTCGGGCCTGATCTACGTGTTGATGTTCGGCGCGCAGGGCTGGTTCGGCCCCTGGCTGCAGGCACACGACATCAAGATCATCTTCGCCCTGCCCGGGATCGTGCTGGCGACGATCTTCGTCACTTTCCCTTTCGTCGCCCGTGAGCTGATTCCGCTGATGGAAGCGCAGGGCTCGGAAGAAGAGGAAGCGGCGGTCGTCCTCGGCGCTTCCGGTTGGCAGATGTTCTGGTACACCACGCTGCCCAGCATCAAATGGGGCCTGCTGTACGGGGTGATTCTGTGCAACGCGCGTGCGATGGGCGAGTTCGGCGCGGTGTCGGTGGTCTCCGGGCATATTCGCGGGATGACCAATACCCTGCCGCTGCACGTCGAGATTCTCTACAACGAATACAACTACGCCGCAGCCTTTGCCGTGGCCTCGCTGCTGGCTCTGCTGGCGATCGTCACGCTCGGGCTGAAAACGCTGGTCGAGCGGCAGACGCATCGGCAGCAGCAAGAGAAAAATGAACTTTCCGGAGAATGAGCCATGAGCATCGCCATCCGCAACATCAGCAAGCAGTTCGGCGCTTTCAAGGCGCTCGACGACGTCTCGATCGAAATTCCTTCCGGTGAACTGGTCGCCCTGCTGGGACCGTCGGGTTGCGGCAAGACGACATTGCTGCGCATCATCGCCGGCCTCGAATACGCCGATCAGGGCCAGATCCTGCTCGCAGGCGACGATACCTCGGCTCGCCACGCCCGTGATCGCCAGGTCGGTTTCGTCTTCCAGCACTATGCGCTGTTTCGCCACATGAGCGTTTTCGATAACGTCGCTTTCGGCCTGCGCGTCAAGCCGCGGCGCTACCGTCCCGCCGAAGCGGAGATCAGGCGCAGGGTGAAGCGTCTGCTCGAGTTGGTGCAACTCGACTGGCTGGCCGACCGCTACCCGACCCAGCTTTCAGGCGGTCAGCGCCAACGCATTGCACTGGCGCGTGCACTGGCAGTGGAGCCGAAGGTGTTGCTGCTCGACGAACCTTTCGGCGCCCTTGATGCCAAGGTGCGCAAGGAATTGCGGCGCTGGTTGCGGCAGTTGCACGACGAAATCCACGTCACCAGCGTTTTCGTCACCCACGACCAGGAAGAAGCGCTCGAGGTCTCGGACCGGGTAGTCTTGATCAACAAGGGAAAGGTCGAGCAGATTGGTACGCCCGAGTCCGTATATGACCATCCGGCGACACCTTTCGTCGCCAACTTTCTCGGCTCGGTCAATCTGTTTCATGGCCGGGTCGAGGACGGACAGCTGCACCTGGGCGAGCACCAGGTCGGTGCCGCCGACGGCAACGACGGCAAGGCGGTGGCCTTCGTGCGTCCGCACGAGTTCGAGCTGGTGCCGGGTTGGGCTGAGCGTGACGGCCTGCCGGCGACGATCGTCCGCGTCGTCTCGGTCGGGCCCAGCGCGCAGATTGAGCTGAGCCGCTCCGACGGCGAACTGGTCGAGGTCTCGATCGCGCGCGATTCCTTCCGCCTGCTGGGTCTTGGCAAGGGAGACCAGGTGTTGCTGCGCCCACGCCATATCCGCGTCTTCCAGGCCGAAGCGCAGGCGGCTTGAGGAAACCCGATGAACTTTCAGCAACTTCGCATCATTCGCGAAACGCTGCGCCAGGATTTCAACCTGACCGAGGTGGCAAGTGCGTTGTACACCTCGCAACCGGGGGTCAGCAAGCATATCAAGGACCTCGAGGACGAACTCGGCATCGAGATCTTCGTACGCCGTGGCAAGCGTCTGCTGGGACTGACCGAGCCAGGCAAGGAACTGGTTGAAGTGGTGAACCGGATTCTGCTGGACACCCAGAACCTGCGCCGTATTGCCGACCAGTTTGCCAGTCGGGAAAGTGGCCATTTCGTGGTCGCCACCACGCACACCCAGGCGCGCTATGCGCTGCCGCAGATCATCAAGTGGTTCAAGACCGATTATCCGCGCGTGCATCTCGCACTGCACCAGGGCAGTCCGGTGGACATCGCCGAACAGCTCGTGGCGGGCGAAGCCGATGTCGGCATCGCCACCGAACGACTCGATAAGGTGCCGGAATTGGTCACCTTCCCGTTCTATCGCTGGTACCACGCGGTGATCGTTCCCTACGGCCACCCCCTCCTGAAGGTCAAGGACCTGACGCTGGAGTTGATCGGCGAGTATCCGATCATCACCTATCATGAGGGCTTTACCGGCCGGACGCATATCGACAAGGCTTTTGCCGACGCTGGCGTCGTGCCGGACATCGTGCTTTCGGCGATTGATGCCGATGTGATCAAGACCTATGTCGAACTCGACCTCGGCGTAGGCATCGTCGCATCAATGGCCTACGACGGCTTCAAGGACCGCAACCTGGCGCTGATCCCGGTGCCGCACCTGTTCCCGGAAAGCACCACCCGTCTGGCTGTGCGCCGCGGCACCTATCTGCGCAGCTATGCGCTGGCGTTCATCGAAAAGGTCTGTCCGGAGATCGGGGAAGAAAACCTCAAAGCGGCGATTCAGAAACAGAACGGCAGTGAGTGACTCGCGCAAAAGCGATGATGGCGATCACGGCGATGCCCAGAATGACCAAGTCATTGACCAGGAACTGTGTGGCCGAATGCACCATGAATCCCAGGCCACTCGTCACTATGGGCTTAAATTTGGAACTGCTGGATCCGCAGAACCTCTTGAATTGGTCCGTGTCGCGCGGCCTTTGAGAAGAAAAACGCGCATCCGGCCTTTGCCCTTGACTGCAATCTCGCCACGATCCTTGCAGATGAAGTCGGGTGGCAGCAAGGCGCGCGTCGCGTCGCTGATCTGAATCTCGCCGGATATTCCCTGCGATTCCATGCGCGCGGCGATATTGACCGTGTCGCCCCAGAGGTCGTAGATGAAGCGCTTCTTTCCGATCACGCCAGCCACTACTGCACCCGAATTGATACCGATACGGATCTCCAGCCCAGGGAAATCCTTGATCGCCGTCTGCATCCGCAAAGCCAGTTCCGCGGCTGCGACGGCATGATCGGGACGTGCTTCGGGAATGCCCGCTGCGACCATGTACGCATCGCCAATCGTCTTGATCTTTTCCAGCCCGCCTTGCTCGGTGAGATCATCGAAACGTGTAAAGATGGCATCCAGGAGACCAACCACATTGGGCAGCGATTCGGACAGCGCGGTGTAGCCGACGATGTCTGCAAAGAGCACGCTGCATTCCCCGAAGGCATCGGCAAAGGTGCGTCCCTCGCGGCGCAAGCGCTGGCTGATCGTCGCCGGCAACATGTTTTCAAGGAGTGCTTCCATGCGCGCATTGGCACTGGCGAGTTGTTTCTCGGCTTCCGCCAGATCGGCCACGAAAAGCCGGGCCACCCAGATCAGCGAAGCGAAATTCGCCAGCGAGAGTATCCAGCGGCCTGTTCGTTGCGCCTCGGAGTCATAGGCCAGACCCAGTGGCGGCAAGCTCACGAGAGCCAGTTCGACGGAAACGAAGATCAGCACACAGGCGCCTACATACACCCGCCGCCCGCGCTGACTGTGCTCGAAGAACAAGAGATATGCGCCGACGATCAGCGGCAGCAGGTGGTAATGGCTCATGCTGAGAAATGGACCGGTCACCCCTTCGAGCGCAATCATCCCTGCGACGACCGGAATGACGATGCAGAAATAGCTGTGACCGGCAAGTCCGAGCCGACCGCGGGAGAGGCAGAACCATACCCAGGCCGCCCCAGCGCCCGAAATTCCCTGCAGGATCAGTGTCGGCCAGTCGCCCCGCATCAGCGCAACGACACTCCATGCGATCGCATAGGCGAGCAGAAATCCGACTCCGGCATGCAGCAAGCGCACCGCCCGGAGGCGACGATACTGGCGAAATTCGACATCGGTGTAGACGAAATCACCCAGGGCACTGCTGTTCTTCACCATTCCTCCTGACTCCCGCCGGCCTTGGCAGAGCGGTTACATCCACGCAGGCGGGATTCTATGGCGATTCTTCGAGGAGGGGCCTCTCGACCAGCAAAGATGCCCCGGCAACATCGTACCAGGGTAACCGTTCGAGACGGTAGTCCCGCCATGCCAGGGAAGCAATCGACTCATCTCGCGCGGTGAACTCCTGATGGCTTTGCGATGATTGACCGCAAGGATGGTGGGCGATACATTGCATTCTCCCGAGAAGACAGGCAGTGGTTTCGCCTGTTTGCCGCTCGCTTCACTTTGGCAGCAAGCATATCTCAGATGAGCAGACGAACCAGGCGCACCCCCGCCGCAGCGGCGCCGACACCCCCAGCAGGACAGAGGCCGCAGCGCCGGCTCTGGATTGCCGTCGCCCTGGTACTGACCCTGCTGGTCGCCGCCGGGACGCTGTTCTGGGTCAGATCGGCAAAGGTGCCAGCCCCGGCAGTCGCCTCGTCGGCCTTGCCTGCAGCCGTCACCGAGGCGGTGGCGGCAGTCGCGGCCGCCAGCTACGTCGGTGCCGAGACCTGCAAGACCTGCCATGAAAGCGAATTCCAGGCGTGGTCGGGTTCGCATCATCAGCTCGCGATGCAGGAGGCGACGGCCGCCAGCGTGCGCGGTGATTTTGCCAACGCCAAATTCAGGAAGGACGGCGTCGAGTCCACCTTCTTCAAGCGCGGCGACAAGTTCATGGTGCACAGCGATGGCCCGGACGGCAAGCTGACCGACTACGAAATCCGCTACACCTTCGGCGTCTATCCCTTGCAGCAGTACCTGATCCCGTTTCCCGGCGGGCGTTATCAGGTGCTGCCGATTGCCTGGGATGCGCGGCCGCAAGGTGAGGGAGGCCAGCGCTGGTTCCACCTCTATCCAAGGCAGAAAATGGATTACCGGGATCCCCTGCACTGGACCGGTGTTTACCATAACTGGGCGCTGCAGTGCGCCGAGTGCCATTCGACCGATCTGCACAAGGGCTACGACGCGGCCAGCAAGACCTACCAGACCACTTTCAGCGAAATCAATGTTGCCTGCGAATCCTGCCACGGCCCCGCATCCGCGCACCTCGACTGGGCCCGGCAGGCCCGGGCGCCCTATCCTCCCCAGGGCAGCAAGGGCCTGCCGACATTGCAAAGCCGTTGGAACGAAGCGTGGAAATTCCCGACCGAAGACGCCAGGTTCGCGGTGCGCGACCGCCCGGCCGACCCTGCCGGAATGAACAGTTGCGCTGCCTGTCACGCCCGCCGCTCGACGCTCAGCGAAGACCGCAAGCCCGGCGCAACGCTCGAAGACAGCCATCGCCTGGCGATGCTTACCGCGCCCAACTACCATGCCGATGGCCAGCAACGTGAAGAGGTCTATGTCTGGGGTTCGTTCCTGCAGAGCAGGATGCATCAGAACGGTGTCACCTGCATGGATTGCCATGAGCCGCACGCGCAGAAGCTGCGCGCCGCAGGCAACGCGCTGTGCACCCGTTGTCACGCTGCCGCCGAGTTCGATGCGTTCAAGCATCACCAGCACCTCGCTGGTGGCAAGGGTACGCAGTGCGTGACCTGCCACATGCCGACGCAGAACTACATGGTGATCCACGCTCGCCAGGATCACAGCCTGCGTATCCCGCGTCCCGACCTCTCGATCGCTTTCGGCAGCCCGAATGCCTGCACACAGTGTCACACCAACAAGACCGCGCAGTGGGCGGCCAGTGCCATGGACCGCTGGTACGGCAAGCGCTGGCGCGAGCGACCGCACTACGGAAGTACCCTGCACGCCGGCGAGACGCAGGGCCTGCGTGCCTTGCCGAGTCTGCTCGAACTCGCCGCCAACCCGACGGCACCGGCAATCGTCCGGGCGACTGCCGCGACGCTGGCACAGCCCTATGCCAGTCCCGCCACCCTGCCGGCCGCGCGCGCGCTGCTGCACGACGCCGACCCGTCGCTGCGTGTCGCCGCACTTGGCATGATCGCGCCGGCCGATCCGGTCAACCGCGTGCGCAGTGGCGCACCGCTACTCTCGGACCCGGTGCGTGGCGTGCGCATCGAAGCTGCACGCATCCTCGCCGATGTGCCGGATACGCAACTTCCAGAGGGGAAGCGTGCCGCTCGTGCGGCTGCGCTGCAGGAGTACGAGACGGCGCTGGCGCTGGAGGCCGACTGGCCTTCCGGGCAGGTCAACCTTGGCAACCTGCGTTTGCGGCAAGGACGCGCCGACGCAGCGATTGCGGCTTTCGAACGCGCCATCGCGCTTGACAAGGGCTTCAGCGGTGCCTACGTCAATCTCGCCGATGCATTTCGCCAACTCGGGCGCGAGCCGGCAGCGGAAGAGACCCTGCGCCGGGGTCTGGCGGTGCTGCCTCGCGATGCCGACCTGCATCACGCGCTCGGCCTGTTGCTGACGCGCAAGGGCGAGCAGGCCGATGCGCTCAGGGAATTCGCCAAGGCCGCCAGGTTTGCCCCGGACAACGCACGCTATGCCTATGTGCAAGCCATCGCAGTCGATTCTTCCGGCAAGCGCGAGCAGGCGCTGGCGCTGCTGCGCAGCGCCAAGCAGCGGCATCCGAACGATGTCGACATTCTCGGCGCATTGCTCTCGATCAGTCGCGAGTCGGGCGACCATCCAGCCGCCCTGCGCTACGCCAGGCTGCTCGCCGAGATGTTGCCGGACAATGCCGGCCTGAACCGCCTGATCGGAGATCTGGAAGGGCGCCAGATCGACCACTGAGCAGGCGGTCCGGCGATGCAGCAGCTGCCCCGTAGGCCCGCAGGGATCAGGCGAAGAGGTCGATGGCCGACCCCGACGATTGCTCACCGGTAGCGGCGCCGGTATAGGCAAGCATCGGCTGGCGGCCCGGTACGCCGGCAGATTTGCCCTCCTGCGTGGCGCCGCCCTCGGTTGCCAGCTCCATGCTGGCCTGCATCGCCATGCGCGTGGCCATGGCGGCAACCTGCCGGTCTTGCCCCGAGGGATCGGCGGGGGCAAGCGCGGCGGCCCTGATCTGATCGGCCTTGGCCAGGGTTTCCGCGGGGGTGCGTCCGGGTGAGGTGTCGATCCCGACTTCTCCGCCGATCGCATAACGTTGCCCGTCCGGACCCGCTTCATAGGTGAAACTGGCGCCGCTCCGGATCAGGCTGCCGCCGGCGGCGACATGTGCCATTTCGTGGGCGCGCACTTCGCGGTCGCGCTGCTGCAAGGCTCGCAGCCGTTGCTGATCGGCCTCGGAGAGTTGGCCGGGCCCTTGGCCCCTGATTTGAGCGGCTGGCTCGCTGCGTTCGCTCTTGCCGTCTTGTTCGGCTCGCGACGTAGCCCCGTCGGCTTCCGCGTCGCGGCTCGATGGGGACACCTCAGGACGGGCCAGGCGTACGGTGCTGAATACGCTGATCGGCGACAGGCTGGCGATCATTTCTCGATCTCTGGTCAAACCCCCACAAGTTCGAAACAAGGCATTTGCCGCAGCCGCGGCAGTTCATCCGGATCACGGGCAAGGATTCGGGTTCCGTCGACATTCGGAGTATATATGCGTCAGCCCAGAATAGGGTGGTGGCGGCCTGTATGCTCGGGCCAGCGGAATATCTTTCCGCCCGAGTTCTGAGGTATCGTTCAAGCCTCGCTAGCCCACTGATCCCCGGAGCCCGACTTGACCCTCCCACCCCTGACGCCTGGCCTGATGCTCGTGCATGGCAATCAACCGGAGATGCTGCGCGAGCTGGTCGTCGAATGGATGAAACGCTATCCGCTGGCGCCGCTCGAGAACGAGATCATCCTGGTGCAGAGCAATGGCATTGCGCAGTGGCTCAAGCTGGCGCTCGCTGCCGATGCGGGGCAGGGTGAGGCAGCAGGGGGCTGCGGGATCGCTGCGGCACTCGAAATTTCGTTGCCGTCGCGCTTTCTGTGGCGGGTGTATCGCGCACTGCTCGGACGACCGGCGGTGCCGGAGAGTTCGCCGTTCGACGAATCGCGGCTGCTCTGGCGTTTGATGCGCTTGCTGCCGGAAGTGATGAACGATGCGGAGTACGCGCCGCTGCTCGGTTTCCTCGACAGGGACAGCGATCGGCGCAAGCGCTTCCAGCTTGCCGAGCGCCTCGCCGACCTCTTCGATCAGTATCAGGTGTATCGCGCCGACTGGCTGGCAGCCTGGGAGGCGGGCCAGGATGTCCTGATCGACGCCCGCGGACGCGAAGAGCCACTGGCGGACGGACATCGCTGGCAGGCAGCGCTCTGGCGCGCCTTGCTGGCCGACGTGCAGGCACGGACCAGCAGGTCCGGCGGCGCGGGTGCGCACGCGGCGGCAGCGAATGCCGGGCGGGCGGGAGTGCACGCAGCCTTCCTGCGTTGCGCCGCGCACTGGCCGGAGGAGGAACGTCCCGCCGACTTGCCGCGCCGGGTGATGGTGTTCGGCGTTTCGAGCCTGCCGCAGCAATCTCTGGAAGTGCTCGCGGTGCTGGGGCGCTGGACGCAGGTGCTGATCTGCGTGCACAACCCGTGTCAGCACTATTGGGCCGACATTGTCGCCGACCGCGACCTGCTGCGCAGCAGCGGGCGTCCTCGCCAGTCGCGGCGGCAGGGCATGCCGGAGTTCATCGACGACGAACGGCTGCATCTGCACGCGCAGCCACTGCTCGCCGCCTGGGGCAAGCAGGGACGCGATTTCATCGGTCTGCTCGAAGCACACGACGACGATGCGACGCGCGCCGGCTACCTGCCGCATTTCGCCGCCATCGGGCAGCGCATCGAGCTGTTCAAGGACTTCGGCGGTGCCACCCTGCTGCAACAACTGCAGGATGACATCCTCGAATTGCGCCCGCTGGCCGAGACGCGCGCGCACTGGCCAGAGGTCGATCCGGCACGCGATGCTTCGATCCGTTTCCATGTCGCCCACAGTCCGCAGCGCGAAGTCGAGATCCTGCATGATCAACTGCTCGCCGCCTGCAACGCCGACGCAACGCTGCGCCCGCGCGACATCCTCGTCATGGTGCCCGACATCGACCGCTACGCGCCACATGTTCAGGCGGTTTTCGGCCTGCCCGAAGCAAGCGACGCGCGCTACCTGCCGTTCAGCGTCGCCGACCAGGGCCGGCGCCAGGTCGATCCGTTGCTGCAGGCGCTCGAAAAGCTGCTCGATCTGCCGCAGTCACGCCTGGCGGTCAGCGATCTGCTCGACCTGCTCGAAGTGCCAGCGCTGCGGCAGCGCTTCGGCATCGCCGAAGACGACCTGCCGCAATTGCAGCGCTGGATCCGGGGTGCCAACATTCGCTGGGGGTTGCACGCCGAGCAGCGTGCCAGTCTCGATTTGCCGCAGCACGCCGAGGCGGCAGCGCCGAATACCTGGCTGTTCGGCCTGCGGCGGATGCTGCTCGGCTACGCCGTTGGCGCCAACGCCGCGGCCTGGCAGGGGATCGAGCCTTACGACGAAATCGGCGGCATCGATGCCGCACTGCTCGGACCGCTGGTGCAGTTGCTCGACCGCCTCGAAGCGACTTGGCGGATGTTGCGCCAGCCGGCGACCGCCGACGTCTGGTGCACGCGTCTGCGCGTCTTGCTCGCCGACTTCTTCACCGCCGAGGACAGCGGCGACGCCTTCACCCTGCTGCAGCTCGACAGCGGCCTGCAGCGCTGGCAGGACGCCTGTGACGAGGCGGCGCTGGCCGAGGAACTGCCGCTGTCGGTGGTCGGCGAGTCCTGGCTCGCCGGCTTCGACGAGGGAGGACTGTCGCAGCGCTTCTTCGGCGGCGTCATCACCTTCGCCACCCTGATGCCGATGCGCGCCATCCCGTTCCGGCAGATCTGCCTGCTCGGCATGAATGACGGCGACTACCCGCGCACGCGCACGCCGATGGACTTCGACCTCATGGCACTGGACTACCGGCCGGGTGACCGCTCGCGCCGCGAGGACGATCGCTATCTGTTCCTCGAAGCGCTGCTCTCGGCGCGCGCATGCCTGCACATCTCCTGGGTAGGCCGCAGCATCCACGACAACAGCGTGCGGCCGCCGTCGGTGCTGGTCGGGCAGTTGCGCGATCATCTGGCAGCGGGCTGGACCCTGGCCGGTCACTCCGGGCCAGCCGGCAAAGCGGGCGAAGCCCTGCTTGCGGCGCTGACCGTCGAGCACCGGCTGCAGCCCTTCAGCCCCGACTATTTCCCGGCGCTCCCGGAGGAAGCCAGACTTTTCACCTATGCACAGGAGTGGCAGCCTAAAATCGAGGCCGTTGCGGATGCGGGTACGCCGGAGGCGGACAACGTCTTGCCACTGCTGCTGCGCGAAGAGCCGCTGTCGCTGCGCGATCTCGGCGACTTCCTCAGGCAGCCGGTCAAGGCCTTCTTTCGGCAGCGCCTCGGCGTATGGTTCGAGATCGACGATCCGGTGAGCGACGATCAGGAACCCTTCGATGTCGATGGCCTGGGCCGCTGGCAGGTGCAGGACGAGTTGATCCGGGCGCAGGTCACTGCGCTCGAGCAGGCGCAGGACATTGCCGCCGCACGCAATGACCGGCTCGCCAGCATCCGGCGGCGCGGCGATCTGCCCGGTGGTGCCTTTGGCGATGCCCTGGCCGACGAGCTGCTGGCGCCGCTGGACGATTTCCTGGAGCGCTATCAGCGTGCGCTCGCGCGCTGGCCGTCGCTCGTCGATGGCGAGGAAGAGATCCGCTTCCAGATCAGCGCTGAAGAGCAGGAACTGGCGATCGCCGGCTGGCTCGGTGGCATCCGCAGCGACGGCGCTGGCCGGCGCGGCCGGGTCGTTCTTGAAACGAGTGATCTGGTCAAGAACAATCAATATCGGGGCGAGAAGGTCATTCGCCACTGGGTCGGGCATCTGGCCCTGCACTTGGCCGGCGGGCCGCTGAGCACCGAGATCGTCAGCAAGGCCGGCGATGTCACCCTGCCACCACTGACGATCGAACAGGCTCGCTGCCATCTGGGAAAACTTCTGCTCGCCTGGCAGCAGGGAATGCAAAGGCCGCTGCCGCTGGCGGCCAGGACGGCGTTCGCCTACCTCAAGGGTGGCGACGACGCGGCGCGCAAGGAATACCAAAGCGCTTACCAGTTTCTGGGCGAAGTGGACACCGACGCCTATCTCAAGCGCGCCTATCCGGATTTCGACGCGCTGCTGGCCAACGGGGATTTTCACCTGCTCGCCGAGACCCTCCTGCGCCCGCTGTTTGAGGCGATCCCGGCCAGCAAGGAGAAAGCCGGCCGGGCGGAGAAGAGCGCGGGAGTGTCTGCATGAACTCCGCCGCACTGCCGGCCGCGCCCGGCACGACCGTCGAAATGCTCGATCCGCTGCGTTTGCCGCTGCATGGCAGCCGGCTGATCGAGGCCAGCGCCGGCACCGGCAAGACCTTCACGATTGCCGCGCTGTATGTCCGCCTGGTGCTGGGTCATGGCGCGGAAAACGCTTATGCGCGCCCGCTCACGCCACGCGAAATCCTCGTCGTCACCTTCACCGAGGCGGCGACGCAGGAGCTGCGCGACCGCATTCGCGTCCGTCTGGCGCAAGCGGCCGCCTGTTTCCGGATCGATGCCGGCGATGACACCAGCGAGGACGACAGCACCGCTGCCGACGAGCTGCTGCTTGCGCTGTGCCAGGAGTACCCGCCGGAACAATGGCCGGCCTGCGCCCGCAAACTGCAACTCGCCGCCGAAGCGATGGACGAGGCGGCCGTCTCGACCATCCACGCCTGGTGCCAGCGCATGCTGCGCGAACACGCTTTCGACAGCGACAGTCTGTTCACCCAGACGCTGGAAACCGACCCGCACGAGCTGCTCGCCGAAGTCGTTCGCGACTACTGGCGCAGCTTCCTGGCGGCGCTCGACCGCGAGGCGGTTGCCGAGCTGCGGCAATGGTGGTCGGGTCCGGACGCCTTGCAGGATGGCATCAAGAATCTCGTCGCACATGCGGATCGGCTTGCCGAGTCGCCGCTGTCCCCGGCGGAGGCGCTGCGGAGCAGCCTGAGCGGGAGGCGGCGCCGCCTGGCTGAACTCAAGGCGCCGTGGACGGAATGGGTGGATGAGTTGCAGACGCTGCTCGACAACGCGGTCGCAGGAAAGAAAGTGGATGGACGCAAACTGCAGGCCCGCTTCTACAAGCCGTGGCTGGAGACGCTGCGCACCTGGCGGGACGACCCGGGCAGGCTTTGGCCCGATCTCCAGACAGGCTGGACGCGCCTGACACCTGCCGGACTGGCCGAAGCCTGGAAAACCGCTTCCCCTCCGGACCACCCCGCACTGACCGCGATCGCCGATCTCGCTGCTGCGCTGCAGGCCTTGCCCGACGCACGCATCGACCTGCTCTGCCACGCGGCACGCTGGGTGGCACAGCGCTTTGCCGCCGAGCAGGTGCGCCGTGCGCAGATGGGTTTCAACGATCTCCTCACCCGGCTCGACGCCGCTCTGCACGCGGCCAGTGGCCAACGCCTCGCCGACAGCATCCGGCAGCAGTTTCCAGTGGCCTTGATCGACGAATTCCAGGACACCGACCCGGTCCAGTACCGGATTTTCGATGCGGTGTATCGCGTTGCGCAGAGCGCTCCCGACACCGCGCTGATCCTCATCGGCGATCCGAAACAGGCGATCTACGCCTTCCGCGGTGCCGACATTCACACGTATCTGGCGGCCCGCCGCGCCTGCGTCGAGCGGCTCTACACGCTGAAGAAGAACTACCGCTCGACCAGGGCCATGGTCCTGGCGGCCAATCACTGCTTCACGGTGGCGGAGGATCGTGCCAGCGGATCCGGAGCTTTCCTGTTCCGCCGCGGGACGGACAATCCGGTGCCCTTCATCACCGCCGAGGCACAAGGCCGCGCCGATGCGCTGCAGGCCGACGGCATGCCGGTGCCCGCACTCACCGTCTGGTACCTGCCGCCGAATCCGGATGGCAAACCCCTGGGCAAGACCGTCTATCGCGAACAGATGGCGGCCAGCTGTGCCGGCGAGATGGTGCGCCTGCTCAATCTCGGTCAGGCGAGGCAGGCCGGCTTTGCTGGCGAGACCGGCATGCAGAGCGTGCGCCCGGCCGACATCGCGGTACTGGTCAACAGCCGCAGTGAAGCCGATACGATCCGCAGGGCGCTGGCGCAGCGCGGTGTGCGCAGCGTCTATCTCTCGGACAAGGATTCGGTTTTCGAGAGCGCCGAAGCCGGCGAACTGCAGCACTGGCTCGCCGCCTGCGCCGAACCCGACGACGGGCGCCTGCTGCGCAGCGCGCTGGCCACCGCCATTCTGGGCCTGAGCTGGCGGGAACTCGACATGCTCAACCACGACGAGATCGCCTGGGAAGCGCGCGTCCTGCAGTTTCGCGGCTACCGGGACTGCTGGCGCCGCCAGGGTGTGCTGCCGATGCTGCGCCGGCTGCTCAACGATTTTCACGTGCCGGCAAGGCTGCTCGGGCGCGGCGATGATGCGGGCGGGGCGGTCGACGGCGAACGCACACTGACCAACGTGCTGCACCTTGCCGAATTGCTGCAGCAGGCGAGCGCGCTGCTCGACGGCGAGCACGCGCTGATTCGCCATCTCGCCGAACAGCGGCGCGATGCCGCCAGCACTGGCGGCGACGCGCGCCAACTGCGCCTGGAGAGCGACGCCGATCTGGTGCAGGTGGTCACCGTGCACAAGTCCAAGGGGCTGGAATACCCGCTGGTCTTCCTGCCCTTTGCCTGCACCTTCCGGGCAAGCGACGCCAGGGAGCTGCCGTTGAAATGGCATGACGATGACGGATGCCTGCAGCTCGCGCTCGCTGCCGACGCGGGCATCGTCGATCGGGCAGACCGCGAACGCCTCGGCGAAGACCTGCGCAAGCTCTATGTCGCGCTGACCCGTGCGCGTTACGCCACCTGGATCGGCGTCGCGCCGCTCAAGGATCTGGAGCGCAGCGCTTTCGGCTACCTGCTGGGCGGTGGCGAACCGATGGCAGCGGCTGCGTTGCCGCAGGCGCTCGGAACCTGGCGCGACCACTGCCCATACATCGCCCTGGCACCGGCGCCGGCAGCCAGCACCGAGCGCTTCCTGCCGCAAGCCTCGGCGCGGGCTGCCGGTTCGGCACGCAGCTCGGCGCGCGCACTGCGCGAGCACTGGTGGGTCGCCAGCTACTCGGCGCTGAAGACCGTCGGCGAGGACGCGGCTGCGGCATCCGCGAGCGCAGCCGACACGCCGGTGGAAGACGTATTCCTGGAAACCAGGGTAGCGCAGAACGCCGCTGCCGTCGCGGACGGTTCGCCGCCGCCCGGCACGAGCCAGACGCGACCGGCGGCCCCCGCTCCCGGTTCGCTGCACGATTTTCCGCGTGGCGCCGAGGCCGGAACCTTTCTCCATGACCTGCTCGAATGGTCGGCCAAGCAGGGTTTCGGCCGGGTTGCCGGCGAACCGGCGCTGTTGCGCGACCTGATCGCGCGCCGCTGCCAGGCGCGCGGCTGGCAGCACTGGATCGAGCCCTTGCAGACCTGGCTGCTGCATTTCCTGAGCACGCCGCTGCGGCTGCCGGCGCTGCCCGGCGTGCCGGCGACCTCGCCGATGCTGGCCAGTCTGCCATCGTCGATGGCCGAAATGGAGTTCTGGCTCGCCGCGCATACGGTCAAGACGACCAGCATCGACGCGCTCGTCTGCCGGCACACGCTCGCCGGCGCCACGCGTCCCGCGCTGCAGCCGGGCGAACTGAACGGCATGCTCAAGGGCTTCATGGACCTCGTTTTCGAGCACGAAGGCCGCTACTACGTCGCCGACTACAAGTCGAACTGGCTCGGTCCCGACGATGCCGCCTATACCCCGGCGGCGATGGCTGCCGCGATTCTGCACGCCCGTTACGAGCTGCAGTACGTCCTCTATCTGCTCGCGCTGCATCGCCTGCTGCAGGCGCGCCTGCCCGATTACGACTACGAGCGCCATGTCGGCGGCGCGGTGTATGTCTTTCTGCGCGGCGTGCACGCGCCGAGCCAGGGCCTGCATGTTGAACGTCCGCCGCGCGCCCTGATCGAAGCGCTCGACGCACTGTTCGCCTGCTCCCGCACGCAGGAAACGCCATGAGCCATCGCCCCTTCGACAGCCGGGCCGCGCTGCAGGCGGTGCTGGCGTGCTGGGCCGAACGCCAGTGGCTGCGCGCGCTCGATGCGGCGTTCGCCGATTTTCTCTGGCGCGAAGTCCCCGACGCGCCGCCGTTGCTGATTCTCGCCGCCGCGCTCGCCAGCCACCAGCTCGGCCGCGGTCACGCCTGCCTCGATCTGGCGGCGACGCTACAGGCACCGGCATTTGCCCTGTCGTTGCCGCCCGAGGGCGAGGAGGGGAGGGATACGCTGGCAGCGACGGATCCGCCACCGCTGCCGGCGGAGGTGCTGGCTGGACTGAGCCTGGCGCAGTGGCAGGTGGCGCTCGAGCATCCGCTGCTGGTCGGTTGCGGTGCCGGCGACACGCCGCTGGTACGCGTCGGTCCACGCCTGTATCTGCGCCGTTACTGGCAATACGAAGAGGACGTGCGCAGCGCCCTCGAGCGCCGGCTGGCGCTGTCGGCGACGCTGCAGGCCGCGCTGCCACTGGACGCGCTGCGCCCTATCCTCGACGGGCTGTTTCCTCCCGCAGCGGCCGGCGAGGCCGGGGCCGACTGGCAGAAAATGGCCTGCGCACTGGCGGCGCGCAGCGGTTTCAGTATCCTCACCGGCGGTCCGGGAACCGGCAAGACGACGACCGTGGTTCGCCTGCTGGCGCTGCTGCAGGCGCTGGCGCTCGCCGCGCCGTCCGCCGGCGGGGCGGCTCGCCCGCTGCGCATCCGGCTGGCGGCGCCGACCGGCAAGGCGGCGGCGCGCCTCAACGAATCGATCGCCGGCGCGGTGGCGCGCCTGCCGCTGGCTGGCCTCGAACAGGCGGAAGCGGTGCGCGCCGCGATTCCGGTCAAGGTGAGCACCCTGCATCGCCTGCTCGGCAGCCGGCCGGATACCCGGCATTTTCGTCACCACGCCGGCAATCCGCTGGCGCTCGACGTGCTGGTGATCGACGAAGCGTCGATGGTCGATCTGGAAATGATGGCCGCGGTGCTGGCCGCCCTGCCGCCTGCGGCGCGGCTGATCCTGCTCGGCGACAAGGATCAGCTCGCTTCGGTGGAGGCCGGCGCCGTGCTCGGCGAACTGTGCCGGCACGCGCGCGCCGGCCACTACACCCCGGCGACGCGTGACTGGCTGGCTGCGGCCAGCGGTGAACGCATCGACTCCCGCCTCGTCGACGAGGCGGGCAGCGCGCTCGCGCAGGCGGTGATCATGCTCCGTCACAGTTACCGCTTCTCTGCGGCGAGCGGCATCGGCCAACTGGCGGAAGCGGTGAACGCTGGCGACTCGGCGCGGGTCAGCGAGGTCTGGCGGCACGCCCATGCCGACCTCGCCCTGCTGCCGCTGGCCGCCGGTGACGAAGCGCGCTTCGCGGCGCTGGTCATCGATGGTGCTGCGGCAGGGCAGGTCGCCGATCCGGCGCCACCCGCCGGGCTTGCCCAGACGGCGTTGCGATATGGCTATCGCCATTACCTCGCGACCCTCGCCGAGACCCGGCCCGCCGCCGCCGCGGATCAGGACGCCCTGGACGACTGGGCGCGCCGGGTGCTGCGCGCGCATGGCGAGTTCCAGGTGCTGTGCGCGCTGCGGCGTGGGCCCTGGGGTGTGGCCGGGCTCAACCAGCGCATTGCCCGCGTGTTGTGCGCAGCCGCTCTGATTCCGGCCAGCGCCGGCTGGTATCCGGGCCGCCCGGTTCTCGTCACCCGCAACGACTACGCGCTCGGGCTGATGAACGGCGACATCGGCATCACCCTGGCGCTACCGCATGCGACCGACCAGGAAACGAAGCTGCGCGTCGCCTTCCCCGCCGGTGACGCCGGCCAGGGGATCAAATGGATCCTGCCGAGCCGCCTGCAAGCGGTGGAAACGGCGTATGCGCTGACTGTGCACAAGTCGCAGGGATCGGAGTTCAGCCATGCCGCGCTGGTCCTGCCGGAAACGATGAGCCCGATTCTCACTCGCGAACTGCTCTATACCGGCATCACCCGCGCTCGCGCTTTCCTGACGCTGGTCATGCCCGGTCCACCCAGGCTGCTCGAGGAAGCGGTGCACAGGCAGGTGTTGCGGGCGAGTGGACTGCTGTGGGAGTGAGGCTGGCTTTTTGGCATGTTCCACGCCGATTGCGGCAAGCAGATCTTCATTGCCGACCAGCCCGGAAGATATGCTGGGTCGGCGGTGACGGTGCCGGACCGGGTCGGTCAGGAGTCGCGATAGGGTTCAGCGGTGCCCTTTTTCATATGGCTTTCTTTGCGGCTTGTTGCTCTTCCAAGCGCCCGGTTCCGCCTTCAGCAGTGACGCTTGCCCAGCGCGTCTAGACCACGGCACCATCCTCATTGGCGCCTTCGATCTGTTTCTTGGGCCGGATGAACTGCTCGCGCGAGACGCCTAGCCACATCACCAGCGGACTCGCCACCAGCACCGAGGAATAGATGCCGAAACAGATGCCGATGGTCAGCGCCAGTGCGAAGTAATACAGCGTTTCGCCGCCGAAGAGCAGCATCGACAGTACCATCATCTGCGTCGAGGCGTGCGTGATGATGGTTCGCGAGATGGTGCTGGTGATCGCGTGGTCGAGCACCTGCGGCGTGCTCAGGCCACGGGCTTTCTTGAAGGTCTCGCGGACGCGGTCGAAAACGACGACCGACTCATTGACCGAGTAGCCGAGGACGGCCAGCACCGCTGCCAGTACCGAGAGCGAGAACTCCCACTGAAAGAAGGCAAAGAAACCGAGAATGATGACTACGTCGTGCAGGTTGGCGATGATCGCCGATACCGAAAAACGCCACTCAAAGCGGAAGGCCAGGTAGACGACGATGCCGATGACCACCAGCAATAGCGCCAGGGCGCCGTTTTCCGCCAGTTCCTTGCCGACCTGCGGGCCGACGAACTCGACCCGGCGCAGCGTCGCGCCGGGCGCGTCGGCAGCGAGAGCCTGCATCACTGCCTCGCCGATCTTGGCCGTGTTCTGCTCGGCTTTGAGCGGCAAGCGAATCAGAACGTCCTGGCTGGATCCGAAATTCTGTACCGAGAAGTCGGTGTAGCCCGCCTTGCCGAGGCCGTCGCGGACCTGCTCCAGCTTGGCCGCCTGCGCGTAGTTGAGTTCGATCAGCGTACCGCCGGTGAACTCGACCGAGAGGTGCAGACCACGACTGAAGAGGAAAAACACCGCCAGCAGGAAAGTGAGCAGCGAGATGACGTTGAATACCAGCGCATGCCGCATGAACGGGATGTCTTTACTGATCCGGAAGAATTCCATCTGCGTGCTTTCCTATTTGACGGTGCCGGCCGTGCTGTTTGCCGGTTTCCAGACCTGACCGATGGCCAGCGACTCGACCTTGCGGCGACTGCCGTAGATCAGGTTGATCAACGCGCGCGAGACGACCACGGCGGAGAACAGGGAGGTGAGAATTCCCAGGCAGTGCACCACCGCAAAGCCCCGGACCGGTCCGGATCCGAAAATCAGCAGGGCAATGCCGGCAATCAGCGTCGTGATGTTGGAGTCGAGAATCGTGCCGAAGGCGCGCTCGTAACCGGTATGAATCGCCGCTTGCGGCGTCGAACCATTGCGCAGTTCTTCGCGGATCCGCTCGTTGATCAGGACGTTGGCGTCGATGGCCATGCCCAGCGCCAGCGCGATGGCGGCGATTCCCGGCAGGGTCAGCGTCGCCTGCAGCAAGGAGAGCAGGGCGACCAGGAACAGCAGGTTGGATGCCAGGGCAATCACCGAAACCAGGCCAAAGAGCATGTAGTAGGCAATCATGAACGCGGCAATCGCCGCAAAACCCCACATCGTCGACAGGAAACCCTTCTTGATGTTTTCGGCACCGAGGCTCGGGCCGATGGTGCGTTCCTCGATGATCTCCATCGGTGCCGCCAGCGAACCGGCACGCAGCAGCAGCGCCGTGTCATTGGCTTCCATGGTGCTCATGCGGCCGGAAATCTGCACGCGGCCACCACCGATCTCGGCCCGGATGACGGGCGCCGTGACGACCTCGCCCTTGCCCTTCTCGACCAGCACGATGGCCATGCGTTTGCCGACGTTGTCGCGCGTGATGTCCTTGAAGATGCGGGCGCCGGCCGAGTCGAGAGTCAGGTGTACGGCGGGCTCATGCGTCTGGTTGTCGAAACCCGGCTGCGCGTCGGTGAGTCGTTCGCCGGTCAGCACCACCTGCTTCTTGACCAGCAGCGGCATGGCACCGCGCTCGACATAGAGTTCGGTGCCAAAAGGTGGCTGACCGGCCTGCGCAGCTTCGATCGCGCCAGGGGTGTCGTCCACCATGCGGATCTCGAGCGTTGCGGTACGGCCGAGAATGTCCTTGGCCTTGGCCGTGTCCTGGACTCCCGGCAACTGTACGACGATGCGGTCGGCGCCCTGCTGGGCGATCACCGGTTCGGCGACGCCGAGTTCGTTGATCCGATTGTGCAGGGTGGTCATGTTCTGCTTGATCGCGAATTCCTGGATGCGCTTGATCGCCTCGGGCTTGAGCGTAGCGACCAGCTTCAACTCGTCGCCTTCTCCCTGGTCAGCCAGGAGCAGGTCGGGCTGGTTATCCTCGAGAACGATCCGCGCTTTGTTGCGCGTCTCGTTGTCGCGGAAGCGAATCACTACCCGCTCGCCTTCGCGGGTGATTCCGGCGTGGCGGACGGTCTTGTCGCGCAGTAGCGTGCGCAGGTCGCCACTGATCGCGTCGAGACGTTTGGTAATGGCCCCTTTCATGTCGACCTGCAGCAGGAAATGCACGCCGCCGCGCAGGTCGAGGCCGAGGTACATCGGCAAGGCGTGCAGGCTGCTCAGCCACTGCGGCGAACTCGACAGCAGATTCAGCGCCACGACATACTGCGGGTTACCGGCGTCGGGGTTGAACTGCTTTTCCAGCAGATCCTTGGTCTGCAACTGGGTGTCTGTACTCCGCAGACGCACCTTGACACCGTTGCTGTCGAGGAAGATTCCGCTGCTCTCGATCCCTGCCGTCTGCAGGGTGCTGGCGACGC
Organism: Candidatus Accumulibacter contiguus; assembly: GCF_012940005.1. Lineage (GTDB taxonomy): Bacteria > Pseudomonadota > Gammaproteobacteria > Burkholderiales > Rhodocyclaceae > Accumulibacter > Accumulibacter contiguus. Next base: position 7,913 of record NZ_SPMX01000060.1, on the reverse strand, counting down.
GTTCACGGGTCTTGTCATCAACCTTGAGCGTGGCCTTGGCGCTGGAAACCTGCACCGCTGGTGATTCGCCGAAGAAGTTCGGCAGGGTGTATACCAGGCCAAACAGCAGTGCGAAGGCGACGGTGAGGTATTTCCAGAGCGGATAACGATTCATGGATATGGATGCTTGCGTTCAGAGGAGGCGGGCATGACTTGCGAGGCAAGCGGCCCGCAGAATGGTTAATGTGAAAGTCGCGTATGGGACTCACGAATCTTCCTCCCCCCTCGCGGGGGGAGGGGTCGGGGGGAGAGGGAAACGGTCATGACTTTCATGATCGGGGGTGCCTGGAAAAGTCATGACCGTTAGAGCGCCTTCAGCGTACCCTTGGGCAGAAGCACCGTAACGGCCTGCTTTTGCACCTGGATCTCGACGGTAGGGGCGATTTCGAGAGTCAGGAAGTTGTCGCTGACGCGGGTGACGCGGCCGGCAATGCCGCCGCCGGTGACGACTTCATCGCCCTTGGCAAGGGCTTCGATCAGCGCCTTGTGTTCCTTTGCACGCTTCATTTGCGGGCGAATCATCAGGAAGTAGAGGACGACGAACATCAGGATGATCGGCAGCAGCTGCATGAAGCCGCCCATCGGGTCGGTCGTGGCAGCTTGTTGGGCGTGGGCGGTGCTGATCAGCACATCAGTCTCCTAAGGCAGAATGTTTGAATTGAGCCGGCAATTGTACCACTTGCGATCAACTCTGCTGACTGCGCGTGCTGTGGAAAGCGGCAACCCATGCCGAAAGCATGCCGGTGGCAATGGCATTGCGCAGCTCGTTCATCAATTGGTGGTAGTAGTACAGGTTGTGCAGTGTGCCGAGCTGCGCGGCGAGAATCTCGCCGACACGGTTGAGGTGGTGCAGGTAGGCGCGCGAAAAGTTCCGGCAGGTATAGCATGCGCAGCTTTCGTCAAGCGGCCGAGGATCGTTCTTGTATTTGGCATTCCTGATCCGGACGTCGCCATGGCGGGTGAAGAAATGACCATTGCGTGCGTTGCGCGTTGGCAGAACGCAGTCGAACATGTCGATTCCAGCCGCTACCGCAGCCACCAGATCCTCCGGTGTGCCGACGCCCATCAGATAGCGCGGCTTGTTCTGCGGCAGTAGCGGGGTGGTATGCGCAAGGATGCGCGCCATGTCGTGCTTCGGCTCGCCGACGGACAGCCCGCCGATGGCAAAGCCATCGAAGCCGATTTCAGTGAGCACGGCCAGCGATTCTTCCCGCAGGTCTTCATACATACCGCCCTGCACGATCCCGAACAGCGCGTTCTTGTTCTCCAGATGGTCGTGCTGCAGGCGCGAGCGCTTGGCCCAGCGTAGCGAGAGCCGCATCGAGCTGGCCGCTTCGAGATGGGTGGCGGGGTAGGGCGTGCATTCGTCGAGAATCATGACGATATCTGAATCGAGGACATGCTGGATACGCATCGACTCTTCAGGGGTCAGGAACAGGCGGTCACCGTTGATCGGCGACTGGAAGCGGACTCCCTCTTCGCTGATCTTGCGCAGCGCACCTAGCGAAAATACCTGGAAGCCGCCGGAATCGGTGAGGATCGGGCCGTTCCAGCACATGAAGCGGTGCAGGCCGGCATGCGCGGTGATGACTTCCAGACCGGGGCGCAGCCAGAGGTGGAAGGTGTTGCCCAGACAGATTTGCGCGCCGGTCTCGATGAGGTCGCGCGGGGTCATCGCCTTGACCGTTCCATAGGTGCCAACGGGCATGAATACGGGGGTTTCGATGCAGCCATGAGCGAGGCTGAGGCGGCCTCGACGGGCCGCGCCATCGCTGGCGAGAAGTTCGAAGTTCATGGGGTCCAGGAAAAAACACCCCTGGCAAGCCAGGGGTGTTGGGCGTGGAAAAGCCTGGCGCCCGGCGCCAGCTTGTTGACAAAAGGCTTACTTGGCGTCGTCGAGGGCCGCTTGCGCTGCTGCCAGGCGGGCCAGCGGCACCCGGAACGGCGAGCAGCTCACGTAATCGAGACCCGTACGGTGGAAGAACGCGACCGAAGCCGGGTCACCACCGTGCTCACCGCAGACGCCCAGCTTGATTCCCGGACGTACCGAACGACCTTTCTCGACGGCCATTTTGACCAGCAGCCCGACGCCTTTCTGGTCGATCGACTGGAAGGGATCCTGCTCGTACATGCCGTCTTTCAGATAGCTGGGCAGGAACTTGCCGGCGTCATCGCGCGAGAAGCCCATGGTCATCTGCGTCAGATCATTGGTACCGAACGAGAAGAACTCCGCCTGCCCACCGATGCTGTCGGCGATCAGGGCGGCGCGCGGCGTTTCGATCATCGTGCCGAGCAGGTAGTCGAGTTTTTCGCCGCGCTCGGCGAAGACCGCCGCTGCCGTCTGGCGGATGACCTTGGCCTGGGCGTTGAATTCACGGACCGTTCCGACCAGCGGGATCATGATTTCTGCCTTGACGTCGAAACCCTTGGCCTTCATGTTGAGGCCCGCTTCGAGGATCGCACGCGTCTGCATTTCGGTGATTTCCGGGTAGGTGATGCCGAGGCGGCAGCCGCGGTGACCCATCATCGGATTGAACTCATGCAGATCATCGACGCGCATCTTGATCACGCCCAGCGGCACATTCATTTCATGCGCCATGATCCGCTGGTTGTCTTCATCGTGCGGGACGAACTCGTGCAGCGGTGGGTCGAGCAGGCGAATGGTGACCGGCAGACCGCTCATCTCGCGGAACAGGCCTTCGAAGTCGCCGCGCTGCATCGGCAACAGCTTGGCCAGTGCCCGGCGGCGCCCGGCTTCGTCGTCGGCGAGGATCATTTCGCGAACGGCCTTGATGCGGTCACCCTCGAAGAACATGTGTTCGGTACGGCACAGACCGATGCCCTTGGCACCGAAATTGCGTGCCACCTTGGCATCATCCGGCGTGTCGGCATTGGCGCGCACGCCGAGTCGCTTGTAGCGGTCGGTGAGATCCATCAAGGTCCCGAAGTCGCCAGTGAGTTCGGCTTCCTTGGTCGGTACCTGACCCTCGTAGACTTCACCGGTCGAACCATCGAGCGAAATCCAGTCGCCTTCCTTGTAGATCCGGTCGCCGATCGACATCGAACGTGCGTGGTAATCGACCCGTACGGCGCCCGCGCCGGAGATGCAGCACTTGCCCATGCCGCGCGCGACGACTGCCGCGTGCGAGGTCATGCCACCGCGGGCGGTGAGAATTCCCTTGGCAACGCTCATGCCGCGCAGGTCTTCGGGCGACGTTTCCTGACGAACCAGGATCACGGTCTTGCCCTTCCTGACCCATTCCTCGGCTTCATCGGCAAAGAAGACGATCTGTCCGGTCGCAGCACCCGGGGAGGCTGGCAGGCCATGCGCGATGGAACGTGCCCTCTTGATCGCTGCCGGGTCGAAAACCGGGTGCAGGAGTTCGTTCAAACGCTCCGGGTCCACCCGCTGCAAGGCCTCTTTTTCATCGATCATGCCCTGCTTGAGCATCTGCATGGCGATACGCACCATGGCCGCGCCGGTGCGCTTGCCGTTGCGCGTCTGGAGCATCCACAGGCGGCCTTCCTGGATCGTGAACTCGACGTCCTGCATGTCCCGGTAATGGTTCTCGAGGGTCGTTTCCGCCTGCAGGAGTTGCTGGTAGATTTCTGGCATCAGTTCTTCGAGCGACGGGAACCTGCTGCGGCGCTCCTCTTCGCTGACCAGTGCCAGTTGTGCCCAGCGGCGCGACCCCTCGAGGGTGATCTGTTGTGGTGTGCGGGTGCCGGCGACGACGTCCTCTCCCTGCGCATTGACCAGGAATTCGCCATTGAACAGGTCTTCACCAGTGCCTGCGTCGCGCGTGAAGGCAACGCCGGTGCCGCTTTGATCGCCCAGATTCCCGAAGACCATGGCCTGTACGTTCACGGCCGTACCCCAGGAGTCGGGGATGTCGTTCAGTTCGCGGTAGACCTTGGCGCGGTCGTTGTTCCAGCTCTGGAAAACGGCCATCACCGCACCCCACAGCTGTTCCCAGGGATCGGTCGGGAATTCGCGGCCGACGCGAGCACGAATCAGTCCCTTGAAACGCAGCACCAGTTCCTTGAGGTCGTTGGTGTCGAGTTCGGTATCGAGCTGCACACCCTTCTTCTCCTTGAGCGCGTCGATGACCACTTCGAAGGGATCGTGTTCCTGTTTCGATACCGGTTTGAGGCCCATCACCACGTCGCCATACATCTGTACGAAACGGCGGTACGAGTCCCAGGCAAAACGTTCGTTGCCGGCCTTGCGCGCCAGCCCGGCAACCGCCTCGTCATTGAGGCCGAGATTCAGGATGGTGTCCATCATGCCCGGCATCGAAGCGCGCGAGCCCGAGCGCACCGACAGCAGTAGCGGATCGGATGCGTCGCCGAATTTCTTGCCCATCTCCTTTTCGACGAAAGCTACGCCTTCGCGGACGTTCGCCTCGATCAGCTTGACCACGGCATCCTGACCCTGCTCGCTATAGACGGTGCACACCTCGGTGCTGATCGTGAAGCCGGGGGGGTACGAGAATCCCCAGGCGGCACATTTCGGCCAGGTTGGCGCCCTTGCCTCCGAGCAGATTCTTCATCGTGGCATCGCCGTCAGTTCGAGCGGCACCAAATACGTAGACGTTCTTTGTTTCAGTGGACATACATACCTCGCGGTTAGGGAAGAAGGAAAGGACACTTCAAACGCCAGGTTCGAAGTGCCCCCAGATTGGGTGATCCGGATAACGATGCCGGGTCACGTGGTTTTCGCGTCCCGGTTGCTGCAAGCGGCCAGGAGCGTCAATGCCGGTGTTGCGCAGCGCTCAGATTTCTTCTGCCTCCATCTTGATCGCGCCGCAGGGACATTCAGCGACGCACATGCCGCAGCCCTTGCAATAGTCGTAGTTGAACTCGAAGCGCTTGCCGGCGCCGAGTTTGATGACTGCATTGTCCGGACAGACGCCGTAGCAGTTGTCGCATTCGAAGCAGTTGCCACAGGAAAGACAGCGCCGTGCCTCGAACAGCGCGGTACTTTCATCGAGTCCGCCCTGGACTTCATCGAAGGTCGATTGACGACGAATGATGTCCAGCATCGGGCGAACCGTTTTCGGTGCATCGGTGTAATACCAGGTGTTGAGGTTCTCGAAAATCGCGACGTCATGCTTGGGCGGTGGAACGTATTGCTCGTTGCGCAGCCAGGCATCGATATGCTTGGCCGCCGCCTTGCCGTGACCGATGCCGACGGTGACGTTGCGTTCGGCCGGGACCATGTCGCCACCCGCGAAAATGCCCGGATGGCCGGTCATCATGTTGGCGCCGACCTGCACCACGCCATCGCTGACCTGCAATCCGGGAACGCCTTCGAGCAAACCGAGATCGACGTCCTGCCCGAGCGCGAGTACCAGCGAGTCGGCCTCGATGGTTTCAATCTCGCCCGTCGGCTGCGGAAAGCCATTGCTGTCGAGGGCCATCTTTTCAATGGTCAACGAGGATTCGTCGGCCTGCTTGATGGTCGACAGCCACTTGACCATGATGCCTTCCTGGAGCGCCTCCTCGACCTCGAAATCATGCGCCGGCATTTTCTCGCGCGTACGGCGATAGACGATCAGCGGCTCGGCACCCATGCGCTTGGCGGTGCGCGCCACGTCGATGGCCGTGTTGCCGCCACCATAAACGACGACGCGCCTGCCCAGCATGGGCTTGTCTTCACCTTCCATGCTGCGCAGCAGCGAAATGGCGTCGATGATTTTTGCGGCGTCACCGGCAGGAATCCTCGCCCGCTTGCCGATGTGTGCACCGACCGCCAGGAAAGCGGCGTCGAACTTGCCGGCCTGCATGGTGTCGAGAATGTTATCGACCTTGCTGTTCAGTTTCACCGTGACCCCAAGTTCCACGACACGCTGCATCTCGGCTTCGAGCACATCGCGCGGCAAACGGTACTTGGGAATGCCGAAGCGCATCATGCCGCCGAGCAGCGGACCCGCCTCATGGACCGTGACGCGGTGACCGAGCCGGCGCAGGTGGTAGGCTGCCGACATGCCCGAGGGGCCGGCGCCGACGATCAGGATATGCTTGCCAGATTCGGTGGTCGGTGCCGTCAGCTTCCAGCCGCGCTTGAGTGCCTCGTCGCCGAGAAAGCGCTCGACCGAATTGATGCCGACCGGCTCGTCAATCTTGCCGCGGTTGCAGACGTTCTCGCAACTATGGTAGCAGACGCGTCCCATGATCGCCGGGAAGGGGTTGTCCTTGGTCAGGTGCCGCCAGGCGCTTTCGTAGTTGCCGGATTCGGCATGGAACAGCCAGCCCTGGATGTCTTCGCCGGCCGGGCATTGATTGTTGCAGGGCGGCAGGCGGTCAACATACACCGGCCTGGAGGTGCGCCACGAGCCGGTGCGGTTGGCCAGCGAAGAGCCGGGGTCTAGAGTTATGGCAAAGGGTTTTTCCATCAGTTCGCCTCCTGGTCAAGCAGTCCGTACTTGCGAATGTTCTTGTCTGCCGCCGCCTGCAGGCGGGCGATCGTTGCCACTGCCGGCGTCTTGCCGAACAGATGGGCATAGCGTTTCTGCAGTCGCAGATACTCCTCGACTGGCTGTTGCCGGCGGATTTTCAGGACGCCGGTGACTTCGCCATGTTCCGCTTCGAAAACCGGAAAGATGCCGGTTTCCTTGGCCAGGCGTGCCAGCTTGATGGTGTCCTGCGACGCCGCGCCCCAGCCAAGAGGGCAGGGCACCAGAATATGGATGTAGCGGGCGCCGCGCATGCCCATGGCCTTGGTGACCTTGTATTCGAGGTCGTGCAGGCCCGCAACGGTAGCCGTCGCGACGTAGGGAATCTCGTGCGCCATGGCGATCGCCGGGACGAACTTGCCCTGGCCGAAGACGTTTCCGGGCTCCGGGCCGACCGGCATGGTGGTCGCCGTGCGGGCTGCCGGCGGCGTAGCCGAACTGCGCTGTACGCCGGTGTTCATGTAGCCGCCGTTGTCGTAGCAGATGTACAGAACGTCATCATTACGCTCGAACATCCCCGACAGGCAGCCGAAACCGATGTCGGTGGTGCCACCGTCGCCGCCCTGGGCAACGACGCGGACATCAGCCATCTCGCCTTTTTGTTCTTTTCACCTTGATCGCAGCAGCGATGCCGGTGGCGACCGCGGCGGTGTTGCCGAAGAGCGAGTGAATCCATGGAATCTGCCACGAGGTCTCGGGGTAGGGGGTCGAGAAGACTTCGAGGCAGCCGGTGGCATTGGCTGCAATCAGTCGGCCACGCGCGGCATTCATCGCCGCATCGATGGCGAAACGTGCGCCGAGTGCTTCACCGCAGCCCTGGCAGGCGCGATGCCCCGAATTGAGTGAATTGGTGCGGCGGATGTCGGACTGCACCGTCCGGTCTTCTTCGCCGAGCAGGCGGTTGCCGATGGTGAAGGTGCCGGTCTGGTAGAAATGCAGGGGTTGGAAGCTCATCGTAGATGTCCTCAGCCAATACGGGCGGCAATGACGCCCACGTCGCGCAGCATGCTTTCGGCTGCCGGACCCGAACGGCGAGTGGTGCGCTCGCGTTCGAGCTGCTTGTTGACCACGTTCCAGTCGAGATCGAGGAAGGTGAGATGTTCGAGTTCGCCACGAGCGGCCTTGGCAAACAGCGCTCGCAGGGATTTGCGGGTGATCGCCCGCCCGCCGAGTCCGGCGACGACGGTATGGCCGTGCAACTGCAGGCCCGACATCGCCATGCGCACGTCGGTAGACAGGATGCCACCGATGCCGACGGCCAGGCTCTTCTCGAGCACCACCACGCGCTGCGCGTTCTGCAGTGCGGCACGGACGCTATCGATCGGGAAAGGCCGGTAGGAAGTGATTCCCAGCACGCCGATCTTCTCGCCGGCAGCACGCATTTCGTCGACGGTGTCCTTGATCGTTCCAGCACCG
>NZ_SPMX01000006.1 GCF_012940005.1 Candidatus Accumulibacter contiguus | reverse complement strand
CGCCAGTCCGTCGCGGGATTGTCCAGCAGCCGGTAGGCCGCTTTGGTTTCCGCCCAACCCCCGCAAGCCACCGGGATGCTTCCGGTCGGTTGTGCCGACAGATCATCCACCAGCTTGATCAAGCGCCGCGTCCGCCGCGCATCCCCCAAATCCAGATCCTTGAACTCCTCCGCTGCCCAACCCATGCCATACCTCCGCAAGATTACGAAATATACGTTTTAACAACAGCTTGAAAACTGTTGCCGTTTGCATATATGGGGTGGGTAAGCGGAAATGCAACAGCGTTTGCTATCGCGTTGGAGTCAAGCCACGCCGCGCGCTCCTATGTCAAGTGAGTTGTGGGTAATCGGGTGCCTTCTAGCCTCTCTGTTTGGGAGCCGGTTCGGACAAAGAATTCTTCAACTTCAGGATCATCCTTTTTTTTTCTTGACCTTTGCGAATACCTTCTGATCGCTAGGTATACATTTCACGTAGAACACATGCTTATCTTGAATCGGGACAACATGGCCGAACACGAAGGCTGCGTAAAACTGTATTCCAATCTTCGTCCGCATCAGGTTTGAGAAGTGCTTCTGAAACTCATCGAGGTTCTTGAACTTATCTGCTTCAATTCCTAGGCATTCGCCGTTATCCGTTACTCCTATAACTAGCTCACCACCGTCTTTATTCAGAAATCCACAGACAGTCTTCAGAACTTCACCCTCGATGACATATTGAGGTGTATCTTGTTTAGGCGGCAAGCTTACCCGAAGGGTGGATTTAAATTCGAGATGTGGCCCCTCACCGCGTTTAATGAGTGCGAAAACGTCGCCGGGTTCCGGTGCTTGTCGCCATGAGCCATTCATGCCTTTGTTTTTGTCGTCTACATAAGTATTATCGGATGGAAGCATTTGCTGATCAATTGACGATTCTTTGTTTTCTGTTGCATCTAGCCTAACCTTTAGCGCAGCCAATGCAGCACGCAGCCGTTCAACATGGAATTGAAGAAGCCATCGGTTATAAAGAATGTTTCCAAATTCTTGAGGTGCACTTTCTTCACTTATTTGATCCTTTACGCTGTCAAAAAACGACATTTGCGGACTGCAATTTCGGATCGAGTTCATAGATCAAGACCTGAATCACTTCAATACTGCGATGAGAACCACGCTCGACCAATGCATCAAGAATGCGTAAAAAATGAGTTGGGGTTTGACCGTTGCTAACGTGGTCGTAGATAATTTCTACTAATTGCTTCTCCACATCTTCATCATCAATCAATCCGACGAACCTATACCACTCTTCACGGCAAAGATTAAGAGTTTCCCTTCCTGCATCGAATATTCTTTTGGAGTTGGTCGCTGCAATAACTTTAGAGAGCAATTCGCTTGTAAGCCGGCGGCTCGCTCCTCGCTCGATTGCTTCTGCAATATCAGGTGCAAGCGACTCCGTAAGACGCCCCTGCTGGAGGAGTGTCTCCAGCAATTGCGGTAGTTCATCACGCTGAATTCGCTTTAACTTGAATCGGTAGGATGCGAGTTCTATTTCAGGTATTTGGTTCGACGTCATCTCTGGGCCATGAAATGTAATCAGGTTGCTTCGACATACAATTAGCGCTGAAACCCGCTAAACACAGTCTCCCGAACCAGCAGTGTTGTACTACCGTCACTGACTGCTCACCCCTGGAAACTGTCAGACGCCGCCTAGAACATGGCTCATTCTAGCTTGGGGTACGTGAGCATTACCGTGAGCAGTTCAGCGCCTTCTATAGCCGCTGTCGCCCCTGACAGCCCCCCACTTCTTGAGACTCACGCAGCGCTGTTCAGCGGAACAGGACGCTTCGATTGTATCCTGCCGTGGAAGCGAATGGGGATGCCTGAGCTACCGATCTGTGCTTTAGAATGTTCCTGCGTGTGCTTAGACACTGGTCTGCGTTAGCGTACCGCGGAAGAGCTCTTCAGCGACAATCAGGCGATTCTGTGCATCCAGCCACAAGGCAAGGAAGACCTCGTGCTCCAGGCCCGCGAGATGCAGCCGCAGGTAGTCGCGTACGGCACCAGGAGAGGCAAAGGTGAGTCCCTGGCGCATTTCCTCGCCGAGCGCGCGCCGAGCCATTTCCAGGACTGCCTGCAATTGGGCGTACTTCGCCGGCCCCATGCCGGGCACCGCAGAAAACTCCGCCTGGCTGGCAGCGAACATGCGGTTCAGGCCGCAGAATCGACCGATCAGCTCGCGCCCCAGATCGACGGCGCTTTTTCCCTTGACGCCGACACGCAGGAAAATTGCCAGCAATTCGGCATCCGACAAGGATGCCGCACCATGGGCGAGCAAGCGTTCACGTGGTCGCTCGTCCTCTGGCCAGTCGCTAATCGCCATCTTGTTACCCCCAGCAATGTGCTGCCATGCATTCTAACGGTCATGACTGTTGCAGGCACCCCCGATGATGGAAGTCATGACCGTTTCCCTTCCTTGCAGGGCGCATGATTGACGCAGTCGCAAAGGCAGGCTACTGTCTCGACTCCGAAGAGGTATCTAGCTCTGGACTCTGATGGCTGATTCATCACCAACACTCTCCATTCATCCATTGCTGCAAACCCCCTCTGCTCACTGGCAGGCAATGGTACGCCTCTACCGCGCCGTTACCCTGGGCGGACTGTTGCTGGCCGCGCTGCCGCTGGCCCTCGATAGTCCGCAGCCAGCCGGTCCGGCTGGCCTCATCAGCCTGCTGGTAATCGCCGCGCTACTGCTGCAGGCGCCGCTGCTGGTCATCAACGCCTTCCGTCGTCGGCTGCTTCGGCAAGTATCCGCCGTGATCGCCACCGTACCGGGTCACCCGGTTCAACTGCAGACGGAAACCACCGCCCGCGAGCTCGTTGTCCGCCTGGTCGAGCATCACGATAACGAATCCAAAGAATCGATCCGCATCCGCTGTGACCAGGTCGTTGGCGACAGCGTGCCGCCGACCAATATCGCGGTGGCCGCCATGCAGTATCGCGTCGATCCGGAAACGTCGGCGACAGCAGCTCCGGCCAGGTTCGCCATTGTCTGGGATCGAGGCGTGCTGTGGGGGCAAGCGCCCGATGCGCTGCGCGACCGGTGCAACAGGTGGCTCGGTGTGGCGGTCGTGGTGCTGGTTCTCGAAGGCATCCTTGCGGTCACTGCTGCGACATACTGGAACGACTATCGTACCCTGTCGGCCGAGTGGCAACGGGCCGAGGCCACGCGCGCCTGGCCCGTGACCGAAGGACAGCTACGCAGCATTCGCCTCAACGAAACCCGGGTGAGTGTCGGGCGCGGCTGGCGCCCAGCATGGGTGGCCGAGATCCATTACCGCTATCGCGTCGGCAATATCGTCCATGCTGGCGACGTCATCCGCCTGGGCATGCGCCCGAACCGCGACAAGGTAGCGGTCGAGCAGCGGCTGGAGGCGTATTCAATGCAGCTGCAGGGTGGCGGCACGGTGGCCGTTTTTCACGATCCGCAGGCGCCCGGCAATGCCGTCCTGGAAACGGGAGCAGACCCAGCGCTCGCCACCCTCCTTGGCGACGCGCTTGCCGGCGTCTGGATCTGCGTCATTCTCGGCTTGCTGGTGCTGACGGGCCTGCCGCTGGGGATTCTCTGGCTGACCCTTCGGGCAAGATCAGGAGGCGAACCAGGGCAACCGCATGGCTGACCTGCCAAAGGGCCCCGCGAGGCTGACCAGCGTCGTCGATTACCATGCTGTCGGCAGCGTGTTGCGGGAGGTGCTTTTTCCGCCGATGACTGTCGGAATATTCCTGACCCGGGCTGGCCGCGTGCTGCTGGGGCTGGCGGCCTGGATGGTCACTGCCCTGGCCATCGCCCTGGCCCTGATGAGATTCGATGTCGCGCGCACGACGGCAGGTACGCTCGGCGTGCTTGCACCGGTGATCATCGTGATCGTGCTCAACGGCTTGGGTATCTTCAATCGCCGTGGGGCCGGCGCAAAGCATCTCCGACAATTTCAGGAATGGCTTGCGGCCGTCGCCAGCCGGGGCATCGGCCTGGATGCCGCCCACATCGTTGCAGCGCATGTCGATGCTGACCAGGTGCTGCAGCTGCAGGTCAGCGACGCCTGGCTGCAGCAAGCGACGGACAAGCGGCTGCGCGATCTGTCGCAGTGGTACTATCTGTGGAACTGGAGCCTCGCCAGCCACGAGGGCACAAGCGCTGTGCGTATTGCCCTGCGTGACGCGTCCGGCCAGGCGGTTGGCGGTACCGGACCGCAGGGTGGCGATGAGGTGTGGCTCTCTGTTCTGGCTCGGCAGAGCGCCGACCTGGCGCGGTGACCATCAGCCAACGCCAATCATGCCCCGGAGGTCTTCCCGATGACTCGTTTCAGTCTACGCATACAACTTCTGCTGGTGACCCTTGCCCTGGCTACCGGCTTCCTGGTTTTCGGCGTCTGGACCTGGCATACGATCAACCAGACCAAGGTCGGTGGCCCGAACTACAATCGCATCGTCCTCTACAAGGATCTGGTCGCGGACATCCTCCCGCCACCCAACTACATCATCGAATCCTACCTCACCGCGCTGCAGATCGTCGACCCCGACCGGGTGGACGAACGTGCCGCACTGATTGGCAAGTTGCAGCAACTGCGACAGGACTACGACGGGCGTCACAGGTTCTGGTCCGGACAGCAATTGCCCGAAGGCATCAAGACCCGTTTCCTGAACGATGCACATGCGCCGGCGATGCGATTTTTTGAAATTGCCGACAAGGAGTTCGTTCCTGCCGTCCAGTCTGGTGACGCGACGACGGCGCGCACGTCCCTGAACAAACTCGCGACGCACTATGCTGAACATCGCAAGGCCATCGATGACGTGGTTTCCCTGAGCACCCGGGAACAAACAGAGGTCGAGACTGGCACGGCCGCCACCACCCAATCCGACCTGCGCGTGTTGCTGCTGGTGTTTGTCTTGAGTGCTACGCTCGCCGCCGCCGCCAACTACTTCTTTGGCAAATCGCTGCTGGCGGGCATCAGGGAGGCGAGCCAGCATTTGGGCAATATCGCCAGCGGTGCGCTCGACCAGCAAGCACAAGCCAGCGAGCGCGCCGATGAAATCGGTGACCTGCTGCGTTCCCTCGACACCACGACCAGCAACCTGCGGCGGACAGTCGGGGAAATTCGTGCCGCGGCCCAGACGGTCAGCGCTTCTGCCGCGCAGCTCTCATCGACGATCGCCACGGTCGCCGACAGCGCGCGCGTTCAGAGTGCGTCGGTCAGTGCCATGGTGTCCACTGTGGAACAGATGTCGAGCGGCATCTCGGTGATGGCCGCACAATCCGATGCGGCAAAGATCAAGGTTCAGCAGGCTGGGGAACGCTGCGATCAGGGCAGCGCCGAAATCACCAGCACGACGCGGGTGGTCGAGCACCTCGCGAGCGATGTTCAAGGCACCGCGGATTCGATGCTGTCACTCGGTGAACATTCCCGTGAGATTTCCAGCATCGTTGGCGTGATTCGCGAGATCGCCGACCAGACCAATCTGCTTGCCCTGAACGCGGCCATCGAAGCGGCCCGCGCTGGCGAACAGGGGCGAGGCTTTGCGGTCGTCGCCGACGAGGTGAGAAAACTCGCCGAACGTACCGCCCAATCGACCGACCGCATCACGGCGATGATCACCCAGGTCCAGTCAGGGATCGAGAGCGCCATCGATGCAATGGGTGCGGGATCGGAAAAGGCACGCGAAAGCATTCACTCCGTCCAGGCGACCAAGGCGACGATGGACGCCATTGCCGCCGAAACCGGCATGCTGGTCAGCCATATTCAGCAGATTGCCCAAGGACTCGGCGCGCAAAGCCAAAGCAGTGGCGAAATTGCCGCTGCGGTCGCAAGTATCGCAACCGGATCCCAGGAGAACAGTTCGGCCGCCGCGCAGGTGTCCGCTACGGCGACCGATCTCGCCACGACAGCGCATCGCCTGCGTGCAGCAGCCGAGTTCTTTCGCATTTAACGGTCATGATCTAGAGCAGCCCTATGGAACTCGCGGGAAAACGTATCGTCCTTGGCGTCAGCGGTGGCATTGCGGCCTACAAGGCAGCTGAACTGGTCCGCCTGCTGCTCAGGGAAGGCGCCTCGGTGCAGGTGGTGATGAGCGAAGCGGCGACGCACTTTGTCACGCCGGTCACATTCCAGGCACTCTCCGGCAAGCCGGTGTTTACCGATCAGTGGGATCCGCGAGTAGCCAACAACATGGCTCACATCGACCTGTCGCGGGAAGCCGACGCGCTGCTGGTCGCACCCGCCTCGGCTGACTTTCTCGCCAAAGTGGCCAATGGACTGGCCGATGACCTGTTGACCACTCTGGTCCTGGCACGCGACTGCCGACTTCTGGTTGCTCCGGCAATGAACCGCCAGATGTGGGAAAACCCGGCGACTGGTCGCAACATTGCCAGCCTGCGCGCCGATGGCGTGGACATCCTCGGTCCGGCCTGTGGCGATCAGGCTTGTGGTGAGACCGGGCTGGGGCGGATGCTCGAAGCGGAAGACATCCTTGCCGAGATGATTGCCCACTTTCAGCCGAAGTGGCTCGCCGGCAAGCACGTGCTGCTGACCGCGGGGCCGACCTTCGAGGCAATCGACCCGGTACGGGGAATTACCAACCTGTCGACCGGGAAAATGGGCTATGCCATTGCCCGCGCCGCCCGCGAAGCGGGTGCACAGGTGACCCTGGTTTCCGGCCCGGTCAGCCTGTCCTGCCCGCAGGGAGTCCGCCGCATCGAGGTCAGCAGTGCCCTGCAGATGCACGCCGCGGTGCACCAACAGGTCGCCGGCAATGACGTCTTCATCGCAGTCGCCGCAGTCGCCGATTACCGTCCCGCCAGACCCATCGCGCAAAAGATCAAAAAGGGCGAACAGGCGACGCCGCCGTCGATCGAATTGGTGCAGAACCCGGACATTCTTGCCGAGGTCGCTGCGCTGCGCGCACCACCGCTCTGCGTGGGTTTTGCTGCCGAGAGCGAGAACCTGCACGAATATGCGGAAAGCAAACGGCGTAGCAAGAAAATTCCGCTGCTCGTCGGTAACCTGATTGCCGACGGCTTTGGCGGCGACGACAGCAAGCTGATTCTCTTTGACGATGACGGCCAACACCCGCTGGCACCGGCACCCAAGCTGCAGCTCGCACGCCAGCTCGTAACCCGCATTGCCGCCCTGCTCGAGAAACGCCAATGACCAGCCGGGACCTGCGGGTAGACGTCAAGCTGCTCGACTCCCGACTGCGTGACCATCCGCCGCATTATGCCACCCCCGGCTCGGCCGGACTTGACCTGCGAGCGTGCATCGATACTCCAGTAGAAATCCAGCCGGGCGAAACGCTGCTGATTCCGACCGGTATCGCAATCCATCTTGCCGATCCGGGGCTGGCCGCGATGATCCTGCCACGCTCTGGCCTCGGCCACAAACATGGCATCGTTTTGGGCAACCTGGTCGGACTGATCGACTCCGACTATCAGGGAGAGATCATGGTCTCGACCTGGAACCGCGGCAAGGAAGCCTTTACGCTCTGTCCGCTCGATCGCCTGGCGCAACTGGTGGTGGTGCCGGTGTTGCAGATGGATTTCAAGGTCGTCGAGGAATTCCCGGCCAGCCCGCGCGGTGACGGCGGTTTCGGAAGCACAGGGCATAGCTGAGCCCAGTGCTCAGCAAAAGCGCGGCGCCCGGTATCACTGTACTTGCTGAGCACGCTCTTCCCCGCTCTTCCCCGCTCTTCCCCGCTCTTGGCGCTTGCTGGCCAGGCCCCCAATGCATTGGTAATGCCAAAAAAAAGCGCGGCTCGTTGGAACCGCGCTAAATCCACACCAAAGGAGGAGGGTGGAGGAGACAGGGGAAGCAGGCTGGAAGTGCTTGACTGGCCTAACTGCAAAGTGATTACGTTGAAGAGATTATGGATCATCCTACGCTGAACTTCAAGTATTTTTTGTGCGCTGCGCCATTTTTTTTTCCCGGCCGGGTTCGCTGGATGTCTCTTTAAATTGAAATTATTTATGTTCAATAGTTTGGTGTTAGATTAGTACATTGATTCCATATTTCATAACTGATAATGGCAGTATTTAAGCGCCAGCTCCCGTAGAATTGTTGCGATGCAACAGCAATTTTGCCGGGCTCTGCGGCAACACTTCCAGCTACAATCGATGTCCGCGGCGAAAGTTCAGCGCCCGTTCATTGGTCGCCGACGACCACAGGGTCGGATTTGCTTGTCGAGGTCTGACGCTTGGTCATTTGGTCATGCCCGTCTGGAAAAGGAGCAACGCATGGAATGCAAGGTAAGGTGGACCGGCGACGGGATGTCTTTTGTCGCTGAAACGGGGAGCAACCACACCGTGGTGATGGATGGGGCTCCCGAGGCCGGTGGGCGGAACCTGGCGCCGCGACCGATGGAATTGTTGCTTGCCGGAACGGGGGGATGTAGCGCGTTCGACGTTGTCCTGATTCTGAGGAAGGGGCGTCACGCAGTGACCGGATGTGAAGTCGTCCTGCAGGCTGAGCGTGCAGAGGCCGAGCCAAGAGTCTTTACCCGCATCCATTTCCATTTTCGCGTGAGTGGGAAGCAACTGAAACCGGAAGCGGTTGCGCGTGCCATCGAGTTATCGAAGGACAAGTACTGCTCTGCCTCGATCATGCTCGGCAAAACCGCCGAGATCACACACGACTTCGAGATTGTCGATGCTTAAATGTAGTACGCGGTACGAGTCATCGTTCGCGACGCCAGTTTCATGAGCAGGATGGTCGGCGTCGGCAATTCACGTGCGCCAAGGCGCACGGCGGTTTCGGCGTGCGCGATCTCGTCGAGCCGCATCTGCGTCACGATCGCGCGTGACCGGATGTCCTGGCTCGGCAACTCGCTCAGGTGATGGTCCAGGTGTGCTTCGACCTGTCTTTCGGTCTCGGCGAGAAATCCCAGGCTCCAGGGGTCGCCCAGCTTGCCGGCGGCTATTCCGATACCCAGCGCACCAAGGTACCAGAGCGGGTTCAACAGGCTTGGGCGTTCTCCGAGTTCAACCAGGCGGCGCTCGGTCCAGGCCAGATGTTCGGTTTCCTCGTCTGCCGCTTTCGCCAGTGCTTGCCGAAGGGTCTGATCGTCGCAGCTCAGTGCCTGACCCTGGTACAGTGCCTGTGCGCAGACCTCACCGACGTGGTTGATGCGCATCAGGGCGCCAGCATGGGCACGCTCGCGGTCAGACAATTCGGCTTCCGGCGCCTTGCTCCCCGGCATTTCGCGAGTGGTCTGTGCCGGCGCAAAAAGCGTGCGCAAGGCCTTGTCAAATTCGATGACAAATCGGTCGGTAATCATCAGCAGCCTCTGCCGTCGCGGTTCAAGTGCAGCAATGATCGATACTAGCGGCGCATCATCGATGGGTGGCCACCACGGCGCAGCGCCTCGCGGACTTCGTCAACATTGCGAATGGTGATGCCAACAGGGCAGAAAAAATCGGTATACAGCTCGGCGTGGTGTCGATTGAGCGAGTTGTCCACGATTTTTACCCACTGATCGCCGCGCGCCTTTGACCATGTCCTGTCCGAGCGGCCAAGGGCATAAATCCGACGTTCGGCAGTCGCACAGTTGATTGCCTCGAAGCTCACATTCTGGGCGCCGGAAGGACTGACGATCACCAAAGTGTAGCGAAAGATGCCGTCGCTGCTGATGCTCAGCGATTCGCTGTCAATCATGAACTGGTTGTCGGTCATCGCACTGACCGCAAAAGGGATCAGCTTGTCCGGTTGCGGAAACGCGGGCAATTGCAGCTCGCCCGGTATCTCGCGCTTTTCCTCGAAATCACGCGGAGCACTGGCCGACCAGCCTGCCGAAGGAAGCACCGCAGCTACCACCCCAAGCCAGCCTGCAAACATTCCGATCGACAAGCGTCGGCGGGTTCGCGGGCGCTTCTGCAGCGCTTCCAAAGAACGATTCATTCCTCGTTTACGATTTCAGCGGGCGCAGGATCCTGGCCATGCGGGGAGGCATGGCGCCCACGACGGTGATCCGAATTGAGAAAACGGGCGAGTTCATTCAAGGCCTGCTCATAGACCCGGCGCTTGAACTCGATCACCGCGTCAAGCGAGACCCAGTAGGTGTTCCAACGCCAGGCATCAAATTCGGGATGATCGCAGGAGCGCAGGGAAACATCGCAGTCACGCCCAACGAGACGAAGCAAAAACCAGATCTGTTTTTGCCCTCGGTAACTGCCACGCCATTCGCGTCTTACCCAGTGCGTCGGCACTTCGTAACGCAACCAGTCCTTGGTCCGACCGAGAATATACACGTGCTCGGGCAGCAAGCCGATTTCTTCATGCAACTCCCGGTACATCGCCTGTTCGGGTGTTTCGCCCCGCTTGATGCCACCTTGCGGAAACTGCCATGAATGTTCTCGGATACGCTTGCCCCAGAAGACCTCGTTCCTGGCGTTACAAAGAATGATGCCGACGTTCGGGCGATAGCCTTCACGGTCAAGCATTTCTAGAACCTGCAAATTGATTAGTTAAAGTATTTTTCCATACTTTGCTGCGCTTGCAAAGCATGGCGTAGCCCTTGGGCCAAGGCCGGCCCATCACTTTGCCGCAGCTGTCGCTCACCTTGCCCGGCAACACCGCCTCTTTGTACAATGATTGGCATCGCGGTTTGGCCATCCGTCTAGTAGAATCGCGGCTTCTTTCCTGTCCAAGCCATTGCCATGCGCACTTCCAGGTTTTTCCTGTCAACGCTCAAAGAAGCACCCTCTGATGCTGAAGTCATCAGTCACCAGCTGATGCTGCGCGCCGGGATGATCAAACGGCTGGCGGGCGGGATCTACACCTGGATGCCACTCGGGCTGCGCGTGCTGCGCAAGGTGGAGAAGATCATCCGTGAAGAGATGAATGGCGCTGGGGCGATCGAGTTGTCGATGCCGGCAGTGCAGCCAGCAGAACTGTGGCAGGAGTCCGGGCGCTGGGAGAAGTATGGTCCCGAACTGCTGCGCTGCAAGGATCGGCACCAGCGCGATTTCGTCATTGGTCCGACGCACGAAGAGGTGATTACCGATGTCGTACGCAAGGAGGTGAAGAGCTACCGCCAGTTGCCCGTGCACTTCTACCAGGTACAGGTCAAGTTTCGCGACGAAATCCGGCCGCGTTTCGGTGTCATGCGCGGCCGCGAATTCCTGATGAAAGACGGGTACTCGTTCCACAGCAGTTTCGATGACCTGCAGCGCGAATACCGCAACATGTTCGACACCTATACGCGGATATTCACTCGTCTCGGACTGAAGTTCCGTGCCGTCGCTGCCGACACCGGCTCGATCGGCGGCACCGGATCGCACGAGTTTCACGTCCTGGCGGATTCCGGCGAGGACGCACTGGCGTATTGTCCGGATTCGGATTTTGCTGCCAACGTCGAGCTGGCCGAGGCCCTGGCCCCGTCGGAGGGGCGCGCTGCGGCGGCTGCCGACCTGCAGAAGGTCGCCACACCGGGCCGTATCACCTGTGAGGAGGTCGCCGCATTCCTCGATATTCCGGTAACCCGGATGGTCAAGGCGATCGCCATCGTATGGAATGGCAAGGCCGAAGGTTTCGCTGGGCTTGCGTTGATTCTGCTGCGTGGAGACCATCATCTGAACGAACTCAAGGCTCAGAAGACCATCGGCGAGTTCCGCTTCGCGCGCGACGACGAGATCATCGCCGCTCTCGGCTGTCCGCCCGGCTACATTGGTCCCGTCGGTATAGCCAACATACCGGTCTTCGCCGATCGCAGTGTGGCGGTGATGAGCGACTTCGTTTGCGGCGCCAATGCAAAGGGTTTCCATCTTGTCGGCGTCAACTTCGTTCGCGATCTGGTCGACCCGATGCTGGTCGGCGATTTTCGGGATGTCGTCGCCGGTGACCGGTCTCCGGACGGCCGGGGTAGGATCGAACTGTGTCGTGGCATTGAAGTGGGGCATATTTTCCAGTTGCGCAGCAAGTACGCCGAGGCACTCAAATGCAGCTTCCTCGACGAATGCGGTCAGAGCCGGTTCATGGAAATGGGTTGTTACGGCATTGGCGTGACCCGCGTCGTCGGGGCGGCCATCGAGCAGGGGCATGATCAACGTGGCATCATTTTCCCGGCGGCGATCGCTCCGTTCCAGGTGTGCATCGTTCCCATGGCTTATGCCAAGAGCGATGCGGTGAGGGCGGCAGCCGACGCCTTGTACGCCGAACTGACGCACGCCGGCATCGACGTTCTGCTCGACGACCGCGACGAGCGTCCAGGCGTGATGTTCGCCGAAATGGAACTGATCGGCATTCCACACCGCGTGCTTGTCGGTGAACGCGGACTCGCAGCAGGAAAGTTCGAATACAAGGGGCGGATCGACGCCGAATCGCAGCTGCTGCCGATGACCGAGATTCGCCAGTTCCTGCAGGACCGCCTGTGCGCTGCGTAGCGGCACTGTTCGCGCTGCTGCTGTCACTGGCTGTACACGCCGGAGCGCAGAAGTATGAACCCCTCTCGGCGAGTGTGCAGTCGGCACTGTCGAGAACGGTCTCGGACCGGGCGCCGCCGAGAAGTTCCTTTCAGGACTCGATGGATGCGATCGACTGGTTGACCGAGATGTCAGGCAGGCTTGAAAAACGCATCCCTGACCGTGAAGCACGTTTCGAATTCCTGCGTTCGGTGCACTACGAAGCAACGCGCGCGGGTCTCGATCCCCAACTGGTGCTCGGCCTGATCCATGTCGAAAGCGGTTTCAAGAAATACGCGGTATCAAGCGCTGGTGCGCGGGGTTTCATGCAGGTGATGCCGTTCTGGATCAAGATCGTCGGAAGCGGCGACGACAACCTCTTTCACTTGCGCACCAATCTGCGTTACGGGTGTACCATTCTTCGTCACTATCTCGACATCGAGCGCGGCGACCTTTACCGCGCGCTGGGCCGTTACAATGGCAGTCTCGGCCAGCCCGCATACCCGAACATGGTACGCATGGCCTGGCAGAACCAGTGGTCCTACGCGAAGAGCAAGCTGGCTCTGCGTTGACTTTGCTGAGCAGGGGTTGCCCCGGCATCATCGCATCCCCGGTAACATCCCCTTGATGCCACGCATCAGCTGCGCCATGCCTCCTCTGGAGAACTGCTTCATCATTTTCTGTGCCTGCTCGAACTGTTTGAGCAGACGGTTGACCTCTTGCACCTGAACCCCGGCACCCAGAGCAATGCGGCGCTTGCGCGCGGCCTTGAGCAACTCGGGCCGGCAGCGCTCGGTAGGGGTCATCGAATTGATGATGCCTTCAATTCTCGCGACCGCTTTCTCCTCTCCGCCTGCCGGTAGCTGACCGGCCCCCTGCGAGAATTGCGCCGGCAGTTTCTCGATCATCGAAGACAGGCCGCCCATCTTGCGCATCTGGCCGATCTGGTCCTTGAAATCGTTGAGATCAAAGCCCTTGCCTGACTTCAGCTTCTTCGCGAAATCAAGCGCCTTTTCCTCGTCGATGCCCTTCTGCGCATCCTCGATCAGCGACAGCACGTCGCCCATGCCGAGGATTCGCGAAGCCATCCGCTCCGGGTGAAAGGCTTCGAGTCCCGTCAGTTTTTCGCCGACCCCGGCAAACTTGATCGGTTGGCCGGTGACGTGCCGAACCGAAAGTGCGGCACCGCCGCGTGCGTCGCCATCGAGCTTGGTGAGAATGATGCCGGTCAGCGGTAGCGCATCGCTGAACGCCCGCGCGGTATGGATGGCATCCTGACCGAGCATCGCATCGACGACGAACAGGGTTTCGATGGGTCTGGTGGCGGCGTGAATTTCGGCGATTTCCTTCATCATCGCCTCGTCGATTGCCAGGCGACCGGCGGTATCCACGAGCAGGACATCGTGATAGTGCCGCTTTGCCCAGTCGACCGCCTGGCGCGCGATATCGACCGGCTGGTCAGTCGTCGCCGAGGGAAAGAAATCGGCGCCCGCCTGTGCGGCAACCGTTTTCAACTGCTCGATCGCTGCTGGGCGGTAGACGTCGCAGGAAACCACGAGGACCTTCTTCCTTTGTGTCTCGCGCAACATCTTGGCAAGCTTGCCGACCGTAGTGGTTTTACCGGAGCCCTGCAGGCCGGCCATCAGGACGATCGCCGGCGGCTGGGTGGCCAGATTCAGCCCCGTATGAGCCTCGCCCATCAGCCTGGTGAGTTCGCGATGGACGACACCGACCAGTGCCTGTCCCGGGCTCAGCGAGCCGATCACTTCCTCGCCAACCGCCTTTTCCCGTACGGCGGCGATCAGAGCCTTGATTGCGGGCAAGGCGACGTCCGCCTCGAGCAAGGCGAGGCGAACCTCGCGCAAGGCATCGGCGATATTGGTTTCCGTCAGGCGCGCTTCGCCGCGCAGCGTCTTCATGACACGGGCAAGGCGTTGAGTCAGGTTGTCGAGCATTTGAATTCCGGCTTGGTGTAGACTTCAAGAATGTCAGACATTCTACTTCACCTTCTCCCGCACGTCCTTGCCTCGCTGCTCTACACCGCCCTCGGCATCCATTTCTGGCAGACGCGCTGGCGTGAAACCAGACAGCCACTGCTTACCCTGCCGATGCAGCCCTGGGAGCGCGCGGCCATCTTCGGCGCCCTGGCGGTGCAGGGCATTGGCCTGTACGCAGGGCTGTTCAGCGCGGGCGGCATGCGCTTCTCATTCAGTTTCGCGCTCTCCCTGATGCTCTGGCTGGCCGTCCTGATTTACTGGCTGGAGAGTTTTCGCTCACGTATGGACGGACTGCAGCCGATGGTCCTGCCACTCGCGGCGATCGCTGCCCTGGCGCCGGCACTGTTTCCTCAACTGCGGGAAGTGGCCAATGCCAATGCCTGGGGCTTTCAGCTTCATTTCCTGACGGCAATGCTCGCCTACAGTCTATTTACGCTGTCCGCACTGCACGCCGTGTTCATGGGTTTTGCCGAACGTAAGCTGCACCAGCGGGCGGTCACCAGAAGCCTGACCAGTCTGCCGCCGATCCTGACCATGGAAGCACTGTTGTTTCGCATGATTCTCGTCGCCTTCTGCCTGCTCACGGCCGCGCTGGTCAGCGGCGTCATGTTTTCCGAAGCTCTTTTTGGCAAGGCCATGGCTTTCGATCACAAGACCCTGTTTGCCTTTGCCTCGTGGGGAATCTTTGCCGCCCTGCTGGTCGGGCGTCGCGTGTATGGCTGGCGCGGCCGTGTCGCGCTACGCTGGACACTGGCCGGATTCATGGTGCTGTTGCTGGCGTACATCGGCAGCCGCTTTGTCGCCGAAGTCCTGCTCGGTCGACTCTGAAGCTGCTGCGTACGCGAGACCCGACGCTGGTCCGGTGTGGCGAAAGTCAGGCGGCTAGCGCCTGAGCGTTGTTCGCGAGTATCCCTTTCCAACAGAAAACTGAGTGCTCATCTAGCTAGCGTGGAACGACGCGTGCGTTCTCGCCGCTGCCTTCGACATACACTCGCTGGCCCTGGCGAAGACCCGGATTGACCGGCTGTGTCAGGGAAACCAACACGCCGTTGGCCACCCGGACAATAATTTGCTGGCCCTGGACAGGCTGCTCGTACTTTTTCTGGACTTCGTTGCCGACGAGAGCGCCTCCGACAGCACCGAGCACCATGGCCACATCGCGACCGGTGCCGCCACCGATCAGGCTGCCGATCCCGAGGCCGGCCACACCGCCGACAATCGCACCAACCCCCATATGGTGATTGCTCGGCAACTGCACCAGGGTGATCTGTTCGATCACCCCGCTGCGGATTTCCATCTGCTCCGGTTGCATCCCGGGTGCAGCACAGGCGGTCAGGAACAAGGCGAGGGCGAAAGCTGACAGGTACGACGAGATTTTCTGGAACATGGCGGACTCCTTGACAGGTTGGCGAGTTGAGAAGTGGTATGAAGGGCGCGATCTCGAAATCCAGCAGGAATGCCGCGAGCACGGCCTCCTTGGCCTTGCGCCAGCGGCTTTGCCGTACGCCGTAGCTCATGAGTATATACACAACCCTTGGGTCCAGACAATGGATTGGGACGATTGCCGGGCGCAAGCAGCTGTGGCCGCAAACCCGGCTTCTCCGATGGCCAGATGAATGCCTGTGGCTAGTCCAGTGCCGAGATAGACAACTTGCGCAGCCTGCTGCGCTGTTTGTGCTGGTGGGCATCCATACGCTCCAGCACGCCGTTGAGGAAGCGCACCGCCTCGACGATGAAGGGTCCCTTGTTGAGCATCACCGCCTCGGCCCGGCCGCTCATCACCGCGTCGGAGACCTCCGCACGTGTCGGAGCGCCGGTCTTGGCCAGACCCTCCAGTACCTGGGTCGCCCAGATCACCGGCACGTGCGCGGCCTCGCACAGCCAGAGGATCTCCTCCTGCACCTCGGCCAGCCGCTCGAAGCCCACTTCCACGGCCAGGTCGCCGCGTGCCACCATCACCCCCAGCGGCGGCGAGTGCATCGCGGTCAGCAGCAGCCGGGGCAGATTCTCGAAGGCCTCGCGGTTCTCGACCTTGAGCACCACGCCGATAGCCTGGCCGCCCAATCGCTGCAGATGCTCCTCCAGCAGCAGAATATCCTCTGGCGTGCGCACGAACGACAAGCCGACCATGTCCACGTGCTTCACCAGGAATTCCAGATCGTGCAGGTCCTTCTCGGTCAGGGCCGAGATCGAGAGTTCGGTGTCGGGCAGATTGATTCCCTTCTCCGGCCGCAGCTTGGCCGTGGTCACGCCGGTGTAGGCAATTTGCAGGACGATTTCCTCTCCGTCGTTGGCGAGCACCCGACTGCCGATCTTGCCATCGTCGAAGTGGATGATCTCGCCAGGTCTTGCTGCCGCGAAGGCGGCGTCCAGCGAGCAGTGAATGCGTGCCGCTTCGATCACCCGGCCGTCTGCGTCGCGCACGGCAGCCCGCCCGGGAACGTCATTGCGCGTCAGGATGAGGATGTCGCCGACCGCGAGTTCGATCGGCGAAACGACCTCCGGCAGGGGGCCGAAGCATCCTTCGGCGAGGAATTTCCCAGCGCGCACCAGGCGGGCCGGGGTTCCCTCTTCGACATAGGCGGTCTTGCCTGACGATGCCAATCGGGAGGCATTGCGAAGCTCGGTCACGATCAGCTCACGATGTTTTCCTCGGCAATCCTCGAACTCGATCACGTCGCCCGGAATCGCCTGTTCGAGCACCCCGCGCTCGATCGGCAGGACCAAGGCCACGCCGGGAGGAGCGGGCTCCACTGCATCTCTGGGCGTCAGCCAGATCTGGGCTGGCTCGATCACTGATCCGCGCAGGTCGCGGCGCGGCCGACACTTGAGCACACGCTCGATCGGCCCGATCATGCCGGTACGCAACTTTGGACCAGCCAGGTCCGCATAGATTTTGGCAGAGCGTCCGAGCTCTCTTTCCGCGCTGCGCAGGTTGTTGACCATGCCCAGCCAGGCCGTTTCGTCGTCGTGCGCGCAGTTGATGCGCAGCACGTCCATGCCGGCAGCCAAAAGGTTGCGCACCAGCAGGTAGTCCGATGCCGCTTCGCTGGGCATGGTCACCATGATGCGCACCGAGCGCTTGCCGGCCGGGGAACCCAGCAGAAGCTGGCTGTGGTGATCGAGAACGATCGTTCCGTCATCGATGCTCAACTGCGACAGCGGCGGATAGCCGGGTTGCCAGGGCCGGCCAGCCAGGGCATGCAGCGCCACCAGAAGCGCATCCAGCGAGCTCAGTATTTGCGCTTCCCGGCCGCCCAGTGAGGTCAGCCCCAGCGCCGTCAGCTCTTCCTGCAAGGGCCGCAGATCGCTCTGGCGCAGCGCCAGATAGTGCAGCAGGTTGCGAGCGCTGGCCTGATAACCTGGTTCGATGCTGTGGATCTCGTCGCGGTGGCTCTGCTCGAGCGCGATGGCACGCGCGCGCAGATCCCTGATCTTGGGGATCAGGCGTTCCGCCCGCGGGTGCCCGCGGCTGGCGATGAGCTGCGTGCTGATGAGTTGGCCTGTGTCCACCCGGCTGTATTCATTCATGGTGGGCATGCTTGTTTCGTCCTGCCTTGATGATTCATGGCGCGTTCCCCGTTCCTCTGATCGGCTGAGCTTAACCAGCCTCTGTGAAGGTATTGTGACGGTCGTGCAGAATCTTTCCTCGTTCCGTAAGGGACGACACGATGGCGAGGAAGATGGAACAAGCATGCTGACTTCTGGTATACCCTCGGTGGAGATGTCTTCCAGATGTTCATCGATACGGTTCGCATACTGGGTTTCGGGAGAGTTTTCTGAGGTGATGATGGCAAGGGACGAAAGGGAGACAGCGGCAGGCGGTATTGCCGGCGACGCCGCCGCACATGAGCTGTCGGCGCTGGTGATTCCCCTGCTCAAGGGGGTGATCTACCAGGAGAGCGATGCCGGTCTGTGGAATTCATTGTTGGCACTGCAGGTGCGGGTGCGCGACTATGTCGCGGTGCTCAAGCTTGAACTGGTCCTCGACGAAGCCGAAGGCTACGCTTTTCTGCGCTCGCGCCCCGATCCCGAGGACGCTTCGACGCCGCGGCTGCCGCGTCTGGTTGCACGACGTCCGCTGTCGTTTCCGGTCAGTCTGCTGCTGGCCTTGCTGCGCAAGAAACTGGCCGAGTTCGACGCGAGCGGCGGCGATACCCGGCTGGTGCTGTCGCGCGAGGAGGTCGCCGAACTGATGCGGGTGTTCCTGCCCGAGGGCAGCAACGAGGCAAGGCTGATCGACCAGATCGACGTTCATCTCGGCAAGGTGGTCGAACTCGGTTTCCTGCGCCGCCTGAAGGTCGAGACCGGGCAGCCGACGATGGTCGAGGTGCGGCGAATTCTCAAGGCCTTCGTCGATGCGCAGTGGCTCGCCGAGTTCGACCAGCGGCTGGCGAGCTACCGCGCGCAGCTCGCCGGGCAGTCAGGAGAAGATCATGAATGAGCCGCAAAGCCTCGGGCTGGACTTCGTCGCCGATGACACCCTCTCGGGCTTCCGGCTGCAGCGCCTTGAAGTGTTCAACTGGGGCACTTTCGACGGCCACATCTGGACGCTCGAACCGAACGGCAGGAACGCCCTGTTGACCGGCGACATCGGTTCAGGCAAGTCGACACTGGTCGACGCCGTGACGACACTACTGGTACCGGCGCAGCGCATCGCCTACAACAAGGCTGCCGGCGCCGACAGTCGCGAGCGCACGCTGCGTTCCTACGTGCTCGGCCATTACAAATCCGAGCGCAACGAGATCAGCGGTACGGCTCGGCCGGTAGCCTTGCGCGACCATAACCACTACTCGGTGATCCTCGGCGTCTTTCACAACGCCGGTTACGACCAGACGGTGACGCTGGCGCAGGTGTTCTGGATCAAGGACGCGCAAGGGCAACCGGCGCGTTTCTTCGTCGCCGCTGAACGCGATTTGTCGATTGCCAATGACTTTGCCCATTTTGGCTCGGACATCGCAGCGCTGCGCAAGCGGCTGCGGCGACCGGGCAGCGAGGTGTTCGACAGTTTTCCGCCGTACGGCGCCTGGTTCCGGCGTCGTTTCGGCATCGACAACGAACAGGCGCTGGATCTGTTTCATCAGACGGTGTCGATGAAGTCGGTCGGTAATCTGACCGACTTCGTTCGCAGCCACATGCTCGAACCTTTCGATGTCGAGCCCCGGATCGCGGCGCTGATCGGCCATTTCGACGACTTGAATCGCGCGCATGAGGCCGTCCTCAAGGCCAAACGACAGGTGGCGCTGCTCACGCCGCTGGTCGCCAACGGCGAGCAGCATGGCACGCTGAGCGTACAGGTCGAGGATCTGCGTGCCTGCCGCGAAGCGCTCAAAGCCTACTTCGCCAGCCTCAAGCTCGGGCTGCTCGACAAGCGCATCACCGGCCTCGCCGAAGACTGGCGTCGCCAGGATGCGCAGGTCAAGCGTACCGAGGCGCAACGCGACCTGCAGCGAGCACAGGAGGCCGAACTCAAACAGAACATCGCCGAGAACGGCGGCGATCGTCTCGAACGGCTGGCCGCCGAGATTCGCCGCATCGATCAGGACTGCCAGGCGCGCCAGCGCAAGGCGCAACGCTTCACCGAACTGCTGCGAACGATCGGCGAAGCTCCCTGCCGTGATGAAAGCAGCTTTCTCGAGCAACGGCAGCGCTGGTCATCGTTGGCTGAAGAGGCTCGGGAACGCGAGACGGGCCTGCAGAACGAACTCACCGAGCACGGCGTCAGCCTGCGTCAGGGCAAGCTCGAACACGACCAGCTTTGCACCGAGATCAGCAGCCTCAAAGCCCGGCGCAGCAACATTCCGGCCGAACAGGTCCTGATGCGCAGCGCCCTGTGCAAGGCCCTCGCGTTGTCCGAAGAGGCGATGCCCTTTGCCGGCGAACTGCTGCAGGTGCGCGACGACGAACGCGACTGGGAAGGTGCCGCCGAGCGACTGCTGCGCAACTTCGGCCTGTCGCTGCTGGTGCCCGATGACGATTACCCAGAAATCGCGGCCTGGGTCGACAAGACCCAGCTCCGGGGGCGCCTGGTCTATTTCCGGATACGCCGGAGTTCGCGCAAGGAACTGCCCGACCTGCACCGCGATTCGCTGGCGCGCAAGCTGTCGATCAAGCCCGATTCGCCGTATTACGACTGGCTCGAGCGCGAGCTGGCGCAGCGCTTCGATGTCGCCTGCTGTGCCACCCAGGAACAATTCCGGCGTGAACTGCGGGCGATCACGCGCGCCGGCCAGATCAAGGCTCCCGGCGAGCGGCACGAAAAGGACGATCGCCACCGCCTCGACGACCGCAGTCGCTATGTGCTGGGCTGGACCAACGCCGCCAAGATCGCTGCGCTCGAAGCCAAGGCGAGGACGCTCGAAGCACGGCTCGCCGAGCTTGGCAGCCGCATCGGCAGGATCCAGCTCGAACAGGACGGGCTCAAAGCGCGTCTGACGGCCTTGTCCAGGCTCGACGAGTACGCCGACTACAATGAGCTCGACTGGCCGTCGCTGGCGACCGAGGTCGCCAGGCTGCAGGAAGAGAAGCGCTGCCTCGAATCCGCTTCGGACCTGCTCAAAGAGCTCAGCGGGCGCTTGCACGCAGTGGTCGCCGCGCTGAAGGCACTCGAAACCCGCCTGGAGGAACATCGGGACAAGCGCTCGCGAATCGAGCAGCGGCAAAGCGACGCCGCTGCGTTGCGCGAGCAGACGCAGGCGCTACTGCTTGAGCCGGGCATGGCGGCGCAGGCGTCGTACTTCGATCGCCTCGATGGCATGCGCCACGAAGCGCTCGGCGAGCATCCGCTCAGCGTCGAGTCCTGCGAGCATCGCGAACACGAGACGCGTGCCTGGCTGCAGGGGCGGATCGAGGCCGAATCCCGTAAGCTCAATTTGCTGCGCGACCGAATCATCCAGGCTATGGTCGCCTACAAGGAGCAGTTCAAGCTCGACACCGCCGAGGTCGATGCCAGCATCGAAGCGTTTTTCGAATACCGCAAGATGCTCGACAAGCTGCAGGCTGACGACCTGCCGCGCTTCGAGGCGCGTTTCAAGGAATTGCTCAACGAGAACACCATCCGTGAAGTGGCCAACTTCAACGCGCAACTGGCGATGTGGCGCGAGACGA
Organism: Candidatus Accumulibacter contiguus; assembly: GCF_012940005.1. Classification (GTDB taxonomy): domain Bacteria; phylum Pseudomonadota; class Gammaproteobacteria; order Burkholderiales; family Rhodocyclaceae; genus Accumulibacter; species Accumulibacter contiguus. Next base: position 256,661 of record NZ_SPMX01000006.1, on the reverse strand, counting down.
TCAAGGAGCGCATCGCACGCATCAATACCTCGCTGACCCAGATCGACTACAATCCCGGCCGCTACATCGCGATCGAAGCGCAGCCGACGCCCGACGCCGACATCCGCGATTTCCAGAGCGAGTTGCGCGCCTGTACCGAAGGGGCCTTGACCGGTTCGGACGATGCACAATACTCGGAAGCCAAATTCCTGCAGGTCAGGCAGATCATCGAGCGGCTGCGCGGGCGCGAGGGTCTGTCCGAACAGGATCGCCGCTGGGCGGCCAAGGTCACCGACGTGCGCTACTGGTTTGTCTTTGCCGCCAGCGAACGCTGGCGCGAAGACCATAGCGAGCACGAGCATTATTCCGACTCGGGAGGCAAGTCGGGCGGTCAGAAGGAAAAACTCGCCTACACGATTCTGGCGGCGAGCCTCGCCTATCAGTTCGGCCTTGAATGGGGCGCCGTGCGTTCGCGATCATTCCGCTTCGTGGTCATCGACGAAGCCTTCGGGCGTGGATCGGACGAGTCGGCGCAATACGGCTTGCGGCTGTTCGCCCAGCTCAACCTGCAACTCCTGATCGTCACGCCGCTGCAGAAAATTCACATCATCGAACCCTTCGTCTCCAGCGTCGGCTTCGTGCATAACGAGGAAGGGCGCACCTCGAAGCTGCGCAAGCTGTCGATCGAGGAATACCGTGCCGAGAAGGCGAGGGCGGCCGGATGAACTCCCGAGTCATCCTTTTTCTTCCCGACCCCGCTTCAGATCTTGAGTGTCGACGGTGACGGTGCTCCTTCCAGGATCTCCTGTGCTGGCAGTGTAGAATTCTCCATGGAACTCGCATTCCCTATTCGCCTGTAGTACCGGCACATTCTCCTGGAACACTGCAAATGCCCCAAGCAGCCGTCAACACCGTTCATGAACATCGCCTGACGCTGGCGGAAGTCCTTAAGAGCTTGCTTGAAGATGACCTGGTCAGCTCGTCCGACGCCGATGCCCTGCTCAAGGAGAGTCGCCTCAAGCGTCTGGTGGCCCATCCGCTGGTGATCATTGCCGATCAGAAATGGAAGTCGCAGAAAGAGCCGCATCGGCCATTGACTCTCGAAGATCTCGGCGAGTGGCTGGCGCGCAGGGTTGGCCTCGAGTACCAGCACATCGACCCCCTGAAGGTCGATTTCACTGCGGTGACCGAAGTGATGTCGAGTGCCTACGCAACCCGCTTCGGGATGCTGCCGATTCAGGTAACGACGCGTGAAATCGTGGTGGCGACGACCGAGCCTTTTCTGCGGGACTGGGAGAAGGAGATCAAGGCGATTAGCAAGAAGGAAATCCGCCGGGTGATCGCCAACCCGGTCGACGTCGCGCGTTATCTGGTCGAGTTCTACAATCTTGCGCGCTCGGTCAAGAAGGCTGCCCAACTCGGTGGCCCGACCGGCAACCTGTCGTCGTTCGAACAATTGGTAGAACTCGGTCGTACCAATCGCCAGTTCGATGCCAATGACCAGCATATCGTCAACATTGTCGACTGGCTCTGGCAGTATGCTTTCGACCAGCGCGCCAGCGACATCCATATCGAGCCCAGACGCGAAATCGGCATCGTGCGTTTCCGGATCGACGGCGTCCTGCATCAGGTCTACCAGATTCCGATGAGCGTCATGGCGGCGATGGTCAACCGCGTCAAGATTCTCGGTCGCATGGACGTGGTCGAAAAGCGGCGTCCACAGGATGGCCGCATCAAGACTCGCACCGCTGAGGGTCAGGAAGCCGAACTGCGTCTGTCGACGCTGCCCACCGCCTTCGGCGAGAAGCTGGTGATGCGGATTTTCGACCCGGAAGTCCTGGTCCGCAGTTTCGCTGATCTCGGCTTCACCGACGATGATCAGGCGCGCTGGAAGGACATGTCGGAACGGCCGAACGGGATCATCCTGGTGACCGGCCCGACCGGTTCCGGCAAGACCACGACGCTCTATTCGACGCTGAAGCAGCTCGCCACCCCGGCGGTCAATGTGTGCACCATCGAGGATCCGATCGAGATGGTCGAACCGGCGTTCAACCAGATGCAGGTGCAGAACGTGATCGACCTCGGTTTCGCGCAAGGTGTGCGCGCGCTCATGCGGCAGGACCCGGACATCATCATGGTTGGTGAAATCCGTGACCTGGAAACTGCCGAGGTGGCGATCCAGGCCGCCCTCACCGGCCATCTCGTGCTGTCGACCCTGCATACCAACGACGCCCCGGCGGCGATCACGCGCATGCTCGATCTCGGCGTTCCCTCGTATCTGCTCGGCGCGACGGTACTCGGCGTCATGGCGCAGCGCCTGGTACGCATCCTCTGCCCGCATTGCAAGCAGGTGCACCAGGCCAGCGCGGTCGAGGAGAAAATGTGGGATCAACTCGTCGCGCCCTGGAAATCGAATCGTCCGGTGCGTTTCTACCGGCCGGTCGGCTGTCTCGAATGCCGGATGACCGGTTACCTCGGGCGTGTCGGGCTGTACGAGATCCTCCTCCTGTCGCAGGATATCAAGCTGGCGATCAGTGAAAACAAGGACATCGCCAAGATTCGCGAGCTGGCCTACCGGGAAGGAATGAAACCCCTGCGCATCTCGGGAGCGATGAAAGTTGCTGCCGGGGTGACCACCCTTGCCGAAGTATTCAAGGTCGCCCCGCCGGTCGAACATGCTTGATTCTCTGCGGAACACCGTACATCAACGAATCAAGCGACTCTGGCAGGAAGTCGAAGAGCGCCAAGATGGATTGCCCTGGATCATGCGTGAGTAGTGTGCAGTGCGCTCGACGAACTCCGCTATAATCTGCCGCGAACCATTTCTTCCCTTCGCCACGGGCACGCCCGAGGGAGTTTCTCCCATGCGCAATGAATCGCTGACGCCCGAAGTCGTTCCCGATTCGCGGATCGGCTTTACCCCGCCGACTTCGCCGGCAACCTCGCGGCATGCCGACAGGACGCTGGTCGACAAGTATGGCCGACACGTTACCTACCTTCGCCTGTCGATCACCGACCGCTGCGACTTTCGTTGCAGCTACTGCATGGCCGAGGAGATGACCTTCCTGCCGCGGGCGCAGGTGCTGACGCTCGAGGAATGCCTGCGTATTGCCAGTGCCTTCGTCGATCTCGGTGTGACCAAGGTACGGGTCACCGGTGGCGAGCCGCTGGTTCGACACAACGCCATCTGGTTGCTCGAACAGATCGCCCGCCTGCCGGGTTTGCAGGAGCTGGTGATCACCACCAATGGTTCGCAGCTCGATCGTTTTGCCCCGGCCTTGCGTGCCGCCGGTGTCAAACGCATCAACATCAGCCTCGACACGCTGCGTGCCGACCGTTTCCGGGAGATCACCCGCGTCGGCGATCTCGCCAAGGTGCTGCGCGGTCTCGACGCGGCGCAGGCGGCCGGTTTCCAGCGTCTCAAGATCAACACGGTGATGATGCGTGGCAGCAATGACGACGAGTTGATCGATCTTGTCGAGTTTGTCGTCGGACGCGGGATCGACATTGCCTTCATCGAGGAAATGCCGCTCGGCGACATCGGTCACGCGCGCCAGACCTTCGGCAGTGAAGAAGCACTGGCCCGCCTGCGGACGCGCTTCGTGCTTCTGCCGTCTACCGAAACCACCGGCGGACCGGCGCGCTATTGGCGGATTCCCGGCACCTCGACGCGCGTCGGTTTCATCTCGCCGCACAGTCACAACTTCTGCGCCAGCTGCAATCGCGTGCGCGTCACTGCTCGCGGCGAGCTGTACCCATGCCTCGGTAACAACGATGCCCTGGCGCTGCTGCCGCTGCTGCGTTCGCATCCGACGGATGATTCCCCGCTGCGCGCGACGATTGTCGGCAGCATGGGCATCAAGGCCAAGGGCCACGACTTCGGCAGCCAGATGGATGCACCGCAGGTGCTACGCTTCATGTCGATGACCGGCGGCTGATCGCCGGCAGTCTCCGATCGGGGCGGTGCCGCGTGAACCCGCCCGGCGATCCGACAACCCTCCACTCCTCCCGCGAAAGCTGCCATGTGTCTCACTGCCCGTTTCAGTTGTCTCAGCGATTACGATCCCGATGCGCTTTCGGTCGAGCAGGCGCGCGCCTTCATTCGCAGCCAGTTGACGCCGCTGCGAACACACCAGCGGCTGGCGCTGCGCAGCGCGCTGGGGCGTGTGCTGGCCAGTGACGTGATCGCGCCGGTCAATGTGCCGGCGCACGACAATTCTGCGATGGACGGTTACGCGCTGCGTCATGCCGACCTGTCGAGCAGTGGCGAGACCCGCCTGCGCGTCGCCGGGACAGCGCTGGCCGGTCAGACTTTTGCCGGCAGCATGGCCGCGGGCGAGTGCGTGCGCATCATGACCGGTGCGCCGCTGCCGGTCGGTAGCGATGTGGTGGTGATGCAGGAAGTCGTCGAGCCCGCTGGCGACAGCGTCGTGATCCCGCCTGGGCAGCGCCGTGGCCAGAATATCCGCCGCGCCGGCGAAGACCTCGCCGCCGGCCAATCGGCGCTCGCTGCCGGACGACTGATCCGCCCGGCGGAACTCGGTCTGATCGCCTCGCTGGGTTGTGCCGAGATCAGCGTCTACCGCCGTCTGCGTGTCGCCTTTTTCTCGACCGGCGACGAACTGTGCTCGATCGGTACGCCACTGGGCTGTGGCGAAGTCTATGACAGCAACCGCTACACGCTTTTCGGCATGCTCCGCCGCATGGGTTGCGAAATCCTCGATCTCGGGGTCGTTCGCGACGAGCCGGCGCTGCTCGAGGCGACCTTCCGGCAAGCGGCCGCTGCTGCTGACGTGGTGATCAGCAGCGGCGGTGTCTCGGTTGGCGAAGCCGACTTCGTCAAGCCGCTGATGGCGCAACTCGGCGAAGTCCTGTTCTGGAAAATCGCCATGAAACCGGGTCGCCCGATGGCTTTCGGCCGCATCACTGCTGCCGGGACGAGCGGCGAGGAGGGTGCTGCAGCCTGGCTGTTCGGTCTGCCGGGGAATCCGGTGGCGGTGATGGTTACTTTCTACGCCTTCGTCCGCGACGCGCTCTACCTGCTGATGGGCGCCGACCCGTTGCCCGTCGTGCCGCTGCTGCCGGCGCTATGCAGCGTCGCCCTGAAGAAGTCTCCTGGCCGTACCGAGTACCAGCGCGGCATCCTCAGCCAGGAGCAGGGTCAATGGTACGTCCGGCCGACAGGTGCGCAGGGTTCGGGAATCCTGCGCTCGATGTCCGATGCCAATTGCTTCATCGTCCTCGAACAGGATCGCGGCAGCGTCGCCGCTGGGGATTCGGTCAGCGTGCAGGTCTTTGACGGTCTGGTCTGAGGTCCGGGTCGGCTGCAGTCGAGGCTCACCGAAAGATCTGGCCAGCGGCACAAGCGGCAGACTGCTCGAGCGGCCCCAGGAAAACGCGGGCGCCATTGCCTGAGAGGACGAAGGAGAAGCGATGACAGAAGTGATGCAGCGAATCTGGGCCTATTTCTGGCTGCCCGAGACCAAGTACGTCATCGCTACCGTCGTGATATTCGCGCTGCTGTCGCTGCGTCTGCTGCCCAGGGAACGCCGGCGGGTCGGCGGGACGGTGGTGGTGTTCGGGCTCTGCCTGGTCGGGCAACTCTTCGGTGCCTTGCTCGAGGCGCTCGACTATTCGCGCGTCGCGGTGATGCTGCACGAGATCTTCGTCATCGGATCGGGGATGGCGCTGTTTCGCCTGCTGGCGATCTTCGTCTTCCGGATTGTCCTGCCGCGCTTTGGCATGGTCGTCGTGCGTATCGCCGAGGACATCATTGTCCTCATAATCTATGCCGCTTTCATTGTTGGGCGACTGCACATTGTCGGATTCGACCCGTCGAGTCTGCTGACCACTTCGGCGGTGATCACCGCGGTCCTGGCCTTCTCGATGCAGGATACCCTCGGCAACATTCTTTCCGGTGTCGCGCTGCAAGTCGATAATTCGCTGCGTACCGGCGACTGGATCCGGATCGACGACATCACCGGCCGGGTCGCCCAGATACGCTGGCGGCAGACGACGATCCGGACACGCAACGGCGACGTGGTGGTAGTTCCCAACAGCCAGTTGATGCGTGGCAAGTTCACCGTATTCGGCCGCACCGACATTCCCCTTTGGCCCTGGCGACGCTGGGTGTGGTTCCACGTCACCTATGCATCACCGCCGACCCTGGTGATCCAGAAAATCGAGGCGACGATCGGCTCCGCCGAAATCCCCAACGTCGCCCGGGAACCTCGACCAAGCTGTGTGCTGATGGAGTTTGGCCCGGGCTACGGGCGCTACGCGCTGCGCTACTGGATGCTCGACCCGCAGCCCGATGATCCCACCGACTCCGCGGTGCGGATTCATATCTTCGCCGCCTTGCAACGCGCGGGCATGCAGTTGGCGGTGCCCGAACAGTCGCTGCATATCACCAAGGAGAACGATGCTTACCGGGAGTCGCTCCACCGGCGCGAAATCGAGCGACGCATGCTCGATCTGCGCAAGCTGGAACTGTTTGCCGGGCTGCAGGAAGAGGAACTGCGGACCATCAGCGAGCGCATGGTGCATGCGCCGTTCGCCTGCGGCGACGTGATCTTTCATCAGGGTGACGCGCCACACTGGCTGTACCTGCTGGCGGTTGGCGAAGCCGAAGTGTGGATGGATTTTCCCGACCATTCACGGCGTCTGTTCCGCACCATTCATGCCGGCGGCACTTTCGGCGAGAAAGGTGTGCTGACCGGTGAGGCTCGCCGCGCCTCGATCATCGCCAAGACCGACGTGGTCTGCTACCGGCTGGACCAGGCCACGGTCGAAGAAGTCATCCGCTCGCGCCCGGAAATCGCCGAGGCGATTGCCGAAATTCTCGCACGCCGTGAGGCCGAGATGGACGCCTTCATCCGCCAGTTCAGCAACTCTCCCGCCGATAATGCAGCGTCGCAGCCGAAAGCCGGCATTCTTGCCATGATCAAGGATTTTCTTGGGCTGTAGGCATTGGGTGAATGGGAAAGTCGCGTCAGCGACTCACTACTCGTCGCGGACCTTCGTTGCCTGTCGCTGGGCGCGGCCTGGAATGATGGCCGGATCGCGGAGAATCCATTGCAGGTCCACCCGGTCGAAGCGGCCGATGTAGTGTGGTGGAAGCACTCCGTGCTGCTGGTCGACCAGGGTATGGTCATAATTCGGTAGCCAGCGCCGCACCATCACTGCGCGGCCGAATTCATGGATGGGCGTAAAGGCACCAATGCTCAGCATGGCGACGATCAGCCATGGTTTTGTGCCTTGGGCAGGCGGGGTGTTCGCCGGTTGAAAGATGGTCAGTGTCAGGATCAAGAGCATCACCAGCGAGGGCGCTGAAGCTCGTAGCATCAGATCATTGTTCGGGCCGAAAACCAATAGTGGCAGTAGCCCTAGAGTGGCTACCGAGATCCACAGGATGCCGCAGGAGTGCCGCAGCCGCAGCGACATGGCGAGCGACAGTGCGCCGAATTCCAGCAGGGCAAACACCAGGTAGCTCAATACAAATCCCTTTGCCGTTCCCGCTTGCTGGAGACTGCTGGTGGCCGGTATCTCGTCGATGTTCAAGGTCAGGAGACGGCCCATCAATGCCATGACGAGGATCGTGGTGATCAGCGGTGTCAGGGGGATTTTTTGGTTTTGGGAGACGCCATACTGCAGTACGCTGAGCAGGAAAAAAGGGGCCAGGCCAAGCAGCGCAAAAGGGGTCCACAGTGCCAGCAGCGAGCAGAGAAGCAAAGCAAACGGCGGGAATGCAGGGTGTCGCCAGTGCCGATAGAAGAGGGTGGTTCCCAGCCAGATCGGCAGGGCATGATTCGGTGCCCAGAAGAGTTGTCCTGAAAGGGATGGGTAACTGAATCTCGTCCACCATTCCAGCCGGACGGGAAACTCTGGCCATTCTCCCCAGTAGGCGAGCGCACCGAGCAAGTCCATGCCGCTGAACATCACGGCCACAAGCAACAGGAGCAGCAGCCGCAAACCAGGTCGCTGCGGCAGCGGCAGGCTGAGCAGAAAAAGGGCTGCGCCCAGGGCGGTCCACAAATACAGCGCGAGGTCCACCACCTGGATCCCCAACATTTTCGCAAACAGCGCTGCCGGCAGGAAGTACCCGATCGCAGAGCGGAGGATGTAGTGGACACCGTCCCTGATCGCATAGGAGATTGGCCAGTCGCCATAAACCAGGTCCCCGAGAACTACGTCGCGCGCCTGCCAGTCGATGGAAGCGGCGACAAAATGCCCCGCGCCGCCAAATGCACACCAGACCAGAGCGGCAGTAACGATGGTCAGACATACCGATTTGCGGTACGGCAATTGCCAGACGACCTGTTGCCAGTCAATCGCGGTTCTGAACGAGTACGCCAGCAGCAATGAAAAAAATGAGGGCAAATGGCCAGCGTAGCCAGCCGATAAAAAAAAATGAAGTTGGGCAAGGCAAGGTAGGCCAGAGCCGCGATCGTCAATGAATCAGGCGGACGAACCGAGTTGACCCTGTCGTGTGATAGCAGGCTGGCGAGGAGCGCTCTGGTCACTGAGGCGCGCGTGCCTGCCGATCGTGCTTCAGTGAGCGGGTGGGGAGGCATCGAAATTGACACGTTCCTTTTCAACCACCAAAGGCCGCTTCAACACCTGCGTGTGGATCGCGGCGATGTATTCGCCGAGAATGCCGATGAAGAAAAGCTGCACCGAGGCGAAGAAGAAGAAGCCGATCAGTACGGGCGCAATACCGACTGAAAACTGCTCCCAACTCAGCAGCTTGTAGACCAGGTAGGCGATGGCCACCAGCAGGCTGAGCGCCGAAAGTGCGAATCCGGCCATGGTCGCCAGACGGATCGGCACCTTCGAGTGGCTGGTGATGCCGAGGATGGCCATGTCATAGAGCGTATAGAAATTGTTCTTGCTGATGCCGCGGCTGCGCCGGGGCTGTACGAAAGGGATTTCCGCATGTTCGAAACCGATGTCGGCAATCAAGCCACGAAAGTAGGGATACGGATCGTCCATCTGGCGGATGACTTCGACCACTGCCCGGTCATACAGACCAAAGCCCGTGAAATTCGGGATCAGCCGGGTGTCCGAGATGCGTCCGATGGTGGCATAGAAGAAGCGTCGGATGAAGGACATGGCCGTGGTGTGCTGGCTGCTGGGTTTTACCCCGGCAACGACGCGGTAGCCTTGTTCCCACTGGGCAATGAATTCGGGAATCAGTTCCGGCGGCTCTTGCAGATCCGAGGCCATGGCGATCACCGCATCGCCACTTGCCTGCAGCAGGGCATGGATCGGTGATCGAATGTGGCCGAAATTGCGGGTGTTGACGATCAGTTTGACGCGCCTGTCCAGCGCCGCCATCGCCTTGATCTTGCGGACGGTGCCGTCGGTCGATGCGTTATCGATGAAGATGTGCTCGTAGTCGTAAGCAGGGAGCCGTTCGAGTTGTGCGCGGATGCGCGTATACAGTTCTTCAACGTTGTCCTCTTCGTTGAAACAGCCGGTCACGATGCTGATCAGTTTCATTGGGTCCGGTCGTGTCGAAACATCGCGTGATCCGGTCAGAGTCCGCGTTGATAGATGAGGGCCTTGAGCTGCTCATTGTCGGCGTAGGGGCTGTCGATCATGTCGATCAGGATCGCGCCGTCCGCCGCGACGTCGCGCAGCAACAGCTCGCCACGCATCAGTTCGCGGCAGGAGATCTGACCTTTCTGCAAGGGAATCGCGAGGTAGACGTCTTCGTCGCCGAGCGCATGTCCTTGTCGGAGATCCCGTCGGGCATAGACCCCGCGGACCAGGGCATTGAGATAGGCGATTTCCTGACTGGGTGGAATGCGCTTCTGGGTACCCGGTGCGCCGCACATTTCGACGACTCGCCGATGCGCCCTGAACCACTGGTCGATCTGATGAGGCAGGCTGCAATACGCCGCGACCGGGCTGCCGTCAGTGGCGATGTCGATATGCCGTTCAAAGGTACGCGCGCCCTTGGCGTAGGCAATGGCAATCGAAGTCTGCCAATCCCGATGTTCGTGTGTAGAAAAGCCGATCACATTGTGTGGATAACGCCGGCGCAGGAAGTCCACCTGATTCAGCTCGATTTCGTGGTTCTCGGACGGGTAAAGCGAGACGCAATGATTGATCGCCAGCGGAATTCCACGCCGGTTGAAGAACTTGACGAGATCGTCGACATCTTTCAGGGACGAACCGCCAGTGGATGCGATCACCGGACGCTTGGTGCTGGCGATCTTTTCGATCAGCACCCAGTCGTTGATGTCGGAACTGGCGATCTTGATGATCTCGACGCCCAGTTTGACGCACAGGTCCACCGAAACCTCGTCGAAAGGCGTCGCCATCGGGATGCAACCGGCCTGCCGGATGGCTGTCGTGAGCTTGGCGTATTCCGCCTTGGAGAGGCGGCTGTCGAGCGTTCGCCGGATGTAGCGGATATCCGTGCGCTCGCGGAACTCCTTGTGGATGAAGGCTTCGACGTCGCGGAACTGGAGCTTGATCGCCGCCTTGACATTGTTGAAGCGGACGATTCGCGAAAAATCGGTGACGATCCGCAATCCGCGTTCAAGACGGCCCTGGTGGTTGTTTGCCAGTTCGAGGACGAACAGGTCTTCAAAGATCTCCGAAGCTTGCGACTGCTGCGAATGGCTCATGGTCTGGCGGGTGAAGGGATGATGCATCAATCTAGCATGTTCGGGGCCGGTTTGTCGCTCACAAGAGATGGAACGAAAGGAGAAGGCGCGATGCAAAGCGATGCCGGGGCTTCTGCGAGGAGTACATTCAGCCCGCAGTCGCGAGCGAAGGGCGGCCGAACACGGCGCTCCACGCGCGCTTCCATGCTTTTACATGAGTATTGCTGGCATTCTTTATAAGGGAGATTTGCTGCGGGCTATGCGGGAATCCCTCGCCTTGCTTTTATCTTGCGCTTTCTCGCAGCGAAAATCAGACCATCATCGAGCGAATCAAAAGCCTCGATGAGTTTACGCGCGGTTACCGCGTCCAGGGTTTTCATGCGTACATCGCGAGCAATGACACTGGCGAACTCGACACGCGTCCATTGGCTGATGGCCAGCGTACCCGCGGGCACGGTAGCCAGAAAACCCTCGATACGCTCCGAGACTGGCTCCTCGCGAAACAGCGGAGTGAGGAAGCTGGTATCCAGATAGATCATTCGGCATCCCGCAATTGGCGCACGATGCCCGCACTCGGCTCGGTCCAGGCGGGCGTCGTCTTGCGCAACGTAGCCAATTTTTTGATCGGAAGAGGCTGCTTCGTTTTCTCGGCTGGCGATACCCGGGCAACGGCGCGACCATGACGGGTGATGACGAATTCTTCGCCGGCTTCCACCGTATTCAGTAATTCGCTGAGATGTGCTTTTGCTTCGGCGAGACTTACGGTACGCATGTTGCTCTTCAGCCAATGACCAATCATAGGGTCATATTGGGCGATTTTTGAGATTCCGGCAAGCCGTTACGGCTGGAGGCTGGCGATCATGAATTGGAAAGCATGTTACGGGCCAATTCCGCGGGTTCGAGAAAGGGGTACATGTCCTCGAGCGGCGCCGAAACGATGCTGCCATCGTCAAGCTGGCGCGAACTCATCCGGGGTTCGAACGGCTGCGTCTCGTCGAGCACGACCTGGCATAAATGCGGGCCGGGTGCGTCGAGGAGTGCCGGAAGCCGCTTGGCGAAGTCAGCCGAGTCAAGGCGTGACGCCGGAATCGCAAAGGCGGTGGCGATGGCGACGAAGTCGGGCAGTGAAACGCCCGAGTCAGGATCTGCGCCGGCCACGCGCCGGAAGAAGTTCGTTTGCGAACTGCGTATCGACAGGTAGCCGTGGTTGTCGAGCACGAAGATCTTGATCGGCAAGCGATGCTGGGCGACCGTCTGGAGTTCCTGCAGGTTCATCATGATGCTGCCGTCACCGGCGAGGCAGACGACGCGGCCTTGCCTGCCGCGGCTGGCGACCGCGCCGAAGTAGGCGCCGATCGCTGCCGGCAGGTCGTAGCCCATCGATGCGCTGCCCGAGTTCGAGAACATGCGCATACCATGCTTGATCGCGCCGGCCTGGAACGGGAGGATGGTTGCGCTGGCGTTGCCGCAGGCGACGATGTCGTCTTCGTCGAGGCAGTCGAAAAGCGCCTCGACGAAGTGGTAGGGATTGATCCGGCCCCTGAACTCGCGGTGTTTTGGCAACACTGCCGGGTAAGCAAAGAAGCGTTGTCGGCACCAGGCGAGCCAGTGCTCGTGCTCGGGGTTGCGTGGCAGCGGCCTCTCGGCGAGCTGCGCGTTCAGCGCCACAAGGAAATCGCGGAGGTCGCAGCAGATGGCGAGGTCGGGCCGGACCAGCGGTTTTTCCAGTTCGGCGGCGTCGATGTCGACCTGGATCTTGAAAGCGCGTGCTGCAAAACCCGGCCAGTCGTAGCTCACCTGGCGGATATTGAGGCGGCTGCCGAGGACCAGCAAGAGGTCCGCATTTTGCACCGTGAAATTGCCGGCGCGGGTACCGATGGTGCCGGGGCGACCGCAGAACAGCGGGTCGTCGGTGGCGATCAGATCGTGGGTCCAGGCCGTCGTCACCGGGATGCCGAGGCGGTGAATCAGCGTTGCGAACTCCTCGTTCGCGTGCGCCGCACGTACGCCGGTTCCGGCGAGAATGACCGGGCGGCGGGCCTGACCCAGCCGCTTGATCAAAGCGTCCAGCTCGACATCAGAAACCCTGTGCCCAGGTTCTTGCGGAGGAACGAAGCGACGCATGCCGGCTGGTTCCACCTTTGCGCTCTGCACGTCGATCGGGATATCGAGCCAGACCGGGCCGGGCCGGCCCGAAGTCGCGAGGTGCAGCGCCTGATCGAGATGCCAGGCGAGGTCATCGGGCGAGTCGACAATCGTCGCGTACTTGGTGATAGCACGCACCATCGGGATGATTTCGCTTTCCTGGTCGCCCAATTGGCGCAGGCCGCGAACGGGCGTCGTCGCCAGACAGGTGGCGCGCTTGACCTGGCCCGAGAAAACCAGCATCGGTACCGAGTCGGTCCAGGCGCCGAAGACGCCATTGATCGCGTTGATTCCGCCGGGACCGGTAGTGACGTTGAGGATGGCCGGCTTGCCGGCGATGCGGGCGTAGGCTTCGGCGGCCATCGCTGCCGCCTGTTCGTGGTGGAAAAATACGGGCGTGATGTCGGGATGATGACAGAGTGCATCATTCAGGAACATCGCCCCGCCACCGGTGACGAGGAAGACATGGCGGTGGCCGTGATCGGCCAGGCGTTGAGCCAGGTAAGTGGCTACGGTAAGCATGGGCAGGTCTGAGCCGTGGGGATGAGCAAAGGCGCAGTACTCCTGGAGTCTGTCACGCATGCATCGAGGCTGGCCACCGGGACCGCAGTAATTTCCTCGCTCAGTTGCCAAGGCGCGTCTTCCACCAGTCCATCGAGTCCAGAACCCTCCAGTTCCTGAAATGTGACGCGGTCCGCCAGACTCTCGGCGGCACGCCAAAGCAGTTCCGGTGTGGCGTTGCCCAGAATCAGGAAGCGTGCCGGTGTCTCAGTGCGGTCGGCGAGAACCCGCAACAACGGGAAAAGATCCGGTCGTGTCTGGATTTCGTTCAGAACGACCAAACCGGTCAGCGGAAGCGGCACGGAAGCGGGATCGGATCGTCGCGCCGGATCGTCGGGATCTAACGGCAAACTGCTTGACCAGGCTATCCTGGCGTGTCGCAAGCTGTCGCGCCAGGGTGGATTTTCCAAGCTGATGTGGTCCACAAAGAGAGCAGGCTCCGGGAATTGGTACAAGCGCTGAAGCCGCTGGGCAAGATGAACAGAGCAGCATGTTCGCAACATACCATGAAATGTCGGGTTTGGAATTCGATATTCCATCGTAATTGCCTCTGGAAGATGGAGATTTTTTTCGTCGAAGATATCGTTGCCACTCAGGTGCGCGAACAATTCCTCAATGAAATGATAGGGATTGATATTGCCCTTGAATTGGCATTGCCGGGGCTGCACCGTCGGGTAGCTCGCCAGGCGTTGCCGGCATCGATCCAGATCTACTCGCGGTGTGCCGACGGCGCGGTCCAAACCCGCATTTTCCGGTCGAAGGTGGCGAGGAAGCGTTTGAGGTCGGCTGTCACCGCCATGTTCAGCCTGACAGTCGACTTGTTGAATTCGGTGGAGGATGGGCGGCAACGCGGCGATGCGGGCGTCTGCCTCCACGAGCATGGCAGCGGCCTGTTCGTGTGAAAGAACGCCAGGATCAGGCCAGCGATGGCACAAGGCGTTGTTTGAGGAACATGGCACGGAACCACCGCCGATAACGAGAAAAGCATGCCGGGTGTCAAGCCCGGCTGGCTATTGGCGAGATAGTTGGCTACACTGGGCATAGCGCGAATTCTCCACGCAAACCTTTCCTTGCGGCATGGAAAATCAGCTTAAGGCGTCTGGCCGTGGTGCGGATATCCGCAGACCTGAACAGGGCCAGATAGGCAATGCCCAGCCAGAAGCCAATTCCATTAATGAAAAACGCAACACGACTTGTCGTCATTGAGCGATAGAAGATGAAGGCATTGCGCAGATCGAGATAAACCTTTTGATCAGGCGTCTGGGGCGAAAACGCGGGATGCACCCGAGAATCTTGCGCGTGCCATGAGGCCTCCAGATCGTCTACGACTGCGCCGGCACAGAGGAAGATTGTGACACCTCTTTGCGTCAGGCGGTTGCTGAAGTCAAGGTCGTCATAATAACAGAAGTACCGCGGATCAGGGAGCTCGCCAAGCAGAAGCGTTTCCCGGGTAGCGAATAAGCCGCCATAGGCGGCGAGGCCGATTCTGAAAATACCATGGGCCGGTGGCGCCGAATCCTTGCCTGTCGAGTTGGCGCCAAACAGTTGACGCTTCAGCAGATGTCGTTCGTTGAATGCATGAAACCAACCAAAAGTATTCGGACGACCGATCGGCATCACTCCTTGGCTTACTAGGATTCTTTGCCAGGGCTGGGACCGGCGAAAGGCTTGCAACGCCAGAAGCGGACCGCTTCCGAGACGCAAATGCTCGGCGAACAAACTGTCGATGCAGTTCGATACCGGTAAGTTGTCGTCGTCTAGGAAGAGAAAATAATCGCAGTCGAGTTTGAGTGCTGTCTCAATACCCGCGCGGTAACCCCAGGCGCTACCGAGGTTTTCCGGCAGGACGACCGGCACGATGGACACGGACGTCGGAATCAGTTCCGGATGGTAGTTGCCATTGAAGACCACGACGATATGGCTGACCGGCGCGCTGGCCAGTTGGCCGATTACCTGCGCGAGGAAACTGTAGCGTTCGCCATAGGTGACGATCACAGCGCAAAGTCGCCGCTCGACAGAGGCATCAGGGATGGACATGTGCGCGCTACCGCAGCAGAAGGAACTTCACGATACGCTTGATGCGGGGCATTTGGTGAATCTTGAATATCAGGCGGCGTTTGTAACGGAAATAATGGTGGGTGACCAGCGCGGTCAGATGACCAAGGAGCGACCAGCCGCCGGGTTGCTCCTGTTCCGGAATCTCCTTGTCGGAAAAATCGGTCCAGCGGCTGATTCCCAGCACGGAAAATCGGGTGGCTTCCAGAAACTGTCGCCCGAATTTCTGGTCAGGCTCCAGGTGGCAACCTTCTGCCCACTCGTTCCAAGCATTGATGAAGACCAGGCGTTCTTTTCCCGGAAAATCCATCGCCGTGCGCCGGATTGCCTCGCTCAGCCAGTACTCGTAGTTTGCCGGAGTTCCGTTCAGAACAATCAGAGCGCGGTTCCCGGTCCGGGCGGTATTGTCCCAGGACGGGAATACGCAGCGGAACACGTTGGCCGCCGTGTAAGTCCTTTTCAGGTAGCTTTCGGCAATATCATGGAACATTACGGCGTGTCCCAGGAAGGGTTGCGAGAACGCCAATCTGTCATCTCGTCCCCTGACCGTCAGGTTGTGCGGAGGAAATTCAACGCCGCTGTCGAAACCGAACGCCGAGTAGTCGAAATTACCGTGGGTCAGCGCTGCACATAAGTATATTTCGCCGATACCGTTGGCTTTGCAGTAGTCGCGCCAGATCGAGGCAGTCTTCCTAGGATCCGGAAGCTGCTGGGGACGATAGACGATCAGAAGGGGCACACCGTCAAACCTGAGATAGCGCGCATCGCTGAGGTAGGGTGTCAGGTCGCGAATGAATTTCAGATCATCGTCAGGCAGATAGTTTTGGGCAATGAGGATCTCATGCTCGGCTGCATCCCAGCGCCGGGTCCAGTTTTCGTTGGCCCAGCAAAGACAGAAGGGCATATTGCTTTCGCTATCAGCGAGCATCTCGTCCAGCGGTCGATTGAGCAACCGCTTGCCTGAGAACCAGTAGTAGTGGTAGCAGAAGGCGTCGATTCCGTAACTCCGCGCCATTGCAATCTGCTCATGCCGGGTCTCCGTCAGGCGCAGGTCGTAGTAACCCAGATCGGCCGGGTAATGGGGCTGGTAGTGGCCGGGAAAAAGCGCGGCTGCCTTGGTGACATTGGTCCATTCGGTAAAGCCCTTGCCCCACCACGCATCGTTTTCTGGAATAGGGTGGAACTGCGGCAGAAAAAACGCTACCGTCCTGATGCCGCGGGCTGCCGCTGATTGTTTGCTGTCGGGTGTTGCGCTGATTGCTGGATCCATACTGGTTTCCGAATATCACTATCGCCTACATGGCGGTTGAGACGGGAAGTTCAGTGAGCTTTAGTGCGGGGCTGCCTGCCGTCGCTTTTACGACCACTTGATAGACCTTAGCGTGCGGGCCTAGTGCAAGCATCGCGCGCAGAGGCGCCGGCAGATTGTTCCAATGCGCGACGAGTTCGGTCTGCTCGGGTGCTTTGACGACAAAGTGTGCATCCACGATACTGAGCCCGGCGCCATCGAACAGGTTCTGTATGTTGCGCATGCCAAAGAAACGGATATGGGTTCGGTCCAGCAGTCCCCAATCGCGATACTCGAAATCGCCCTCGATCAGGCAGGCAACGATCGCACAGTGCGCTGCATGTGGAAGCGAGACGACCAGATGGCCGCCCGGTGCCAGCAAGCGCTTGGCGTCCTGAAGTACTTGCCATGGATCGTAGAGATGCTCCAGCACGTCGGCGATAACCACCACCTCGAACAAGCCCTCTTCCTGCAAGCTGTCCGTCCAATTCGGCGCGTTCAGATCCAACTTGATCACCCGATCGCAGAACTGCCGGAGTTTTTCGATGGCACTGTCGTCGACTTCGGCCGCCGTCACGTGGCACCGATTCTTTCCGCTCAGGAATCTCGTGATGGAACCGGGGCCGGCGCCGATTTCGAGTACCTTGCGGTCTTGTCCAACAAAGCGCACGACACTGGCGGGCGCGGAGTCATCGGCCAGATCCACCAGGTACTCGTAACGATGGAGCGACCCACTGTGAAAGCGCGTCTTGAGCTTGAATATCAGGGAACGCGCCCTTATCAATATTCGGTTCATTGGACTATCAATCATGGGGCAATCAGCTATTTTCGCCCAAGCAAGACGCGGGCAAGGTATCGGAGCGGCCGGGTAATGCGCCAGGATAGCGAATTCTCGTAAGCTTCAATTCGCGCCACAAGCATTTCAACCTCGCACGCTCTTTCCACGGGTGCCCGCTGCGGAACAGCGTTCGCCAGAGCAACTCGAAAATCATCCCGGGACAGATG
Organism: Candidatus Accumulibacter contiguus; assembly: GCF_012940005.1. Classification (GTDB taxonomy): domain Bacteria; phylum Pseudomonadota; class Gammaproteobacteria; order Burkholderiales; family Rhodocyclaceae; genus Accumulibacter; species Accumulibacter contiguus. The sequence continues at coordinate 239,012 of NZ_SPMX01000006.1, read as the reverse complement.
GTCATCACGGCAAGCCTCTTGAAAAGCGGTTTCCAGTACAGCAACATCTTCGTACGTGGCGGGTTTGACATCAACATCCATCAGCGAGAGCAATTCGGCAATCACTCCTTGGCAATTTCTGTGTCCGAAATTATCTGGAAACGTGCATTGATAAAGTGTGTTGACAAGGCCACGCAGGATAACCCAAGCCAATGGAATCGGTTCGCGCACATGCCATTCAAGATCAATCATGGTCAAGACCCCTGTATCCGTAACAATCAGATTTGCAGGGATGCAGTCCAGGTAATGGCCCGGGACTAGACGATCACTCAAGGAAACGCCACCAGGGGCGTTACCCTGCAGAAGAAAATCAAGCCATTGACGAGCCAGCTTGGCAAATTTCTCAAGATCGCCATCCGGAGCCAGGCGCTGGAATTTGTGCAGCAGCAGATCGCCCGGTAGGTAGGGCTCGTCGGATGAGAGCTGGTGCGAGAGAGTAAATGATCCAACAGCTATCTCCTTGCTGTTGGCTATCCCAAGACCTGATTTCCCGACCCTCAGACCTGATGAGTTGCGGCGTATGGTTGTTTCTGAAGCCCACGCAGGCTTTCTCGATGCGGCATAAATTTTTGCCAGCCATGGATCATGGAACACAGAAAGGACATTGGTTTCGTCGGTGCTGGCGACGATCAGAAAAGAATTTGCCAGGTCGCCAATGAGGCCGTTACGCTCAATGGCTCGCCAGACGAGATGCTCATCGAATGTTTTCAGGCGATGCCCGGAATAATCTCGACCATGGCTTTGGGTGAGCAAGTTGTACAAACTAAGGCCAGCAGCAGTCTGTGCCTCTTCCGAGATCAGGATTTCGGGAAGCTTATAGTCCGGGAAAGGAAACAGGAAATGGGTATGGCTAAAACCCACAGTTTCAACAAGACGCTTCAGTTCAGTGCGCCCGAAGGTTACAGGCGTAGAGGGACTGTACTGGTCCTGGACTCCGAAGAAAAGTTTGCGCGTGTGATCCTCTGTGCAACCGTTGAAGTACTTCAGACCAAGCTGATTTTCAATGGCGAGCAGCATTGTTCCACCTGGAGCTAACAAATGACGAGCGGCAGCAAGGCATTGCAACGCTGGGTTATCGCCCGCGAAAAAAAAGTGGTGCATATTCCAGAACGCCAATCAGCGTGACCATATCGAATCCACCTGCTGACGTAAATAATTCGATGCTATCAGCCACGATCATGACATTGGCGAGGTCACGACACCGCTCCGCGGCGATGCTCGCACGTACGACGCTGCCCTCAACCGCGGTGACATGTGCCCCGGATTCTCCCAGATAGCGCGTTAGGTTGCCGCACCCGCATCCCAATTCCAATATGCGTTGCGATTTGTCAATACGAAAGGGTCGCAGCAGGTTGGCGCGAGTAGGACTGAAGTGATATTCGGTGGGCCAATCGACAATCTGCTTTCGCAACTCATCCGAGGTCGAACTCAGGTCGCGAGTCTGCTTCAGGATGGACAGTAGGCGGCGCTCGACCTCGTCACCGTCGGAATAAGCAATGCTGTCGTGCGTCGGTGTTCTCCAGATTCGCAGTTCGGAATCGAAGATGTAAGTGCGATCGTTCATCGGCAGTGGCCGAGTGCGCACAGCTTTGACCAGATGCGCGACGGCAGCGAAGTGGGCGCTGCCGAAAGGGGCGCGTGCGGGATCGGTCGGTCTTCGACGCAGGCGTCGAGGACGTCCATGATCCGCGCCGCGCTTTGGCCGAGGCATGAAAAGTGGCGCTCGCGTACCGCGGCGAGTTCTGAGCGTGTTTCGGGTAGGCACTCGATCATGTTGGTTACCATCGCCCGCAGCGCGCCTCGCTCGATCCGGGTGACGAAGTCGAAAGGCACGCAGGCTCTTCGCGCTGGTGAGGTATCGGGAATCAGCCAGTCCATCACGGCGATGCCGGGGACGTCGAGCAATAGTGCCTCGATCAACACGCTCGATTCGTCTGAAACCATCAGGTCGGCGAGTGCCAGGCAGTGGAGGATGCCGACTTCGGGGTCGATGATGTGGACATTGGGACTGGCGTTGCGGTGCAACATATTCATTTCCGCGATGCTGGCCAGTACTTCGGGATATCGATCCGACCACGGGGCTTGCTTGAGCAGCAGGTTGAACGGTAGATCGCTGAGCGCACGGACGAAATCGTCCTGTTTGCCGTGGTTTTCCCATGACGGCGCGTAGAGAATGCTGAAATCGTGGCGTAGCCCAAGCTGGTGACGCAGTTCGTCGGCCTCGCGCTGGAAGTTTTCGCGACAGTTGAATAGCGAATCGGCTTTTGGCCAGCCGAGTTGGAAGACGCCGCGCCTCGGCCGACTCTGCGGCTGCAGCGACGACCGGTACCAGCGTTCACCCCAACTCGGTCCCGGCAGGAAGCCGAGATCGAATTCGTTCCATGGCTCGGTCAGCCAATAGTCCGGCCAGATATCGTGCCGCTGCGCGAGGTCGTGCAGCATGATTGCCGAGAAGCGACTGTTCCTCGGCGAAGGGCTATGCGAGCAGTAGACGCCGATCTCTGAGGGTGCATCGATGCGGTCGCTGAATTCGACGCGGTAGCCACGCCGTTCGGCTTCGACGGCGACCGGCCGCATCGTCTGCCACTCAACCTTGTCGGTGTGGAAGAAGGTGATTTCGCGCTTCATGAAATGCCGCGGCCGTACGTTGACTAGACCTGCGGGGTCATCGATCAGCAGAGTCTCGATATCCATTGTCCGTTCAAGGCGACGGTTCCAGAAATTCCTGTAGCGGTTGCGATTCATCGGCTCGGTTCCCTGCACAGCAGGCAGTTGAAGTGGAAGGCGTTCTACGCGTAGTTATCGATGCACTGGTCGAAGATCTCGACACTGAAGCCATGCTCGCGCGCAGTTCCGCGGAAGCTATCGCGGTGCTAGCAAGCACGTTCGGCGATGCACCCGGCGCCTTTATCAAAGCAGCATCGAGGTCGATTAGCGCCTGCGGTGGTGAGCTTGCAGTGTTGGTTGTATGGCGGCCCCAAACGGATTTCCAGTGGTCCATGGGCCTAGTCCGCAAGGCCGTGCTCGCGCGAAACGATGTGCGGATAGATGTACTGTGCCGCACGTTCGAGTTGGTGGGCGTCGTCGATCTCGGCCCACAGCAGATTGTCTACGAGCAGGCAGTCGACTGCGCGGTCGCAACCTGCGGCGACCAGCGCGTGCTCGTACTCGAGGCGCAGCGAATTACGGAAATGTGCTTCGGCGCTGGCCAGCATGCCCCGGTAGAGCGGTGCCGACACGCGCGTGATGCCGACCAGTTCGCCGATCACCGCCCCTCCGAGATCGGCGCGACGCTTGGATACATTAACCAGGCGGTTGCCGTCAGCCTCGACATATACCTCGTCACCGGATGCGCTGGTTCCGGAACATAGCAGCACGTCGGTGCCAGCATGCTCGAGCACGGCCGACAGCGCGCGTTGCTCGAAGGTCAGGTCCGATTCGAGCAGCAGGAAATCGCTGTCGGTTAGCAGGTCACGTGCGGCGTACAGCGAGTGCATGCTGCCGGATTCAGAAAACAGCGGATTGTGCACTCGTTCGATGCCGCTACCCAAGCGTGCTGCTAGGTCCCGGTAGTGCTCGTCGAGGTGACCGGTGACGATGATGATGCGGCTGATGCCGGCGCGCCGCAGGCGGATAATCGATTCCTCGACGATGGGTCGCTCGCCGAGACGGATGAAACCCTTCGGGATCTGCGTCCCGAGCGCCTCCAGCCGAGTGCCGCGGCCGGCCGCGAGAATGACCGCCGTATCGATCATGGCGCCGCTTCGGGGCCGGCGAGCAGTTCGCAACAGGCAGCCAGCAGGCGGTCTACGTCGGCATCTGTGATGGCGCCCATGCCGGCGATGCGGAAGACATCGGCGGCCAGCGGGCCTTGGCCGGCGTAGATGGTGAAACCGGCGCGTTTGAGCCCGTCGTGCACTGTCGCGTAGCGGTTGCCGAAGGGTAGCCTGAAGGATGTGAGCATCGAGGCATAGTCGGCCTCGGCGAGCAACAGTTCGGCTCCCAGCGTCGGCAGTTCGCGGCGTAGGCGTGACGAGATGGCCAGGTAGCGATGCCGCCGCGCCGGCTGGCCGCCGGCATCGGCGAACTCGCGCAAGGCTTCCTGCAGGGCGAAGAATCCTTGTACCGATTGAGTGAAGGGCGACCAGCCGGCCTGCTGTTCGCGGAACAGCGGGTACAGGTCTAGATAGAGCGAATCGGCGTGGTCAGCGCAGCCGGTGAGCAGGTCGCGGCGGGCGAGGACGAAGGCCGTGCCGGGGATTCCGTGCAGGCACTTGTTCGCCGCCGCAGCAACAGCGACCAGGTTCCACTCTGCGAAGCGCAGCTCCTCGGCGGCGAAGCTGCTGACTGCGTCGAGCAGCAGGTTGACGCCGTGCCGGCGGCAGATCGCGCCCAGGCTGTCGATGTCGTTGAGGCGGCCGGTCGTCGTCTCGTGCTGCACGCAGGCGACAAAGGCGATACCAGGATCGGCGACCAGAGCCTCGTCGATCCGTTGCAGCGGGATCGGGGACAGCCACGGCGAATCGATCAGCGCATGCGGGCGACGATGTCGTGCCAGCATCGTTGCCATTCGTTCGCCATAAACGCCGTTGGCGACCACCAGGCATCTCGCTGTCGGTGGCACGATGCTGTTCAGCATCGCCTCGACTGCAGCCGTGCCCGATCCGGTCAGCAGCACCGCCGTAAAGTCCGCTGCCGCTTCCGGGTAGACCCGTTCGATGCGGGCGCGGAGGTCGAGGCTGAGTTCGGCAAACTCGCTTTCACGATGGCAGAGGTCCTCGTGAAGTAGTGCGTTGCGCACGCGTTGCGACAGTGTAACCGGTCCAGGATTGAGCAGGATCATGGCCGGCCGCCTACGGCGAGCGTGGCGCGCAGGCGTGCTGCGACTTCCGCCGGCGCGACGCGCGGGCGCGGCAGGTCGGGCAGCGCGCCGGGAAGCACCGGTACTTGAACGAATCGCGGGCCGTCTGCCGTGCCGAGTTGCGCCAGCAGTTCGGCCGGAGTCGTCGCCACCCCGGCGTGGCGGTAGCCGCAAGCAGTAGCGATTGCAGCGAAGTCGATACCGGGCGCGGCGGTCGCCTGACCGCCTGTGGACTCGTGGATGCCGTTGTCGAAGACGACGTGCGTCAGTCGGGCCGGTGCCTCGCGGCCGACGGCGGCGAGCGCGCCGAGGCGCATCAGGGCGGCTCCATCTCCGTCGAGGACAATCACCCGACGCTGCGGCTGTGCGATCGCCAATCCGAGACCAAAGCTCGAAGCGCAGCCCATTGAACCGACCATGTAAAACTGATTGCAGCGGTCAGAGAGTGCGTAGAGTTCTCGGCCAGTGTAGCCGGTGGTGGCGATGATCAGATCGTCGGGGCCGGTACTTTGCTGGATGGCACGCAGAAATTCGTGCCGGCAGAAGAGCGCCGGGGCCGGCGGTCCACCGCTTCGCCCAGAAACCCGCACGGCTTTGAGTGGTGCCAGTGGTGGTGACGGCCAGGCCTCGACCGAATTCTTGCGCATGACTAGTGCGTAGGGTCGTGAACTCCGCCGGGAGTAGTCGTCGACCCGGTCGAGGCAGACTCCGATCGTACCGGCCTTGCTCGGGAAATATTCCCAGGGAATTTCCATGGTCTCGAGCATGCATGTGGTGATTGGGCCCATAAGCGCATGCTGTGGTTCGTCCGGGGGGCCACCGGGCTCGCCGCGCAGCGTGATGATAAGAAGGCTGGGGATGGCGAAGACGTGGTTGAGCGAGGTCAGCGGGCTGAGCGCATTGCCGAGGCCGGAATTCTGAAACATGGCGATCGCCCGGACGCCGCCCAGTTCAGCTCCAGCGGTGATGGCCACGGCGTCGCCCTCGTTGGCCGCTGAAACGTAGCGCACATCGTCGCGACCGATCACATGGTTGATGAAGGGTTGCAGGTAGGAGCACGGGACACCTGCCCAAAGACCGTAGCCGCGCCGCTGTGCAGCGTCGACGAAATCTGCAGCGTTTATCATCTAGAAGCCTCCGGCATAGACCAGATCCTCGACGCTGTCGATGTCGAGCCAGTTTCCGGTCGTGTAGAGCGCTCGCACCGGTTGACCACGCAGGATCAACTCGTGCAGAAGTGCCGGGAGTTTGGCATGACGATCGCGTTGCAAGATTTGCTCGGTAATTGCGCGGACTTCGGGGAGGCTGGACACGGAGATTTTCATGAAACCCATCCACTCGCCGTGAATCTCGTCTGCTGTGAGTTGCGGATCAATCTCGAGCAGATGAACTTCGCGGTTGTAGGCAGAGCGTGAGTATGGCAACGAGCAACGCGCGTAATCAGCCTTTCGGTGCCGATTGACACTTTCCTGCCAGTTGGTGTCGACAGCGACGGCGACCGGTACGTCGACATCGCGTAGCAGTTCGACAATATACTTCTTGAACAGCACGTCGCCGTAGCAAACGATCAACGGTGTATCGGCATCGACGCAGGCAAGGGCGAGGGCCAGCGAATAGATCTCGCCACTGTCAGCGTAGCGGTCGTTGTCGACGTAGTGCAACCCGGGCAGATTGATCGCTTTCTTGCAGTAGCCGCGCACGACATGGATGCGATTGATGCCGAGTGCATTGAATGTGGCGACGATGTGGCCGAGCAGCGGCTGGTTGCCGATCCGCAGCATCGTCTTCGGCAGCTTTGCGGTCAGTTCGCCGAGTTCCGCGCCGCGCGCGGCGGCGAGTACGACGGCCCCGGGCGCATGCCGGGCTTTCGGCAGGTAACGGTCCTCGGCTTCCTGCAGGGCAGCGGCACCTTGCAGCCGGAAAATCTCGCGCACCGGCGCGATGGAGTCTTCGACGGCGACCAGACTTTCGCTGGTGAACAACGCCCTCGCCGTCTGCTGCATCGCCCGGACGCTGGCACGGAGGGTTGGGTTGGCCCAGATGACGAGGGCGATGCCATGTTCGCGGAAGACTTCGCTCGGAGTGGCGTAGTAGGTCGTTGGCACGATGACCACCGGGCACCGTTCACCCCAGGCATCCTTGAATGCGAGAATCTCGTCGGGCGTGCGCAGCGCGCTGTGGATCAGGATCGCATCGGAACCGGCTGCGTGGTAGGCCTCGGCGCGGCGCAGGGCCTCGCCGAGGCCCCATCCGGCAATGAAGGCCTCGACACGGGCGACGATCGAGAAATTGTCGTTGAACTGGGCATCCTTGCCAGCCTTGATCTTACCGCAGAATTCGTCGATGTCGGCAAGCGGCTGGCGGTTGCCGTCAATGAAGCTGTTGGCCTTCGGAAAGATTTTGTCCTCAAGGCAGACGGCGGCAATGTCGCGTTGCTCCAGCTTACGGACCAAGCGCTGGACATTGTTGAAGTTACCATAGCCGGTATCACCATCAAGCATGATCGGCAGCGACGAGGCGTCGGCCATGAACTCGATGACGTCGAGCACCTGCGTCCAGCTCGCTTCGTTGTTGTCGCGCACGCCGAGCTGCGCCGAGATCGCCAGGCCGCTCGCCCAGATGCCCTTGAACCCTGCCTCTTCGACGATCTTCGCGCTGAGGCCGTTGTGTGCCTCGCAGATGAATTCCAATCGCGGCGATTCGAGCATTGAACGGAAGGCTGCAGCCTTGTCGATTCTATTCATGAGTAGGTTTACCAGGAGTCACGCGAGCTTGCGCCATCGGCAGGGTAGGTATACTTCCGAATTCGCTTTGCTGATGATATCGAATTTCGCTTCGCGACCGCCCACTTGGCCGCGGTCGACAATGGTGATCGACAGCGCTGCACGCACGTAATCGTCAGAAGGGATACCTAGCGCCCGCTGCCCCCATGCGCCGAGGTAATAGGTGCCAGGATAGACCATCAGCGGACCGGTGATGATTTCGAAGGCATGGCTTCCCTCGTCGAGGCCGACGATGTCGGCGAAACCGGAGGCGAAGTCATGAATCAGCGAGTCAGCTGAATTCGTCAGCAGCACGCCAAAGCGTGCCTCCGGTACCGGTTCGGAGCAGCGCAAGTGCAGACGAATGTGCATTTGTTCGCCCATCGCAAAGTTCGAGCAGGGTTCGCCGCTCATGTTCTTGACAGCAAGTTCGAGCAATTCGATGCAATGGCGCAAGCCACGCCGGCCGCTCTGCGGCTTGCGCAGGTCGATACGGGTCGCCATTGCGAATTGACCTCGGTGTAGGTCAACCGCCTGTTCCGGGCTGCCGTCGAAGCGTAGCCGACCGTCCTCGAGCAGTAGCGCACGGGTGCAGTAGGCATTGACGGCCTGCATGCTGTGACTGACGAACAGGGTCGTTACCCCGTTGGCCATCAGTTCGCGCATACGTGTGAGGCACTTGGCCTGGAAGTCGATGTCGCCCACCGATAGTGCCTCGTCGATAACCAGGATATCCGGCGCAACCTCGACCGAGACGGCGAAGGCGAGGCGGACGAACATGCCGCTAGAATACAATCTCACCGGTTGGTCGATGAACTCGCCGATGTCCGCAAAGGCAACGATATGGTCGAACCGTGACTCCATTTCGGGGCGTGAGAAGCCGGCGATTGCTCCTTGCAGGAAGACATTCTCGCGCCCGGTGAACTCCGGATGGAAGCCAGATCCGAGTTCGAGCAGCGCCGACACACGCCCGTGGGTGCGAACGCTTCCGACGGTCGCCTTGCGGATGCCGCAGATCAGTTGCAGCAGGGTACTCTTGCCCGACCCATTGCGACCTATGATGCCAACAGTCTCGCCGTGACCGACGTCGAAGCTGAGATCCTCAAGGGCGCGGTATTCCTTGCGTCGACCGATGCGGTCGCCGCTCAGACGTGACAGCAGTCCGTGCAGCGGGTGATCGTAGACCCGGTAAGTCTTGCTGAGGCCGCGTACCGAGATCACCGGTTCAGACGACATCAGCGAACTCCTCTCGGCAACGCATGAAGAAAGCGTAGCCAGCGACGGCAGCGACTACGCCGGCCAGCAGCGATGCGCACCAATGCGTCCAAACTGGCGATTCTCCTTGCAGCAGCGTTCTCCTCAGATCCTCAATCGCAAGCGCCAGAGGATTAACTCTATTCAGCGTGAGCAGGACGCCTGGCGCCGCGGTTGCCGGATAGAAAACCGGCAGCATAAACATCAGGAACTGCGCTAGTACCGGCATGCCGTGCGCCAGATCCCGGACGTAAGCACCGGCTGCAGCGATGAACCAGGCTGCGCCAAGCGTGAATAGCCAGACTGGCAGAAGAACGAGGGGCGCCATCAGCATTGATGCGCTGCTGTGGCCGGCGAGCAACGCAGTACCGGCAAGCAGCAACAGGTGAACGGCACAGTGGATCATCGCAGCCAGTACGGCGACCAGTGGCAAGATCTCGACTGGAAAAACGATTTTCTTGATGAAATTCTGGTTGGCGATGAGCAGGCGTGGGCTGCTGGTGATGACCTCAGAGAAGGGCGTGAACACCGCCAGTCCGCAGTAAATGAACAAAGCCATCTCCATGCCGTCGCGGCTTGATTCTGCCTCACTCCAGCGGCCGCCGAAGACACCGCCAAAGACCATCGTGAAGGCGAGTAGCAGTAACAACGGGTAAAGGAAGGACCAACCAACCCCGAGCAGCGAACCACGGTACTTGACTAGGACCTCGCGCTTGACCAATTGACCGATCAGGTAATGGTATCTGATGAGCCGGATGATTGCGAACTGGGGATTTGATGGGGCAGAAGTGTTGGACATGTGGGCGGTCAGCGGTTCGGCTACGGCTTGCTCGCCCTCGTGGGAAGATGCGCTGAGGCGTTCAGCCTGGGGCTGCAGGGATCTTTGGTGTTGCTCCGAAGCGACTGTTCTGACTTCGGGCAGATGATCACCTCGAACATGTTTCATTGTCGCACACTGACGTGCCTTGATCGGGTGGCGCATGTCTGCTGAGCGAAACGAAAGGTCCTTTCGAGTGCCGTGTCGAGATCGGTCCACATGTCGAGGCCGAGTTCGTTGCGGGCGCGCTGGATGTCGGGAACGTAACGTGCCGGGGGATTGCCGTCAGGCTCGCAGCGCCGTTTGACAGGGACCCCGCCGGCGATGTCGGCAACCCTGGCGGCAAGGGAGCCGATGCTGATCGCTTGATCGGAGCCAACATTGTATGGCCGCGCTGGAGGGGCATCGAGAAGAATCTTAAGTAGCCAGATCACCAGATCTCCGGCATAAAGATAGCTGCGTAGCGCGGTACCGTCGCCGCGTACTACGATTGGGCCAGCAGAGAGTGCATCACCGATGAAATTACCAGCGGCGAAATGCGCGTCGAGCGGCTGGAATGCTCCGACGAAGGCGAATCCGCGAGCAATCTTCACCGGCAGGCTGGAGGCGGCGGCGAGAAACTCCGCAGCGCGCTTGCCCTCGCCGTAGGCCGAATCAGCGCTGTGTGGACAGGGCGCGCCGCCATAGTCCTCGCTGACATGAGTGAGTTCCGAGGGTTGGCGGCCATAAACGGCGCCTGAACTGGTCAGCAGCATTGCGCACGTTCCTGCCTGGTCGGCGAGTTCGAGCACTCGCCGGGTGCCGGCGACAATGGTATCAAACATTTTCAGCGGGCGTGCGCGGTTGAGTTGTTCGCTGGCCGCAGTAGCGGCGTGGATGATCAGCGGGTAGCCGCCAGGGGGCAGGGCGAAGTCACGTACATCGCCGCGCCACCAGTCGAGAGCCGCGTATTGGGACAGTGCCGGTGCTCGGGCGGCAAAGGCTTCAGGGGAACGACTCAGCACGGTAATGCGCAGCCCTAACCGCAAGCGATCGTCAGCGTGAGTCAGTGCTTCCAGCAACCAGCGGCCGAAAAATCCTGTGCCGCCAGTAACGAACAGCCGTTCGCCAGCCATGCGCCGGAATAGGGACTCACCACGATCGAGGATGGCGTCGAGATCTGCAACGAGCAGATGCCCATTGTAACACCCCGGAGTATTCACAACCCGACCCCCATGAATTCGCCAATCCGTTTGGTGACGAATTCAAGCATTTCTTCCGTCAGCCCCGGCCACAGTCCAATCCAGAAGGTATCGTTCATGACCCTGTCAGTCTCGGTCAAGGTTCCTGCGACGCGGAAGCTGCGTCCGGCCATATACGGCTGCCGGGTCACGTTGCCGGCGAAGAGCAAGCGTGTGCCGATGCGGTATTGATCAAGATAGGCGAGCAGGTCTACCCGCGTGCACCTGGCTTTCGGCTTGAGCGTCAGCGGAAAACCGAACCAGGACGGGTCGCTGTCGGGCGTCGCTTCGGGTAGAACCAAGAACTCGGAGCAATCGCCAAGGCGCTGGATCAGGTACGCATAGTTCCTTTTTCTCGCGGCGATGAAGTGCGATAACTGGTCCATCTGCGCGAGTGCGCATGCGGCTTGCATGTCAGTGATCTTGAGGTTGTAGCCGAGCTGCGAGTAGGTGTACTTGTGGTCATAGCCGAAGGGCAGGTCGCCGTGCTGCTGGGCGAAGCGCTTGCCGCAGGTGTTGTCGCAGCCGGTGGCGCAATAGCAGTCACGTCCCCAGTCGCGCAGCGATTCGAGAATTTTCTTCAGTTGCGGGTTGCGCGTAAAAACTGCGCCGCCCTCGCCCATGGTGATATGGTGCGCGGGGTAGAAGCTCAACGTCCCGATGTCGCCAAAAGTTCCCACCAGGTAGCCATCATGGCTTGATCCAAGCGCATCACAGCAGTCTTCGATCAGCCAGAGCCCATGCTTTTTGGCAATCCGGCAGACCTCGCGCAGGTTGAAGGGGTTGCCCAGCGTGTGAGCGAGCATGATCGCTCTTGTCCGGGTGGAGATGGCGCTTTCGATCTGGCCGACATCAATGTTGTAGGTCGGCAGCGTGACGTCGACAAAGACCGGCACACAGCCATTCTGCAGGATCGGATTGATGGTAGTCGGAAAGCCTGCCGCGACCGTGATGACTTCGTCGCCCGGTTTGATGGCGCGGTCACCCAGGCTCGGCGCGGTGAGCGCACTGAAGGCCAGCAGGTTGGCAGAGGAGCCCGAGTTGGTGGTAAGTACGTGTTCAACGTTCAGGAAACGCCCGAGCCGTTGTTCGAATTCGTCGTTGAAGCGCCCGCTGGTCAGCCAGCCATCCAGTGCAGCATCGACCATGTGGCGGATCTCGCTGCCGCCAATCACCTTGCCAGCGGCCGGGATCGCGCTGATGCCGGGGCGAAAGGCCGGCGCCGACTGCGCCTCACAGGCATGGCGCTCGACGAGTTCGAGGATCTGTCGTCGTAATTCGTCAGTGCTCATGTCACGAACGGGTTTCCTGAGTCATGGGAATATTCCCGGCAACATTCCCGGCAATAGCGGTCGATTTGTCGTCTGGAAATGGTGTCGATATCTGCGCCGCTCAAGTGTGCGCGGTACCAGTCGACGGTCATCCGCAGGGTCGTATCGAGCGACCAGCGCGGCTGCCAGCGCAGCGCCGAGATCGCTTTCGAGGCGTCGAGCCGGAGGCAGTGTGCTTCCTGTGGATGAGAGGCCTGATCGCTGACCCAGGCCGCTTCCTCCCCCCAGAGGCCGGCCAGCTTGTCGATGACCTGTTCGACGCGGTGTTGGTCGGGCGGACCGAAGTTCCAGGCTCCGGCGAAAGCCGTTCCCTTTTTGCATAGTTGCTCGGCCAGCAGCAGATATCCGGCCAGTGGCTCAAGGACATGCTGCCATGGGCGGATCGCCTGGGGATGACGCACTGGTAACGGACGCTGGTCCACAAAGGCGCGGATGGCGTCCGGGATCAATCGGTCCGGCGACCAGTCGCCACCGCCGATGGCATTGCCTGCGCGCGCCGTCGCCACGGCGGCACCGTGTCCGGCAGGGTCGGCCGGCTTGAAAAAGGAAGCGCGATACGCGGCGGTGACGAGTTCGACGCAGCCCTTGCTGCTGCTGTACGGATCGCATCCGCCGAGCGGGTCGCTTTCGCGATGGGCCTCGCCTTCACGGTTTTCGTAACACTTGTCGCTGCTGACGACGACGACCGCCTGTACTCCGGGCGTCTGGCGAACGGCTTCGAGCAGATGGACCGTGCCCATGACATTGCTGGAATAGGTTTCGGCCGGGTCAGCATAGGAGGGGAGGACCCAGGCTTGTGCTGCGAGATGGAAGACGACTTGCGGCGGGTGGTCGGTGAAGGCCCGGCGCAGCCGTTCAGAATCCCGGATGTCGGCGAAAATGGACACCATCTGCCTGGCGAAGCCAGCGATTTCGAACAGGTTGGGTTGCGTACCCGGTGGCAGCGCATAACCGACCACTCTGGCACCCATGGATTGCAGCCACATGGCAAGCCAGCTCCCCTTGAAACCGGTATGGCCGGTAAGCAGGACGCGCCGGTCTTTCCAGAAGGCAGGCTGGATCACCAGTTCTTCCATGGAGCAGTCCCCGAGGCCCAGAGTTCTTCGAGATGATTCCTGTCCCGCAGCGTATCCATTCCCTGCCAGAAGCCATCATGTCGCCACACGGCGAGCTGGCCGGTCTGCGACAGACGTTCGACCGGCCCGGCTTCCCACAGGCACGAATCTCCATCGATCAGTTCGAGAACGCTGGGGTGGAGAACGAAGAATCCGCCGTTGATCTCTCCGCCATCCCCCGCCGGTTTTTCCCGGAAGGCAAGAACGCGATCGCCAGCAATCTCGAGTGCGCCAAAACGACCGGGCGGGGTCACTGCAGTGACGGTCGCGCGGACTCCCTGCCGGCGATGGAAGTCGATCGCTCCGCTGATGTTGATGTTGCCCACGCCATCGCCGTAGGTGAAGCAGAAGAGTTCCTCGTTTTCGACATGCGCGCGCACGCGTCGCAGGCGCCCACCCGTCTGCGTGGCATCGCCGGTGTCGATCAGCGTGACCCGCCAGGGCTCGGCGTGTCGCTGGTGGACTTCCATCCGGTTGGTCGCCATGTCGAAGGTGACATCCGACATGTGCAGAAAGTAATTCGCGAAATACTCCTTGATGACATAGCCGCGGTAGCCCAGGCAGATCACGAAGTCGTTGATCCCGTGACTGGCATAGATTTTCATGATGTGCCAGAGGATGGGCTTGCCGCCGATTTCAACCATCGGTTTTGGCCGGACGATGGTTTCTTCCGCCAGCCGGGTGCCCGCACCGCCAGCAAGAATCACTGCCTTCATCCGCGCCTGGACTGCGTCAGCAGAAACCCCGGACCGGTCAGGCCAGTGCGGACAGGATCGTGCGGGTAGGGTGTGTGTGGCATGCAACGAAGAATAACGCGATCTACCGCAGCGTGCCAGCGGGAACTCAACGGATGCTCCCCGTCACTCTGGCAGTAGCCGCACTACAATGTCGACTTCACCGAGAGCCTTGATAGGGAGGAGGCGCAGGCATGCAGCTGACACGTTCCCGCCTGGCCGGCTTGTTCCTGGCCCTGCTTGCCCTGTTTGCCGGCCTCTGGTGGCTATCCTGGCACGACGATACGCTGGCGCGCGCGCGCACCGACGCTGGCCTGCGCATCGGCTATGCGGTGGAACCACCTTACGCCTTTCTAACGGCCGACGGTGAGGTCACCGGCGAAGCACCGGAAATCGTTCGCCATGTCGCCGCACAACTGGGAATCAAGCACATCGAATGGCGGCAAGTGGAGTTCGGCAAGCTGATCGACGCACTCGAGGCCGGTCAGATCGACGTCATCGCGGCGGGCATGTTCATCACCCCAGAGCGCGAGGAACGGGTGCGCTTCTCGGTACCTACCCTGCAGGTTCATCCCGGTTTGCTGGTGGCCCGCGGCAATCCCAAGCGGATTTCGTCCTACCGCGAGGCGGCCGCACGCGACGACGTCTTCATTGCCGTGCTGGCCGGCGCGGTGGAAGAGCGGATTCTTCGGCAACTGGGAGCACCGGACGAACGCCTGGTGGTGGTTCCGGATGCACCAACCGGCCGCCAGGCGATCGAGACCGGACTGGCCGATGCCTTGCTGCTGTCCGAACCCACCGTGCGCTGGATGGCACACCAGGCGGAGCTGGGACAGACCGAAAGCGTCGAGACCAGTTTCCAGGCCGGTGAAGCCGAAGCCTATGGGCGTCCCGCTTTCGCGTTCCGATCGGATGACCAAGGCCTGTGGGAAGTCTGGAATGTTGCCTTGCAGGCCTATTTGCACAGTCCCGAGCACACCGCCCTGCTGGCCCGTCTGGGCCTGGCTCCGGAGCCGAAGCGCGAGCGGGTGCCGCAGGGAGCGACGCCCAAATGAACGACGCCATGTGCCTGCCCATGCAAGATGGCCCTCGCCGCTCGGGTGGCCGGATCGTCGCCGCCATTCTGCTGGGGCTGTGCATCATCGCCTTGTTGAGCTGGCTGCACTATGAGCAACGCCGGGCCCTGCAGCAGGCGACCCGGCACGTTCAGGAACTCCGGCAAGCCCAGGTCGAGCTGGCGAAAGGTTTCCTGCAGATCAGTCTCGCCGGAACGTCCGGTTCTTCCTTCAGCCAGCACACCGGGCTGGCTTTGTTGCAACAGTCCGTGCTCTCGTTCGAACGATCGCTGGATCAGCTTGGCGTCCTGGATGGCGTCGAAGCCGAGGCCTTCCGGCGTAGCGCCGAGGCCTTTCGTGCCCGCCTGGCGGCCTGGCGGCAGGCCCCTGCGACCGATCAGCGTGGCCTGGTGGCGCTGCGCATCGCCTTTGCCGATCTCGAGCGGCGGACAGATCGGGTCGATCATGCCGCACGGCGCTACATCGAAACCCTGAACGCCCACAACGAACAGACCTATACGTTCAGCCTGCTGGGATCGGTCCTGTCTCTGTGTCTGATCGTCGGGATCATCCTCAAGATCACCGGCGATGAACGCCGCTCTCTGAAAGAACGGCAAAAAGCCCTGGAGTTGCTGGCCGCCATCGCCGAATCCACCGAAGACGCCATCTTCGCCAAGGACAACGAGGGCCGTTATCTGCTGTTCAACCGGGCCGCCAGTCGTTTCGTCGGCAAGTCTGCCGAGACGATGCTGGGTCGCGACGACCGTGATCTATTCCCGGCCGAACAGGCGGAAATGCTCATGCAGGTCGGTCGGCAGGTGATGCGGCAGGAAAGGATTCTGACCCAGGAAGAGGCGCTCGACACCGCGGTTGGCGCCAGGGTTTTCCTCGCAACCAAGGGGCCTCTGCGGGATGGCGAAGGGCGGGTGATCGGCATTTTCGGCATCTCCCGCGACATCACCGAACAGAAGCTCGCGGAGCGGGAGATCGAGCGTCAGGTGCTCCGCCTCAAGGCGGCCGAAGAAGCCTTGCGCGAACTCAACGCGACGCTGGAAATGCGCGTCGCTGAACGTACTGCCGAACTCGCTGCGCTCAACCAGTCGCTGGAGAGTTTTGTCTATTCCACGTCGCACGACCTGAAGGCACCGCTGCGCGGTATCGAGGGTTACAGCCGGCTGCTCGCGGAAGATTACGGCGACCGCCTGAACGACGAGGGGCGCCTGTTCATCGCCAATATCTGCAACGGGATTGCGCGCATGCACGAGCTGATCGACGATCTGCTGACCTACTCGCGCATGGAGCGGTGCAAGCTGGAGAGAACGCACGTGGATCTGCCGAGCCTGGTGGCTGGCGTGCTGGCTGAACGCCGCGAGGAGATCACCGCGCGTGCCGTCGCCGTCGTCCAGGCGGTTCCTCCCCTGGCCGTTTGCGCTGACGTTGAGGGGCTGCAACTGGTGTTGCGCAACCTGATCGAGAATGCACTCAAGTTCAGTCTCGAAGGGTCGGCGCCGCGCATCGAGATCGGCGCGCGCCAGGATGAAAAGACGGTGACGCTGTGGATCAGCGACAGCGGTATCGGCTTCGATATGAAGTACCATGAGCGAATATTCGAGATCTTCCAGCGTCTGCACCGACTGGAAGACTATCCCGGTACGGGCATCGGCCTGGCGCTGGTCAAGAAAGCCATGCAACGCATGGGTGGCCGGGTCTGGGCGGAAAGCGTGCCGGGGCAGGGGGCAAGCTTCTACGTGCAATTGCCCAAGTGAAGGAGAATGACATGATCCTTGAGCGGCCACTGCGCAGCTCTGCGAGGCGCAAATGATGAGCTCCTTCGCATGCCACCCACCGATCCTGCTCGTCGAAGACAGTCCGGTCGATGTAGACCTCAGCATGCGTGCCTTTTCCCGCCGCAAACTCGTCAATCCCGTGCTGGTGGCGCGGGACGGCGAGGAGGCACTGGCCTGGATTCCGCGCTGGGAAGCCGGCGAGTTGAAGCCGGCGGTGATCCTGCTCGACCTCAAGCTGCCGCGTGTCGATGGCCTTACGGTATTGCGCGAGCTGAAAATCCATCCTGGCCTGCAGCGCATCCCGGTGGTCATCCTGACCACTTCGAAAGAAGACCGCGACATCAATGGTGCGTATGACCTTGGTGCCAATTCCTACATCGTCAAACCGGTCGATTTCGAGAAGTTCATGCACGTGGCCCAGCAGATCGAGCTGTACTGGTGCGTGACCAACGAACTGCCGAGGTAAGTGCGATGCGGGTGCTCTACATCGAGGACTGCGCCAGCGACGTCGACCTGGTCCGGCGTGCGCTCGCCAGATCGGCGCCGGAATTCGAGATCGAGGTGGCGCCGACGCTCAGCGAGGGGGTTGCCAGGCTGACCAGTGGCGCGCCGTTCGACCTGCTGCTCGCCGATCTTTCGCTGCCCGATGGCTCTGGCCTGGAGGCGCTGTCCTGGGTTCGCGAACGCGAGCTGCCGCTGGCCGTGGTCATCCTCACCGGCTCGGGCGACCCGCAGGCGGCCGTGCGCGCACTCAAGGCCGGGGCCGACGATTATCTGGTCAAGCGCGACGACTACCGGAAGCGTCTGCCGCGCACCCTGGCGACCGCACTGACCCGCTTCCGCGACGGCGTCAGGCGCCGCAGTCACCGGCTGCGCGTGCTCTACGTCGAACACGCCCGCTTCGACGTGGACCTGCTGCGCCGTCATCTCGTCCAGCACGCACCCCATATCCAGCTGAGCGCGCTGGGCAACGCCGAGGAAGCGCTGTCGCAACTGCCGTGCAGCGCCGCCGAGGCGGCCGAGTGGGACGTGCTGCTGATCGACTACCGCTTGCCCGGCATGGACGGTCTCGAACTGACCAATGTGCTGCGCGCAGAACGCGGCCTGTCCATCCCGATTGTCCTGGTCACCGGCCAGGGCAGCGAGGATGTTGCCGCCAGCGCCCTGCATCTTGGGGCGGACGATTGCCTGGCCAAGCACGCGGGCTATCTGCACGAACTCGTCGCCACCATTGAAAGGGTCGAGCGCCAGGCGGCGCTGGCGCGCGAAAGCGCGCGCCTGCACGACACCAGTCAGCGTCTCTCGCACCTGCTCGAGACCAGCCCGACGATCCTCTACAGTCTGCGGGTCGAGGCCGGGACGCAGCGACTGGTATGGGTCAGCGACAACATCACTCGCCTGTTGGGGTACCCGCCGGCAGAGGCCCTGGCTCCGCAGTGGTGGTACTCCCATCTCTATCCCGATGATCGCCTGGCGGCGCTGGCCGGGCACGCGCTGTTGTCTGCCCGAGACCACCATGTCCATGACTACCGGTTCTTCAACGGCGCCGGCGAGGTGATCTGGCTGCGCGACGAACTACGCCTGCTGCGCGACACCCAGGGCCGCCCGCAGGAAGTCGTCGGCGCCTGGCTCGATGTCAGCGAGCAGAAGCTGGCTGAGGCGGTGCAACTGGCACGCAACGCGGTGCTCGACCAGATCCTGGCCAATCGGCCGTTGCCGGACATCCTGCACGACATTGCTCGCCGCCTGGAAGCGATTGCAGCGGCGATGCGCGTCTCGATCCTGTTGCTCGATGCGCGCGACGGCCGCCTGTACAACGCTGCGGCGCCAAGCCTGCCGGCCTTCTTCAATGCGGCGGTGGACGGACTGGAAGCCGCCGAGGGGAATGGCTCCTGCGGCACGGCGGCCTGCCTGGGCGAGCCAGTGATCGTCGCCGACATCGACCGCCACCCGTATTGGGCGGCATATCTGGAGTTGACCCGGCGTGCCGGCGTGCACGCCTGCTGGTCGCTGCCCTTCAAGGATGAAACCGGACGCGTGCTGGGAACCTTCGGCATCTATTATGCCGCACCGCGCGAACCGTCTTCCGCCGAACTCGGGCTGATCGAGGAGTTCGCCCGCATCACCAGCCTGGCAGTGCAAAAGGTGCGTGCCAGCAATTCCTTGCGGCAATCCGCAGCAGTTTTCGAAAACACCCGTGACGGCGTGTTGATCACCGACCTGACCCCACGCATCGTTGCCGTCAATCGTGCCTTCAGTGAGATCACCGGTTACGCCGAGGCCGAGGTGCTGGACCGCAATCCCTCGCTAATGAAGTCCGGCCACCACGAGCGCGCCTTCTATCAATCGCTGTGGGCGAGTCTGCGCCAGACCGGCCACTGGCAGGGCGAACTCTGGAACCGGCGCAAGAATGGCGAAATCTACCCGCAATGGCTGACCATCAGCAGCGTTCGCGATGCCCAGGGAGAAGCCGCCAACTATGTCGGCGTGTTCACCGACATCAGCCAGATCAAGAAATCGCAGGATCGCCTCGAGCATCTGGCCCATTACGATCCGCTCACTGATCTGCCCAACCGCCTGCTCGCGCAATCGCGCCTGCAGCATGCGATCGAACGCGCCGCGCGGCACGGCTACCGTGTCGCCGCCCTGTATATCGATCTCGACCGCTTCAAGACGGTCAACGACAGTCTGGGTCATCCCGTCGGTGACGAATTGCTTGCCGCCCTGGCGCAACGACTGTGTATGCGCCTGCGCGACGAAGACACGCTGGCGCGTCTGGGTGGCGACGAGTTTCTGCTGGTGCTGGAACAGGTGCTCCTCCCGGAACATGCCGCGGGCGTGGCACAATCGGTGATCGAACTGCTCGCCGAGCCTTTCAAACTGTCCGTGGGCCAGGAGGTGTTCGTCGGATCGAGCATCGGGATCAGCCTGTTCCCGGATGACGCCACCTCGGTGACGGAGCTGATCCAGCACGCCGACACGGCCTTGTATCAGGCCAAGGAATCCGGCCGCAGTGCCTACAGCTTCTACACACCGGCGCTGACCCTGGTGGCCAATCAGCGACTCGCCATGGAGGTCCGCCTGCGCCGGGCGCTGAACCAGGGCCAATTCGAGTTGCATTTCCAGCCCCAGATCGATCTTGCCAGCAGCGCCCTGATCGGCTGCGAAGCGCTGGTACGCTGGCGGGACCCCGAACAGGGCCTGGTTTCACCGGCCAGCTTCATTCCGCTGGCGGAGGAGACCGGCCTCATCGTGCCGCTCGGTGAATGGGTGCTGCGGCAGGCCTGCCGCCAGGCCCGCGCCTGGTGCGACGCCGGCCTGCCCGCGCTGGTGATGGCGGTCAACCTGTCGGTTCGCCAGATGAAGCAGACGGAACTGCCAGCGCGTGTGGCGATGATCCTCCAGGAAAGCGGTTTGCCGGCCGCGCAACTGACGCTGGAGCTGACCGAAAGCATGATCATGGAACAGGGGGAGCAGGCGCTGGCGATGATGCATGCCCTGAAGTCGCTGGGACTGGGCCTGTCGATCGATGATTTCGGTACCGGCTACTCGTCGCTGGCCTACCTGAAACGTTTCCCGATCGACGAACTGAAAATCGACAGGAGCTTCGTCCGCGACATTCCCGACGACCCGGACGACATGCAGATTGCCAGCGCCATCATCGGCATGGCGCGCGGCCTCAACCTCCGGGTTCTCGCCGAAGGCGTGGAAACCGCGGCGCAGCGGGATTTTCTGCTGGCGCAGGGTTGCCACGCCTATCAAGGCTTTCTCTGCAGTCGACCGGTGCCGGCAGCGCAGTTCGCCGAGCTGGCAAGCAGGCAGCAAGCGGCTCATCGACAGGCTTTTTCAGCCGCACACCCGTGAGAGAAGACCTGCCTGATGAAGCCGTGCGCATCACCGGCGTCATTCTCGCGGGCGGGCGCGGTCGCCGCATGGGCGGCGTGGACAAGGGACTGCAGGAACTGCGCGGGCGGCCGCTGCTGGCCTGGGTCATCGAGCGCTTTGGTCCGCAGGTCGACGAACTGCTGATCAACACCAATCAGAACGGCGATCGCTACGCCGTTTTCGGCCACCGCGTCCTTTCCGACCAGATCCCCGGTTTCGCTGGTCCGCTGGCCGGTGTGCACGCCGCGCTGATGGCGGCGACGCACTCGCTGTTGGCCACCGCTCCCTGCGACGCACCGTTCCTGCCGGACGATCTGGTTCTTCGCCTGCTGCAGGCCCTGACCGCGAGCGGCGCCAATCTCGCCGTCGCCCGCACCCTCGACCAGCCGCAACCGGTATTCTGCCTGTGCCGGCGTGATGTCCTGCCGTCGTTGAGCGAATACCTGGAAAGCGGTGGGCGCCGCGTCGATCGCTGGCACGCGAAGCTGCAGGTGGTCGAGGTGGCTTTTGATGACCAGGCCGAGGCTTTCGAGAACATCAACAGCCGCGAGGAACTGGATCGCGTCGAGGGGTCTGGTGCCGGATAGTCCGCGTGTCGGCGTGCCGTGAACATCATTCCAGGCACCTGCGCCTCCGGCAATTTACCTGCGCGATGGGTGCCTGCCCCGGACTGGGTCGGGGCAGGGCTGCGGCGCTAGCGGAGTAGTGACAAAGGGTCTGTCGCCGCTCTTACTGCTGAGGACGCCGCCGGACACAGGCCAGCCCGAGCAGCGACGGCGCCAGTAAGGCCAAGGTTCCGGGCAGCGGGATCACATTTTCGAGTCTGAGGTTGTCGAAAGCCGTACCACCGTTAAAGTCGCGTTGTCCGGTCACCACGATTTCGTCAATAATCACGCCGGCCAGATTGACCGCCGGACTGGTGGTATAGCCGCCGCTGGCGACCAGAATATCCGTGGCCTGGAGGATTCCGCCAAGGTATCCCCTCAGCGTCACGGTGGCGGGCGATGGATATTCCAGTTCGACGTCGATCGAGGTGAACTTGAATGTTCCACCGCCGGTCCGCTTGACATCGAGATTGCCTGTAGAGGGATTGCCGGCAAGGCCTTCGAGTTCGTTGGCGCTGCCGCCAGCACCGTTACCGCTAGCATCAAGGAAGAGGCCGTTCACTACCAGGTCGAAGCCGGCCTCGGCCGAACTGCTGAAATTGATTCCAGTCCCGCCAGGAATGCCCTCGAAGGTCAGTACGGCAGACTGGGCCGTCGAGGCCAGTCCCATGCAAGTCACGAAAGCGGTGGCGATGATTGTTCTTGAATTGAGGGTTTTCATGAGTTGTCCTTCAAAAGGATGAATCTTGGATGGGTAGAGGTTGTGAATTGGGCCGCCGTGGCCTGACGTCATTAAAGCAATTGATGTGCCAGCAATAGAATATTTTTATTTAATGGCGTTTTCTTTCCCAGCCATGACCTGGGGAGTGGGGGGTGTAAAGAATTCCGACAAGATCTTTCTTGCCTCGCCCAGCTCGGATGGACCTTCCCAGCACCCTCGATTGAGAAGGCGCTGCTCGTACTCGCCGAATGGCCGATCGCAATGGCCGGATCAGACTGGAAGCGGTCGTTCAGATTTCGTAGGCTACTGGCTGCCACCGACCCACAGCGGTCATCGAGCCTTGGGAGCGTCGGATGACCCGTCCTGCGCCCTCAGCGGACATTCGCTTCGCAAGTGAACAATCGTTCCCGTCTCCAATAGATGGCATCACCATTACCCCGATGCCCGCCCGTGCGCCCTCGCTCTGGGAGATGCAGGGCGCCACCGTGGGCGAGGACGATCCCCAGGCTCAATCGGCGCCTGAGCACGAATTCGATCAGCGCGTCGCCTGGTAGGTGCTGGATGGAAGTAGCCATGCGCAAAGGTCCAGACTGAAGCAAGACGAGTTGACATCGCCCGTCGTGGGAGGACTCGTGCCACAGGCGCTGAGCCGGGCGGGATTCGGATGACTTTTCAGGGGTTCATGGGACCCAATTAGAGATTGACGCCCCTTGACGGAGGCTCATATACTTTTCATGGCGCCGTTGGATTTCCTATCCTTAATAGCCGACTACGGAGATAAGTCATGCTGCGGCAACCAGTCTTACGTTCAGCCGGGCGCGACCCTGCTATGCGGGGGAAATCCCTCGTGCCATCAGACGGGCGGCGCGCGGACTTCGCCGCGCCGTTGCTGCGCCGGACGGCCTGTGCCTGTGGCGGCAGCTGCCCCCGCTGTGCCGGTCGCTTACCGCCAGGCCTGCCGCTGAGCCAGCCTGGGGATGCACTGGAGCGCGAAGCCGACCGAATGGCGGAGCGCGTCCTGCGCCGCGCCGTTCCGGACGCGACGAGTGCGGCGAACGCGGCGAACGCGGCGATACCGGCGCTGCCTGGGCCGGCCGCTGCTGAGGCTGTCGGGGAAGTTCTACGCTCGCCCGGCACGCCGCTGGACGGTGAGCTGCGAGCCTGGATGGAGCCGCGCTTTGGCCACGACCTGGCCGCGGTGCGGGTGCACACGGATGCGGTCGCCGCGCGCTCGGCACGCGCCGTCAACGCGCTGGCGTACACTGCGGGAGAGCACCTGGTGTTCGCCGACGGTCAGTATCGCCCGGCCACTGACTCGGGGCGCGCCTTGCTTGCGCACGAGCTGGCGCACGTGGTTCAGGGCCGCGCGGCGGGTTTGCCGCGCCTGCTGCGCAGCGTCGCCAGTTGGTCGAATTGCCCGGATGGGGTCAACAGCGCTCCGGACGACGCACGCCTGGCGCTGGCCACGGTCGATTCCCGAGCCGCCGAGATCGCCGCCAACGCCGCCGCGCTGCTCGGCGCGCAGCCGCCGGCGGCAGAGACGCTGGCCGCCTTCGAAGCGCGCTTTGGGCTACCGCCCGAAGTGCGCGGCGGTTTCCTGAACCGGCTCACCGGCCGCGTGCGGCCCGACCACGACACCGCGCTCGGCGAAGAGCTACGAATTCTTGCTCGCCGTTATTCGCTGGTCGCGGGACTGCTGGCGCAGCCGATCCAGTACGTCTGCGCCGGTGACCCGGCTTCGATAGCCCGCGCCCGCGTGCCCAACTGCGAGGCGTTCGCCTGGTCGCGTCGTGGCAGCGGCAGTATGGTTCTTTGCCCCGGTTTCTGGGATGAAATCGCCGACGACGACAGTCGCTCGGCCGTCGTCCTGCACGAGTCGGTGCACATCCTTTGGGGCCGCAACAACCCCCCCGAGCGCGGCGAAATCCGCGACCGGACGGCGGCGGGTCCGGGCGGTGCCTACGTGAACGCCCACTGCTACGACGAACTCGCGGCTGCGTTGATGGGCACAGGCACTCCGCGGGTGCGTTGCACGCCGCCGGCTTGATTGGTGTCACCGCACTCGATTTCACCGGACCAAGCTCCGCTCCTGCCTTGAAATGGATGCCTCTCAGATCACCTTCTGCGCGCGCAAGCCGGCGATCTCGTCGGCGCTGAAACCGTTCTCGCGCAGAATCTCCTCGCTGTGCTCGCCGGCACCCGGTGGCGGCAGACGGGCTGCAAAAGGCAGTTCACTGATCTTGAAGGGCGGTGCGAACTGCTTGACGCCGGCGACCTCGACGATCATTCCGCGCGCCTGCAACTGTTCGTTCTGCAGGCTCTCCTCGAAACGCAGCACCGGCGTGACGCAGCAATCGACGCGCTCGAACAGCGCCGTCCATGCGGCGAAGCTGCGCTTTGCGAAAGCGGCTTCGAGTTCGTGGCGGATGCGCTGGCCTTCGGCGCCGGTCGCGAAAGCGAAAGGCTTGAGGTCCGGGCGGTCGATGGCCGTGCACAGCATCTCCCAGAACTTCGGTTCCATCGCACTGACCGCCAAGTAGCGGCCATCGCTGCTTGCATAGACCCCGTAGCTGGGCATGCCGCCGGAGAGCACGTCCTCGCCGC
The DNA here is from genome assembly GCF_012940005.1 of Candidatus Accumulibacter contiguus. Lineage (GTDB taxonomy): Bacteria > Pseudomonadota > Gammaproteobacteria > Burkholderiales > Rhodocyclaceae > Accumulibacter > Accumulibacter contiguus. The sequence goes on along the minus strand of NZ_SPMX01000006.1, from coordinate 214,222 downwards.
GGGGCAAGGCCTGGCCGAGCCCGAGTACCGCCAGCAAGGGAAAGATCGTGTGCGCGAAAACCGCGTCGGTCATCGCCACGTCGACGTAGCGGCCGCGGCCACTGCCGCGGGCATCGTGGACGGCCGCGAGGACGCCGACCAGCGCACTCAAGGAGCCGCCGAGCAGGTCGCCGATCTGGAAGTTGGGCACCGCCGGGGCGCCGCCAGCGACGCCGATCTGGTCGAGCAGACCGCAATAGCCGAGGTAGTTGAGATCGTGGCCGGCACGGTCACGATACGGCCCGTCCTGCCCATAGCCGGTGATCGCGCAGTACACGATGCGCGGGTTGATCGCGCACACCGCCTGGTAGCCGATCCCGAGCTTGTCTACCACGCCGGGGCGAAAGCCTTCGAGGATGACATCGGCGGTCGCTGCGAGGCGCAGGAATGCCGCGACACCGGCAGCCTGCTTGAGGTCGAGGGTGAGGCTGCGCTTGTTGCGGTTCACGAGCTGAAAGTAGCTGATGTCGCCGTGCACCGCACCGGCGCTGCGCGCGTAGTCACCGGCGCCGGTATCTTCGATCTTGATCACGTCGGCGCCGAGGTCGGCGAGGTGCATGCTGGCCAGAGGCCCCGGCAAGAGTCGTGTCAGGTCGAGTACACGCAGGCCGGCGAGAGGGGGAGAACGCATGGGAATGGGCTTTCGGGAAAGTGTTTTGCGGGGGGAAAAAGGCTTGAGGGGCTCATTTTCCGGGATAATCGCGGCCTGTTCGAGGTTTGTACTTGCCACGCTCCAAAAAAAGTCGGTCGGCTGCCGGGACAACAGGCGACCTCGTGCTTTTTGGAATCATGGCGTTAGGCCGGACTCAGGGCCAGCAAAACAAGCCGCTGCGGTAGTTGTTCGGGATTTTGATTGTGCCGGAAATCGCCTTTAGCCGCTTTGAGCGGCTCTCACATAATGAAAGCCCCCGGCTTTGCCGGGGGATGGTTACTGCTTCAGCCATCTGGGCAAACCGACCTCGCCGCCGCACCTCGTGCCGGCACGCGGACCGCCCCTATGGGAGATGCCGGGCGCCAATCCCGGCGCACTCGATCCCCTATTTCAACCGGCACCAGACTACGAGTTCGATCAGAGGATCGCGCGGTAACCGGGCACCAGCCGACGAGTGCGCACATCCGCCTGGAGAAACTCGTGCAGCAGGCTCCCGGACAGAGATTTCAGAACATGCGCTCGTCGTTTCGACGATTGACCGAGATTCCATGGCCCCGGATACCCTCGGAAAATGGCATTCAAATTCCTATCCGTATCACTGCTGTTTGCGCCGAAGCCCGAAGACACTGCCAAGCGCTGTGGCGAGGAGTAGCAAGCTGCCAGGCTCCGGAACTGGATCAGGAGTAAGGAGGTAAGCATGACCGTTATTCCCATTGGCAACAATCTGGCCGCTATCGTTGATGCCGTGAGCATCAGTTAGCGTAGTACCAATCCCCGGTGACAGTAAGTCGTTCAGGTCGTACATTAGCCCGTCAGAATACAGGAAGGCGTGGTAGTCAGCATCGCCGGAAATATTGGAGGTGCCCACGACCTGCCCGAGGGCGTTGATGCCTTTACCATCACTGTACGTGCCGCCCAAAGTGCCTAGGTCCGTCATGATGCCGCTGAAATACAGGAAGGCGTGCCAGCTAGCCTCGCCGGTCGTGGAGGAAAAGCCCGTGACCTGTCCACTGGCGTTGATGCCCCAGCCGTCACTGTACGTCCCGCCCAAAGTGCCTAGGTCCGTCATGATGCCGCCGGAATACAGGAAGGCGTGCCGGCTAGCATCGCCGGTCGTGGAGGAAGAGCCCGTGATTTGCCCGACGGAGTTGATGCTAGTGGCGCGACTTTCCACCCCGCCCAGAGTGCCCAGGTCCGTCATGCTGCCGCTGGAATACAGAAAGGCGTGAGGGTTACCACCGACCTGTTGGGTTTCGCCCGTGACCTGCCCGCTGGCGTTGATGCCGAGGCCAGTAGTGGCTCCACCCAAGTCGATGGCCGTGTAGGTGGGTACCGCGGCGGCCAGGGCCGGCAGGCAGGATGCGACCACAAGGGCGCTCCGAAGAAAACTGCTTCTGTTCATGAATTCCTCACAATTCTTGGTCATTATTAACAGATATCGTCCCAATCCAACAGCAACCAGGTCGCGTGGCCATAGAGGCCGTCGGCACCGATGAAGCCAAAGCGCACCCCAGCGGCCCGTGCCCGCTTGACCATCTCGGCAGCCATCTGTGGCTTACTCCGAAAGACCGGTGCCGATTCCGCAATCCCGGCTTCCTGGCAATGTTTGGCGTTTTCTACCCAATGCTCTGGCAGGAACAACTCGAAGTCGATGATCGGCCATACTTCGCGTCTTACTGCCAAACATTCTCGGAACGACTGAAAACGGATGCTCAGATTCTCGCAGCAGCTGGCCACCGCTCGCCTGATCCCAAATAAATAAATTTGGAGTTTTCATTGTCATACTTTTGATGTGATAAAAGATTAGATATGTGGCTCAATAGATTGTATTGAAAACATTTTAGCAATGTTACAAAGTAAAACTAATCAGGTCGCCTATTGCCTCATGCCCAACAAGTCCAGACTACCGCTTCAGGACTTCTACCGGCTCTCACCGTCCCCCAAACTTATCCCGAACTGACGTTGAAATAGATCGGCGGTTCCGGACCTGAGCACAGAGCGTTGCCGCAAGCCGCTGGCGTCGCTTTCAGATCAGGCCATACTTCTTCAGCTTGTCGTGCAGCGTCGTGCGCGCTACTTGCAGGGCCTCGGCAGTGCGGCCAATGTTGCCGTCCTGCTTGGCGAATTCAATGCTGATGCGCAGGCACTCGTAGTTGTCCACATCTTCGGCCAGTGACAGCGGAGTACCGTCCTTGCCCGTAGTAAGTGTTTCGTAAGCGATGCCCAGAACGTGGCAATTGGCCGCGTTGCGCAGTTCGCGGATATTGCCCGGCCAGTCCATCGCCATCAGTTGGCGCAGATGTTCCGGAGTCAGCGGCGGCAATGGCCGGTTGTGGCATTTGGCTGCCTGTAACAGAAATTTGTCGTACAGTTCGGGAATGTCCTCACGCCGTTCGCGCAGCGCCGGCAGTTCAATGCGCACGCCGCTCAGGCGGAAATAGAGGTCGAGACGGAATTTCCCTTCTCTGGACAACCCCTTGAGATCCTCCTTCGCCGCCGCGACGACGCGACACGGGACCGAAATCGGATCATTCGATCCGAGCCGTTCGATGACCTTGTTCTCCAAGACGCGCAGCAGCTTGATCTGCATGTGCATCGACATGGTTTCAACCTCGTCGAGGAAGAGGGTGCCGCCGTTGACGTATTCGAACTTGCCGGTGCGCGGCCTTTGCGCGCCGGTGAAGGCGCCCGACACGTGGCCGAAGAGTTCGCTGTCAAGCAGACTGTCAGCCATGCCGCCGCAGTTGAGCGCCACGAATTTTTGCTGGCGGGCGGATGAGAAGTCGTGCAGGCATTGGGCAACGAGTTCCTTGCCGGTGCCGGTTTCGCCCATGATCAGCACGTTGATCGCCTCATCGGCGACGTCGAGGATCAACTTGCGGACCTTGGCCATTTGCGGCGAACGGCCAATCAGTCGGCCTTCCAGGTCGTCACGGTGGTCCAGTCGGCGGCGCAGCGATTCGACTTCGAGCACCAGTGCGCGTTTTTCCAGTGCGCGCCGAACCACATCGACCAGAACGCTGGTCGAGAACGGTTTTTCCATGAAATCGTAAGCGCCGCAGCGCATCGCCTCGACCGCCAGCGTGATTTCGCCGTGGCCGGTGATGATGATCACGGGCAGATCAGGGTCAAGCTGATAGACCCAGCGCAGCAGGTCCATGCCGTCCATGCGCGGCAGGCGCAGGTCGCTGACCACCACGCCGGGGCAGTCGGTCTGTAAGCGCCGCTGGGCGTCTTCCGCGGTCGTCACCGTCTCGACTGGAATACCGGCCAGTTGCATGGCCTGCCGGCAACCGCGGCGGACATAAGTGTCGTCTTCAACGAGCAGGACAGAGAGTCCAGGTTTCTCAGGTTTCATCACAAAGCCTTTGCAAGGGATGTCGTTCAGGAATTTGGGGTGACCGGCAGCACAACGATAAAGCGTGCGCCACCACCGGGGGCCGGCTCGCCCAGCAGGTCGCCACCGAAATCATGCAGGATGTCGCGCGACAGGGTCAGCCCCAGCCCCAGGCCGCTGCCCGCCGGTTTGGTGGTGAAAAAGGGCTCGAACAGATGCGCCCGCGTTTGCGGCGACAACCCGCTGCCGCTGTCGGTGACCGAGAGCGCCAGCCGCCCCTCGCCGGCCGGCGCGATGGCAAAGCTCAGTCGCCGCACCGGTTGCCCGACCATCGCGTCGATGGCATTGCCGATCAGGTTCACCAGCACCAGTTGCAGGCTGTTCCGATCGCACCAGGCGATCCAGGAAGTGGCCGGCAGTTTGACTTCAATGTTCTCCAGGCGCTGCGCGAACAGAAAGAGCGCCGCATCGACGGCCTGCGCCACATCGACCGCACTCGGTGTCGCTGGCGATTTGCGGGCGAAGGTTTTCAGCGGCGTGATGATGTCGCCCATTGTTTCCGACAACTGGCCGACGATGCCAAGATTCTCCGCCGCCGTTGCCTGATCGCCGCGGCGCATGTACTCGATGGCGTTGGTCGACAGCGTGCCGATGGCTCCGAGCAGTTGGCTGAGTTCGTGCACGATGCCGGTCGCCATCTTCCCAAGCACGGCCAGCTTGGCGGAGTGGATGCGTTCGTCCTGGGCAGCGCGCAGCGTCTGCTCGGCACGCAGGCGTTCCGCAACTTCACATTCCAGGCGCCGGACAGCCTCCGAAAGGTCGATGGTTCGCGCCGCAACCTTGCCCTCGAGTTCCTGATTGGCCCTCTCCAGCATGGCCAGCGCCTTGCGCCGACCGCGCGCCATCCGGCGACTCTGATCAAGATAGAGCAGGCCGAGCAGCAGGCAGCCAAAAGCGGCCGCAGCGAGGGTGGCGTGGGTCAAGGCGAGTACGGTCACCGGGCGCAGATCGGAGAAAACGACGATGCGCCAGGCTGTTTCCGGTAGACGGCGACTCAACGCGAGATAGGATCTCGTTCCCTCAAAGGTGTCGAGTGCGTTGCCCGCTTGCCATACCGAAGGAACGGTAACGCCTTCTTCAGCGGCACGGATGTCGATGTCGAGCACGGTTGCCCCGAGCACTTCCCCGGCGAATTGTTCGCGGCTGATACGCGCCAGCGTTTCGCGCGGATACCGCTGCAAGGTGGCATAGCGGTACTCCGGCAGCGAAGCGAGCAGGACGATGCCATTGGCGTCGACGATCAGCGTCGGTACTTCCTGCGCCAGCAAGCGTCGCTCCGCCTCGCGCACCCTCCATTTGACGACGGCCACGCCAATCACCTGCCAGTCATGTTGCTCGTCGAGGATCGGCAGGGCAATAAAAAAACCGGGTTCCTTGCTGACGTGGTCAATCGCATAATGGCGCACAGGCGTGCCGGCCAGCGCGCCCTGAAAAAATGGCATGCCAGAGAGATCGGCACCCAGCAGAGTGTCTGAGATGTTCGTATCACTGGATGCGACCACGAGTCCCGTCGTGCCGAGCACGAAGATGGCGGGTCCGCCGAGGTGGTCGTTCAGCATTTCCAGAAAGTGGTTGGCTGCTGCCTGGACGAGGTGTTTTTCTTTGGCGGGGGCCTGCAGCAAGGCTCGCACATCCGTGCTCAGGGACACTGCGCTCGCTATCGAGGCATGGCGCGTGACCTCGTTGTCGATGGCCGCGGCGAGCAGGTCCAGTTGGTGGCTGGTCGCCTCGTGCAGTTGCTTGAGGCCCTGCGTCTCGGAGATCTTGAAGGCCAACAGACCGACCAGCAGCCATGCCGCCAGCAGGCCAATGACGAGCAGTGCATGCTGCCGCTTCGGCAAACGAAGTGAACGCTGGTCGGGTTCAGGCATGGTGATTCCGGATGGATGCAAGCCAGGGACACTCAAACCAGAGATACAAGAGCAGGCTTCTAGTCAAACCCTTGTGGCGGGGCGGATTGTTTTTTGCGGAGGCGAAAGCTGGGGATGTCGGCGAGCCTGTCCGGCAGGCGGCCTCCCCCCAGACCAACATCATGAACGCCACAGGACCGATCCTACCTGACGCGAACCGGTTACGCAACCAAGGAGCATGATTCGGCACAGGCTCCTGCGCAACTTGAAAGAGGATAGGGATCCCCTGACGGAATTCGTTTGCCATGCGCTTGTCCTCCCTTCAGCCTTATCCACCGCCGCCGCAACCGCCGCAACCGCCGCAACCGCCGCCGCAACCGCCGTCGCAACCTCCCCCGTCATGGGTTTTGGGCGCTTGGACGTCGAGGTAGTCGGCATAGGCGGTGTGGGCCAGGACAGCGGTGCCCCACAGGGCCACTGCGAGCGCCAACTCTTCGCCGCCTGGGGCGCGTTGCAGCCGCGCGAAGCGGCGCCGTGCATCACTCAGGGCACGATCGCCGGCGCGAGTGCGAATCGGGTCATGAAGCAGTCGATACAGACCCACGATGGCAGCCACCATCATCATTGCTACGACCAGGAAGCCGCCATGCCACCACTTAAGCAGAATCAGGCCCAAGACAACGACCGCCAGGACCGGCGTGGCGCCCATCACCCGAATATGCAAGGACTGTGACACGGACAACGCGAGGCCGCGCGACACCAGTCTGGCCCGGATCTGCGCAATCCATGCTGTCGCATTGTCGAGCACCGCCTTGCGCGTCCCGTCCAGGGCGATGCCCGTCCCCAGGTCACCGAGCGGAGCGGGTAGCGGCGAGCCTGGCGTCGTCAGGCATAGCCGCAAGGGATTGCCTTGCACACAGACCTTGTCCTGCGTCAGCAACTGCGTCACGCCGGTGTCGATGGTGCGCGAGGGTCCGCCAGCCAGGTAGGCCAACTGGTAGGTGTCCAGATCGTCCGCCTGCGCAGGACCTGTCTCGCGCAGCCTGGCGGACCAGAGCCAGGAGCCAACGACGATGGTGCTGGAGAGACACAGAAAGCCGAGCCACACGAAGCAAATGTACGCAGCAGTCAGTGTCGTGGATGAGAACGGAGCAGCCGCTGCCGTTGTCAGAGCGCCGAGGACCAGGCCGATCCCTGCCAGTAACCCGCGTCGGCCTGGCAGACGCGGGCGCGGCAGGACCAGATGGCGGCGCAGATCGACCCGCCGGATTGGCGCCGAGTTCGCGATGCACTCTCGACTCGCAGGCCAGAAGTCGAGCGGCGGCGGACCAAACCAACATTCATAAGCGGCCAGGGTGCGCGCGTACTGCTCCCGGTAACGCCGCTGCTCTGTCTGTCCACCCCGGGTCGGCCCATGATGCAGGGGCGTGCCGAGCACTTGTGGGCAGAACTGCTGCCAGTAGTCGTGCGTATGGATGAGGTGCAGGTGCCAGACCTCGTCGACCTTCTGGCTCGGGGTCAAGGGTTCCTCGGCGACACAGCAGAGGAAGCAGAAGCGGCGGTACTCGTCGATCGCGCCGCGCGCTCGCTCGATGGTCCAACCCTGTTCGCGCGCCAGGCGGCGAGTCAAGTCGATACCGTCTTCCGGGTTTTCGAAGGAATGGGCGGACAGCCGCCGCCAAAGGGCTATTGCCTCCACGGGCCAGGCAGTGAATTCAGGCATCGTCGCTCCTTTTGTCGTCGTGTGCGCAGCGGCCGTGTCTTGCGTGGCGTACCGTGGCCGCTGTGGTGGTACGGCTGTGCTCTCTGTCGGCACTATTTCCTGCTGGTAAGCGCTTGGTAGTTGGCCCAGCGCTCAAACGGTCGCCCAGGGTTCACCGCTCGCCATTTGGGATGCGTGCCTGGCATGTCGCGCAAATGGTCGATGTTCTCGATAACGCACTGCTTGAGTTTCACGAGAGCCGTCGCTCTGTCCGGCGTGCGGTAGTCACGCGTCACAAAAAGCGCCTGCACCGACAGGGTCGGAACCTGGCCATTGGCCAGGTTCGGGTAATTGAGCCTGGCCCCGTTGTAGGTTCCCTTCACCTGGTCGAGCACGTCGCTACCCATCGAAACGAGCTTGAATTGCTTGCCGAAGACCTTTTCATCCCGCAGCCACTTCAGCGGCGCACCGCCGACCGCGAACAGGGCTTGCGCCTGTCCATCGAGCAACATCTTCGCCGCCACCGCCGATGGGTTCTTTTCCCTGGTGAGATCAACGAGGTTGAAAGGAATCTTCAGCTTGTACTGGAAATATTCGGCACTCAGGTGCGATCCTCCCCACGCGACGACCGTCTTGCCGGCAAGATCCTTCAGCGATTCGATCTCGAGTGATTTCTGAGCGAATGACAGCCCCAGGAAGCTGTCCTCCTTGGTCGTCTTATTGACGGCGACGAGATGGATTTCTTCTTCGTTGAGAGGAAACAGGACCTTGACACGAGCCATGGCCGGATCCTTGTCGTCGTAGTAGCGCATGACATCAAACTGGACAATGCCGGCGGTGAGCAAGTTGTCGATGATGCCCTGGAGATTGGCTTGCGAACCCTCGGTCTCCTTGACGCTGATCGTCACCGTGGCCCCACAGCGCTTGATCATGTCGTTGGCCATGGCGAAGTACGTTCCGTCGCTCCCGCCGGTGCCCAGCACGATCTGTGCCTCGGCGAACGCCGAGATGAGCAGGGTCGCCACCAGGAACAAAAGCTCTTGTCGTCTCATCAGAATGCTCCTTCAGTCGTTGAATTGGCGCGGCGGCGAGGTAGTCATGCTGCTGTTCGGGTGGTCGACTGGCGATTGAGACAGATACGCGACCAGCGCGATGCAGGTGATGACGATGATGCTAGCGATGACGCGGAACATTCGGTTCCTCCTTGATTCTGACCGGCGAGACAAGCGGTCGTGAATTGCCCATTTGCGCGACCCGTTGCAAGTCGGATTTCGGCCGCATCTGCGCATTCATCTGTTCAATGGTCTTGCCGGCCAGCGCTTGGCGCAAACGCTGCTTGATGCCGGCGCGCGCCGTCTCGATACGCTGAAATTCCGCTGGATTACGTTCGGCGCCCTGCGTTCTTTCCATCGCTGCTGCGGACCGATGGAAGGCGATATAGAGTTTGTTCACCCGCTGCAGCTCGCAGAAGTCCACCTTGCGCTGCCGCAGCATTTCCTCGGCGTTCTCGATGACGTCTTGCAGCGCCCGGATTTGCGACTCGAGCATGGTTTGCTCTTCGTCACTTGCACAACTCATCTGGGAACGAAGTTCCTCCTGCGCTCCTTCGATCTCGGATCGAGAGGTCTTGTAGGACTGTTCGAGATCCTTGATTCGCTCGGCTTCCTGTCTTTCGTCCTCGCGAATCGTCTCTTCCGAGAAAACCTCGGCAAGCCTGGTAAGCGCTTGCTGCTTCTTCAGCGCGAGATAGCGCGCACCCACCGGCACGGCGAAATTCACGGCCGCCAGGGCGACAAGAGCGATTGCCGAAGCCGCAACGACCGACGCGCCGACAGCAATGACCGCGCTTGAAGCCGCTACCGCTACCGCGGCAAGGCCGATGCCTTTGATCAGCTTCTCCAGCCGGATGACCCGCGGGTCCAACTCGTCTGGCAGGTTCATATTTCCTCCCTCTAGGCAAAAGCGTGATGACCAATTACTACGCACATACCGTGCCAGCGGAGCTGGTATTCTGTAAAGTTTCAAGCCGTTGATGTTGTGCAGTTTTTTTCAATCAAGTCAGCGCATGGTTGCAGAAATTCCGACGCCACCTGTTCTTCCTCCCTCGGATTTCCGAAGCCCAGAGGGCGACAAAGAAGCGGCTGCCAGAAGTTGCACAGCTGTTACGTGAATTCAGTGGGAGCGGCGGCAAGGCCGGCTTTTCTCGTAGCCCGCAGGATGTGCTGAGGAACGAAGCGCATCAATCGTGATCGATGCGCTTCGGTCAGCACATCCTGCGGATCTGCTTTCCGAAGGGTGCTCAGGGAACGTACTCGGCATAGCCCTGGCAGAGCGGGGCGTCGTTCAGTTCATTTTTCGCGATTGCTCGCAGAGAGACAGTGCTGTTCGCAGCAGTTCACGGGTTTCCCGGTCGGTTCGTCCGGCCTGGAGTCTCTGGTGGAGATCGCAGGCACGTGCCATCGGGAGCACCTCGAATAATCGACTGAGCAGCGGAGTGGTTTCCAGGAGATCTTCCTGAGTCTGGTTGAGCGTCATGATGGTCAATCCTTCCGGTGTAGTGTGCTGAGCGGTTTCATCCAGTTTGCCGAGGAAGCCATTGATCGGCTTTGGCACCTCTTACTCAGCATGTTCCGTACCAGCGAAAGCGGCTTTTCGTTGATTTATAATGCATTGGTTTTATGGATTTTTTCACATGCCGACAGAGCACAGTCGCCGGACTTTCGACACTGATCTTTTTACAGCCATCGGCTTTCAGACAAGCAGACGGTTGGCGACCGTCTTTCAGTCGCCACAGTACTTGAGATTCCATCGGTTTTTCGTCTTCCAAAGGGTGGGGTTCATGCTAGGCACGGTGGAATTCAGGCAGTGGCTGAAGCAACGGGCCTGGGAGAGCGAACCATTCGCCGTGGATGCGAGCAGTTACTGCGGGGAGATGGCGTCAAATGGCTGGCCTTACTGAAACACTTCAGTGCCGTCGGACCACCCGGCTGGACCGTGATCGTCCTCGCCGATCGAGGCTTGTATGCCCAATAGCTTTTCCAGGCGATTCAGGCGCTGGGCTGGCACCCGCTACTGCGCATCAATCTACAGAGCACGTTTCGACCGCAGGGCATGCGTCAGAGCTGTCGCCAAACTCAGGTCATCGCAATACGCCGCACAAAGCACGATAATCCGAAATCCCGTTACTATGAAAGTTGTGAGCGACTCTCGAATCCAGCCCTGAGCCTTGTCGAAGGGCTCCCCTCCCTCCTCGCGGGGGCGAAGGCGGGGTTTCGCGGAGCATTGCTCCGCGCCGCCGCAACCGGCCCGCGATGCAGCGTGGGCCGTGGGAGGGACCGGGGGCGAGATGGGGAATTCGCAGAGCATGCTCTGCGCCCATCGAACGATTCCGGCGTGCAAGCCGGAATGCGCCCTGCAAGGGAGGGAAACGGTCATGACTGTCATCATCGGGGGTGTCTTGCAAAATCATGACCATTTGAGCGATCTCCCATGCGCCTGCTCCTAGTCGAAGACCATTCCGAACTGGCCAAATGGCTACTCGACTGGCTGACCCACTCGGGCTATGTCGTCGAGCACCTCGATCGTGGTGACCAAGCCGATCTTGCGCTGGCAACCCACCGCTACGACCTGGTCATTCTCGACCTGTCGCTGCCCAAACTGGACGGGATCGATGTGTTGCAGCGTCTGCGCGGACGTGGCGACACGACACCGGTATTGGTCCTGACCGCACGCGGAACCAAGGATGATCGCGTACTCGGCCTCAATCTGGGTGCCGACGACTATTTGCCCAAACCTTTCGAACTGGACGAACTCGAAGCGCGCATCAAGGCACTCTTGCGTCGCGCCAATGGGCAGACGCCGCAGATGAAGATTGGCAAGTTGACGCTGGATACGCTGACCCGCGAGGTCTCGCTGGCCGGCAAGCCCCTGGTTCTTACGCCGCGCGAACTGGCGCTCTTGGAGGTCCTGGCAGCGCGCCTAGGCCGTCCTGTGGCACGCGAAGCGGTATTCAACCGGGTGTTCGAATTCGACTCCGAAGCACGTATCGAGAGCATCGAAATCTATGTCCATCGCCTGCGCAAGAAACTCGAAGGCTCGGGCGCAGCGATCACCACCTTGCGCGGTCTGGGCTATGCCTTGTCGGTCGAGCCATGATATTTCCGCGCGACTCGGGCCAGTCTCCGTCGATCAAGCCATGACGAGCCTCAAGGGCAGCGTGGCGCTCTGGCTGTTGCCGCCGCTCATCTTGCTTCTGGCGGCGAACGCCGTGTTGTCCTATCGTGGCGCACGTGAAGCAGCCGATCTCGCTTACGACCGCTCACTCCATATGGCACTCATGTTCCTTGGCGAGCGGCTTACGACATCTGAAGAGGTGGCGGCGACCGGGGATCTGCCGCGCTCCATCCGCGAGGTGTTGGGGGAAAGTGCCGGAGGGGAAGGCGCCGGGGCGGATGGCGAGCGCGTTTTCTTCGCGGTGATCGCTTCGGATGGGCGTAGCCTCGCTGGCGAAAACGACTTGCCGAAGCCGAAGCCGAATGCCGACGGTACGATCCGATTCGCCGACGCCCGTTATCGCGGGAAGGCGGTGCGCGTCGCGTCGATAGACATTCGATCGAAGCACCTGACGGCGGTGGACGGTGCCGGCTTGCTCCTGGAGGTAGTGTTGGTGGAAGACGCAGGAGCACGGGTGGCGCTCGCACAGCAAGTGTTCTATGCCGACTTGCGTCGGCAACTCGCTTTGGCGGTGTTCAGCGTGGCGCTCGCGTGGCTGGGGCTTGCCGCGACCTTGCGCTCTCTGCGTCGCCTGAGCGAAGATCTCGCCAGGCGCGAAGCCGAGGATCTGGCGCCGCTGGCGACTGACGACATGCCGACGGAAGTCCATCCGCTGATCGAGGCGATCAATCGCCATCTGGCGCGACTTGCCGATCTCCTGGAGACCAGCCGGCGCTTTGCTGCCGATGTCGCCCATCAGTTGCGCACGCCTCTCACCCTGCTCGGCGCCCAGGCGCAGTACGGATTGCGCCAGAAGGACACTGAGGAAATGCGCCGCATCATCGAAGGCATCGTCGCTGCGTCGCGAAGCGCCCAGCGCCTGTGCAACCAGATGCTGTCGCTATCGCGCATCGAGGCGGCGAAGGGATTGATGAATGGCGGCGTCCGTCTCGATCTCGCCGCCTTGTTGCGCGAAACCGCATTGGACCTGGGCGTGCTGGCGCTCGAAAAGCATATTGACCTGACCTACACGGATACCGGCCGAGCGGTGCCGGTCATCGGCAACGAAGTCATGCTGCGCGAACTTTTCTCCAACCTGATCGACAACGCCCTGCGCTACACGCCCTACGGCGGGCGGGTTGGCATTGCCGCCGACATCGAGGGTGAAATGGCACGGGTGACCATCACCGACACCGGTCCCGGCATCGCCCCCGCCGCGCGCGTGACACTGTTCAATCGCTTTCACCGCCGGTTCGACCGGAGCGGAGCGGAAGGATCGGGTCTGGGTCTGGCCATCGTGCGCCAGATTTGCCTGGCGCACGGCGGCATGGTGGAATTGGGCAACGGCACCGAAGGACAGGGGTTGTCGGTGAATGTGCGCCTGCCCGTTTCGTCCGATCCGGCCGCGGGACAATGAAAGGCTATTGAAAGGCGGGCGGTTTTCAATCACGGTCGCGGGACCCCACTGGCCCACAACCGAAGACCTGACCATGAAAAGCCATCGCCTGTTCAACTTTCCTGTTTTGCGCTCACCAGTCTGCTGGGTTTCGCCGCACGGGCAGAAGAGACGCTCTACATGCTGGTCATTCCTGGTCCCGCTCTTCAGTGTTGATCCGTTGGCGTCCGGGCGTCGGAAATACGATGTCTGCAAAACGGGCGGTATCGGAAATCCGGCACTCGTGCTTTGTGTTATTTTAAAAAATTACATTAAATTAATTTATTACATATTCCATGAAGGCCATCTGTGCTGGCACGGCACTTGCGTAGTATCACCTCACGGCATCTTGCATGGCAAGGCGAGATGCTCGCAGCTCGCATCTTCTCGATTGCCTGTCCCCTGGAGAACGGCATCATGAATAGCAGCGATCTACTGGACATCACCCACCAGTTCGCAGGAGATCCCGACTCCGACCTGATGCGCTACGGGTTCCGTTACTCCCTGAACCCCTATATCAACAGCGAATCCACACGACGACAGGTCTTCAATATTAAACTATGAAACATAATCAAGAATGGTTTTTTTAACACGCTCTGATGCCTCTGGCGACGTAGCAGGGAGCCGAAACGATGATCAAGGCCCAATCGCATATATTTTCTGGGAGGTAATTTTATTATGACAAAATTCATCAATCGTGTCTTAAATATCTTACGCGGCAAGAGCAATTTAATGTTGGAAAAACTTGAAAAGCCCGAAGAACAACTCTTTGTGTTTATTGATGATCTCAACACCCAAATGGTTGGTCTTCGTAAAGCGGTTGCTGCCGCCATGGCTGATGAAAAGCGCCTTAAAATGCAGATGGATGATCTTGACGCAAATGCACAACAATGGGAGCGGAAAGCCATAATGGCATTAAAAAGCCGAAGATGAAAATCTTGCCCGTGAGGCCTTGCTTAAAAAAAGAAGAAAATGAAAATCAAATTCCCGTTATTTACAAAACGTGGGAAGTACAAAAAAGAAGCCACCTTAAAGCTTAAGCACTCATTATCTATTGCAAAGGAGAGAGTGGATGAAGCAAAAAGAAAAATATACGTTACTTGTGGCGCGATACAAGGCAGCGGAAACTAATCAAAAAAATCTCGAAAAACGCTTTCGCCTGGCATGGATAATTCTCCGTTTGAAATAATGAACAAATTGAATAATCGTATTCTTATGATCGAATCAGAGGCTGAAGCAAATATGGAGCTAATGAGCGATACGAATAACTCTGACCTCGAAGCACGATTTATTCAGTTAGAAAGAAAAAGATCGTGGTGATCAGGCTATTCAGCAGCTAAAAAGAAAAAACTTGCGCAGAAAGTTATTAAATCAGATGAGAAGTTATCCCAAATTTCTCAATTGGAGCACAAGCCATATGTAAATCAATCCGATTGGGAATAAATTGCCTCACATCGTCGAGCAAAAACCTGTGAATTCTGATCAGACGAGCGCGTTGACATCTCATTTTTCCGAGATTGAACTCATTGGCGAAGGGATGACCTCAAAAGTATTTAAGGCATTGGATAAGAAAACCGGTACAACCGTCGCAATTAAAGTATTAAATCCACATCTTAAAACAGATAAAATTAGCCTTGAACGATTCAAACGGGAGATTCAAATTACCCGTGCCATCCATCATCCGAATGTCATTTCCATCTATGATCTTGCGGTCAGGGGTGATCTGAATTACCTAGTAATGGAGTTCATCGATGGCATGAGTCTCAAGGATTACATCAAGCTCCACTCGCCACTTTCCATTCAAACGGTAGTCTCAGTCATCACGCAACTATTGGATGCGCTTTCCTTGTGTCATTCTAAAAGCGTCATTCACCGCGATCTTAAACCGCAAAATATTATGATTACCGCAGATGGGAACATCAAAATTCTCGATTTCGGTATTGCGCGAATGACAGCCCTTAGCGACCTGACGCAAGTTGGAACCTCGCTTGGCTCACCGGAATATATGGCACCGGAACTTTTTTGCCGCCAGTGCGTATGAACCGCGCAGCGACCTTTACGCGATCGGCATTATTGCCTTCGAGTTATTAAGCGGAGTAATTCCTTTTCAAGGGGATACGCTTGCAGTAATTTTTAACAAGCATTTTAATGATCAGATTCCCGCGCTGTCCAATTATCGCAAGGATATTCCTCAATGGCTCGAACAAATAATTTTCAAGTTGCTGGCAAAGAAATCATATCAACGATATCAAAGCGCCAATGATGTCAGGATCGACCTCAACGCAAAAAAAGGTAATTTCCAGCGAGATTCCCGTATTTAAAACCAGACCATGCTTTGCCTGTGGAGAGCAAATGCCTGCTGATGCTTTTGTATGTTTCTCCTGCGGGGATAACGGCTCCGAGCGTTACAGTGAGGGTGACTATTACATCATCTGTGACTCGCCACAAGACCCTGAAAAATTGCGATGTTTTTTTATGGATTATACTGGGAAAGACATTGTCTGCCCAGGCAAGCGGGGTACCGTCATTGCGGCGAATGTTGATGAGGTATTTGTCAATACCATTAAAAAGGCCATGCAACAATATGGTATTCACGTCGTCAGCCAAGGTAGCGTTACCCGAAATCTTGGCAGGGTGGTCAGCCTTCTTTTCAGGCTGCCAATAGCCTGTATTATTACTATATATTTGGCTTTCATTATTATTTCTTTTTCTTTGGGTATCTCTTCCCCCACTTGGGGTTCATTAATTTTACTAGTGTTTGTTTTATTTTTATTGGGTTGGTGGGTAAAAAACAACTTATATCGCCATTTTCCCAAAGCCAGTACTGGTCAGTAAGGATTTTGAAAGTGGCAAATTATCGGAAATGAGGTGGTTTGGCAGTATTTCTCCGCTTCTCAAAGTAAAGAGAAATGAAGACATGCAAAAAAATCATCTCGCAAACGCTGGAACGTTTGTGGATTTTTGAGAAACATGCAAAAAAGCACCAGCAACAGGGTAAGAGTGCAAATGCGTGAACTCGTAGTAACAATGTTGCCCATTGCCAATCATATTTCCCACGTTAAATTGGCACAGCAGAATGTTAAACTGGCAAAACTTATGCGCGAATATTATTTTAAAATGCGCAACGATCAGGATACTAGTTATCTTGAAAGTGCAATGCAGCGCCTTTTCACCAAAGAAGAGAATTATGCGGCATTGGTGAATCGTTTTTTTCATGGCCATGGCACTATTCAATCGCCTCATTGGAATGGCTTTGGTTTTTGATAGACAAATAGAGGAGGCAGAGCTAGAAGTTATTCGTGAAGGAATCGGCGAACTGCGGCAAGATGTCGATATCTGGAAGCGGATCAAAGCCGATCTGGAGCATCTTCCAAGAAGGGCATTATGATTAGTTACGATGCTCTCCCGCACGGTTTTACTATCGACAATCGCTACTGGGTTGAAGGACTTCTGGGTAAAGGGCGCAGTTCGGCGGTCTATCGCGCTTTTGATGCAGAAACGTCGACTCAGGTCAGTCTTAAAATACTCGATCCGTTCTTGTCACAGGATCCTGTCTATCTCGAAAGATTTCGTCGTGAGGTTAGCATTATCCGTTCACTCAGCCATCCCGGCATCGTCAAGGTCTATGCCTTTCTCAAATTCCAGGAATTTTACGTTATCGTCATGGAGTACTTTGAAAGCAGAAATGGTATTGCGTATCTTGATCGCTACGGTGCCATGCCAGTGGCAGATTTCCTGGATGTTGCAAAGAAAATTGTTTCCGCTATCGAAAGCTGCCACAAGGTTAGCGTTCTTCACCGAGATATAAAACCTCAAAACGTGTTGATTAGTCAAAATAAGGACATAAAAGTAGTTGATTTTGGCATTTCCAGGGTCAACACAATGTCAAACCTTACTAAAACCGGCACTATACTTGGCACGCCGGAGTATATGCCCCCGGAGCTTTTTTATTACGGGCCGATCCGATACCAGATCGGACATTTATTCGCTTGGCTGTGTTTTTTTTTGAGTTCCTGACAAAAACGACCCCCCATATTCTGGTGAGTCACTTTCATCCGTCATGTCGCAGCAAATCAAGCAGGAAATAACTAACTTTTCAGCATTTCGACAGGATGTTCCGCCGTGGCTGGAGAAAGTAATTTTGAAATGTTTGCGTACCGATTCGAACAAGAGATACCAAAGTTGTGGCGAGCTTTTGTTGGATATTGAAAAAGGGGAGAGGGCGCTTGTCGGTAATGAAATGGCTGTCAGCGAATGTTGGGGTTGCAAGATGGAACTTATCCCCGGGCTAATTTTCTGCCATAACTGCGGAAAATTCAGCCACGATATTTTCGAGAAAGGCGTCTGTGCCATTGTCTTGCATAGGTGCGACAATCCGAGTGCCTTAAGTGCCTATTTGTTGAAGGCATTTCCAGACTCCAAAAAAATCAATCTCACCAAACGATTCAAACGACTTCCCACCTTGTTATTCAAAAATATTAGTAAAAATATGGCTCACAGCATTGTCAATGAATTGGCTAATCTGTCGCTTGATCTGAGTATTGTCGAGAGCCTTCCCAAACATTTTCAATTGCCATATTACTATTTTATTGTGGGGTTGCTCCCGCTTATATTAATACTAATCGTCAATTCTCCCATCACTTTTATTCTGATAGGAAAATCTGTTATTTTAGGGGAATTGTTTATTATATTTCTATACCGGCAGCGCGTCCGCTCTATCATTACTCTGGGCGCTTCCGGGCGAAAAAGCGGCCAGCAGTCAAATGACGCAAATCACAAAAATGGCGGCCCGGTTTCGTAACATTTCTCACATTGGACTCAGAAGCATGATGGGCAACATCGTGCAAAAGTATTTGAACATATCATCAAATTCAAAGGGAAGCGCCATGACGGTCGATCCCCACATGCTGACTAAATTAGTTTGGTCTGCTTTTGATCTGGTGGCGCTATTGGAAAAGTATGAGAATTTTCTTGACAGTATGAGTCTTAATTCCATTAAGGCAAATATCGATAAAGTTCAAATAAGACTTGGCAAAACTGGCGAGGCAAGGTTGCTGGCTACGTTACTCGATGAAAAAAAGCAAGCTAGATGCAGACTTTGCGCGCTATTATGAAATTCAGGAAAAACATGCAAAGCTTCACAGGTGTCTTCTTGATTTACGAGTCGCGCTGAACAAGCTTGATGCTAGCCTAGAGCTATCTCCGGAAGAGCTGCTGTTTATGATCCCTGACTTAGCCGATGAGAATGACGTCGGGAAGTTGAAGTAACCATCCCCCGGCAGAGCCGGGGCTATTATTATGTGAGCCGCTCAAAGCGGCCAATCGGGGTCGTTGATGCGGCCCAGAATCTTGCGTCACCTAAGGAAACTGGGGTCTTGGTAGCAATGGAACAGGGAACTCGGATAGGTGTACGTCATACCCTGAGACATCTTCAACCATCGTGTCCCTCCGGCAAAACTGCACAAATGGTGTGGAGGGTGGGTTAGAGGCGGTCGGCGATGAGGTAATTGGAAGTTTTGCTTACGTTCGGGCTGAAGCGGGATTAGTCTTCGGGGCATGCAGACCCCCCTGAGCTACCGCCACCGCGAGATCACCGAAGACGACCTCGTTTTTCTTTGGCAGCCGGCGCTGATGGGGATGACGACCGGAGGTGGCCAGGACTCAACAACTCATGCGGTCAATCGTTCGTTCGACGAAGTGCCGGGCTCTGCGCTGGTCAAGGACTTTCGCCAACGGCTGTTGCAGGTGGCGTGATGAAGCCCCCTGAACACGTCAATGCGACCCAGGAGCAGCTCGACGAACTGCTGACGCTGGCCAAGCCGGTGTTCCCGGCGGCGCAATACGAGTTGCTGCAAGGGGTGCTCGCCACCTTTGTGTTCGTGATGCTGGCCTTGCAGAACGCGAAGACATCCCTCGCTCGCTTTCGCAAAATGCTGTTTGGCGGGAAGACGGAAAGCAAGCGCAATGTGCTGGGTCAAGGCGCGGCAACGGGCGACAAACCCGCCGAGGTTGACGAGGCAAACGCGGAGGCAGGGGCGGCACCGGTCGTCGAGGAGAGCGAGGCAAAGAAAGAGGGGGCAGGGAAGAAAAAGGGTCACGGCCGCAATGGCGCCGCGAAGTACACCGACTCTCCGGTCATTGAAGGGGCGGTGGCCGGTCTGAAATCGGGCGACCTGTGCCCGGAGTGCCAGATCGGCAAGGTCTATGACGCGCCGCCCAAGACCGTCGTCAAGGTGGTCGGCCAGCCACCGCTGATGGCCACGGTCTACAAGCTGGAACAGTTGCGCTGCCGCTTGTGCGACGCGATGTTCAGCGCGTCGCTGCCCGAAGGGACCAGCCCCGCCAAATACGACCCGAGTTGTGCCAGCCTGCTCGCTCTGCTGCGCTACGGCAGTGGTTTGCCGTTCTATCGCATCGAAGGTCTGCAGGAAAGTCTCAACACCCCCCTGCCTGATGCGACTCAGTGGGACATCATCGCCCAGGCCGCGCCGGCGCCGCGCGCCGTCTTCGGAGAACTGACCCACCAGGCCGGACAAGGCGATCTGCTGTACTGCGACGACACCCGGATGAAGGTTCTGTCGCTGATCAATGAACGGAGCAAACTCGAAGCCGACGGTCTAGAGCCAGAGGCCAAGGCCATCAACACCTCTGGCATCGTCGCCGTCCTGGCGGAAGGGCAGCATGTGGCGCTGTATTTCACGGGCCATCAGTACGCCGGGCAGAATCTGTCGGATATCCTGGCGAAGCGGAACCCGGCGCTGGGCCTGCCGATCCAGATGAGCGATGCCCTGGCGAGCAACCACGCGGGCGAGTTTTCCACGATCATCGGCAAATGCCTGGCCCATGGCCGACGCCAGGTGGTCGACGTGCGGGAGCATTTTCCCAAGGAGTGCCACTACCTGATCAATATCCTGGCCAAACCCTACGCGAACGACGCGCACTGTCGCCAGGAGAAGATGTCACCCGAGCAACGCCTGCTCTACCATCAGGCGCACAGCGCCGAACCCCTGCAGGAACTGAAAGACTGGATCAAGGCGCAATTCGCCGAGCATCTCGTCGAACCCAACGGCAGCCTGGGCAAGGCGCTGAACTATCTGCTCAAGCACTGGGACGGACTGACGCTCTTTTTGCGCCAGGCCGGCGCTCCGCTCGATAACAACATTTGCGAGCAAGCGCTGAAACGGGCGATCCTGCACCGCAAGAATTCGATGTTCTACAAGACGCTCAAGGGGGCCGAGGTGGGCGACATCTACATGAGCCTCATTCATACGTGTCAGTTCTGTCGGGTCAATCCGTTTGCGTATCTGCAGGCCTTGCATAGCCATGCCCAGGAGGTGCTGGCCCAGCCCGCCTTGTGGCTGCCCTGGAATTACCGCGAGCAATTGACCGCAGCATAAGCCGATCCGTCGTCAGTCACCCCCCCTTCGCGAACATCACCTCAAAGACGACGCCATGGCGGCACCGCGCGGGTCTTCGTCGGGTCGCCTGCCATCAGCAGCACCTGCAACTCGCAACTCTCGAGTCCTTGTGTCGGCGCTGTCCCGTCTGGCCAAAAAGCGAACCGCCCACTCGATAGACGCTTCTGGCACAGCCAGAAACCCTGACCGTCATAAACCAGAATCTTGATCGCTGTCCGTGCGCGGTTGCGAAAGACGAACAAGGCGCCGCTGAAAGGATCGGCTTCCAGGCGCTGCCTGCAGGCGCCCGCCAACCCATCAATTCCCGCCCGGAAATCGATCGGATCGACCGCTATCAGGATGCGCATATGCGGCGTGATCTGAATCATGCGCCACTCCAGAAGGCGCTGCACAAGCCGACCAAACCAGCAAGACCCGGCCCATTGAGTTCCACGCGCATCTTCGCGCCGCGCATGCTTTGCAACTCGATGACGCACTCGCTCAGGTTTTGAGCAGCCGCTTGAGGGGTTGGCGCAAGCGTCAATTCCACGAACTGCATCTCCATCCCGCTAGCTTGGCGTGCGCCAGAGGACTGCTCCAGGCGCTTCTTCAACCGCTCGTAATCCACTCGCAGTTCCCGAGCGGTGATGTGCAGACCGTGTTTCCGAGCGACATCTACCGCCGCTATCCACAACACGCGCGGGAGATGCTCACCGCGTCCTCGCATCTCACGCCAGTGCCTGAAGCGCTCCCGTACCTGTTCCAGGCTCTCCCCAGCCCTTCCTTGCTCTATCTTCGCCAGATCGTCCATCAACTGCAATCCTCATCACGTTGAACTCGGCGCTCACGTTATCAAGGACGTTCAGCAATTTCATGCACGCTTACCGGAGCGACACAACAGGGAACTCGGATAGGTGTACGTCATACCCTGAGACATCTTCAACCATCCATTCGACGTGCAACAAGAGGACGTGGATATCCTTTTGCAGCGATATTTTTCCGGGTCAGACGCTTGTTAATGCGTTGCTACACACCAGCGAATACTATGTGCAGCGCAATAAAATTGCCAAATTGTTTGGCTACCGCATGTACTCCGACGACGATCTGCCGGCATTGCGGGCCAAGGCAACACTGTTGGCACGCACGGACGTGGGATCGGTGTGGAGGAACTTTTTCTGGCGGAGGAGGTGTCGATTCTGCCCGTGTTCGAAGCCGGCGAGCCTGTGGAAACGGCCCCGACGGTTGAACGCAGCGTCTGGGAGACCGACATCGAAGTCGTCGAGATTCCGATGGAAGTCATCGTCTACGAGTGCCCGAAAGGCAGCAACTGTTGCGAGCGCGTGCCACGCCATCGCCAACGGAAAGGAAAGGCCAGACCATGCGGCGATCAGTTGCTGAGCGGCTTCTTTTTCCGTCCGTTCGGAAGGTCATTGAGCGTGCCATTGAACAAGCAATGAAAGGCTATTGAAAGGCAGGTGGTTTTCAATCACGGTCGTGGTACCCCACTAGCCAACCACCCGAGACCTGCCATGAAAAGCCATCGAATCCATCGCCTGTTGCAACTTTCCTGTTTCGCGCTCGCCGGTCTGGTGGGGTTCGCCGTTCAGGCAGAAGAGAAGCTCTACGTCTATACCTCGATGAAGGAATCGCTGATCGGGGAGTTAAAAAAGGCCTTTGCCACCAAGCATCCCGAAGTCAAGATGGATTACCTGTCCACCGGCGCCGGCAAGTTGATGGCCAAGATCGCCGCTGAGATCGAGTCCGGCAAACTCCTCGCCGATATCTTATGGACCAGCGAAGTGCCGGACTTTTACCAGCTCAAGGCGCAAGGGGTATGGCAGCCCTATGTACCGAAGGAGATCGAGGCGCTGGAGAATCCACTGCCCGATTACGACGGATCCTTCACCGCGGTGCGGCTGGGTACGCTGGGCATCGCCTACAACACGCGTCTCGTCAAGGAAGCGCCGAAAACCTGGGCCGATGTCCAGAAACCGCTCTTCAAAGGGGTCTTCGGCATTGCCAATCCGGCGCTTTCCGGCACCGCCTATATGAGCATTTCGCTGTTGGTCAAGACCTTCGGCTGGCCGTACATCGAGGGCTTGCGCGCCAACGGCGCCAGGATGGGCAAGGGTTCGGGGCAGGTGATTGACGATACCGCCTCCGGCGACCTGCTCGCCTGCCTGGCCGTGGATTACATCACGCTCGACAAAATGGATAAAGGGGCCACCCTGGCCCTGGCCTATCCGCCGGAAATGCTGGTCATTCCCAGCCCAATCGCCATTTTCAAGGGCAGCCAGAATACCGTGGCGGCGAGGAAATTTGTCGACTTCGTGCTGTCCAGGGAAGGCCAGACGATCGTCGCCAACGAGGGCGCGCTGCCGGTGCGCACCGATGTCAAGGTGCCGGATCGTTTCCATCTGCCCCCAGTGAGCGACGCGCTGAAGCGTGCCATCAAGATTGACTACAAGCAGTTGATGGCGGAGAAGGAAGCGACCATCAAGAAGTTCACCGCCATCATGCAGAAGTAGGCAGCGGGGTCATCATGAGCGCTATTCGGATCGAGGGACTCACCAAGTCCTATGGCAGTCGCCGCGTGCTGGTCGGACTTGATCTGACGGTCGCGGCAGGCGAGTGCTTCACGCTGCTGGGGCCTTCCAGTTGCGGCAAGACGGTCTTGATGCGACTTTTGGCCGGCTTTGACACCCCGGACGCGGGTCGCATCGTCATCGACGACACGGTAGTCGCGGACGCCGGCGTCCATGTCCCGCCCGATAGGCGTGGCATTGGCATGGTGTTTCAGGACTACGCGGTCTGGCCGCACATGACGGTGCGCGACAACGTCGCCTATCCCTTGAAAATCGCCAGATTCTCGGCTGCTGAGCGACAGGAGCGTACGCAGGCCGCGATCGCGCAGGTGGGGCTTGCCGGACTTGAGCAACGTCTGCCCGCGCAGCTTTCCGGCGGCCAGCAGCAGCGCGTCGCGTTGGCGCGCGCGCTGGTCTCCAAGCCTGCGCTGCTGCTGCTGGATGAACCGCTCAACAACCTCGACGCCAATCTGCGCGAGGAAATGTGCTTCGAGATTCGCGAACTCCAGCAGCGACTGGGTATTACCGTCATTTATGTGACGCACGACCAGGAGATCGCGCTGGCCATCTCCGACCGTCTGGCCGTGATGGACGAAACAGGATGCCTGCGGCAAATCGGCGCGCCGAGCGAATTGTTCGATCACCCCGTTGATGCCTATCTCTACCGCTTTCTCGGCGTGGCGAACTTCATTCCGCTGCGGAAAGTCGCCCGCGCCTGGCGCTTGCCCGACGGTTCCACCGAATGGGTCGGCCGGCCGCCGGAGCGCGGCGGCGATCACATCACGGCCGGTTTTCGCCCGCACGATGTGCTTCTCTGCCGCGCTGGCGAAGGCCTGCCTGGTATCGTGCGCCGGGCGAGTTTTCTCGGCTCGCAGGTCGATTATCTGATCGAGGTCGGTGGCATGACTTTGCGCGCAGCGACCGACAGCCGCCATGCCCAGGGCGACGGACAGATGTTTCGCGACGGCGAAGCCTGTCGTCTGGGCTTTCACGCCCTGCAATGGTTCGACGAGGTCTGGCCGGAAGGCAATGCAAGAGGAGCAGCACATGCTTAATGTGAAAGTCGCGTCAGCGACGCACGAATCTCCCCTCCCCCCTCGCGGGGGGAGGGGTCGGGGGGGAGAGGGAAACGGTCATGACTTTCATGATCGGGGGTGCCTGGAAAAGTCATGACCGTTAGCAAAGCCGCGTCACGTTTTGGCACGCCGCAGATCCTTTTTTGGCCTGGCGGTCGGCATTCTGGTCATTTTTGTCGCCGTGCCGGTGCTGTTGATCTTTGTCAATGCGCTGTGGGTGGACGGTGGTCTGAATGTCGTCGATCTGGTCAATGTCCTGAGCGAACCGGATACCTACAAGGCACTGCTCAATTCGCTGCTTCTTGCCTCGGGCGTCACCGTCACCGGCACCTTCGTCGGCACCTTTTTCGCATGGTTGGTGACGCGCACCGACCTTCCTTGCAAGGGCAGCATGAAGCTACTGTTTCTGGTGCCCTTCATGCTGCCCTCATTCATTGGCGCGCTCGCCTGGAAGATGCTGCTTTCGCCCCGCGCCGGCTACATCAACCGCTTCTTCATGGATGAGCTGGGTTTCGATTCGCCGATCTTCAACATCTATTCCTACCTCGGCATCATCGCGGTCGAGACCATGTATCTCTTCCCCTTCGTCTTCATCCAGGTCAGCGGCGCGCTGGAGCGCATGGACCCGACCCTGGAAGAGTCGGCACGCATCTCTGGTGCCGACCTCTTCACCATTACCCGCAAGATCACCATTCCGCTCGTGCTGCCGTCGATTCTTTCCGGGTCGCTCCTGATCATGCTGTATTCAATGGCGCATTTCGGCACCGTCGCCGTACTGGGCAGCGAAGCCGGCATCTACAACATTCCCACCTTGATCTACGAACGGATCCATCAAAGCGGTGGCAGTTTCGCCGCCATTCGTACCGGCACGGTGCTGTCCACGGTACTGGTGATCACCGCCGCGTTGATCATCTGGCTGCAGCACCAAGTGCTCGCACGCGGGCGCTACCAGATCATCGCCGGCAAGAGTTTTCGTCCGGCGGAATTGAAGCTGCGCGGGCTACGCATCCCGCTGCTCTGCTTCTGCATCGCTTATATCGGCCTCACCATCGTGCTGCCCACGGTCACCATCTTCATGGTCGGCGGCTTGAACACCTATGGCCTGCCCTTCACGCTCGAGAACATGACGCTGAACAACTATCGCCACATCCTCTTCGAGTGGGACCTCACGCGCGACGCGATCTGGAACAGCATCAGCCTCGGGCTGGCCGCCGCCCTGATCACCATGTTCGCCGGCGTCATCATCTCCTATGTGATCGTCAAGATGAAGGTGCGTGGCAAGGGGCTGCTCGAATTCCTCGGCATGCTGCCCTTTTCGGTGCCCGGCTCGGTGATTGCACTGGGCGTGATCCTCGCCTGGAGCGGTCGCTTCGGCGTGAATATCTACAACACGCTGTGGATCATTCTGGTGGCCTATATCGCCCGTTACATGGCTTTTTCGCTCAAGGCCAACTCGGCGGCGCTGGAGCAGGTGCACGATTCACTCGTGGAAGCCGCGCGTGCCTCTGGCGCCACCCTGTGGCAAGCACTGCGGGATATCGTCATCCCCCTCGTGCGCCCCGGCATGGTGGCCGCGTTCTTCCTCATATTCTTACCCGCCTTGCGCGAACTGACCGTCTCGGTGCTGCTCTACGGCCCGACCAGTCGCACCATCGGTGTCGCGATCTATACCTTGAACGAGGACGGCGAAACGGTGTACTCGGCCGCCATGGCCGGTATCGCGCTGATCATCATCGTCACCGCCGAAGTAGTGGTCAAGCGCTTCTTCAAAGTCAGCCAGTAGGGAGCCCCATGTCATCTCTCCGACTACGCCAGATCGGCAAGCGTTTCGGCCATGTGGTCGCCGTCTCCGGTCTTGACCTCGAAGTCGCGCCTGGCGAGTGTGTCGCCTTGCTGGGGCCGTCAGGGTGCGGCAAGACCACGACCTTGCGCATGGTGGCCGGCTTCGAGGATCTTGACGAGGGCGAAATCGAGGCCGGCGACAGGTTACTTTCGTCAAAGAAACGCAATTACTATCTGCCACCGGAAAAACGCGATCTCGGCATGGTTTTCCAGGCGTTTGCCGTCTGGCCACACCTGTCCGTTCATGAAAACGTCGCCTTCCCCTTGCGCGTCAGGAAGCTGCCCGCCGCCGAAATCGAGCGCCGCGTGCGTGCGGCGCTGACGCATACCCATCTTCTCGATGTCGCCGCCTCCCGCCCCGACGAGCTTTCCGGTGGCGGCAAACAGCGAGTGGCGCTGGCGCGTGCGCTGGTCATAGAGCCGGCGGTAATGCTGCTCGACGAGCCGCTCTCCAGCCTTGATCCGCATTTTCGCGAGGAGATGCGCTTCGAGATCAAGGATATCCAGCGTCGGCTGGGGTTTTCCATGCTCTACGTCACGCACGATCAGTCCGAGGCGATGGCCTTGTCGGATCGCATACTGGTCATGAAAAACGGCGTGCTGCAGCAGGTCGGCAGCCCGATGGAGGTCTATTACCATCCGGCCAATCGCTTCGTGTTCGGCTTCATCGGGCTATCGAGCTTTCTGCGCGTGAGTTTTTCCGGCGGCGGTATCCAGGTTGGCAATGTGCCCATGCCGCTTGCTGTGGCGGGAGACGCTCCGGCAGAACTGGTCGGCGCCGGTGAAGCCGTGCTGGCGGTGCGCCCGGCCGATGTGGATTTCGTTTCCGAAGGTGGCCTGCGCGGCGTCGCGCGCCGCCGCGCCTTCCTCGGCGAGATCGTCGATTATCAAATCACCATCGGCACGCAGGTACTACGCGTGCAGAAGTTACGGCACGAAAGCGGCCCGCAGGTCGGCGAAAACTGCGGCGTGACCTTCGCCGACTCGACCTGGTATCCAATGTCCGACGCGGGTGAATAGAGCAGAGCGGTCTCACCACAGCGGCGGGTCACGCCACGCAAGAGATGGCCGCTGAGCACAGCACGACGAAAGGAGCGACGATGGCTGAATTTACTGACTGGTCCGTTCACGCGATAGCCCTTTGGCGGCGGTTGTCCGCCCATTCCTTCGAGAAACCGGAAGACGGTCTCGACCTGACTCGCCGCCTGGCACGCGAGCAGGGTTGGACTATCGAGCGCGCGCGCGGCGCGATCGACGAGTACCGCCGCTTCTGCTTCCTCTGTGGTATCGCCGACGGACCCTTGACGCCAAGCCAGGAGGTCGACGAGGTCTGGCACCTGCACCTCATCCATACGCGCGACTACTGGCAGCAGTTTTGCCCACAAGTGCTCGGCATCGCCCTGCATCATGGGCCAACCCGCGGTGGGCAGGCGGAGCGGCGGCGTTACCGCGAGCAATACGCCCGCACCCTGGCCACCTACGAGCGCTGGTTCGGTCCACCGCCGCTCGACTTCTGGCCTGCGAGTCGAGAGCGCTTCGCCAACCCGGCGCGCATCAGGCGGGTCGACCTTCGTCGCCATCTGGTCGTGCCACGTCCGCGTCTGCCAGACCGGCGTCGGTTGGTGGTGGTAGGTGGCCTGCTCGCCGGCGCCTTGGCCACAGAGACTGCAGCCGCGTTCCCGTCCATCGCCCTGACCGGGACTCTCCTGTTGCTCGGCGCCGCCGTCTGGCTCCACTCCATCGTCATGGCTGTCATCACCCTGATCACCGTCGTCGCCGTCATCGCCGTGGTCCTCTGGCGGTCTTTCGCGGAAGGTGAGACCGATTCTGAGCAGGCGGACGACTCCGCCGGTGACAGTGACGGCGATGGGGCCTGCGGCTGCGGCTGAAGCCCGTCGGCAAAGGCCAGGTAGACAGTCGAAGTCGGTCAGGGCCGACTTCTGTTCGTTCGCCTCCTTCAACGCGAATCCGATGGCGGTAAGGCAAGTGGTGTCAGAAATCCGGCGCCTGTGCTCTGTCTGCCTGGTGAATCATCCAATGAAGCAAGCACTTGCGTTTCTCGGAAAAGTTATCTCCGTTGGCACGGTACGTGCTGAAGTAAGGGAGCATGGTGATTTCATTGACTGCCCCCGGTGCGGGCGCTGTCGGCGCGGCAGATAAACGCTATTCGTTAGGCTCATAAACACACGGAGGAAATGGAATGAAAGAACAAGACTATGAGTACGCAGGGTTTTGGGTTAGAACAATCGCAGCCATCATTGACGGGATCCCTACGGCGCTTATTACTTACCCGCTACTCATCTCTATGGCGAACAAGGTGCTGGCGAAAACGGCGGCGCGGGCGGCGGAAGCGAGAAGCAGTAATCTAGGTCACGACAATCTCACCGAGATCCTCGCCAAATCCGAGGTCCTCGTGGGCAAGTTGCTCAAGTTCACCACCCCCTCTGCGCGCTCCATGACGCTTGAGGAAGTGGAACGGTGGTTCCTGGGTAAAACGGCCGAGCTGGGCACGATGCTCGATGCCGATCTGTCCTTGAAATTGCAAGTCGAGGAAGCGTATATGCTCAAAGAGCATCTGCTCGCGGGCGCGAAAGCGGCCTTGAAGTACCCGGAAGACATTGCTCTGTTCGAAAGCTGGCATCCGACGATGCCGCTGGATCGTCTCCGGAGCGAGTTGAGTGAAAAGTTCTCCGGCAACAAACTCCTCAAGGAGCAGCTAAAGAAGATCATGGCCCTGGACGATGTTGAACGCGTCTTTATGCGGGAGGACGGCTTCAAGGTGACACGACGGACTGACTTGGAGATGACGTGTTTTGATGGCGAGGTAGAAGTCGTCGTCGAAAACGGCGAATACCAGGAGATCCAATCCATCCGCAAGGGTCAGATGGTGCTCTCCCGTTGCGAAAAGACCGGCGAGATGGCCTACCGCAAAGTGATTCGGAAGCTCTACCGGGAAGTGGTTCCGACCTATGCAATTTGGACAGATGGGATTGACGAAGAGGGCGACTACTACCAGTCTAGGCCGATCATCGCCACGGCGGAGCATCCCTTCTGGGTGAAAGGCAAGGGCTGGGTCCCGTTGAGTGAACTGCAAGCGGGCGATGCCCTGGAGAGTTACCGTAACGTTGAAGTTTTTGTCCAAGAAATCACACACTTCAATGAGGAATCCTGTGTTTACAACCTGGAAGTGGAAGGATTCAACACCTTTTTCCTGGCTGCTGGAGGCGTGTGGGTGCATAACTGCAACACCCGGGCTGCCAGGGTGTGGGAAATACTTCCCCTTGAGGGGAGTACGGCTCGTTTGCTGGAGAACGCCCTCTTCCGAAATAAGCCTGTCACCCCGAACCGTGCGGCGCTGGAGGCTGCGTACGCTGCGGCGACCAAATTTAAGGAGAGAGTTCTAATATCATACCCTTACGCATAACTCATTGAGCATGAATGGATCGCATGAGCTCGACCCCCGGAGCATTGACTGCTCCCGGTGCGGGCGCTGTCGGCGCGGCAGATAAACGCTATTCGTTAGGCTCACAAACACACGGAGGAAATGGAATGAAAGAACAAGACTACGAGTACGCAGGGTTTTGGGTTAGAACAATCGCAGCCATCATTGACGGGATCCTTACGGCGCTTATTACTTACCCGCTACTCATCTCTATTTATGGCTGGACCCACTTCGATAGAAAACAAACTTGGATTATTGCAGGACCAGCAGATTTCTTAATTTCATGGGTTTTGCCAGCAGTCGCTGTAATTCTATTCTGGTTAAGAAAGCAAGCTACGCCTGGGAAAATAGCTGTTTCGGCAAGAGTCGTTGACGCAAGGACTGGACAAACCATGTCAGTCGGTCAGTCTATAGTTCGCTATTTCGCATACTTCATTTCGGCACTTCCACTCGGGCTTGGCATAATTTGGATCGCATTTGACAGCAAAAAACAAGGCTGGCACGACAAATTAGCTGGCACGGTTGTCATAAGGTCAAGAACTTTACCAGTCACGTTAGAATAGGCCTAAGGAATAAGCGCTGCCGAGAAGGCCACAGGGTCTGGTCTTTCTTCTAGAGTGGCCACGGTCTAATAAAGGGAATAAAGAATAAAGGGGTCAGATCCGTTTCCTGCGGCACGATACTCGATCCCGACCCCTTTAATGCTCACGCAGGACGGCGAAAACTGCGGGGTGACGTCGCCGAGTCGAACTGGTATCCGATGTCCGACGCCGGTGAATAGCAAAAACAAGTGTCCCCACCTCTGCAGCTCACGCCACGCAAGACGTTGTCGCTGAGCACATCACGAAGAAAGGAGCGAAGATGCCTGAATCTACCGACTGGCCCGTGGAAGCGATAGCCCTTTGGCGGCGGCTGTCCGCCCATTCCTTCGAAAACCCGGAAGACGGTATCTGTAGTGACGCGCAATGATGTTGGCCCAGACTCACAATCAAGGGGGCTTTCTGACGCAAATTAGTTGAGACGGATAGCGGCTCCAGACTCACATTCGGTGATTCTCAAACCACATTACGTGAGACGGACGCACATTATTGAGACGCTCGATCGCGTTCGCGGTACAGAGGGTTACGGCGGCTGGCTCACGAAATATCGGTTCCGAACGTCCGGATGCATTCCGGCTTCCG
The DNA here is from genome assembly GCF_012940005.1 of Candidatus Accumulibacter contiguus. Taxonomy (GTDB): domain Bacteria; phylum Pseudomonadota; class Gammaproteobacteria; order Burkholderiales; family Rhodocyclaceae; genus Accumulibacter; species Accumulibacter contiguus. The sequence continues at coordinate 183,412 of NZ_SPMX01000006.1, read as the reverse complement.
CACGCGGTGCGGGGCGCTCTGACCAGTCATTTTGCAGGTGAGCCCGCCAAGAAAACGGTCGGTTTTCTGGTGGGCAGAAGGCGGTAGGTTTTTGCCCCGATGAGCCACCAGAAAACCCGTTGCTAAAATCAACACAAGATTGCATCCTATGCTCCTTGTTTTCTGACGGAGCAAAGAAGTGCTGCTAATCGGTTACGCCAGGGTATCGAAGTCCGATGGCTCCCAAACAGCGGCTCCGCAGCGCGATGCACTGCTTGTTGCCGGCGTCGACCCCGAGCGCATCTATGAAGACCTGGCTTCAGGGCGCAATGACGCGCGTCCTGGTTTGATCGCCTGCCTCAAGGCGCTTCAGCCCGGTAACACGCTCGTCCTCTGGAAATTGGATCGCCTGGGGCGTGATCTTCGACACCTGGTCAACACCGCCGAAGACTTGCGCGTGCGGGGCATCGGCTTGAAGGTACTGACCGGCGCCGGGGCGCAGATCGACACCACCACCGCCAATGGACGACTGGCCTTCGGCATCTTTGCGGCATTCGCCGAATTCGAGCGCGAACTGATCGCCGAGCGCACCCAGGCGGGCCTCGCGGCGGCACGTGCACGTGGGCGCTTGGGTGGGCGTCCGCGTAAGATGGATCGAGCAATGCTGACCATGGCGATGGCAGCCCTGTCTGATCCAAAGGCAGTTGCTGCCGACGTCGCCAAGCGCTTGGGCATCACGACGACCACGCTTTACACCTACGTCAATGGCGATGGTTCGCCGAAAGCCGCCGGTACGGCTTTGCTGCGCACCGCAGCGGGCGACGAATTACCAAACACGGCATCCACTGTCCAGAGGAGCGCATAGTGGTCGCCGGTGTCGCAGTTCCGATCGAGGCGATTGTGGCCTTGCGCCGCAGGTTAGCGGCCTTGCCGATACGACATCCGGAGCGCTTGGTGCTGATGGACTCGATGGCCAACCTGTACGCGGTCTCGCGCGCCACCTTGTATCGCCTTCTGCGTGGCGATCGGCGTCCGAAAGACGCGCACCGGGCAGATCGCGGCAAGCCGCGCACCATGCTGGCTGCGGAAATCGAACATTGGTGCGAGATCGTCGCTGCCCTGAAAGTTCGCACCACCAACAAAAAAGGGCGCTGTCTGTCGAATGCCCGGATTCTCGAACTGCTCGTTGAATACGGTGTTGAGACGCCGGATGGACTTGAAAAGCTTCTGCCAGGCCGGCTGTCGGAATCCACGCTCAATCGACACCTGCGACGGCTGGGCTATGACCGGGATCGCATGACGCGCGAGCCACCGGCAGTGCGGTTCCAGGCCGAATTTGCAAATGCGTTGTGGCACTTCGACATGAGTCCGTCAGACCTGAAAGAGCTGGAAACCCCACCGTGGCTCGATCCGGATCGGCAGGGTGCGCCTATGCTGATGCTGTTCAGTGTCGTAGACGACCGCTCGGGGGTGGCCTACCAGGAATACCGCTGCGTATACGGCGAGGATGTCGAGACGGGGCTGAGGTTTCTGTTCAACGCCATGTCAGCCAAGGAAGAAGCAGGAAATCCGTTGCAGGGTATCCCGAGCGCGATCCAACTGGACAACGGCCCGGTCGGCAAGTCGGCAGTGTTCCGCCGCGTGATGGAGTGTCTTGGCGTCGAGGTCATCCTGCATATGCCGCGCGATAGCGACGGCCGACGCACCACGGCGCGCAGCAAGGGCAAGGTGGAGCGCCCCTTCCGGACGGTGAAGGAAGCGCACGAGACGCTGTATCACTTTCACAAGCCCGCGACCGAGGCGGAGGCCAATCGCTGGCTCGCCAACTACGTGAACAAGTACAACCACCGGGACCACCGCACCGAAGATCATAGCCGCCAGGACGACTGGCTCACGCACCTTCCTGGTGACGGGCTGCGGGCGATGTGTTCGTGGGAACGGTTCTGCACCTTTGCACGCGAGCCGGAGCGGCGCACCGTGGCGATCGACTGCCGCCTGACCGTCGCAGGCGTGACCTACGAGGTGGATGCCGAGCTAGCCGGCGAGGAAGTGATCGTATGGTGGGGTTTGTTCGACCAGGAACTCTTCGCAGAATTGGGCGACGAGCGCTACGGCCCGTTTCAACCGGTCGGCGGGCCGATCCCGATTCATCGCTACCGCAAGCATCGCAAGAGCCGGCGTGAGCATCGTGCCGACCAGGTGGCGCAGTTGGCCGAAAAAATCAGCATCCCGCGTGCTGCGGTGAGCGGAGAGAGCGACATCGTGGTGTGCGGCCCACCGGGCGCAGCACCGCCCATGCCGACGGCGAGGCCGTTCAATGGTCCAGACCCTTTCCACGAGTTGACCTTTCCTAATGCGGTAGCAGCTCGGCAAGCCATCGCCGAAGAGTTGCGCTTGCCGCTTGCGAAGCTCAGCGATGAGGACCGCGCCTTCATCACGCAACTACTCGCGGAAACCCTGTCACGGCCCATCATCATTGCAGCCATTCGCACCCGCTTCCCGGCGGGTCGCAAAGGAGGAATCGCCTGATGCTCACCGAAGTCATGCGGCACTACCACCTCAGGCGTCCGCCCGTGGATGTTGGATTCTTGGATGCGGCTTCATAATGCCCCCTGGTTCATGAGGTATGGGAAAAGAGGTCGGGTTTGTCATCTATTACCCGGATTCGTAAACCTTTTCTGCGTCCCTGGCAGACATGGACGGCTTCGAGTTCGCCCCGCTTGACACGTTGCAAGACGGTCTGCCGTGACACCCCGAGCCGCTTGGTGGCCTCTTGCATCACGACATAGCCTTCGGGGGCGTCCTCGACAAATTGACGGGCAAGGTCATCCGACATACGAATTTGCCAGGGCGCACCGGGCGTGACCTGCTCTCCGGCGACGAAGCCGTCGTTGACCCAGCGATGGAGTGTCGAGGGTGCGACCTTGAGGGCAGCGGCCGCCTGTTTGATATTGAGAAGCTCACCCACAGGCTGCTCTACGGGGGGCTCGTAGCGAGGAATGTTCCAATGCCGGCGGGTATTGCCCACCAGGTTGGCGGTAAAGGGTAGTCCGTGTGCCGTCGTTCGCCCTTGCCGATTGAGAATGCCGGCGATGACGTCGTCCGGGTGGTGAACCGCCAAACGGCGCAGAAGTGCCAGAGTCTCTTCATCGGTGCGGACAGTGGCGGGGCGAGAGCGCGGCAAGTGGACGTCAAGTTCGGTCAGTCGACCGCCTCGCCAGCGCAGGGTCAGATGAGCCCGGTAGTCGTCGCGGAAAACGGCGATGATCACTTCTTCGAGCAGCGCGCGCAGGAGTTCCTTCTGATCGCGGGGCGTGGTCGTGGGGGCGACCCAGACGCGCTTGAGATCCTGACCGAGTGCCCGCAGCGCGTGGCGTTCGTCAGCGGTCAAAGGGGTCGGGCGCTGCTGCTGCCGGCGGGTCAGTTCGACCTGTGCCTGATCGAGTTCCCGTAAGCGCTGCTCCCACTCACTTTCGAGACCGCGCGCGACCAGACGGTTTTCGGGTTCGACCGCGCGATAGCGGCGTTCTGCCTTTTCGGCCTCGTAGCGGGCGCGCTCGACGGCCAGTTGCCACTGCGCCAGCGCAGCCTCATGATCCGCTTCGCGCTGCTGCGCAGCGAGCAAGGCGGCTTGCACCCCGGCGGGCTCCAGGGCTTCTAGAAAAGCCTCGCTGACCGCTTCATCGATCTGCACGCCACCGACGCTGAGACAGTACACGCCGCGTCCGTCGACGATGTCCTTGCCCGCACAGTGGTAGCCTGGCGTGACGTTGCGGCCGCGATAGTGGGTGCGCAGACGACGGCCGCAGTGTCCGCAGATCGCGAGGCCTTGCAGCAAGGCCGTCCCTTCCCGCAGAGCGCCACCCGCCTGGTGAGGCTGGGGTCGGGTATTGCCGTCAAGGCGGGCCTGATTGGCCTCGTAAGTGGCCCAATCGAGATAGCCCGGGTGGTGCTCGGGGATCAGAACCGCCCAATCCGCTTGCGGCAACTGGCGGATGCGCTTCCTGATCTGCCCCTGCTCATCCACATACCGCTCATTCCGGGTTTTTCCATAGCAGTAGGCGCCCGCGTACACCGGATTCGTGAGGATGTGATGGATGGCCGTATAAGTCGGCGGCGTCCAGCGTATCTCGTCGGTCTGGTTAAAGCGCAGCGGGAAATTCAGGCCCTCGGTGTGAAACCAGAGCCAGACCCGGCGTGCCGAACCCAGTTCAGCAAAACGCTCGAACACCGAGCGTATCGCGGCGACCACCGCCGCATCGGGATCAAAGCGTATCTCTCCTTCCTCTTCGCCCCAGACGAAGCCGATCGGTACGCCACGGCGCAGTTCGCCGCGGGCGGCCTTGTTGCGGATGCCACCGTCGAGCCGTGCGCGCAGGATATGAAGTTCGGCTTCGCTCATGGTGCCTTTGAGCCCCAGTACGAGACGATCGTTGAAGAGTCCAGGATGATAAAGCCCATCGGCATCGCCGATCAAGGTATCGGTCATGCCACACAGGTCGAGCAAGCGATACCAGTCGGCATTATTGCGTGCCAGACGGGAGACTTCCAGACCCAGAACCATCCCCACATGACCCAGGGCGACTTCGGTGGTCAATTGGACAAAGCCGGAACGTTGTACCGCACTGGCGCCGGAAAGGCCGAGATCCTGGTCGATGACGATGACCTGATCGCGTGCCCAACCGAGCGCCACGGCGCGGTCGGCGAGTGCGTACTGACGGGCGGTGGATTCGCGGTTGTGCTCAACCTGAGCGGCAGATGATTGACGAATATAGACGACGGCGGCCCGCTGCAAATGGGTCTTACCGATTTTGCTGTGGTCACTCATGGCTGGCTTCCTCCTTTCCCGTTTCGGTCTTGGCGATCAGTTGCGCCAGCTTGTCGACAATGACGGCGCGCTGCCCCTCGTCGAGGTCCTCCCAGACCTCCGGGTGGCGCGGCGGGTTCTCCAGAAACGGCAGGCTCAGTTGCATGATGATTCTCCTCAGAAGACGATGGACGGCGGAGGAGAGCGTCAACCAAAGTGCGGGTTCGGAGCAAGTCTGATAAGGAGGCCAAGCGAGTTTCGTCACTGCCGGGAGCCTGGTCGGTGCCCCCCCAATCGGTCCACTCAGCGGGAAGGAGTGACCGGCTCTGGTCCGGCAGGATCAGCAGGAGATAGGGGCCGCTGCTTCGGCGTGTACAACGCAAGACCTGCAGGGCGCGGCCCGCAAAAGGGTGGCCCGGGCGGACGATGGTGACCTGTTCGGGAGAGTCTTCGGAATGGGTAGTGTGTCGCGGTTTCCTTTGAAACTGACCATCACCAGCAGATGATTCGCGACCTGATAGCCGCGATCCAGGGAGGGCGTCTGATCGCGCTGACCGCCGTGATCGGCTCCGGCAAGACCGCGTTGGCGCGGCGCCTGCGCGACAGCCTCGATAAGGAGGGGCGCGTGATCGTGTCGCGCTCCTTGACCCTGGACAAGGCCAAAATTACCGTCCCCTTGCTGATCGCCGCACTGTTCTACGATCTGTCGACGGAGAAGGCGGTCACGATATCGAGCCAGTCGGAGCGGCGCGAGCGGGATCTGCAGGAGCTATTCCGCAAGGTCAAGAAGCCGGTCGCGCTGTTCGTAGATGACGCGCACGACCTGCATCCGAAAACCCTGACCGCCTTGAAGCGCTTGCTTGAACTGGTTGTGGATGGCGGCGGACAGTTGGCGATTGTTCTGATCGGGCATCCCAAGCTCAAGAACGACCTGCGTCGCCCCAAGATGGAGGAGGTGGGAGATCGGACCACCATCTTCGAGTTTGGCGGTCTGCGCGACCGGCAGCGCGACTACATCGACTGGGCGATGAAAGCCTCGCTCGAAGAGTGCGTCGAGCCCGGCACAGTGCTAACCGACGATGCGGCCACCCTCTTGGCTGCAAGGCTCAAGACCCCGCTGCAGATCGGGCGGCACTTGGTGCGCGCCTTCGAAGCCGGCTTTGAAGCCGGTGTGAAACCAATCGACGCTGCCATCGTGGAGACGGTCCTGTCGAGGCGCATTGATGATCTGGAATCCCAACTGACGCGACACGGATACGACGTGCGCGCTTTGTGCGAACAGTTTGAAGCGAAGCCGGTGGAGATCCGCGAACTGCTGCGCGGCACGCTGAATCCGCAGCGATCGACGGAACTGGTCGAGGAGATGCGAGCGGCGGGACTGCCGCTGTGATGGTCGGCACACCGAACGTGATCGAGCGTCTCAATAATGTGCGTCCGTCTCACGTAATGTGGTTTGAGAATCACCGAATGTGAGTCTGGAGCCGCTATCCGTCTCAACTAATTTGCGTCAGAAAGCCCCCTTGATTGTGAGTCTGGGCCGACATCATTGTGCGTCACTACAGGTATCGACCTGACTCGCCGCCTGGCGCGCGAGCAGGGTTGGACCATCGAGCGAGCGCGCGGCGCGATCGACGAGTACCGCCGCTTCTGCTTCCTCTGTGGTATCGCCGACGGGCCCTTCACGCCGAGCCAGGAGGTCGACGAGGTCTGGCACCTGCACCTCATCCATACGCGCGACTACTGGCAGCAGTTTTGCCCACAAGTGCTCGGCATCACCCTGCATCATGGGCCAACCCGCGGTGGGCAGGCCGAGAAGCGGCGTTACCGCGAGCAATACGCCCGCACCCTGGCCACCTACGAGCGCTGGTTCGGTCCACCTCCGCTCGACTTCTGGCCTGCGAGTCGAGAGCGCTTCGCCAACCCGGCGCGCATCAGGCGGGTCGACCCGTGTCGCCACCTGGTCGTGCCACGTCCGCGTCTGCCAAACCGGCGTCGGTTGGTGGTGGTAGGTGGCCTGCTCGTCGGCGCCTTGGCAACAGGAACAGCAGCCGCGTTCCCGTCCATCGCCCTGACCGGGAGTGTGTGGTTCCACTCCATGGTCCTCGCCGTCATCGCCGTTATCTGCTGGCTCAGTTCCTCCTTGGGAGGCGACTCCGACGGTAGCGACGGTAGCGACGGTAGCGACGGTAGCGACGGTAGCGACGGTAGCGACGGTAGCGACGGTAGCGACGATGGGAGCGATGGGAGTGATGGGGGCTGTGGCGGCTGCGGCTGTGGCTGCGGCTAAAGCCCGTCGGCGGAGGCCGCGGATACAGTCGAGGTCGGTCCGGGTCGACTTCGGTTCGCTCCCCTCCGTCATAGGGGATCCGATGGCTGTAAGACGAGCGGTGTCGGAAATCCGGCGCCTGTGCTCTGTCTGCCTGGTAAATAATCCAATGAATCAAGCACTTGCGTTGCTCGGAAACGGCATCTCCGCTGGCACGGTACGTGCTGAGTAAGGGAGCATGGTGGTGTCTTTGACCGCCCCCGGTACGGGCGCTGCGGCTTGAGGCACTGGGGTGCGAAGTGCTAGCGCTTTCGGTCGGCGCGCTAGCGGCGTGGCGTTTCGGGTCGGGCCAGTCCGTGGCCGCATCGGCTCGCCACACGAGCGGGAGGCTTTTGCTGGTTCCACGTCCAACTTCTCATTCCACCAGACGCCGCTGCAGCGGCTTTGGCTCTTCGGCAGCGCCTCGTCCCGACGCCGGTGAATTCAAGCGTTAGGCGTTGCGGCTGCGCACTCAGCCGCCTTTTTCTTAAAGGAGAAATAGCAATGGTGACTTTGATCACTGGAAACTCAGTTTTGGGAAGAGTAATTAGTAGAGTGGGTATTTTCCTATTTTTAGCTACACTACTTGGCCCAGTCCGAGCACTCCCGACGTCAAGCGAGTTGGTTAATATTCCGTTTTCGGCTGCCGGTGTCGCAAGTTTTTTTTGATACTGGCGCGGGTAATACAGGCCTTAAGCTCTTTGTGGAGATAGGGGAGCAGCCATTCCAGGGTGGTATCAAGTTATTCGAAGATTTAACCTTTGGGGCGGGTCATTCAAGTGGATCCTTTAGCGCAGACGCTGCAAGTGATCCGGACTTCTTAAACTTTACTGCAAAGCTCACTGATGGAGTCAACGACTACTTTAGTTTCATGCACCGCTTCGTCCCTGGTCCTTGCTGCGGTGGTGGTGAGGCTCAACGTGAATTTCAATTGTTCGGTGTCGGTGGTTCAAAGTTTTTTTGACTATGAGATTACGCGGGTCGTTTTCCAAGTGAATTCGCTTGATGTCGTCTTGCACAACCCTAAACTATCGTCTTCGCCAGTGGGTTACAGCTTGGACGGTAGGTTAATTTTTGAGGGCACTCCCAGTTCAATCCCTGAACCCGCTACGATATACCTTATGCTAATCGGCTTCGCGTCAGTAGCGGGAACTGCTAGGCACCGTCGTCCGCCACTAGTCGCCTAACAAATCTTTAGCACGGCACGAAGGTGACATCATAACCATATCTTCAGGGGAGGCATTGTTTAATCTGGAGCGCTTGACAATTGTTGACAGAGCCTTTGCAAGTTTAAAGTTTTAACCATCCAGTGGCAGATTATTATCGGTCGGAAGTATTGCTGGCTGAGTGTGATCACCCGATTTGATGTTCTGATGTTCACGTACGGCGATGGTTTGCGAGGGTGCTCGTCTGCCTTGGGGTCAGACCCGTTTCTCTGCGGCACGCTATTCGAGCCTGACCCCTTTGATGCCCTCTGGAGCAGGTGCACGATTCGCTCGTGGAAGCCGCGCGCGCCTCTGGCGCCACCCTGTGGCAGGCACTGCGGGATATCGTCATTCCCCTCGTGCGCCCCGGCATGGTGGCGGCGTTTTTCCTCATATTCTTGCCCGCCTTGCGCGAACTGACGGTCTCGGTGCTGCTCTACGGCCCGACCAGTCGCACCATCGGTGTCGCGATCTATACCTTGAACGAGGACGGCGAAACGGTGTACTCGGCAGCCATGGCCGGAATCGCGCTGATCATCATCGTCACTGCCGAAGTGGTGATCAAGCGCTTCTTCAAAGTCAGCCCGTAGGGAACGCCATGTCATCTCTCAAGCTACGCCAGATCGGCAAGCGTTTCGGCCATGTGGTCGCCGTCTCCGGCCTTGACCTCGAAGTCGCGCCTGGTGAGTATGTCGCCTTGCTGGGGCCGTCGGGCTGCGGCAAGACCACGACCTTGCGCATGGTGGCCGGCTTCGAGGATATTGACGAGGGCGAAATCGAGGCCGGCGACAGATTACTCTCGTCAAAGAAACGCAACTACTAAGCGCTCAGCAAAAAGTCATCCGATATTTAGATCCGAAGCCGTCCAGAATTTCTGTGACGTCGGCCTCCAGGAGAGCGGCGCTCCTGGCTTTGAACGCCATCCACTCGTACTTCATCTTGTGCCAGAGCTTCTCGATGCGGTTCAACTCCGGGCTGTAAGGCGGCAGGAAGTAAAGCGTCAGGCCCTTGCCCTTCAGTAAAGCCAGCAGAGGCTGGATTTCCTTTGCCTTGTGGATCGACGCATTGTCCAGGATGACCGTCAGAGGCTTTCCGCTGCATTCCAGAAGGAGACCGAGGAAGCCACCAAAAGCAGCCGCGGTCGTGGTCTCCCAGAACTTGGCGGTGAACAACGTCCCGTTCGAGATCAACGCACCGAGCACATTCAAGCGCTTTCCGCGCTCGGCCGTAATGAGGTGAACCTCTCCCTTTTCGGTCCACGCCGTCCGGTTGGGTTGCGCCTGTGCAAAGCCGGCCTCGTCCACATATGCCAAATTGGTTTCGCCAGTCCTTGATTTTTCAACCAATTGCTCTATTTCTGCCTGGGCTTCCCGGAATTTCATTTCGTCCCGTTTTTTTTTAGACTATGACGGGTCCTTTTCCAGACGTAGCCTTTCTCTGTCAACGCGCTTTGCACCAGCCACACCGACACCTGTACGCCATGCTCCTCTAACAGCCGGTTCCTCAACTGAGGTGCCGTACAGGCCTCAGCCGTCGCCCAAGCGCAGAGCACCTGCTTATGCGTTTCCGATAGCTTGCGAGGTGCGCCGCTGCGCGGCAGGTCGCGCAGCCCGGTGACCCCTCGTGCCAGCCAAGCATCCCGGTGGCAGGCCACGGTCTCTTTATGAATTTTCTGCGCGGTCACTACGGCGCTGATCGACAGCCCCTTGTCGAGGAGGAGTACGGTCCGCGCTCGCCGGCGTTCGCGCCAGTCGCTGCCGCGCTCGTCGATCTGCGTCAACTGGCGGCGTTCTTCCTCAGTGAGGGCTAGGGTCTTGGCTGTGCGGGACATCGCGAGGCTTCCGGAAGGTGGGGGTGGCAAGTATACAGGCATAAAGCGGGGGACTTATCTGGAACCGCTTATCTGCCACCGGAAAAACGCGATTTCGGCATGGTCTTCCAGGCGTTTGCCGTCTGGCCGCACCTGTCCGTTCATGAAAACGTCACCTTCCCCTTGCGCGTCAGGAAGCTGCCCGCCGCCGAAATCGAGCGCCGCGTGCGTGCGGCGCTGACGCATACCCATCTTCTCGATGTCGCTACCTCCCGCCCCGACGAGCTTTCCGGTGGCGGCAAACAGCGCGTGGCGCTGGCGCGTGCGCTGGTCATCGAGCCGGCGGTAATGCTGCTCGACGAGCCGCTCTCCAGCCTTGATCCGCATTTTCGCGAGGAGATGCGCTTCGAGATCAAGGATATCCAGCGTCGGCTGGGGTTTTCCATGCTCTACGTCACGCACGATCAGTCCGAGGCGATGGCCTTGTCGGATCGCATACTGGTCATGAAAAACGGCGTGCTGCAGCAGGTCGGCAGCCCGATGGAGGTCTATTACCATCCGGCCAATCGCTTCGTATTCGGCTTCATCGGGCTATCTAGCTTTCTGCGCGTGGGTTTTTCCGGCGGCGGCATCTGGGTTGGCGATGTGCCGATGCCGCTGGCTGTGGCGGGAGACGCCCCGGCGGAACTGGTCGGCGCCGGTGAAGCCGTGCTGGCGGTGCGCCCAACGGATGTGGATTTCGTTTCCGAAGATGGTCTGCGTGGCGTCGCACGCCGCCGTGCCTTCCTCGGCGAGATCGCCGATTATCAAATTGCCATTGGCGCTCAGGTACTACGCGTGCAGAAGTTGCGGCACGAAACCGGCCCGCAGGTCGGCGAAAACTGCGGCGTGACCTTCGCCGAGTCGAACTGGTATCCGATGTCCGACGCCAGTGAATAGCAAAACAAGGGTTCCCTCCGCGGCAGCTCACGCCACGCAAGAAATGGCCGCTGCACATATCTCCACGAAAGGAGCGACGATGACTGAATCTACTGACTGGTCCGTGGAGGCGATAGCCCTTTGGCAGCGGCTGTCCGCCCATTCCCTCGAAAACCCGGAAGACGGTATCGACCTGACTCGCCGCCTACCCCTTGACGCCGAGCCAAGAGGTCGACAAAGTCTGGCACCAGCACCTCATCCATACGCGCGACTACTGGCAGCAGTTTTGCACACAAGTTCTCGGCATCGTCCTGCATCATGGGCCGACCCGCGGCGGACAGGCCGAGAAGCGGCGTTACCGCGAGCAGTACGCGCGCACCCTGGCCGCTTACGAACGCTGGTTCGGTCCGTCGCCGCTCGACTTCTGGCCTGCGAGTCGCGAGCGCTTCGCGAACCCGGGGCGGATCAGGCGGGTCGACCTGAGCCGGCATCTGGTGCTGCCACGTCCGCTTCTGCCAGGTCGACGTGGGTTGCTGCTGGTAAGTGGCCTGCTCGTCGGCGCCTTGGCCACAGGAACAGCCGCCGCGCTCCCATCCATCGCCCTGACCGGGACTATCCTGGTGCTCGGCGCCGCCATGTTCCACTTCATCGGCAGCGCTGCCATCAACTTCATCGGCATCGCTATTACCGTCATCACCATCATCGCCGTTATGGCCTGGCTCATTTCCTCCTTGGGAGGCGACTCCGACGGTAGCGACGATGGGGGCGATGGGGGCTGCGGCGGCTGTGACTGTGGCTGAAGTCCGTCGGCGGAGGCCGCGTATACAGTCGAGGTCGGTCCGGCCCGCCTTCTGTTCGCTCCCCTCCGTCATCGAAGATCCGCTGGTTGTAAGACGAGCGGTGTCGGAAATCCGGCGCCTGTGCTCTATCTGCCTGGTGAATCATCCAATGAAGCAAGCACTTGCGTTTCTCGGAAAAGTCATCTTCTCTGGCACGGTACGTGCTGAGTAAGGGAGCGTCGATCATTGGCTGTACACGTGCTTTCGGGGAGTACCGCTATCCATCTCCCGACCAGCGGTCGGACGACGAGATAGGGGAGCAGGAGAATTGGCAAGTACCTGTCCGCTGAAGCTGGACTCGTAAGAGGTGCGGACTGGCTATGCGTTAAGCGGGAGGCACAGGAGTGTCTCCCAATTCTGATTTTTCAATTTCCTTTTTGGGAGAAAACCGATGCGAAAAACCGTGATTTATCAATTGATTTCTGGGGTTGCTTTTTCGGTTGCCACAGCGCCGGCGGTTGCGGGACCCCTCTTCAATTTTACCTACACAGCGGGCACATCGCTCCAGGTTCAACAGGGATTCCAGGCCGCCGCCACCCGCTGGTCGTCGATATTCAGCGACAACGTCATCCTGGATATGACGGTAGGAACAGCCAGTTTGGGCGCCGGAATCCTCGGCTCGACCAGTTCGGCGAGATCGAATTTCAGCTTTGACGGAGTGAATTCGTTCAAGGCCGCCCTGACCGCCGACGCAACATCCACCGACGATGCCACGGCGGTTGCGAATCTCCCGGCCGGCAGCAGCTTCGGCATGCTCCTCAATCGGACGTCGAACAATCCGAATGGCTCGGGCAGCGCGATACCCTATGTCGACAACGACGGTGACGCCAACAATAGGACGATTCGCATCACCAACGCCGAAGCCAAGGCACTTGGCCTCACGCCGACCGGTGCAGTCGTTGGCGCCTGCGCAACCATCTGTGACGCCAGTATTCGCTTCAACACCGGGGCCTTCACTTTTGATTTTGACCCGACCGACGGAATCAGCGCCGGCGCATTCGATTTCGTTGGTGTTGCAACGCATGAAATCGGGCACGCGCTCGGCTTCATCAGCGGTGTCGACGTTCTCGACATTAACTCCCCACCGGTCAACGGGCCGTTTTCCGACCATCAATTCACCTACGTGTCGGGCCTGGACCTGTTCCGCTATTCGGCCTTGAGCGACCTGAGCAACGTCATCGACTGGACGGCAGACAACCGAGCCAAGTATTTTTCGCTCGACGGCGGAACGACGGTTGGGCCCCTGTTCTCGACCGGCGTGAATTTCGGCGACGGGAGTCAGGCAAGCCACTGGAAGGACAACCTGGGCCTTGGCATGATGGACCCGACGGCGGGAAGAGGTGAGCTTCTGGCAATATCGGCCAACGACATCCGCGCTCTTGACGCGATTGGCTGGAACCTGCGACAAGTCGTCCCGGAACCTGGGACACTCTTCCTTTTCGGAATTGCCCTGGTGGGACTCGGTGCCGACAGAAGACGCCTCTGTCTGCCTGGTAAATAATCTAACGGTCATGACTTTTCCAGGCCCCTCCGATCATGAAAGTCATGACCGTTTCCCTCCCCTGCAGGGCGCATTCCGGCTGGTACGCCGGAATCGTTCGATGGGCGCAGAGCATACCATGCTCCGCGAATTCCCCCATCTCGCCCCCCGACCCCTCCCACGGCCCGCGCTGCATCGCGGGGCCGGCTGCCGCGGCGCGGAGCAGTGCTCCGCGAAACCCCGTCTTCGCCCCCGCGAGGGGGGAGGAGCCCTTCGACAAGGCTCAGGGCAAGATTCGTGAGTCGCATACGCGACTTTCACATATGAAGCAAGCACTTGCGTTTCTCGGAAAAGTTATCTCCGTTGGCACGGTACGTGCTGAAGTAAGGGAGCATCGTGCTTTCATTGAGTGCCCCCGGTGCGGGCGCTGTCGGCGCGGCAGATAAACGCTATTCGTTAGGCTCATAAACACACGGAGGAAATGGAATGAAAGAACAAGACGACGAGTACGCAGGGTTTTGGGTTAGAACAATCGCAGCCATCAGTGACCGTACTCAGATCCTTACAGCGCTGATTACTTACCCGCTACTCATCTCTATGGCGAACAAGGTGCTGGCGAAGACGGCGGCGCGGGCGGCGGAAGCGAGAAGCAGTAATCTAGGTCACGACAATCTCACCGAGATCCTCGCCAAATCCGAGGTCCTCGTGGGCAAGTTGCTCAAGTTCACCACACCCTCTGCGCGCTCCATGACGCTTGAGGAAGTGGAACGGTGGTTCCAGGGCAAAATGGCCGAGCTGGGCACGATGCTCGATGCCAAGCTGTCCCTGAAATTGCAAGTCGAGGAAGCGTATATGCTCAAAGAGCATCTGCTCGAGGGCGCGAAAGTGGCCTTGAAGCACGAGAAAGACATTGCTCTGTTCGCAAGCTGGCATCCGACAACACCGCTGGAGCGTCTCCGGAGCGAGTTGAGTGAACAGTTCTCCGGCAAAAAAACTCAACCAGGAAATGCTAAAGAAGATCACAGCCCTGGACGATGTTGAACGCGTCTTTATGCGGGAGGACGGCTTCAAGGTGACACGACGGACTGACTTGGAGATGACGGGTTTTTATGGCGAGACAGAAATCATCGTCGAAAATGGCGAATACCAGGAGATCCAATACATTGGCGAGGGTCAGATGGTGCTCTCCCGTTGCGAAAAGACCGGCGAGATGGCCTACCGCAAAGTGATTCGGAACATCTATCGGGAAGATGTTCCGAACTATATAGTTTGGACAGATGGGATTAACGAAGAGGGCAACTACTACGAGTCTGAGCCGATCATCGCCACGGCGGAGCATCCCTTCTGGGTGAAAGGCAAGGGCTGGGTCCCGGTGAGTGAACTGCAAGCGGGCGATGCCCTGGAGAGTTACCGTAACATTGAAGTTTTTGTCCACAATGTCACACCCTTCAATGAGAAATCCTGTGTTTACAACCTGGAAGTGGAAGGATTCAACACCTTTTTCCTGGTTCCTAGGGGCGTGTGGGTGCATAACTGCAACACCAAGGGCGCCAAGGTATGGGAATTGCTGCCCCAGGAGGGCGTGCTGCAGACGGATCTCTTCGATGCGCCTCTGTGCGAGGTGGAGCACGACGACAAGCGCCTGATCGTGCGCCGGAACGAAACCGTGTGGGTGCGCGAGGAGCGGCGGTGAGAGGACAAGCTGGCGCAGTGGCAAGCGCAGGTCGCCGAACGTAACGCCTTCCTCCAGAACTCCAGGCGCGCCAGCGCGGCGGCAGGCCTGGCCGCCTGTTTAACAAAAACCGATAGTTAAAGCGTAGTCTCGTCTTCTGGCTGGAGGAAGATCCGCCGCTGTCACTCGCCGCGCTGTACGCACAGGTGAATCACACCGCGCCGCCGGTGCTGCGCGCCCTGGTGCAAGGCAGCGCCACTCGTCTGCGGCCGGTGATCGCGGCGGTGGGCCAGAGCGAGAGCCTGCCGGGCTGGTCGCTGCGGATTGTGGACGGCAAGCCCCGTTCCGGCCAGCGAGAAGCGTCTGGCGCCACTGCGCGCCGAGCGGGGAGCGGCCCTGCTGGGCCACACGCGGGTGGTTTTCGATCCCGACACCGGACTGGTGACGGACATCGTCGCCTGCGAGGACGCGCACGAGAGCGAGCGCACGGCCGCGGCCACTTGGGTGGCGGGCGCTCGCCCAGGTGAGTGGTGGATTGCAGATCGCCATTTCTGTACCCAGACCCTGCTGCAAGGCTGGGAGGAAGTGAAGGCATGCTTCATCGTGCGCGAACACAGCCGTCATCCCAGGCTTGAGCAACAGAGAGGATGGGCTGAAGGACTATTGGGCCGGATCGAATCGGTACTCAACCGTGAAATCCGCAGCCTGGGCCATCCCCGCGCAGCGTCTCGGCTTTGCCACAGCGGGGCTGGCCTACAACGCGCTATCGCTCCTCAAGCGCTGCGTCGAACAGGCGCATCAAGAGAAACCGCTCGAGCTCGACGTGTCCACCGACCCCCTGGCCGTCCAGGTCGCCCGTGATTACCCAGGCATGCTGATCGCCTTGCCCGCGCCTGAGTGGCACCTCTGGTCCGAGGCCACGCCAGAGCGCGTCGCCCAGTATCTCCTGCCTCTGGCCAGCCAAGTCTCCCCGCGCCGTGTGGCCACCTGCAAGCGCGGCCCCAAGAAGGATCAGTCCAAGCCTGATGTCGATGCCGCTGTGGTTCGCAAACACCTCTCCACCGCCCGCGTCCTCCGCGACGCCAAAGTCAAAACACCTTGAAAGGGATGCCTCTCAGATCACCTTCTGCGCGCGCAAGCCGGCGATCTCGTCGGCGCTGAAACCGCTCTCGCGCAGAATCTCCTCGCGGTGCTCGCCGGCACCCGGTGGCGGCAGACGGGCTTCAAAAGGCAGTTCGCTGATCTGGTACGGCGGTGCGAACTGCTTGACGCCTGCAACTGTTCGTTCTGCAGGCTCTCCTCGAAACGCAGCACCGGCGTGACGCAGCAATCGACGCGCTCGAATAGCGCCGTCCATGCGGCCAAGCTGCGCTTGTTGCGGTTCACAAGCTGAAAGTAGCTGATGTTGCCGTGCACCGCACCGGCGCTGCGCGCGTAGTCACCGGCGCCGGTATCTTCGATCTTGATCACGTCGGCGCCGAGGTCGGCGAGGTGCATGCTGGCCAGAGGCCCCGGCAAGAGTCGTGTCAGGTCGAGTACACGCAGGCCGGCGAGAGGGGGAGAACGCATGGGAATGGGCTTTCGGGGGGAAGTGTTTTGCTGGGGAAAAAGGCTTGAGGGGCTCATTTTCCGGGATAATCGCGGCCTGTTCGATATTTGTTCTCGCCACGCTCAAAAAAGTCGGTCGGCTGCCGGACAACAGGCGTTCTCGTGCTTCTTCATGTTCATTCAATCAGGGTAAATCGTATGAAAATTTCATTGCTGCTCGGCGCGCTGGCTACCAGCGTCCTGCTCATTGGCTGTGGCAAGCAGGAGGCGCCGAAGTCGCAGGCGGCCGCCCAGCCGGTTGCGGTCACCAGAATCGTCGTCGGCCTCGACGACAACTTCCCGCCGATGGGTTTCCGCGACAAGGAGAACAAGCTGGTCGGTTTCGACATCGACCTCGCGCGTGAAGCAGCCAGGCGCCTCGGTGCCGAGGTCGAGTTCAAGCCGATCGACTGGAACGCCAAGGAGGCCGAACTCAACGGCAAGCGCGTCGACGCCCTGTGGAACGGCCTGACGATCACCGAGCAGCGCAAGGAAAAGATCGCCTTTACCACGCCTTACCTGGAAAACCGGCAGATCGTCGTGGTCACCACCAAGTCGCCGGTCAAGAACAAGGCTGACCTGGCCGGCAAGGTCGTCGGACTGCAGGAAGGCAGCAGCGCGGTCGAAGCGGTCGAGAAGGATGGCGTCGCCAAATCGATCAAGGAAGTCAGGAAGTACGGTGACAACGTCACTGCGCTGATGGACCTCTCGACCGGACGCCTCGACGCACTGGTTGTGGACGAAGTCGTCGGTCGCTACTACCTGGCCAAGAAACCCGGCGAATACCTCGTTCTCGAAGACCATTTCGGCACCGAGGAGTATGGCGTCGGTGTCCGCAAGGACGACACCGAGTTGCTCGGCAAACTGCAAAAGACCATCGACGAAATGAAGAAGGACGGTGCCGCTGCCCGCATTTCCAGCGAGTGGTTCGGCAAGAACATCGTCAAGTGAATTCCGTTTCTTGCCGATCGGAAGGGCGTGCCCGGCAAGAAACCGTGAAACGCAGCTTGCCGGCAAGCGCTGTGCCTTCCGGCTGACCAGGCTGACCCCATGGACTACGTAATCCAGATTCTCGGCCCGCTGCTCGCGGGGACGGCTGTGACGCTGCAGGTCTTCCTGCTGACGTTGCTGCTCTCGGTGCCGCTCGGGCTCGTCCTGGCGCTGCTGCGCGTCTCGCGCTTTCGCGTTGCGAGCGGCATCGTCAATGGCTATATCTGGCTGATGCGTGGCACGCCGCTGATGCTGCAGATGCTGTTCATCTACTTTGCCTTGCCCTTCGTGCCGGTGATCGGCGTGCGCTTGCCGGATTTTCCGGCGGCGATCGTCGCTTTCGTCCTCAATTACGCCGCTTATTTTGCCGAAATCTTTCGCGCCGGCATCCAGTCGATCGAGCGCGGGCAATACGAGGCGGCCAGGGTGCTCGGCCTCACCTACGGCCAGACCATGCGCCGCATCGTCCTGCCGCAGGTGGTGAAGCGCATCCTGCCGCCGATGAGCAACGAAACCATCACCCTGGTCAAGGACACCTCGTTGATCTATGTGCTGGCGATGAACGACCTCTTGCGTGCCGCGCGGGGGATCGTCCAGCGCGATTTCACGACCATGCCCTTCGTCGTCGCCGCCGCCTTCTACCTGTTGATGACGCTGCTCCTGACCTGGGGATTCAACTACCTGGAAAAGCGACATGCCGTCTACGACGAATGACTTGCCCGGCGTAGCGCCGATGATCCTGGCGCGCAGCATCCGCAAGTGCTTTGGCGTCGTCGAAGTCCTCAAGGGCGTCTCGCTGGAAATCGACCGGGGCGACGTCGTCGCGGTCATCGGCCCGTCAGGGTCTGGCAAGAGCACCTTTCTACGCTGCCTCAACCATCTCGAAACCATCGATTCCGGCGCCGTCGCGATCGCGGGCGAAACGCTGGTGAGTACCGACGCCGCCGGCGTCTGCCGCTACGCGCCGGATACCGAGCTGCGCCGCATCTGCCGCAAGATGGGGATGGTTTTCCAGCAGTTCAACCTGTTTCCGCACCTCACCGTGCTGCAGAACATCATCGAAGCGCCGATCACCGTCAAGGGTCTGGCGCGCGCGGCGATCATCCCCCAGGCCGAGGAATTGCTGCGCAAGGTCGGTCTGCTCGACAAACGCGACAGCTATCCGTCACGCCTTTCCGGCGGCCAGAAACAGCGCGTTGCCATCGCCCGCGCGCTGGCCATGCAACCCGACATCATGCTTTTCGACGAACCGACCTCGGCGCTCGACCCCGAACTCACCGGCGAAGTCCTGCGCAGCATGCGCCAGCTCGCCGAAGAGCGCATGACGATGCTCGTGGTCACCCACGAAATGGCTTTCGCCCGCGAGGTGTCGACCAGCGTCGTCTTCATGGACGAAGGCGAGATCGTCGAGGCGCGTCCGGCGGGCGAAATGTTCGCGAGTCCGGAGCATCCGCGTACGCGCGCTTTTCTCGAGCATATGCTGTAAAGTTGAGGTGTCGGGTTACGCTGCGCTAACCCGACCTACGCGACTGATCTGCAAATGGAGTTGAAGAATGGCTAACGCCTCCGTGGTTACCGTTGCCTCTGTAGGTCGGGTTAGCGCAGCGTAACCCGACACTCCAGGCATGCAATATCGCCGCGCCTTTACCCCCGGTGGCACATTCTTCTTCACTGTGGTGACCGAAGGGCGTCGCCCAATTCTCGCGTCGCCCGAAGCGGTGGAGGTCTTGCGTGACGCCTTCCGGGCGGTGCGCAGGACTCGCCCATTCGAGATCGATGCGATGGTGGTCTTGCCCGACCACCTGCACTGCATGTGGACGCTGCCACCTAGCGACGCCGATTTCGCGACGCGCTGGCGGCTGATCAAGACCTGGTTCACCAAACATTGCGCCCCTGATTTGCGCACCGCTCCCGGCCCATCTCGCGCGGCGAGAAACGAGCAGGCTTTGTGGCAGCACCGTTATTGGGAACACCGCTTGCGCGACGAGAATGATTGCGCGCGCCACATCGATTACATCCATTACAACCCGGTCAAGCATGGATGGGTCGCAGCGGCAATCGACTGGCCGTATTCGAGTTTCCGGCGATTTGTCGAAGCCGGAATCTATGCGGCCGATTGGGGGCGGAATGCGGTGGACCTTGTGGGAATCGGCGAGGAGTAGCTCCGTTGGGATGTCGGGTTACGCTGCGCTAACCCGACCTACCCGACTTAAAGCGTTGTATGCTAGGGGCGGTTCCCACCCTCAAGGAGAGTTGCCATGACTTTGTGCCCAATCGCCATTGTCGCCGGTTGCAAGAAATGCCCGGCGTTTTCGATCTGCCCGCTGAAAACGGTGCTCGGCGATGCTCCGAAGCAGGATGCCGCGCCGGTCAGTCCGCAAGGCGAGAACAAGAAGTAGGCTTCGCCGAAGGTGCATAGGCGTGCCGCTCGGGTTAATGTGAAAGTCGCGTATGCGACTCACGATTTCATGTGCCATGCTTGACAGCATTCTTCTCTCTGCCGCGCGCATCTGCACTTTCGAACAGCAGCGGCCACTGACCAACGCGAGTGGTTTTTTCTTCGCGCGCGGCCAGCGGCTGTTTCTGGTGACCAGCAGGCATGTGCTGCTCGACAAGCCGAGCCGGCATTTTCCCAACCGCATCGAGATCGAGTTGCACATCGACCCGGACAACCTGGCCGAGTCGACGAGGTTTTCGATTCCGCTGTACAACGGGGGGGAAAAAGCCTCTGGCGGCAGGGGTTGGACACGGCTGGGGACATCGACGTGGCGGTGATCGAAATCGACCGCAGCGCCCTGCCGGCAGCGACGCTCTATCGTGCTTTCACCCCTGCGCATCTACCCGGCGGTGTCGACGCCGTCGAGGTCGGCAGCTCGCTGCTGGTGGTCGGTTTTCCGCTCGGCTTCCACGACACCCTGCACCACATGCCGGTGGTGCGGCAAGCGGTGCTGTCGTCGTCATTCGGCCTGCGCTTCAAGGGCGAAGGGTACTTCCTGACCGATGCGCGCACCCACCGCGGCAGCAGTGGCGCACCGGTGGTCATGCGTACCTACGGCCAGGATCCGATGCGTGGCGATCTGCCGTGGCTGCTGCTCGGCATCCATTCGGCACGGCTCGACGTCGGCGGCCGCGACCGCAAGCTCGATGAAGCGCTGGGCCTCAATTGCGCCTGGTACGCCGACATCCTGATGACTCTGACTGCACACTGATTGCGCGCTGCCTCGTGAAGGAACGCCAATACATCGCTCGCCGGCAGGCGGAATGGCAAGCCTGGGACCGCTGGCTGGCGTCGGCGCAGAGGCCTGTCGCTGCCGCGCCGGAGGTGCTGGCGATCGACGCTGTCGGCTTGCCGCAGCGCTTCCGCCGCCTGTGCCATGACCTGGCGCTGGTGCGCGACCGGAATTACTCGGCGGCGCTGACCGA
Source organism: Candidatus Accumulibacter contiguus (assembly GCF_012940005.1). Lineage (GTDB taxonomy): Bacteria > Pseudomonadota > Gammaproteobacteria > Burkholderiales > Rhodocyclaceae > Accumulibacter > Accumulibacter contiguus. The sequence goes on along the minus strand of NZ_SPMX01000006.1, from coordinate 162,397 downwards.
GGATCTGCAGCGGCGTGTGCTGGCTGTCCACCAGCGCATCTATGGCGCCGCCAGGCCCGAGGGTGGCGCGCTGCGGCGCTTCGTCGCCGCTGACTTGCCGGCGCTGGTGCGCGGCGAGTGGCGAGTCGTTGTCGCCGCCATGCTGCTCCTGCTGGGGCCGCTACTGGCGATGCTGATGGCCATTCAGGTCTGGCCTGACGCCGCTTTCCTGCTGCTCTCACCGGATACCGTCAGCGAGATCGAGGAGATGTACTCGCCAGCGGCAGCACATCTGGGCCGGCCGCGTGCGGCGTCGAGCGAGTGGGCGATGTGGGCTTTCTACATTGCCAACAATGTGCGCATCGATTTCCAGGCCTTCGCCGGCGGCATCGCATTTGGTCTCGGCTCGGTGTTCTACCTGCTCTACAACGGTCTCTACATCGGGGCGATTGCCGGTCACCTGACGCAGGTCGGCCTGGGGGAGACTTTCTGGGGCTTTGTCGCCGGCCACAGCGCTTTCGAATTGATCGGCGCGGTGCTCGCCGGTGCTGCCGGACTGAAGCTCGGGATGGCGCTGCTGGCACCAGGCCAGCGGTCACGCCTGGCGGCTTTGCAGGAGAACGGCCGCGTCGCGGTGAAGCTGCTTTATGGGGCCGCGGCGCTGACCTTCTTCGCCGCCTTCATCGAGGCTTTCTGGTCGCCTCTGCGTGGCGTTCCGCTGGAGATCAAGATCGCGGTCGGCAGCACTTTCTGGCTGCTCACCAGCGCCTATCTGTTGCTGGCCGGACGTCGATCCCGTGCAGCTTGAGCAGATCACCGTCAGGCTGCGCCGGCGCAGCCCCTGGGAGGCGCTGGATCTCGGGCCGGCGCTGCTGCGCAACTGGGCCGCGCCGGTCTACCGTGCCTGGTTTGCGACCTACTGGCCGGCCGGCATCGTCATTCTGTTGGTCATGTGGCCGTGGCCAGAATACGCGATACTCGTCCTGTGGTGGCTGAAGCCGCTGTTCGACCGGGTGCTGCTGTTCGTCTTCAGCCGTTCGGTCTTTGGCGACGAGTGCCGCGTGCGCGACCTGCTGCGCGAGTTGCCGCGTGTGTTGCGCGGGCCGGGCGTGCTCTCCGGCCTGACGCTGCGCCGCTGCAGCCTGGCACGCTCGCTGCTGCTGCCGGTGTGGCAGCTCGAGGGGCAGACCGGCGCCGACGCGCGGGCGCGTTTCCGGCTGTTGTCGCGGCGCTGCCGGGGCCACGCCGTCTGGCTGACCTTCTTTTGCGCCAATATGTCGACGATTCTCCTGGTCTCGATCGTGATCACCCTGCTGGCGCTGGTGCCGGGGGATGGCCAGGACCTGTCGCTCTGGCAGTGGTTTGGCGGCGATCGCTCGACTGCCGGGTATTTCGCCGGTAATCTGGTGTTCATGCTTGCCGAAACGGTGGTCGAGCCGCTTTACGTGGCTTCGGGGTTTTCCCTCTACCTGAACCGGCGCAGCGAACTCGAAGCCTGGGATATCGAACTGGCTTTTCGCCGCCTCGCCGCGCGGCAGTCTGCGACTCCTCTGGCGTCGTCCTTGCTGGTTCTCCTGGTGCTGGCCGTGTGGCTGCCGCTGCTCAAGCCCGTACAAGCCGAAGAAGCACCGCAACCGCCGAGCGTGGCCAGGCAGGCGATCGATGCGGTGCTCACCGACCCGGTGTTCGGGCAGGACCGGGAAGACTGGAGTTGGCGCTGGCGGCAGTCGGACTCGCCCGTCGACGAGCCTGGGGGCGACTGGATCAAGGTCTTGTTCAAAGCAATCGAATGGTTCTCCGAGATGCTCAGGGGCCTGCTCTGGGTCTTCGCCGGTCTCGGTCTGGCGGCGGCCATTTTCCTGGTGCTGCGCTACCGGCAGGCCGGATCGCGCGCACGCGTGGCGCCAGCGGCACCGGAGTTCCTGTTCGGTCTCGACCTGCGTCCGGCGTCCCTGCCGGCAGATGTGGCGGCGGCAGCGCATGCGGCGCTGGACCGGGGTGACAGCGTCGAGGCCTTGAGCCTGCTCTATCGCGGTGCATTGGTCGCTCTGATGCATCAGCGCCAGATCGACTTTGCCGCCGGTGACACCGAAAACGACTGCCTGAGCCGCATCGCCGGGCGAGTCCCCGAGGCGCTCGATCGCCGTTTCAACGTGCTCGTCGAGACCTGGCGGCTGGCGGCCTATGGTCGCCTGTCGATCCCGGTCGAGCGCGTCGAGGAACTGCTGGCAGGCTGGGATCTCCTGTTCGGCAAGCCGCAGGCACGGCCATGACGCGCCGCCACAACAAGGCCTCGCTCCTCGTACTCTTCGCCCTCGTCGGGCTGACGCTGCTGGCTGGCTGGCTGGTCACCCATCTCGAATATGTCCCGCAACATCGCCGCGAAGCGCCGCAGGCCGAGGCCCGGCGCAATCCCTACCTGGCACTCGAACGTTTCACCGCGCGCATGGGCGGCAAGCTGACGCGGCAATCGGACGCGCGCATCCTCGACCGGCTGCCGGCCGGTGGCACGCTGTTTCTCGACCGCCAGCGCGCGCATCACTTGCCCCCCCGAGCGACTGCGTCGCCTGCTCGCCTGGGTCGAGGACGGCGGATACCTGATCGCCGTCGCCGAATATCGTGACGTCGCCGATCCGCTGCTCGACCACCTCGGGGTGCGGTACTTCGAGCCGTCACCGCAGGCGCCACGCGAGTGGCCGGAGGTGCTGGAAGTGACGCTGCCTGGCATGCTCCGGCCGCTGCGGATCGACGCCAGAGGGCCGCGACTCGAGGCCGGCGGGCGACAGCCGGACTGGTCGGCTGGCGAGGGTGCAAATGGTGGCGGTGAACAGATCCTGCATTTCCACATCGGCCATGGGCATCTGACGATCGCCAGCGGGCTCGACCAGATGTTGAGCAATCGGCGCATCGGCGTGATGGACCATGCCGAATTCTACTGGACGCTGCTCAGCGAGCATGACCGCTCGTCACCACCGCAGGTTCTGTTGCTGTCGCGCCTGCAGATGCCGAGCCTGCTGGACTGGCTGCTGGAGAACGCCGGGGCCGCGTGCATCGCTGCGGCAATGTTGCTCGTCCTCTGGCTATGGCGCATCATTCCGCGCTTCGGGGGGGTACAGCCGGAGGCACCGCCGGCGCGCCGTGAACTGCGTGAACACCTGGCGGCCATTGCTCGCTACCTGTGGCGGTCGGGTGCGCTGGCGGCGCTGCTGGCACCTGCGCGCGAGCATTTTCGCAGCCGCCTCGCGCTGCGCCAGCCAGGCATCGCTGCACGCCCGCCTGCGGCGCAGGCGATCGCTCTGGCAGCACGTTCCGGTTTGCCGGCGGCGCGCATCGCCGCTGCCCTCGATGGCCGGGCCGATACCCCGCACGCTTTTACCGACGCGTTGCGCACCCTGCGCGACCTGGAACGTGAACTCTGAGATCCTCGCCATGAATACCCCCGCGCCGGTCCTGCCGGCAGAAAAACTGCAACAGGCAAGGCAACTGCTAAGCGCGCTGCGCGCTGAAATGGCCAAGGCGGTGATCGGCCAGCAGGCAGTGATCGACGAAGTGCTGATCGGTCTGCTGGCCGATGCACACGTGCTCATCGAGGGCGTTCCCGGTCTCGGCAAGACGCTGCTGGTAAAAGTCCTGGCCAGAACCTTCGGCGGCCAGACCCGGCGCATCCAGTTCACCCCTGACCTGATGCCTTCCGATGTCGTCGGTCACACGCTGTTCGACGCAGCCACGGCCAATTTCGTCACTCGCCAGGGGCCGGTGTTTACGCATCTCTTGCTCGCCGACGAGATCAACCGGGCGCCCGCCAAGACGCAGTCGGCGCTGCTCGAAGCGATGCAGGAAAAACAGGTGACGCTGGAAGGGAACAGCTCTCCCTTGCCGCGCCCGTTCATGGTCCTGGCGACCCAGAACCCGATCGAACAGGAAGGCACTTACCCGCTGCCGGAAGCGCAGCTCGACCGTTTTCTGTTCAAGATTCGCATCGATTACCCGAGCGAAGAAGAGGAAGTGGCATTGACCCGGCAGGTGACGAGAGCGAAGACCGGCGGTGACCTCGATGTCGAGGCGGTGGCCACGCTGATCCAGCCGGCAACGGTGGTCGGGCTGCAGCAATGGACGGCGCATGTCGTCGTCGACGAACGCGTCGTCGCTTATGCCGTAGCCATTGTTCGCGCCAGTCGTGAAACGCCGGGGCTGGCCAGCGGCGCTGGTCCGCGTGGCCCGATCGCGCTGGTGCGGGCAGCGCGGGCGCGGGCGCTGATGGCCGGGCGGGGTTTCGCCACGCCCGACGACATCAAGGCGGTGGCGCTGCCGGCGCTGCGCCACCGCGTGGCGCCGGCCGCCGAGGCCGAGATCGAAGGGCTCAGCGCCGACGATCTGCTGCGCGCGCTGCTCGAACGCGTGCCGGCGCCGCGGGCCTGACGGTCAAATGCTGCTTCCCGACCACAGACTGCTGCTCGCTGCCGGGCTGTGGCTGTTGCTGGGTCTGGCGGTCGCCGTCGTGCCGAGCCTGCTGGCACTCTGGCAGGCGACTGCGGCAACGCTGTTCGGCCTGGCCGCTGCCGACGCGCTGAGCGCCTGGCGCCGTCGCGGCCGCATCACCGTGCAGCGCGATCTGTCGCATGCCATGCCGGTAGGAACCTGGCAGAACATCGGCCTCTACCTTCGCTGCGATTCAGGGCAGCAGGCTAGCGGCTGGCTGATCGACAGGCACCCGGCAGCTTTCCTCAGCGAGGGCTTGCCACTGCGCTTCACGATCGCCGCCGACCGCTACCTGCGCGTCGCCTACCGGGTTTCGGTAAGCGAGCGCGGTCGGCAGGTGTTCGACGGCGTCAACCTGCGCTGCTCGTCGCCGCTGCGCCTGTGGTTGCTGCACGAGAGCATCGCGCTGCAGGATGTGGTGCGCGTCTTTCCGAATTTCGCACGCATCGCGCACTACACGCTGCTGGCGACCGATCACCGCCTGTCGCAGATCGGTATCCTGCAGCGCCGGCGGCGTGGCGAGGGCATGGAATTCCAGCAGTTGCGCGACTACCGTCAGGACGACTCGCCGCGGCAGATCGACTGGAAAGCCAGCTCCCGCGTCGGTCGCCTGATCTCGCGGGCATACGCCGATGAACGCGACCAGCAGATTGTCTTCCTGCTCGATTGCGGTGGCCGGATGCGTGCTCGCGATGGCGAGCTTTCGCATTTCGACCACACCCTCAACGCCCTGCTGCTGCTCGCCTGGGTCGCCCTGCACCAGGGCGACGCCGTCGGACTGGCGACCTTTGGCCACGCCGCGCCGCGCGTGCTGCCACCACGCAAGTCTCTGGCGACCCTGCAGGCGATGATGAATGCGGTCTACGACCTGCAACCGTCGCTGCAGGTGCCCGATTACCTGTGCGCCTGCGAATCCCTCAGCCAGCGCCTGCGCAAACGGGCACTGGTAATTCTGGTCACCAACCTGCGCGACGAGGACGACGATACCTTGCTGCCGGCAGTGGAACAGTTGCGGCGCCGCCACGCGGTGAGCATCGCCAGCCTGCGCGAGGCAGTTCTCGACGAGTTGCTCGAAGCGCCGGTCAGTGATTTCGACGCGGCGCTGACGCGCGCTGCCGGCCTCGAATACCTGCAGGCGCGGCGGCGGCAGGTGGCGCTGTTGCGCCACGGCGGCGTCGAGATTCTCGATGTCGCTGCGCGCGAACTGCCGGTGGCGCTGATCAATCACTACTGGGCCAGAAAGCGCGCCGGCGCGTTATAGTATGCGCCGCGTGCTCGTTGCCGCAGGGGGCAACGAAACGTCTGGTCACTGGGGCGACGAGACGTGTTTCCATCATTTTGACGGCAGGGGCTGCAATGCAGATCGACGAAAACCCATACAAGGCACCTTCGGCGCGGCTGTATGACTACAGCGATAGCTCTTTCGGAACGTTTCTTCCCGAGGGCCGGCTGGTGCCGGCCGGGTGCGGCTATCGGTGGCTGTTGCGCGGCTGGGAGATGTTCCGCACGGCGCCGGGCACCTGGATCGGCATCGCTGTCGCCTTCATGGCGGTGATGCTGATCGTCGGCATGATCCCTTTCCTGAATGTCGCCGCCAACCTGTTGATTCCGGTGTTCATCGGAGGCATCAGCATCGGTTGCCGGGCCATCGAGGAAGGTGAGGGGATCCGCTTCGAGCACCTGTTTGCCGGTTTTTCTCGCCAACCGGGAGGTCTGCTGATGGTGGGGCTGCTCTACCTGCTGACGCTGCTGGTGGTGGCGGTGGTACTCGGCATCGTGGCCACCGTCACCGGTGTCGCCGCACTGGCGACGATTGCTCACGACAGCGCCGGGAACACCGCCGTGTGGGCCATCGTGGTTTCCTTTCTGGTCATGATCCTGGTCTTTGCGCCACTGGCCATGGCGGTCTGGCTGGCGCCGCCGCTGTTGCTCTTTCATGAACTGTCGGCGTATCAGGCGATCAGGACCGGGATTCTCGTCGCGCTACGGAATTTGCTGCCCTTCCTGGTCTATGGCCTGCTGGTGCTGGTTGCCGCGGTGCTGGCCAGCCTGCCGCTGCTGCTCGGCTGGCTGGTGCTGCTGCCGGTGCTCTACGCTTCGCTGTACGCGGCTTACCGGGATCTGTTCTTCGCCGATCGTTGATGACCGTTGCGCTTGCCGCCCCGCTGGACAGCCTCCGCCGCATCGCCACACCCGAAGGCTGCGAGATCGAGTTGCGGGTGGCCGGGCCGGTCGCGCGGGCACGTGCCTGGTTTCTCGATTTCCTGCTCCGCCTGGGGCTCTGGCTGCTGCTGGTGTTTGCCGCCGCGAAAATCGGCGATTTCGGCGCCGGCCTGCTGTTGCTCGGTGCATTTCTGCTCGAGTGGGGGTATCCGATCGTATTCGAGGTGTATCGCCACGGCCAGACTCCAGGCAAGAAAGCCTGCGGCCTGGCGGTCGTCCATGACGACGGTCGCCCCGTCGGCTGGAGTGCCGCGTTCATCCGCAACACGCTGCGCAGCGTCGATTTCCTGCCGCTGCTCTACGCTGCCGGTTTCGTCACCAGCCTGCTCAATGCCGAGGGTAAACGCCTGGGCGACCTGGCTGCCGGTACGCTGGTGGTGCATGTCGATGGCGCTGCGCGCCGGCCAGCCAGTGCGGGCAGCGGGCTCGGCAGCGAAGCACCACCCTTTGTCCTGACGCGCGAAGAACAACTGGCGATCATCGAGTACAGCCAGCGTGCCGCGCTGCTGACACCCGAGCGGGCAGCCGAACTGGCCGTCGCCGCCGGGCCGCTGAGCGCTGGTCTCGACGGTGAGGCCGCGCGGCGGCGCCTGCTGCGCATCGGCAACTTCCTGCTCGGGAGTCAGGTATCCTGAATCTTCCCGGCTTCCCGCTGTCTTTGCCTGCTCTGCCCTGATACGGATCGACCTCATGAATGCTTACCCAGGACCAGCTCTGGTCACCCTCGCCACGGCACTGCTGTTGTTCGCCTGTGCGGCCTATGTCGGCCGCTGCCGCATCAAGTTCGGCATCCAGGCGCCGGCAACCAGTGGTCACCCGCAATTCGAGATCGCTTATCGGATCCAGATGAACACCCTCGAGAACACGGTCGCTTTCCTGCCGGTGTTGTGGGTGTGCGCATTCTACCTGTCGAGCCTCTGGGCGACGGTGCTCGGAGGCGCCTGGCTGCTGGGCCGGGTCTGGTACGCCTTGGCCTATGCTCGCGATCCGAAGACACGCGGCAAGGGCTTCCTGGTCTCGATGCTCGCTTTCGGCGCCCTTGCCCTCGGCGGCGCCTGGGGCGTGCTGCGCGGACTGCTCGCCTGAATCGCGAAACTTCCCGGACAACGCTAGGCGACGGCAGCGCGCAGAGAGCGCTGCCGGCACGCAAGCTGCGGCCGCTGCGTGCGCTGCTGCCTTACGTGGCCCGCTATCGAGGGCAGATCGCTCTGGCCCTGCTGTTCCTGCTGCTCGCCGCCGGCGCGACGCTGGCGCTGCCCTATGCCGTGAAACTGCTGGTCGACGGCGGTCTCGCGGCGCCAGCCGACAAGCTGCTCGACGATCGACTGCCGGCGATCCGCGACCATTTCATTCTGTTGTTCCTCGTCGCGGTGCTACTCGGGCTGGCGACCGCCGCGCGTTTCTACATGGTGAGCTGGATCGGCGAGCGAGTGACCACCGATTTGCGGCAGGCGGTCTACGCGCATGTGCTGCAACAGAGTCCGCAGTTCTTCGAGACCCTGAAGACTGGCGAAGTGCTGTCGCGGCTGACCACCGACACGACGGTGATTCACAACGCCGTCGGTTCGAGCATCAGCATGGGCCTGCGCAACCTGGTGCTGCTGGCCGGCGGGCTGACCATGCTGCTCACCACGACGCCGCGGTTGATGCTGACGGTGGCGGGAATCATCGTGCTGGTGGTGCTGCCGGCAGCACTCATCGCACGCCGCGTACGCAAACTCTCGCGCGCCAGCCAGGACCGCATTGCCGATACCAGTGGCATCGCCGGCGAGATCCTCAATGCCATTCCGGTGGTTCAGAGTTATACCCAGGAGAGTGCCGAAACGGCACGCTTCGCCACCGCCAACGAGCAGGCTTTTTCCACTTCGATCCGCCGCAGCGGCACACGCTCGGCGCTCACCGCCTTCGTCATCATCGGCGTCTTTGCTTCGCTGCTCTACGGCCTGTACGGCGGCGTTCAGGCGGTGCTCGCCGGCGAGATCAGCGCCGGCCAGTTGAGCCAGACGGCGCTCTATGTGATGCTTGTCGCCGGCAGCGTGGCCGTACTTGCCGAGGTCTGGGGCGACCTGCTGCGCGCTTCGGGGGCTACCGAAAGGTTGATGGAACTGCTCGGCGAGCGTTCGCCGATCACCGAGCCGGCACTGCCCGTTGCCCTGCCGGCAGCGGCGGCCGGCTTGCAGGTGCGCTTCAGCGAGGTGCACTTCGCCTATCCGTCGCGCCCGCTGCAGGCGGTGCTGCAGGGGCTCGATTTCACCATCGATGCCGGGCAGACGGTGGCGCTGGTCGGGCCGTCGGGGGCCGGCAAAACCACCGTCTTCCAGTTACTGCAGCGCTTTTACGACGTCAGCGAGGGGGGCATCCGGATCGATGGCATCGACCTGCGGTGCGCGCGCCTGACCGAGTTGCGCGCGCGCATTGCGGTGGTGCCACAGGAGGCGGTGATCTTCTCGGGCAGCATCGCCGACAACATCCGTTACGGCAAACCCGAGGCCTCCGACGAGGAAACCCGTGCTGCCGCACTCGCGGCCTTCGTCGATGAATTCGTGCAGCGCCTGCCCGACGGTTACGCCACTTTCGTCGGCGAACGCGGTGTCCGCCTGTCTGGCGGCCAGCGCCAGCGCATCGCCATTGCGCGAGCGATATTGAAGAACGCACCGCTGTTGCTGCTCGACGAAGCGACCAGCAGCCTCGACGCCGAAAGCGAGCGCGTCGTGCAGGCGGCGCTCGAAGCCGCGATGGCCGGGCGGACGACGATCGTCATTGCGCACCGCCTGGCCACCGTGCAGCGCGCCGACCGGATCATCGTTCTCGACCACGGACGGGTCATCGACGTTGGTACGCACACGGAGCTGGTCGAGCGTGGCGGCTTGTACGCCCGCCTGGCAGCGCTGCAGTTTGGTGCCTGAAGAGACCCGCTGCGGCGCACGCCCGCGTTGCCGGGAAGCCGGTGAACACCCTGTCTTTGCTGTGCTCAAGGTGCAAAGATGGCAAGAACTCGCTCCGATCCATCTCGGGGCTCATGCTCAGAGAGGAAAATGCATGCAAGCAGACGTCGACGATCGCCGCAGGATCAACAATGACGCCCCTAGCGCGCTGTGGTCACGCAGGGCGCAGGGACTGTGGCTGGCAGCGCTGGGGGTCGTGCTGCTCGGTGGCTTCCTTGCCTGGCAGCATTTTTACCCGGTGACGGCAGCGGATGGCTGGACATACCGGGTCTACCTCGATGGCATTCCGCAGGTCAGCGCCCTGGCGAAAGACCGTGATGGCGCCTTGTACATCAGCAAGGAACTCGGCAACGAGCGTGGCCTCCTGTTCAGGCGTGCGGCGAGTGGCAGCCTGTCCCAGGCCGTGGTCGGGCTCTCCAAGCCCGATGGACTGGTGGCGTTTCACGACGGCATCGCGATTGCTCAGGAAGGGGGCGACCTGCCGGTGCTTTGGCTGCATGACGGTCAAACGGAAGCCCTATTCCAGGGGCGAAGTGTCGAAGGTCTCGCCAGCGATGGCCGGTATCTGTACGCCATCGAAGATCGACCGGGCGATGGGCGTCTGCTGCGCTTCGACCCGCTCACCAGGGTGTTGACCGTCTTGCGCAGCGGCCTCAGCGAGGGTGAGGGCGTCGCGGTTTGTCCCGATGGGCGCTTGTTCTATACCGAAAAGGGAAAACGCTGGGTCAAGCGCTGGCAGGCCGACGGTGCCGATGTGCTGGTCCTCGAACAGCTCAACGCGCCGGGTTTTCTGATGTGCAACGAGGAAGGGCTGTGGATCACCGAAGACGCCACGCATCGGGCACGCCTGCTGCTGCTCGACCGAACAGGATCGTTGCAGACCATACTGCGCGGTCTGCGCTCCGGGCAAACCGTTCTGCCGCTGGCCCCGGGCCGGCTGCTGCTTGCCGAGCAAGGCCGCGGCCGTATTCTCGAAGTCGAGCGTTTGCCTGCAGCCTCCAGATGAACCCCCGATCCTTCCGGGAACGGCGTATCCGGACCAGGGTGCTGCTGCCGTGCGTCGCCACCGTTCCAACCGGCTTTGCTTGACCTCAACCTTTAGGAGAAAAAGACATGACGGACATGACAAGCAGCATGAAGCACCAGCTTCTCGGACTCTATGATTCACCTTTCGTGCGCCGCGTTGCGGTGACCATGCAGTGCTATGCGATCCCCTATGAGCATGTTTCGCTGTCAGTGTTCAGGCAGATGGACGCCATGCGTCCACTCAATCCGCTGTTCAAAGTGCCGATGTTGACACTGCCCGACGGTGAGAAAATCTACGAAAGTGCCTATCTGCTCGACTACCTCGACGAACTCGCTGCCGAACGTGGCATGACACCGTTGACGCCGCGCAGCGGGAGCGAACATCGGCAGGTGCAGCAACTGATGGCCCTGGCCATGGTGGCTACGGAAAAGGCCGTGGCCATCGAATACGAGCGCAAGCGCCCGGCCGAGCTGCAATGGCCTGACTGGACGAACCGCCTGCGCGGCCAGATGCGTCAGGCCCTGGCGATGCTCGAAGAGCGGCTGGACGGCGATTTTCTGTTCGGTGGCCGCCTGACGCAGGCCGACATCAGCAGCGTTGCCGGAATCGGCTTCATCCGTTACGTCCTGCCCCACGAATGGCCGAGCGGTGAGTGCCCGGCGCTCGAACGCCTGGCAGAGCGGCTCGAAGCGAGCGAAGCGTTCCAGGCGGTGCCGATCGAGGAGTGATTTGTCTGGAGTAATGGCTATGATCCAACACTACAGAAGTCACCCACTACCCAGGGCCTTGCCACTCGGACAGCATATGGCCAAAATTTATCAACCATATGATTCTTATAGGCTTATGTTTCATTCGGTTGAGCTTCTGTAGGTCGCCATCCTTTTCGGACCATTCGGTCATGCTTGGGCAGACGAGGTGTGAGCCACCCAGAAATCTGCCAAGTGCATGACAATATAGTATATACGGTGCTTTGGAGTATACGTTCCGAGTGGCGAGGCCCTGGGTAGTGGGTCAGGGCGCGAGCGCCAGGCTGACGCCAGGAGGAGAGTAGCTCACGAATGTATCGCCGCTGCATCGCGAGAGATTCTTTTAACCTATTGACCATTGAACATTGAAACCGATCTAGCGGTTCGCTTTTATTTAAGCAATACGTCTAGCATTTTTTTCTTGATGAGCTTTTATGTCAAAAAAAATTCCATTCCTGCCCCGCTCCCCGAGAAGCGCTTTGATTGTCTTTGCATTTTTGCATCATAATCATGAACTTGATTGATGCCACACTGACCTGCCTAATTTTTCCTGAAGCATCTAGGTAATGATCAAGTTTGGTTTTCGGGCTCCAATTAGAACCGGAACTATTCGCTTCGCTACCAATCATGGCGTAGTTACCAAAGCAGTTTATTTGCTCTTCATTAGGCGTACCATTCTTTCCAGTTGCATTGGCAGTTGGGAAGTAATGCTCCAGACTCCTGCGCGTTCTTGAAAAATAAAACTGTTCGAATACTTTCAGGCCAAAATCACCACATCCAAGTGCTGCAAAATAGTCAGTTCGTTCTTTACTGCCTTCTTTTGTTTTTTTCGCCGCGAAGCGTATTGGCATATTCTTCCCACAGTTTATAGTCAAGATAGTTGAAAACGAACAAAGGAATCCCCTTTGATTTTGCAGTGCCATCTCCATAGATTGCAGTAAAATTAAATATGTCATTGCGTGGCGTTATATCAAATTGATTGTTTTGAAAGATTGTGTTATCGAAACTGCCGGGTTTAGGAGTATTAATTTCGTTAAGGTTGTCGTTCACCAAATACACATCTTTGAAAAAATTTGTCCGCCAACCCCGCTACGAAATTACAATACGGGCTGATATCTGTACCTTGGCGGAATAGATGCAACAAGCAATAGAAAAGATAATTCTTGCGTTGCCTTGCTGTAAATGAGACCTCGAACATCGAAAGTGACTGCACTAGTTTATGCTGAATATTGATATCGTCAACACGATTTTTCAAATACTCGTTTTTTTCCGTCTTTTTGCCAGTACTGAAGCTTCCAGGGGTTATTCTCAATAGTGTCATCTTCATTTGAATGATGCACGAGATAGTTGTCAAGAAGATATTTTGCCATCAGCAGGTTGAAGCCGAACATCTTTACAAACTTTTTCATTAACCTGCACCTTGTCAAACTCATGAATCAAATCTTTATCGTCCAGATTAAAGCTTGTAGGATCAAAGTCGCTTTCTTCCATACGGGTAAGTTTCAACACAATAAGCAAGAAGTTTGCAAAATCCATTATCGGCTGGAACGTATCGAGTTTGTCCTCTTCTTGCTGCAGTTTGTCTATACCTTTGTAATTGATAAGATCACCGAAAGTCAGTGTATTGGTGTTATCGTCAGCTTGAGGTATATCGTTAAAGTTTAATACCTTGAAATCACTGAGATTATTTCCAAATATTGCGGTATCACGATACTTTTGCTGTATGTAGACCTTCATTTCGCTGCAATTTTCCCAAAGGCGATTGAACTTTGCTTTGTCGGCGTTGTTTAGGTTTTTCGATAAGACGTGCTTTAATAATTTCGTGCTTTTCCAGTTGCTCACCTCTGGAATTCATAACCTCAAAGTAGTGGTTTAGATCTATATCTTTGGGCACATGATAGTGAATCAGGTGAACGCTGTGCTGAATATATTCTTTGTACTTGGATAAATCGTTGGCCGGAACTATTTCATTAATGGCGTTCTTCGCATATTTAAAGCCATTTACAATTCCAGCGTCTTTTTTCGTCAACCTTGAATTCAGGGATGCTTTTAATGGTGTCGTTCGATTTTTTTGCGTGCCCTATACGTAAGTTTGTTTTGGATGAGAATTCCCAATGCACCCAGGACGAGGTTAATTGTGGTTAGCCTCTGTTGGCCATCAATCACTTCATATACCTGATCTCCTTTATGGAAGGACACCAATGTCCCGATAAAATAGGTCGGTTTTCTTGAAGTGAACGAATCATAAACATCCTGAATCAATGCGGAAATCTCATCTTTTTCCCATGCATAGTTTCTCTGGTATATTGGCACTTCATAGGTTGCTTTGTCACCATTATAAATTTCAGCTATAGAAAGTTCTTTGAGGGGGGAGCGTTTTTGGTTTTCATTTTCTGTCCTCCATGAATTTGTTTGATTTGAAATAGTGAAGATAGTTTTTGATAAATGTCGTTTTTCGTCTCGATCATCCACATTATCTTTTTTTTGCTGCTATCTTGTTAATTGGCAACAGGTTCACCTTGTCGGAAAGTGAACTTAAAAGCGAAACCGGTGAATCTGAGTCGGTGATGATTTTGTATATATTAAAGGAGTTTATAAGATCGTTACCCATAATGTAATTCTGGGCAGACAGCCAGCCGAGATTGTAGTATTGTGCCCTTAGCGAATAGGCCCAGACAAAAGCAAACACCACAAATTGATCTAACATTTCCAAGTCAATTTTTGCAGGTCGTTCTGGGCAGAACCTATCAACATAGAGCAAAATAGCGGTGTCTAACAACAGGCGTGTAATTCGGTTGCCAACACCGTTTTTGTATGTACTCAGGTCAAGTGTTTTTATGATATCGTTATCATTGATGAAATAGCCCTCGTATTTGTCGTTGTTCTGAATATCTTTAAGAATTTCAAAGTAGTGTTTTGCATAGTCAAAAAAAAGGTTTACCCGCCACAATTGGCGTATCCAACTGAAACGGTTTAAGATTGCGTATGCCTGAGACAAAAGGAGTTGAGGAATGATTAACCGTATCGGCATAGGCAAATGCCCCTTTGTAGAATTGAGCATAAGGGAAGTTATCCTGCCTGGTAATGCCCTTGAATTTATGAATATTATGTTCTGTGAGTTCCCATGCTTTGTTGCCTTTTGTCCATTCTTTTACGCGATAGAGATAATCACTAAATAGTCCGGAGAGTTCTTTTTTGGTCTAAATCCTCCCAACTTTTTTACAACCTTCTCGGTCTCCGCTACATCCAAATCGTTCATTTCACGAAGATGATAGGCCTTCAGCAAATCATGGGGGGTAAAGCTTTTTTACCACGAGCATTTTGCGAATCAAAAAAACTGGAAGGCTTCGGATATGTTCTCTGTAACGACAACAATGAGTTCGCAGTTGTTTTTCGATGTAATCCAGTAGTTCTCCTCTTTCTCGTACATCAATATTAACTGTACGTCTTTCCAGTGTGCGAAAGTTATTGGGTATGTTGCGAGTATTATGTGGATTATTGGCGAGGGGTTGCTCTAAAAAGCGTATTGAGGTAACACCAAGAGCCTTCAGTAACAACGAAAAGGTGATAGTTCTCTGTTGCCCGTCAACGATGTTATATGTTGATCTTCCTTCTTGGTGTAGAATGAGTGTCCCTACACGGTAGGTTTCTTTATTCTCTTTTTTTTGCACCAATAATATCGTCCAGCAGTTGAATTGCATTTTTTGGCTGTCCATTTATAGGGGCGCTGATAAGGTGGAATCACTAAGTTAATATCAGGAATGGGGTTGCCGTCGACATCCTTTGTGATTTTATTGTGCGACAATAAGTCACCGATTTTTGTTATTGCGAGTTTTAAGCATGTGCTCATATATTATAGTCCTTTTAATATTGTTCTTTCTGCCGCCTTGACGGCTACATATTTTTATTCTAGCATGCATCTCTGTCTTTTCTATATTTCATCGACTACACTTATCGATTCATCACATTGTGCTGGCGATATGCACCACCGGGAAGCGTTCGCGCAGGCTGTCCTTGAAGCTTTGCGCGGTAAAGCTCTGGTCGAGCTTGACGATGCCGGGCAGCACGCCGGCGCTGCCGGGTTGCTTGACGATGGCGGCCATTTCGCTGGGCCCGCGCGCAGGGCGTCTTGTGTACCCCAGGCCTGCGTGACGCCGTGGCCGGCCACCTTCCAGCCAGCGCGCGGCTTGTCTTTCAGCCGTCCGCGCGGCGTCGGTATAGAGCGCCACGGCGTAGGGCTGCGCGAGGTAACGTTCGCCGTCGTACAGTGCGGCGAACGGCACGTAGCGCAGCGTGCCGTCGAGCGCGACCATCAGCTTGCGCGCGCCGATCGCTTCGAGGTTGTCTCGGCGACCGGCGCAATCAGGTGGTCGTAGAGGAGCAGCTTGGCTGCCTCCGCACCGAGTTGGGTCAGCGGGTGGCCGGCGGTCTGCAGTTTCGCGTCGGCAGCGATTGATTTCGCGGCCGGTGAAGCTCGCGCGCGTGGCGCGCGGATCGTCGCCGGCGTCGCGGCGGATGAAGTCGTGGTACTCGTCTTCCTTGAGCATCGCCAGCACCTGCTGTGCCTCGGCCAGTCGCCCGGCGTCGATCAGCAGGCCGATGAGATGATGGTAGGTCGTCTAGACGGTGCCACGAAGGCTTTCTGCGTCGTGACGTCGGTGGTTTTGAGGTGGTTGCGCACGCTTTGCAGCGTGTTGACTGCTTGCTTGCCGTAGAAGATGGCAAGATCCGGCAAGCTCTTTGCGTAAAACGTGCAGAGGTTGCCCTGGATGGTCCAGGCGAGCCGGGGCTCTCCGGCGTTGAGGAGGATACGGTAAGCGCGGCGGTAGAGCGGCTCGGCCTCCGCATACCGGCCTTGCGCCCGGTACAGCAACGCCAGGTTGTTGAGGCTCGTCGCCAAGTCCAGGTGCTCGGCGCCGAGCGCTTTTTCCCGGATCACCAGTGATCGGCGGAATAGCGGCTCCGCCTCCGCGTACCGGCCCTGCGTCTGGTGTAGCTCCGCCAAGTTGTTGAGGCTCGCGGCCACGTTCGGGTGCTCGGGGCCGAGCGCTTTCTCGCGGATCGCCAGCGCACGGCGGTGGAGCGGCTCGGCGTCGGCGGTACGGCCCATTTGCTGGAGGATAAGGGCGACATCGTTAAAGCTCACCGCTACCGCAGGTGTATCGGTACCGCTGGCCGCTAGCTGCGCCGCCAGGATTTTGCTGGTAGAGGGTCAATGCTTCGGCGTGGTTGCCCTGGGCAAACCTTTTTTTCGGCGGACGTGTTTTTCGCGAGCCACTCCTGTCCGTTCTCGGTGAACCAGTCCTGCGCCTCGCGCGCCAGTTCGGGCTGCCAGGCCCGCTGGATGAACCGCGCAAAGTCGGCCAGCGGGCCGTCCTGCAGCGCTGACTCGTCCTCGATCAGCGGCACGGTCTTTTCGTACCATAGCCAGGCACTGCGCCGGTCGCCCTGCAGCAGATAGGTGTGGCCGAGGTTCACCGTCACCGCCATGCTACCAGGGTCGATCGCCCGCGCTTTTTCGCACGCGGTGCGGGCATCCGCAACGGCGTTGGTCAGAATGCGGTGTCAGCACAGATTGCCCCACGCGAGCGCGGAATTCGAGTCGAGTGCCACAGCCCGTTGGGAGTCGGCCAGAGTGCTTTCGTCCTGGCCAAGTTCGCCAAGCGTTTGTCCGCGAATGAGGAGAGACGGCAGGCCATCGAGCTGCTGCGCCAGCAGGCGACTCGCGTACTCGACGACTGCCTTCCAATTCTTGGCGCTGGCCACCTGTCCCGCCAGATCTCGCAACTGCTCGACCGACACCGTGGCGGACGATCCGGCGGCCGGCGGCTGCGGCTCTTCGGCCCATAGAGCGGCCGGTTGCAGCAGAAAAGCGGCAAGCAGCAGGGCCGGAAATCGATGCTTCGGCATGGTTCGTCTCCTGGTTGGCCAATCGGCGGGACAATCGTTTGGGGCACCGTCCACTCAGACGAGCGACGAGCGTTGTTGTCAGGCTGTTGTTGCAGAGCGCGTCCGATAGCGTGTCAAAGGCCGCAGGAAGCGGTGATGAACGCAGCGCATCTTTCGTCTTGCCTGCCAGCGACGGTGCGTTGCGCTCAACACGGCACTCAATACGGCACCTCGCGGCCAGACGCCGGCGGCGCCAACGCGTAACTCGTGCTGCGTCCACCGGCATCCGATCTGACCAGGACGCCTCGTTCCAGCAACACGTGGATATCCCGCAGCGCCGTATCTGACGAGCACTTGGCGATCGCCGCCCACTTGCTGCTGGTCAGCTTGCCTTCAAAGCCATCCAGCAGCCGGTTGAGCAGTTTGATTTGCCGCTCATTCATCGGCGTAACCGCCCAACGCTGCCAGAAGCTCGCCTTGGTGAGCACAGCGGCCAGCGTCTCTTCGGCAGCGTCGATGGCCCGCAGCAGGCAGCCGACGAACCACTCCAGCCAGTCGGTAACCTCGAGCGTCCCCTTCTGAGTGCGCTCAAGCCGGTCGTAGTAGTCCCGACGCTCGCGTTGCATCTGGGCCGACACGCTGTAGAAGCGCTGCGTCGACCGCTCGGCCCGTGCCAGTGCCATGTCACCGACGGCTCTGGCGATGCGCCCGTTGCCATCGTCGAAAGGATGGAGGGTCACCAACCACAGGTGAGCCAGTCCCGCCTTGATCACCGGATCGGCGGGCTGATCGCTGTTGAACCACAGCAAGAAGTCCGACATTTCGACAGCCAGCGAATGGGCCGGCGGTGCTTCATAGTGCACCCTCTGTCGGCCCAGTGGTCCTGAGACGACTTGCATCGGTCCCAGCGCGTCGTCACGCCAGGCGCCGACACGAATCCTCACCAGTCCGCTGTAGCCGGTAGGGAACAGTGCGGCATGCCAGCCGAACAGTCGCTGCGGTGTCAGTTCGCAGTCGTGCTGCCGAGTGGCATCGAGGATCATGTCGACCACACCTTCGACGTTCCGGTCAGCCGGAGCGAGGCCGCCGATGTCCACGCCCAGCCGGCGGGCGAGTGACGAGCGAACCGAATCGGGGTTGAGTTTTTCGCCCTCGATCTCGCTGGTCTTGAGCACGTCTTCGGTTAGTACCTGGAGTGTCGCTTGCTCGCGCAGCCCGACGCCGAGATCATGCAGGCGCCCGAGCAAGCGTCCCTGCGACTGGTGCACCTCAGCGAGCGGTTGCGCCAGCCTCTGGCGGTCGAAACGCCAGTGTGGCCAATCGTCCTGCTGCCAGATGAAGCGCTTGTTTCCGTCATTCATGCGGTAATTGTGTGGGCCAGTCTCGTCAAAGTCAAGACAATCGCCGCATTTAATGCGGCGATTAGTCGCCGCATTCGCCGCTTTCCGTTGACCAACGGACGAGGTTGGTGCCGGCCGCGGGGTTGGGCAGGACGTCGTGGTTGACGCCGCGGTCAGCGGACTTCGATCCGACCCTGGCCCTTTATCACTACAAATCTCCTGTAAATTTTCGAGAGAGGAAGACTCCACCCATGCTACCCACAATGCTTAAAGCGGCATTGTAGGTGATAAGAATTATAAAAAGTCGCCAGCACTCCGCCAATCTGATCCACGTAAGCGGTTGTGAAGAAGTCTTCCGACATTTCAACAGCTAATCCATGAGGAAATGCCGTCTCGGAATGTCGGAGAACTTACCCAAGACCGCTTACCCGCCGAAGTGCTGATAAACACGAGCCATCAGTTCGCCAAGCATCGCCCCGTATAGCCATGGACATTCCAACAGCCATTTTCCTGCGTGGCGCCAAATAGGCGGCTACAAATGCAGCAAACCCAGGAGCACCAAGTAGCACCAGCCGTAATAGTTCGTGATAGCTGAATATGACATACAACACCTGCCCAACTACAAACACGCCGATTCCGGCTAACGAGGCCTTTGGTACAGTCCAGCGAGTCATGGTTTATTGCTAGCCGGGGTTTAACGTGCGCCGTGGCAAGGCGCTGTCTTTCCGCGGGTGCGAATCCCGCCCGGTAACTTTCGTTCCAACCGGTAGCAACTGGAGCAGACGTGGAGGTAACGAAGCGGCTGAAGCCTCTGGTGTAGAGGGTTCTGTAAGGAACTTGGCGAGCATGCAGGCCGTAACGTGAGTGAACGCTGAGCAGGCCTCGAAAACGGTGATGCGGAAGCCGACCCGGCGTTAATACGGGGAAGGCCGCTGTCACAGGTGAAGTGAACGAAAAGCAACCTGTGGTTCCGCCGGGGTATTGGCGATGGCATGCATGAAAGAGGAAGGCAGACGCAACACGGGAAGCCCCATCCCGTGGTCAAGCGCAAGACCAACCGGACGCCCGCGAGGGACAGGCTGGGCGAGATGGGGTGGCGGAGAGGCCCGTAGTACCGATGAAGTCGGGTAATGCCGATGGAGGAAAGGGGCCTCAGTTCAAGACCAACGCAAGAAGCGGGAAGGGACACGAGATTGGACAACCTGCAAACTCCGATCAGCGTTCAGAAACTGCGGACCGCGTTACATGCCAAAGCGAAGGAAGAACCCGAGTACCGGTTCTACCTCCTGTACGACAAGATTCATCGACGGGACGTGCTCGACCACGCCTACCGAAGCTGCAAAGCCAACCAGGGAGCAGCCGGGGTGGATGGCGTACGTTTTGAAGACATCGAAGCGTATGGAGAAGAACGCTGGCTTGGGGAACTGGCGGAACGGCTGAAGAAGAAAGACTACCGACCGGAAGCGGTCAAGCGGGTCTGGATTCCCAAGCCGAACGGCAAGCTGCGCCCCTTGGGCATACCGACGATCACCGACCGAGTGGTACAAACGGCGGCCATGCTCGTGCTGGAACCCATCTTTGAAGCCGATCTGCAACCGGAGCAATACGCGTACCGGGCAGAGCGGGGAGCGCAGGATGCGGTACAAGCGGTTCATCGTCTATTGAACACCGGACACCAGCAAGTGATCGATGCGGATTTATCAGGCTATTTCGATAGCATTCCGCACCCTGAGCTTATGAAGAGCGTCGCCCGTCGGATCGTTGATCGGCACGTTCTATACCTCATCAAGCAATGGCTGGATGCCCCGGTGGAAGAGGACGACGGACACGGTCACCGGAAGCGGACGACGTCCAACCGGGACACCGGACGCGGTACCCCGCAAGGGGCTCCGATTTCACCGCTGCTGTCGAATCTGTACATGCGGCGATTCATCCTCGGATGGAAGACATTGGGGTATGCCCGCCGCTGGTCGGCGCAAATTGTCAATTAGGAAACTGACCGTCGCCGAACCCTCCTGGATGCCGAGTTTGTCGTGGGACGGCTGAACCGGAAACTGACCGGCTGGGCGAATTACTTCTCCCTCGGTCCAGTCAGTCCGGCTTATCGAGCGATCAACACCCATGTCACGCAACGGCTCCGCCAGTGGTTGTGCAAGAAACACAAGGTTCGCGGCAATGGGGGGACGCGCTACCTCGATCGGTATCTCCACGAGGCGTTGGGGCTGATCCATTTGCCTACGCGGACCCATGACCTTCCGTGGGCGAAAGCGTGATGTCTTGTCCGAGAGCCGGATGCGCGAAAAGCGCCTGTCCGGTTCGATGAGCGGGATGTGGAAACGGGGCTACGGCCAGGCTACTTGGGCACCGCCAGACGAAAGGGGCGGATACAGACAAGCCGGACCTACGGTTACCGCGCCACATCTCGACTCTACATGCGTCGACGCCTATTGGTCGCCAGCCGCCTTGCCGGCCTTCGCCAGCCGGTCGAGCATGTGGCGCCAGTGGCTGCCTTCCCAGAAGACACGCCGGCATACTGCGCAGGTGCTGAAGTCCTGCTGGTGTTCTCGCACACGGGGTGGCAGGGCGTCGAGGATTAGCGCCTTTTCCACCGCCAGGAGCGGGGCGTTGCATTTGAGGCAGCGGGAGAGCGGCTGCATGCTGCCAAAAAGGTCAAGCCGGGCGAGTATTTCTGACAACTGCGAATCGGGCTTCAGCGCATACACGTAGCAACCGCGCGTGATACCCCGCCGCTTGAGCAGGTCGCGGTCGCGGGTCAGTACGATGCGGCCGTCCCGTCCGGCGATGCGCTCAATCTCGGCATCGTCGAGAGAATTGTCGTACAAGGTATCGAACCCGGCCATTCGTAACAGGCGGGCCAGGCCACCCAGATGGACGTCGGCGACAAAGCGTGTGATACGTAAGGGGTCGGGGCGCACGCGCAGCAGGGGGCTGATGTCGAAAGCCTCGAACTTCGGATAGACAGAGATGCGGTCGCCTTGTCGTAGGCGCTGGGCGAAGTCAACCGAGACCCCATTGACGAGAATCAGCTCGACCTCTGTGTGCGGCACACCGAGGGCTTCAATCACATGCTTGATGGTCGCGTCCGTGGCGCACGCAAAGTCGAATTCCCGCCGGCGCCGCTCAGGGGCGATGAAGTCGTTCAATTCCTCGTAGAAGCGGAACGCCACCACCACCTTGGCGGTCGGGCGCTCCTGGTGCACGCCAGTATCCTCCAGTGATGGCGCAACAGGTGAAACTCGGCTTGTCATGGAGACCCTTTCCCCGCTACAAGAGGCGAGGCACGACACGGGTAGCCGGCGCGCCTCTGATGAGTGTACTGGAATGCCCCTGGTGCACATTCTGATTTTCGGCGGACTCTGCGCTTGGTAAGATCAGCATCGCGGATTTCCGTTCGCCATCCAGGAGAGCAAGCCCATGACCGCCCTTGATCCAATTGCCCGAGAACGCTCAATGCAACGGAAACGCGATCTGAACATGGTCGCTGCCTGGGAAGCTGGGCAGTCCCATGCCGACATTGCACTGGCGTTTCAACTCTCCAGGGAAAATGTCAAGGACCGGATAGAGCGGCATTTCCGAGCCAAACAGCGGGAGGCCAGCAGTGATCCGTTCGACAAGATCAGCCCTCGCTTGCGAACGCTGCTCCTCAAAGAAGGCCTGACGACGGTCAACGCAGTGGTTGGATGGTACAGAAGCAAAGCGCTGTTCCAGATGCGAAACGTCGGCCGCAAGAGCATCCAGGAAATTGAAATGTGGTTCCCCGTCGAGCGACTGTACCAGAACTACGCTGCGGTCTCTCCCTATATCACCAAGGATGGCTCTGAAATCCGCGAGCTGATGCACCCAGCGGTTCAGGGTAACCGCAACCAGAGCCTGGCCGAAGCCACGCTTCCCGCCGGAACCAGAACGATGCTGCACAGGCATCTCGTGACGGAAGAAATCTACCACATCACAGCCGGCGAAGGACAGATGACTCTGGGAGCGGCGCCGTTCAAGGTCGGGGTTGGCGACACCATCGGTATCGCGCCGGGAACGGCACACTGCATTGAAGCATCGACGAGCGGTGCGCTGGTGTTGCTCTGCTGTTGCTCGCCAGCCTACTCGCATACGGATACGGAAATTCTCGAAAATGGCCAGGAGGATTGAGGATGGAGCGATCATCGGCTCGACGATCCGCTTCGATCTCTGACAGGGCGGCGAGAATCTGCTGGCGCTGCTGCCCCTGGTCGACGAAGTCTTCTCCGCGGGTCAGCATGAAGTACACCATGCGTGCGAGCTTGTGCGCCGTGGCGGTGTTGGCACTGGATTTGTCCATGCGGCTGCACAGGCAGCGCGCAGCAGGGCTTGCAGCTTCGCGTCGCACTCGGTCAGGTGGCGGGCGATATCGTCGTACATCGCCAGCGACTGGCGCAGTACGAACAGGGGCTCGTCGCGCCAGTTGCCGGTCAGCGCCTGGGTGATCTCCTCGGCACTGGCCTGGACGCGGCGGTCGCGGTGCTTTGCCAGTACCTTGGGATCGCGTTCGCCCGCCACGATGGCACGGATGATCGCCTGGCCAGTCGCGCCCAGGACGTCGGTGAGCACCTCGGTGAGCTGGATGTTCATCTGTACCAGCGATTTCTGCATGCGCTGAACCAACTGGCCTGTTCGGTGAGCAGAACCTCACGCTGACGGGCTACCGTGCGCACGACGCACCCATCGCCTTTCGGGCGCCAGGCCGCGCGCAGGAACCCCAGGCTCA
The DNA here is from genome assembly GCF_012940005.1 of Candidatus Accumulibacter contiguus. Classification (GTDB taxonomy): domain Bacteria; phylum Pseudomonadota; class Gammaproteobacteria; order Burkholderiales; family Rhodocyclaceae; genus Accumulibacter; species Accumulibacter contiguus. The sequence continues at coordinate 139,010 of NZ_SPMX01000006.1, read as the reverse complement.
TCCGCTTTTGCAGGTGAGAGGCATGCCTCGAACGGCAGTCCTGCACGTCGCTCTTGCGCCCAGGAACGTACTTCATCTCTGCGCATGGTCATGATCGTGCTCCACGATGGTTGAGAATGGCAGCGCCATGGGAAACGTCGAAATTCGAATCGATCTCCTAAACGGGATGCGCATCGCTGCGCTCACCACTGTCGCCGACGATTCCCGGACCATGCTCGCAATCGGGCTCGTGTGAGCTCACACCAATGGAAGGTCGGTCATATCGGCACTGCCACTAACCATGTGAAACAAGTAGCACGTAGGCGCAAGGGCCGGCGGGCCTACTCCGTGTTTCTTTGAGAGCGCCTGACCCGCGCGCGGGGTTGGGAGGCTCGCAAGGTACGCCTTTGCTTGCGCCATGCTTCGAGGTCCGCCGGGGCGAGTTGCTCCGCAGTGAATGGGGCCAGGACGGTGAGCACGTCTCTCATGATCCGCCTCCGACTTGCTTTGTCTATCTATCAACAGCTTAGACGAGCCAGCGGCTGGTTTTGCCACCCTGGTATTTTTTGAGTTCTGCCGAACGAACACGAAAGTGAACGAACGAAGGCCAGCAGTTCCCGGCATAATAAATCACTTCGGATAACTCCTAAAATAAAATGCAAATTTGCATTTGCAGATTACGTTTTTGCAGAAGTAATGCTTCCGACTTTTTTTCACGGAAATAAAATTTATATTAACAATCACACTAAGTAATAAACCGGGTACAAAAAAAACACCATACGAACGAGCAAAGATCTACGACGTGTCTATCTCTAGCGTACCGGCCGAGTAACCCTTTGCAATTGCCTTCCACAACACCTCCCAAGAAGGGATGAGATAACTTGTAAACAGCTCGATCATCCGATGCCACAAAGAGATTAGAGTACGCCGTGACTGGCGTGCACTTTTAAATAGCTCACATCCCCACGCTTGGAGCTGATCAATTAAAAAAGCCATGAACGTCAAACAACCAAAAACTGAACTCAAATTTTTTTTCGCCATGTCCGTAATTGTGCTCTAAATTGTAACCTTGATTCTTCAGTGTGTTAAACGTTTCGTTTTCTATTTTCCAGCGCGCTCGACCTCCTTGCATGACTTTGAAAACCGTCTCTTTCGTTAGTTCGATATCAGTGATCCACGAAAAAAATAACCTCCTTGCCTTTTTTTAATTTGCCAATATTCCAAAAAGTTAACCAGCAAATCCGGATGGCTTTTATTCAGGCGAACTCCGTTAATAAACCGAAATCCGTGAATAATTCCTGCGTCGTCAATCTTTTCAAATTCAATGGCTTCCCCTTGACACATTTTTTTTCTGGATCAAATCAAACAAATGGGAATGATCTCCTTCTTTGACGCCAATAATGTAGCTCATTCCTAATGATTTCAACAACTTAAGGTGTGGTCCGTTCGCCGACAAACTGTCCTCTATGATAATCGGCTTCAGGTGCTTGTATTGCTCGCTCAGGTGCTTCAGCAACCTTTTCGATGCATTACGCTCACAGTCATTTTTTGTTATCGCCGTCCTCTTTCATGATTGGCTCCGGCATCAGGGGAATAACCACTGGGTAGTCCGGGTGAACCACCGTTGCACACAACAGCTGATGATAATATTCTTCTCTCCCATCCCGGTGCTTCTTCACACAACACTGCGGACAACTTGTAGCACCGGAACTAAAAATGCCCGGTACCATCAATGGATACTAATACGTGACCATTCATAAAATGGTATTGCTCCATCACTCCGGCCTGCACTGCACTTTGATGGAGCGCACAAAAGCTCGAACTCAGCTGTCGAAAGTCAATTTCGTCCAAGATGCTTCGCATCTGCGTATCCGATGGGGTCGTCTGAATACCATACATCGTCATCAGATTGTGCCGTATGACCTCGTTTTTTTCTTTTTTTCATCGAACTGAAGTAGCGACGGGCACTTCATTGAAAACATAGCAAGCCCAGACATCAAAGCATCTGATAAAGGAATTGATTTGCGATTCGTGCGCTGATCGACTATTCCATCAAATGACGAACGAGCCTGCTTGAGTAAATTCGAAGCCGATAGATCTTCCGAATTTGATGTGATTTTCCAAGAAATGGTTTTTTTTCATCTTGCAGCTAAACTTAATCAGATAGATGTCAAAGTATACTACTAAAATGCAAAGTTAGCCCCTTCACCGAGGCTGAAAACGCCTCGTAACTTGTTGTTTTTAGTGGGGGAAATTTATGCCGGGAACTGCTGAGAAGTCGTCTTCTTGGGGGTGCGAGGATAAACTGTCACCGAACTGCACGACCTGATTCTGATGAGTTAGCTGCCGTTCGCACCACTCGTTTTTCTGGGCTGCTACGGCTGGTAGTGGCCGGAGGCGGCCTGCCAACCAGCCAGAGATCCAGCACTTGCCTCTCTCGAACAACACTACTGTTTTCATTCCTCGAACAAATCGGCATGGATATCGGCTACCGTCACAGCTTTTTCCGGATTTTCGGTCGTGGCTGAAACTGTGCGGCGAAGGTTCTCGATCAGGCTGCCAAGGTGCGCATCCCGGCCAGATCGGAAACATTGACGTAATAGCCATTCATCACAGCCTTCTCCTTGCCGCGCAGACGGACCTTTACAGCCTGGCCCGCTTTTGATGGAGCCTCCTCCAAGCATATTGCCCATCCGATCTTCTCTCGCCAGAGCAAATCGCCGACCTTGTTTGTGATGCCGCGCTCGGCCTGCTGGCGCAGTTCAACCTCCCAGACTTGCCTCAACTCGGAATCGATTTCCTCCAGCAGCCGCGTCACCGTTGGGGCAGCAGTTCCCGGCATAATAAATCAATTCGGATAACTCCTAAAATAAAATGCAATTTGCATTCGCAGATTACGTTTTTTGCAGAAGTAATGCTTCCGACTTTTTTTCACGGAAATAAAATTTATATTAACAATCACACTGAGCAATAAACTGGGTACAAAAAAAACACCATACGAACGAGCAAAGATCTACGACGAGTCTATCTCTAGCGTACCGGCCGAGTAACCGTTTGCAATTGCCTTCCACAACACCTCCCAAGAAGGGATGAGATAACTTGTAAACAGCTCGATCATCCGATGCCACAAAGAGATTAGAGTACGCCGTGACTGGCGTGCACTTTTTAAATAACTCACATCCCCACGCTTCAGGGCCTAGACACTCGGAATGCATAAGCATTGACATGGCAGTTCCTTATTCTTCATGAACTTAGTGTTTTTTTCCGGCGATCTACAACTCAGCTTTCCATACTGTTTGCCAGTATTTCGGAATAGAAAAGGATGTCCAAGAAGGGTGCGCCATTTGGAAACTTGTTTGCAAATCAGTAACTTATATAAAATTCCCCACATGATATCCGAGTGTCTTCGCCCTGATATTGCTCCCGCCGTCCCCGGGTTAACGCCGAACGAATGAGTGCCTAAAGTTGTCGCCCAACTGGCGATAGCGGACGCAACCGAAAGAGCACGCGAACTGACTCCTGCACTTGCGACGCTCAATCCATCCGCAGCAACACTGAAGACCGCACCAAATGCCAGCGGAACAGCGTGAAGCAAGTTCTTAAGGCGGTCAGTTGGGTCCACGCACGGCTGCCCATACTCCAGCGTGTAAACAAAGCCGGCAGGCGTCACCCCATGCCACCCCGGCTTGGTAATTCCCATCCCCCGGATCTGTCGTCACCGACAACCCATCGGCCGACACTGTCGCCGTCCCCTCGATCACCAACTTCCCTGTCGTGTGATCAAAGCTCAGGAAGTTCAACTTCGTCCCCGGCGCCGCGTCGAAGACATTCGGGAACGTAATCTCCAGCGGCGTCGCGAACGCCGCCACTCCCGGCGCCTGGATCGTGATATCCAAGGTATGCTGCAACACTCCCGGCGGCGGCATGTCTCTCACCAGCTCCGGCGGCACCGTGCTGATGCCGACCTGGCCGCTGGTCATCACGTTGCCGTCGGCATCGATAAGCGTCCCCGGCTGCACTTCGAGCTTCAACTGCACGCGCTGCTCGTCGGTCAGGTTCGGCGCCGACACCGCATCGACGCCGACCTCGGTATTCTCGGTGTTACTCACGCTCTGCAGGATCGCCGTCTGCAAGCGTGGCAGATAGACTTCCTGCCGGTCCTCGTTGGCCGCCATCGCATCATGCGTGCCCATGCTGCCCATGACGGTGTTGTCGTAACCGACCTCGATCGTCAGATCCATCACCATCTCGGGGTAGAAACTCCCCGCCGGCGTGTTGGTCGCCGTGCGCCCGTCGACCGCCAGCTTGACATCGCCGGCCGGCAACTGGTCGAGGTGGAAATAGCCATTGGCGTCGGTGTAGACGACGTGGCCCTCCAACCCCAGGATGTAGACCTTCGCGCCGGCGATCGGATGCAGGAAGACATCATCAGCGGTGTGCAGCGCCCCGTCGGCGCCGGCGCGGATGTCGTCGAAGGTCATCGGCTTCAGGTCGTCGCCGGGATCGAGCAGTCGGCCGGTGATCGTCGTCCCGGCGATCGGCGTGACGCTGACCGTCGTGAAGCGGGTGGTGAGCGTGCCGCCGGCGGTACCGTCGCCGTCGCCGTCGGCGTCGAGCGCCTGGCCGTCGCCGGCCAGAATGCCGTCGCCGACGACGTGGATCGTGATCGTCGACGCCCCCGGCAGCGGGTCTTTCAGGAACAGCCAGGCGAAGCGGCCATCGGCGGCCGCAACGATCGTCGCCGCGAGCTTCGCGCCGGTGGTGTCGGTGGCGTAGAAGGTGCTGTCGGTCAGCGTCGTGACATCGACCGGCCGCGAGAAGAAGACCTGCGGCTTGAACGTCGCGCCGACCTCATCGGCGTCGTGCGGGTGATCGTCAACGGGATCGACTCGGGCAGCGTCAGGTTCAGCGTGCTGACCGCGCGGTGGCCGGCGGCGTCGAGCGCCGCGAGGGTCAGCGTGTGTGCGCCGACGCCGAGCGACGAGAGATCGAGGGCGCTGTCGAACTGCCCGCTCGCGGGATCGAACGAGACCGGGTTCGTCCGGCCGCCGTCGAAAGCGTAGGCGAGACTGACCAGCGTCGACCCGGTCGGGTCGGCGGTTCCCGTGAGCCGCGAGGCGGTGCTCAGCGTGTCGCCGTCGGCGAGACTGGTCAGCGCGATCGTCGGCGCACGGGTATCGAGGATGAAACTGAAGGTGAGCGGCGCGCTGGCGTTGCCGCGCGCGTCGCTGGCGCTGAGCGTCAGCGTATGCACGCCATCGGCCGAGCCGTCGAGCGCGAAGGTCGTCGTCACGCCGAAGCGGCCGTCGGCGTCGAAGGCGATCGCCGCCGGCATCGCGTCGTCGAACGCACCCTGCAGCGCGGCGACACCGGAGAGCGCGTCGAGCACCCGGCCGCCGACGGTGACGTTGCTGCCGGTGACGAGCCCGTCGGAGGGATCGAGCAGCAGCTTCGGCGCCTGCGTGTCGGTGCGGCTGGCAAAGGTGTCGAGGACCTTCTGCCCGAGCGCGCGACCGGCAGCCAGCCCGGCCTGGTTGGCATACTCGAAGTGAATGCCGCCGTAGATGCGGCTCCTGCCGGCTTCCTCGGCGGCGTCATGGACGCTGACAAAGCTGCGCTCGACACCGGGAAGTCCCTGCGAGCTGATGGTGAAGGCGGTGCTCGCGCCGAAAGCGCTGGCGAGCACCGTCTCGGCGGCGCCGCTGTAGGTCGAGTGGCCGGAGACGTATTCGGGGAAGGGCGGCGTGATCAGGAGCGAGGTCCACGCGGCGTCGGCGGCGGTGGCGTCGTTGCCGTCGCTGTCGGCTTCGCGGATGGCGGTGATCGGCCGCCAAGCGGTGTAATGGTACTTGGCGTCCCAGGCCGCGATCGAGGCGTCGGCCAGCGCGACATTCAACTACGCGAAGAGGCGCGCGTTGGCGGCCAGGCTGTTGCCCTGCGCCGTCGCCAGCGTCGCGGCGATGCGGTTCCAGTGACCGGGCGGCGTGTCGGTGCCGGCGCCGTCGGCCCAGAAGCGCGCGATCTCGGTCTGCTCGCCGCTGCGCGTGCTGCCGCTGGCGCTGCCGAGCGCCTTGACCTCGGCGAAGTCAGTCGTGTAGGTCGCCGAATCGAGCGCCGGAGGCGGCGCCGGGCGGAATTCACTCGGGCTGCTCATCGCAAAAGGCTGCAGGTCGGCCCACTGCGGCAGCAGCGCGACGGCGTAGGTCGGCGCGGTCTCCTGCCACTGGCCGGGGGCGGTCGAGCCGGTGAAGTCGACGAAGTCGTCGAAGCCGTCGCCGCGGCGCAGCGCGATGATGTCGTCGGCGATCGCGCGGCCGAGCGCGATGCCGTCGTTCTTTGTGGCGCCGTCGGCGATGCCGGCCAGCGCGCTGGCGAGCGCGGTGTCGAAACTCGCCTGCTGCCCCAGGTAGAGGTAGGCGAGCACGCGCTGCGCGGCGGCGGCGATGGCCGCGTCGATCGACGCGCCGGCCGGCGCACGGCGGCTGACATAAAAGCCGGGCGTGCCCTCGAAGGCGTTGACCGTGTCGAGCACGGCGATGCTGAGCATCGCCAGAGCGCGCGTCGCGACCGGCGGCGCGCTGGCGTCGAGGCGGATCGCCGACAGTGCGATGGCGTCCCACTGCAGCACGGCGTCGCTGCTCGCCTGGCTGGCGCTGCGGTGGAGCACGAGTCTGGTCTCGGCCGCGTTGCCGGCGGCGTCGATCGCGCGCAGCGTGAAGGCGTTGTCGCCGAGCGTCAGCGCGACATCGGGCAGGAAGAAACTGCCCTGGTTATTGACGACGACACTGCTGCTACCGCTGGTGCCACTGTCGACGAGCAGCAGGTCGCTATTGGCTTCGCCGGTGCCGACGAGTGTGACGCGCGCGGCTTCGGTGTCGCCATCACCGAGGGTGCCGGTGTCGGAAGCCGGCGAGAGGCCGAAGGTCGGCGCTGCCGGGGCCTGTGTGTCGAGCGTGAACGCGACGCTGGTCGTCGTGGCGTTGCCGGCGGCATCCTCGGCCACGAGGTGCAGCGTGTAGTCGCCGTCGGGCAGCGCGCCGCCGTGGATTTCGGTCAGGCGCGCGGCGGAAAGCGTGAAGTGGCCGTCGGCCTGGAGCGTATCGAGGATGCTGACGAGGTCGGCCGGGTCGCTGCCGAAACCGGCATGCAGGACGGTGAGCGCGTGGTCGTCGGTCGCGGTGCCGGTGATCGTCGCGTCACGGGTGAGGCCGTCGTCGGCACGGCGGCCGGTATCGGCGAGCAGCGTGGCGGCCAGCGTCGGCGGGGTGTGGTCTTCGACCGGCGGCTTGACGCGCGTGACGGTCAGATCGCCGGCCGTGGTATTGCCGGCGAGGTCGCTGAGGACGAGGGCAAAGGCGTTGTCGCCAAGCGCCAGCGGCAGGTCGGCGAAGCGGAAGGCGCCGGTCGCGTCGGCGGTCGTCGACAGGCCGCTGCCGCTGAGAGCGACGGCGGTGCCGGGCTCGCTCTGGCCGAGCAGCGTCGCGATGTCGGCGCTGGTCTCGCGGTCGCCGGGCGTGCCGGTGTCGGAGGCGGGGTCGAGCGTGAAGCTCGCCAGTGCAGGCGGTGTGGTATCGAGCGTGAAGGCGAGGTCGACCTCGCGGCTGTTGCCGGCCGCGTCGCCGGCGACGAGACGCAGCGTGTAGCTGCCGTCGGGCAGCGCCCCGCCGTGGATTTCGGTCAGGCGCGCGGCGGAAAGCGTGAAGTGGCCATCGGCCTGGACGGTGTCGAGGATGCTGACGAAGCCGGCCGGGTCGCTGCCGAAGCCGGCGCGCAGGCGCGTGACGCCGCGGTCGTCGCTGACCGTGCCGGTGATCGTCGCGTCGCGGGTGATGCCGTCGTCGGCACGGCGGCCGGTATCGGCGAGCAGCGCAGCGGCCAGCGTCGGTGCGGTGGTGTCGTCGACCGGCGGCTTGACGCGCGTGACGGTCAGATCGCCGGCGGTGGTATTGCCGGCGAGGTCGCTGAGGACGATGGCAAAAGCGTTGTCGCCAAGGGCCAGCGGCAGGTCGGCGAAGCGGAAGGCGCCGGTCGCGTCGGCGGTCGTCGACAGGCCGCTGCCGGTGAGAGCGACGGCGGTGCCGGGCTCGCTCTGGCCGAGCAGCGTTGCGATGTCGGCGCTGGTCTCGCGGTCGCCGGGCGTGCCGGTGTCGGACGCGGGGTCGAGCGTGAAGCTCGCCAGTGTGGGCGGTGCGGTGTCGAGCGTGAAGGCGAGGTCGACGGGGGCCGAGGCGTTGCCGGCGGCGTCGGCGGCGACCAGGCGGACGCGGTGCGCGCCGTCGGCCAGCGTGCCGCCGGCGAGCGCGTCGAGCAGCGCTGGCGTCAGCACGAAGCGGCCGTCGGGCTGCAGGGCGCTGCTCAGGTCGCTGAGGTCGCCGAGCGGTGGCGTGCCGGCGAGGTCGAGCGCCGCCAGCAGGCGCGTCACGCCAGCGGCGTCGCTGGCCTGGCCACCGAGGCTCGCGTCGCGCGTGATGCGGTCGCTCGTCGAGGTGCCGCTGTCGTTCACAAGCGCGGCGGTGAGCGTCGGCGCGCTGCGGTCGGGCGGCGTGCTCGCCAGCTCGCTGAGGCTTGCCGGGCTGCGCAGGACACCGTTGATGCGCACGCTGGCCGGGAAGGCCGGGGCGCTGATCTGGGTGTCGCCGGTGAGCCGGCCGCCGACCAGCAGTTCCTGCACGCGGTTCGTGCTCGTCCCGAGTTGCTGGTCGTCGCCGTCACGGTAGCGGCCATTGTGCGGGTCGACGCCGATGACGATCAGGCTGTCGTCGATGTCGCCGCTGACGCGCAGGCGGGCGAGGGTGCCGGCGCCGAAGTGATCGGCGGCGTCGCCGCTGCCGCCGATCACGGCGTCGCTGCCGAGGTTGGCGCCGATGCGCACGCTCATCGCCTTGAGGCTGCCGCCGACCTGCAGGAGCTGCAGCGCGCTGGCGGCGAACTGGCCGGAAGCGTCGCCGCGAATGACGAGCTGGGTCAGCGGACTGCTGATGTTGGCGCGCCAGTCGGCACGCGTGCTCTCGCCGCTGATGCTGTTGGCGCGGCCGTTGACCGACCACAGGCCGCCGATTGTGCCGCCGATCTGTGCCGAGCCGAGGACGAAACCACTCACCCCGCTGCCCGTCAGGCGCAGATCGCCGAGGGCGTCACGGCTGACGTTGAGGCTGGCGAGACTGTTGCCCTCGAGACGGGCGCCGGCGGCGATGTCGCCGAGGTTCAGGGTGTTCACGGTGGCAAAGCGCGCGACGCCGGTCAGGCTGGCGATCGGCGCGGCGAGACTGCCGAGCGGGCTGTCGGCGTTGAGGCCGGTCAGCGTGATGCGGCCGTCGCCGCCGCTGCCGGTGAGATCGATGCGCGTGCCGGCGTCGGTGCCGCTGAGACTCAGCTCGTAGCCGCTGCCGTTCGGCGTCAGGCGGGCGATGCCGGGGCCGGCGATCGTCAGGCGCAAGTCGGTGCCGTCGGCGTCGGTGAGGTCGAGTGCCGGCACCGGTGCGCGGCCGGGCAGTTGGCCGACGGCGAAGTCGAGGGTCAGCGGCGAACTGGCGATCGACTGGTTGTTGGTTTCGTCGCTCTCGGCGATGGCGTTGTCGGGATCGATGACGCCGATCAGGGTGTAGCGTCCGGGTTGGGCGATGGCGCGCGCGTCGAGGCGGACGGTGATGGGGTTGCTGCCCGGGTTCAGGCTGTCGGGGGCAAGGTCGGTCTGGCCGACCAGGGTGTCGTCGGCGTCGAGGACGCTGTCGGGGGAGGCGTAAAACTGGATGCGCACCGGGTTCACGAGCGGCTCGCTGTCGGGGCGATGGACGGTGAAGTGGGCGCTGATGGCGTCGCTGGGGACGGCCGAGGCGAAGGCGTCGTGGCTGAGGCTGCGCCGACGAGGTCGGCCGAGAGGAGGAGGCGCGGTTCGAGGAGTTCGAAGTGCAGGCCGGCACCCGGTGCCGGCGGCGCCGGCTTTCTTGCCCAGAGCGCGCGCTGGTGCTGCAGCCAGCCGGTGAGCCAGCGATCGAGGCGGCGGAGAAGCGAAAAGAGCAGCACGCTGATGCGCCGCCGGCCGTGGACTGTCTTGCGAAGCGGACTCATGCGGTGACTCCTCTGGGTGGCGGCCGGCAGCGAGCGCGTGATGGCGATCTCGCGGAGGGCTCCGCGCGTGGACGATGACGAGAGAAGACTTGCGGCCGGTGCGGGAGCGGCCGCGGCCGCGGTTTCAGGTGCGGCGCTGGCGCCGGGCGAGCAGGGCCAGCGCGCCGGCGACGAGCAGCAGGCCGCCGGGTTCGGGCAGGCCGGGCGCGGCGAGCGGCGAGCTGCTTCCGCGGTCGATGACGTTGAAGCCGTCGTCGAGGATCTCGAAGTCCTGGGCGCCGGGACTACCTGTCCCCAGCCAGGTGAATTCGAGCGTGAAGGGCAGCTTAAGCGGGCTGGTCGCAACGAGGGCGGTGAGGCCGAGCAGGCCGTCGGCGGGGAAGCGGGGGTCGGGGGCGGTGATCAGGCTGGACCAGATGGCAGGATCCCAGACGGCCGGATCCGGAGGTGCGCTGAAAGCGAGGTCGGCATAGCCGTCGGCGGGGTAGAGCAGATTGACGCTAGCGAAGGCACCGAAGCGGCCGCTCAACTGGTACTGGTACGACCAGCGGTCCTGCCCGGCAACGAGGTCGGGAAGGTTGCTGGCGGCGTACTCCAGGATGACGGCCTGCACCGGTCCGCCCAGCGGCAGACCCGTCCAGGCCAGCAGGCGCCACAGGAAACCTTGCCTGAACATCCGCTTGAACATCTTGTTTCTCCCCCGGTTTGTTCGCTTTGGACCTTGCCTCCGGGGGTGACCATAGCATCTGAAGGTGGTTTGTTGAATCACCCGAAAGAGTGATTTTTGCTTGGGCGAAGGCGACTGTTGGTAGGATTTCAGCCAGCCGAGACGCCCCTCTCCAGGAGGGGCGAGGTAGGCGCAGATCTCGGCGCCGGCAACGGTTGTTCGAGGCTTGGCGGGGTCCGGGGACATGATTCTGCGCTGGAGGCGGGCCGATGCAGGCGGCCGGATGTCCTGACCGTCCTGGTCCTGCTACCATTACATGGCCCTGCGCATGATGGTCTATCGGGGACTGCTCTATCAGGATCTGGTCAAGCGCGGTGAGGTCCTGGCCGACGGGCGCCTGCCGCCAGTCCTGCCCATCGTCCTCTACAACGGTAGCCAGCGCTGGTCGGCGGTGACCGATGTGTTCGACCTGATCCCGCCGGTACCGGGGCTGGTCGAGCAGTTCAAGCCGCGGCTGAAATACCTGTTGATCGACGAGAACGCCTGGACCGACAGCGAGTTGGCCTCGCTCAAGAACCTCGTCGCGGCCGTCTTCCGGATCGAACACCCGGCGTCGCCGGCTGCCATAGGTGGATTGCTGAGCCTGCTCGACGAGTGGCTGACCGAGCGGCCCGACCTGCGCCGGATGTTCGCTCTCTGGATCCGCGCGACATTGATGCGCAAGGCCGAATACCGTATCGTGTTGCCTCAGATTGATGATCTACAGGAGCTGAATGTCATGTTGGCGGAACGACTCGAAGAATGGGCGCATGCCTACAAGGCCGAGGGTGAAGCGCTGGCGCTGCAAAAGCTGCTCAAGAAGCGCTTTGGTGCCGTCCCGTCGGATGTCCTGGCGAAGATCTCCGCGGCTTCCCTCGAGCAGATTGACGCGTGGCTCGATCAGGTGCTTGATGCCGAGAGTCTGGACGACATCATTGGAACCACCGCAGGCTGAAGCCGCGCGTCTCTCCCCAGGAGCGTTTCGATCCATTCGTTCAGCATCCACAAGCCCGGCGATCCGCCATGTGGCACGGCCAATCACTCCGGACCGGCCCATAGGTACCGCTCACATCGCTACGCGTCTGCAGTACGCGGTCGGTCACCCGGCAGGCGGACTCGTGGCGAAGGCGGCAAGGGTCTGCGCAACGGGGGATAGGGGAAGGTTAATGTGAAAGTCGCGTATGCGACTCACGAATCTCCCCTCCCCACTTGCGGGGGGAGGGGTCGGGGGGAGAGGGAAACGGTCAGGGCTTTCATCATCCGGGGTGTCTCACCAAGCCATGACCGTTAGGAGAGAAACATGCGCACCATCGGCCACCGCAAAGAACGTCCGATCAGCTTCTCGGCTTCCGCCGCCTTCTTGGCTGAGGGGGCTCGTTTCAACGATGAAATCCACTGTCTCCCGACGGGCAAGTCGACTTTTATCCCGAAGGGTGTGTTCCGCTTCAAGACCCATGAGGACGCCAATCGCCACCAAGTGGATTGTCTGGTCCGAGGCATGGCCGCCGCCGCCCTGGCGCGTCGCTGATGGAAGAGTACAGCCGACCGGCTACCCTGGCCGACCTCAAGGCCCTGATCGGTTCGCTGAATCGGCAAGGCGCCGAGTACCTCCTGATTGGCGGCTACGCGCTGTTTGCCCATGGCTACCATCGCGCAACCACAGACATTGACGTGCTGGTCCCCGCGACCCGGCAAGCCGGAGAACGCATCAAGGAGGCCCTGATGGTATTGCCGGACCAGTCGGCGACGGACATCGATCCCGCCTGGTTCGAGGAAGGGGAGAACATCCGTGTGGCTGATGCCTTCGTCGTGGATGTCATGCTCAATGCCTGCGGTGAGACCTACGAGACGCTGGAGCCGTTTGCCGAGACGATTGATCTGGACGGCCTGCCAATCCGTACGATCAATCTCGAGGGACTGCTGCGGACAAAACAGACGACGCGGGACAAGGACGTGGCCGACCGCATCATCCTGGAGCGGGCGCTGGCGGCGCTCCGAAAGCGTTTCCCAGACAGGGCGGCCGGTCACGGGCATGAACCGTGATGCCTTCCACGGTAGCCAGCGCTGGTCGGCGGTGACCTGCCGTTGCGGCTGTCCCGCCGCCAAGCGCGCGTTGACCGTCTCAAGCTGCTCCGCCCGCTCCAGGCGCGAGCGGCGCCTCACGACCCACCAACCATCGACGACCGTACAGTGCGCGGTGGCACCGGCCTCGTGTCTGGGCTATAGTCAATCCTGGCAGGACCTTCGAGCATTTTCCTTCTCCCTCGGTGAGTTTGCCCTTCCAAGGGTACGAGATTTCGAGGATCCTGCCACTCTCCCGCAAGACTTTCACCAAGCGCAGCAGCCGGCCTTGGCCGGAATGATGATCAAGGCCCAGATGTTTTTCCTCCCACCACTTGTTCCCGCAAAAGGCTGCTTGTACCCCCAGGCAGATGACACCGCTGCGTCGCTCAGGAAGCCCCAGTTCGACAGAATGGCGACTCCAGCCAAATAGCAACTCCGCCTGGCGGGCATTGCCCTGACAATATTTCAGTGCCATCGCCGCTTCGAACGACCGACGCTCCGCTCCCAGCATCTTCGACGCCGCCTGCTTCAGGTCATCAATGGGAGACACATTCAGGAGCGGCTTGTCTGTGGAAGTGAAGGTCGTGTTCATGCGGAAAAGTCTCATCGTCACGATAGGCTACATTCTGCCATCAAGGGGGCAAGGGGGAGGCTTTCTCGGAAATCGCCTTATGGGACTACTTGTTTTTTGCCACGCTGGCGGCCGCGAGCACTGCCTTCATTGTCATCCAGCTGACGCACTTGTTGCCCATCAGGCAAAACCGGTCTGTACGGGCTCCTGGATCAAGCCCTGCGACGTTGCGCGATAGACCGGGAAGACAATTCTGGCGACACAACCGGCGGGTTCGTCGGCCTCCATGTCCCTGTTGATTGGACGCAGACTCGCTGCGGCTTGATGGACTTCGGCAATCTCGCGAACGATAGCCAATCCCAGGCCACTGCCCTCACCATCGGTGCCATCCACACGGTAAAAGCGGTCGAAAACCTTCTGGGATTCGGCATCGGAAATCCCCGGCCCGCTGTCCTCGATTTCGAGCAGGGCAAAATCGCCTTGCCCAACCACCCGCGCGGTCACCCGCCCTCCAGGGGGTGTATAGCGCAGGGCATTATCGAGCAGGTTGTTGATCATCTCGCGCAACAGAAAGGCATTGCCCAGGATGAGTACGCTACCCGCAGGCTCGTAACCCAGATCAATGCGTTTTTCAAGAGCCTGCACAACCCAGGTTTCCACGACCTCCCGTAACAAGTGATTCAGATCGAGGACCACCAGGGTCTGCTGCGAGTGCTCGCTAGCCTCCGCACGGGCCAGGGCCAGTAGCTGATCGACCAGATGCGAAGCACGGTCAGCACCGTTCAGGATCTGCCTGAGGGCGTGCCGAAGCTCTGCCGGGTCGGTCTCGCGCATCGCCAGTTGCGCCTGCGTTTTCAAACCCGTCAGCGGGGTACGCATCTGATGCGCGGCATCGGCGATGAAACGGCGTTGAGCGGTCACATTCTGTTGCATTCTTGCCAACATGGAATTGAAAGCCTCGGTCAGCGGTCGCAATTCTTCCGGGACGCGGCGCAGGGCAATCGGTGAAAGATCTGCTTCGCGGCGGGCTTCAATCCGGTCACGCAAACGTGTCAGCGGACGCAAACCTTGCGACAGACCGAACCAGACCAGGACCACGGCGAGCGGAATGATCACGAACTGCGGCAGGATGACGCTGGCGATGATCTTGTTCGCCAGTTGGGAGCGCTTTTCAGTCGTTTCCCCGACCTCAATCAGCACGCCACGCTCGGGGGGCGCCCCGGCTTCCAACAGATACAGGTAGGCAACGCGCAGGGACTGTCCGCGGTACTCGTCATCGCGGAAAAGCACTTCACTGTGCTCATTCACCAGGAGGGTGTCGAGCCGTTTCGGTACGGGCAGTTCCGGATCACCGACGATCAACTGGCCATCGGGGTCAAGCATGTGAAAATAGACGTTATCGATCTCGTCCGAGCGCAGGAAGATCTGTGCCAGATTGGGTAATGCCAACTGCGGATGCCCATCGACAAAGCTGACCTGGCGCGAGATTGCCGCAACGTGTTCGCGCAAGGACTGATCGTAGGGGAAGCTGGCCACACTGTTGGCAAAGTAGTGCGTAAACGCGATGCTGATCGGCCACACGAACAGGAGTGGGGCCAGCATCCAGTCGAGAATCTCGCCAAACAGCGAGCGCTGGATGTCAGGGTTTTCTCTCTTCCGCAGGTTTCTCAAGACAGTAGCCGAGCCCGCGCACGGTAATGATGTTGACCCCGGTGGATTCGAGCTTCTTGCGCAAGCGGTGGATATAGACCTCGATCGCGTTATGGCTGACCTCCTCACCCCAACCGCAGAGGTGATCCACCAATTGATCCTTGCTGACCAGGCGCTTTGCCCGCGACAGGAGAATTTCGAGCAGGCCCAGTTCGCGTGCCGAAAGTTCGAGCATCTCGCCATTTACCAGTGCGCAGCGGTCGGTCTGATCGAAAGTCAGTGACCCACACTGGATCATCCGCGAAGTACCCGAGGAGCGGCGGCTCAGAGCCCGCACACGAGCCTCGAGTTCAGCCAGTTCAAAGGGCTTGGCCATATAGTCGTCAGCTCCGAGATCGAGCCCTTTGACCCGATCGTCAATACCGTCAAGCGCAGTCAGAATCAATACTGGCGTCGTCGAGTTACGCGCCCGCAGACGACGCAGCACGTCCCAGCCCGGCAGCCTCGGCAGACCAAGATCGAGAATCAGCAGATCATAGGTATTGGTCAACAAGGCTGTATCAGCATCCGTACCATTGTAGGCGCAGTCGATCGCATAGCCTCCCTGGCGCAGTGATCGGCACAGGCCATCGGCAATGATTCGGTCGTCTTCAGCGAGGAGAATGCGCACGGCGTGCCGCTTTTGGTTTGACAGGCGTAAGTTGTTTGTAAGTCCCTGGCTTTAGACTATGCACGCTGTTCTCCTTTTATGGTCATGGGAGTTCTGGTTTCGGCCCGAACTCGGGGAGTGCCTGAATACTGCACCGGGTACTCCCCACCATTTTTTTCGCAGCCGGGTCTCGGCAGACTTGCCGATCCTGGGGGACGCTACCCATGGTTCACTCGTCGAGTGTAACAAAAAACACGCCTTTTCGATTCGTTCGGCAAGAGATGCGCGCCTATCCGACTGTGGCCTCCGAGGCCCGTTCAGACGCAGCGGGCGTCGAATCAGCAGCCGGGTACGCCGCAGTCAGAGCGTACGCTCACAGCACCGCCTCTACCAGCCGAACCCAGTAACTCACCCCCAACGGCAGGATCTCGTCGTTGAAATCGTAATGTGGATTGTGCAGAGTGCAACCCCCGGTGCCCGGGCCATTGCCCAGCCATACGTAGCAACCCGGCTTTTTGCGAAGCATGTAGGCAAAATCCTCGGCACCCATCGAGGGAAGTTCCTTCTCGCGCACCTGATCAGCGCCCAACAATTCGCTTGCCACACGCCGACAGACTTCCGTTTCCGCAGCACTGTTTACCGTTGGCGGATAGCGATGATCAAATTGCACCGCAATCTGCGCTCCAAAAGCACTGGCAATGCCATGACACAGCCGCTCAATCGCGCGTTCGACCAGATTCTGGGTTTCGACGTTGAAGCTGCGGATCGTACCGCGCAGAACAGCGTCATCGGGGATGACATTCCAGGCTTCGCCGGCGTGCATCTGGGTGATACTGAGCACCGCGGACTCGCAGGGATGCACGTTGCGGGCAACGACGGTTTGCAGCGCCAACATCAGATGACTGCTTGCAACCAGCGTGTCGACACCCTGATGCGGCATCGCAGCATGGCAACCCTGCCCCCGCACCGAGATTTCGAAGGTACAGGTGCCGGCCATTACCGGCCCCGGCATCACCGCCATTTCGCCGACCGGGATACCCGGCCAGTTGTGCAGACCAAATACCGCGTCCATCGGAAATTTCTCGAACAGCCCTTCGGCGATCATCACCTCGGCACCTCCCTCGGACTCCTCGGCAGGCTGAAAAATGAAGTAAACGGTACCGTCGAAATCGAGATCATCCCGGTGCTCGGCCATGTAGCGTGCGGCACCAAGCAGAATCGTCGTATGCCCGTCATGACCACAGGCATGCATGCGTCCTTCGTTTCTCGAACGGTGCGGAAAGTCGTTCTTCTCGTGCAAAGGGAGCGCATCCATGTCGGCCCTCAAACCGATGGCACGGGGACTGTTGCCCTTGCGCAGGATACCGATGACACCGGTGCTCGCCAGACCACAATCGACCTCCAGCCCGTAGCGGGTCAACTCGCGAGCCACCAGTTCAGAAGTTCGCAGCTCATTGAAGGCCAGTTCCGGGTGAGCGTGGAGGTCACGCCGAATCACCGCGAGTTCAAAGAGAAAAGGAATGTTCAGAGTTGTCATACGTTCGACCGGATCACGGGGAATGTCGAGTGTATTCCAGATCTCGTGCCAGCGCTGAAGAGCTAGGATGGCCCTGGGAAAAGTTGGTGGAAAAGCCTCGGAGTATTCGTGAACAAAGCCGGCAGGAAGCGCCTGTGGATAAGTTGTTCGATTCTGTCCACATCTTCATACCGCCTTTCTTCCATCGCAAAAATCAATCCAAGCTATTGACTTGTTGAATAATAAAAAAGATATCCACAGACTTGTTGTGACTATAGTCTTTATAGTATTTGTATACAAATCTCTTTAATACAGAGCATTTGGTTCCCTGCGTTGCAGACCGCTCCCGGAATGCAAGAAGAGGGCGGAAATTCGCACCGATTCGACACCTTGCCGTGTCGCTCAGCGCATCCACGCTAACGGCCATGACTTTTCCAGGCACCCCCGATCATGAAAGTCACGGCCGTTTCCCTCTCCCCCGACCCCTCACCCGCGAGGGAGGAAGGGAGATTCGTACGTCGCATACGCGACTTTCACATTACAGAGTCTCGTCGTAGCTTGCTACACAGACCTTCCGGAGGAATATAAATTACTTTATATTCAATTACTTAAAAAAACCTCTTGGAGAGTGGCTTGCTTGTTGGGTCAGGCATCCGTTATGCTTCTGGACATGCATCTCGTTCTCATCAGCGGCCTGTCCGGTTCGGGTAAATCGATCGCCCTCAAAGTACTTGAGGATGCCAACTACTACTGCGTCGACAACCTGCCTTCGCAATTGCTACAGCCGCTGGTTGGTCAACTTGAGCTGCAAGGCTACGACCAGGTCGGAGTCGTGATCGACATTCGCGGTGGCGACAGCGTGGCCATGCTTCCCTTGCAGCTGGATGCTCTGCGCGCCAACGATCTCGACCTGCAGTTCCTGTTTCTCGACGCGCAGGATGCGACGCTGATCAAGCGCTACTCTGAAACCCGGCGTCGACACCCGCTGGCCAGCGACCAGCTGACGCTGACCGAAGCCATTGCCGAAGAACGCGTTCGCCTTGCCGAGTTGACTGCACTCGGTCACCATGTCGATACCAGCGGGGTCAAGGCCAGCGCCTTACGCGAGTGGGTCCGTCAGTTCGTTACCCGGGGTCTTTCCTCAGACCCCTGCCAGGGACTGACGCTGCTGTTCGAATCATTCGGGTTCAAGCACGGCATGCCGCTTGACGCCGACCTCGTTTTTGACGTTCGTTGCCTGCCCAATCCGCATTACGATCCGATCTTGCGTCCGCTCACCGGCCGTGACGCGCCGGTCATCGATTTCCTCGAAGCGGAACCCGAAGTGCTGCGCATGCGTGACGATATCACCGGCTTCATTCGCGCCTGGTTGCCTTCCTATGTGCAGGACAGCCGCAATTATCTGACGGTGGGCATCGGTTGCACGGGTGGCCAGCATCGCTCGGTTTACTTCGCCGAATGGTTGGGGCGCGAGTTTCGCCGTTGTGCACGCGTCTTGATTCGCCACCGTGAGTTGCGTTCTCCGATGGCTGGCAGCGAAAACCCCTGATGCTCTGGGTCGGGCTGTTCAAGTCTGGCGATTGGCTGCTGGTCATCTTGGGTCTGTGTGTCTGCGCCGCATCCCTGCCTTTGGCATGGCGCGCCGGTGTCGCCGAAAAAGCCATCATCAAGCGTGCTGGCGAAGTGTTCTCTGAACTCGATCTGGCGCGCAATCGCCGCATTGAAGTTCCTGGGCCACTCGGAATGACGACGATTGTCGTCGAGCAGCGGCGGGTGCGCGTCGCTGCCGACCCGGGTCCCCGGCAATACTGCGTGCGCCAGGGTTGGCTGACACGCCCCGGCGAGATCGCCATCTGTGCACCCAATCAGGTCAGTGTCGAGATCCAGGGGGGCAGCTACGATTCGCTCTCGTACTGAAGAGGCATGCCCGCAAGACGATTTGACCGAATCATCATCCTGCCGCCAAATGGCACCACGCCTTTCTGTACAACTATAGGGTGAGTGCTGCCGCAGCTTCTTGACGAGGAAGATGAGCATCGTGACTTTCGACACCTTCAAGTTTGTCTTGATCGCGTCCACCATCTCGTCAGCACGCAAGGAAAGATGCAAATCTACTTGGCGAGTTGCAGCTTGTGCAGTCGAGTCAGACCAGCTTTCGCAGGTGGGCGGGGGCAAATTCGACTACGAAGTCCCAGAAGGCAGCCAGTGCTGGGGTCAGGTGTTTGCTCTTGTGGCGAACGATGTGCCAGCGACGCATCACGGGTGTTCCTTCGACCTTGAGAATGCTCAGGCGTCCCGCTTTCAGTTCGAGGCCGAGGGTGTGCTGGGAAATGAAGCTGATGCCAAGGCCGGCCACAACCGCCTGCTTGATCGCTTCGTTGCTGCCCATTTCCATGCCGATGCGCGGCTTGACCGAATGTTCATGAAAGAACTCCTCCATCGCCGAACGGGTGCCCGATCCCGATTCGCGGACGATCAGCATTTCGTCGGCAAGCTCCTCGACCGCCACGCTGGGCAGCCGGCTCAAGGGATGTGCAGTACTGGCGACGATTACCAGCGGATGTGGTGCAAAGGCCACCGCCACGGCGTCGAGTTCGGCTGGCGGACGGCCCATGATGGCCAGGTCGACCTCGTTGCCGGTGAGCAGGCGACTGACGGTATCGCGGTTGTCGATCAGCATCCGGATACGCACGTCGGCCTGCGTCTTGCGAAACTCGGCCAGCAATCCCGGCGCGAAATATTCGGCAGTACTGGCCACGGCGACGGCAATGCGTCCGCCCTTCAGTCCCTTCAGGGCGAGCAGCGCCTCATCCGCTTCCTTCAGCGACTGCAGAATCTGACGCGTATGGCTGAGCAGAATTTCGCCAGCCTCGGTCAGGAAGACGCGCTTGCCGATCCGTTCGAACAGCAGGGTGCCGCTGACTTCCTCGAGCTGCTTGATCTGCAGTGAGATGGCGGCGTGCGTCAGGTGCAGCTTTTCCGCCGCGCGCGCAAACGACAGATGGCTGGCGGCCACCGAGAAGATTTGAAGCTGACGGATGGTGGCATTTCTCATAGATAATGTTTTACTAAACAAAATGAACAATACGTTTAACTAGCGTTTTTGTATCAGCCCGCTAGAATCTGGACAATTCCCAGACCGACAGAATTCCTCTCCTGGAGTATCGCCATGTTATGCGGACGTACCAACGTTAACAAATTCCTGATCGAGGAACAGCGCCGTAATCCAGCGCTGGTCGGCGATTTTTCGATGCTCATCAGCGACGTCGTGCGCTCGTGCAAGGCCATTGCACAGGGCGTCTCGCGGGGGGGCGCTGGCCGGCGTGCTGGGCGATGAGGGCAGTGAAAACGTCCAGGGCGAAGCCAGAAGAAACTCGACGTGCTGGCCAACCAGGCTTTCACTCACCATTGTGAATGGGGTGGCCATCTGGCCGCGATGGCGTCGGAGGAAATGGAGGACATCTACCCGATTCCCGCTGAACATCCTCGCGGCAAGTATCTGCTGGTCTTCGACCCGCTCGATGGTTCGTCGAACATCGACGTCAACCTGTCGGTCGGCAGTATTTTTTCAGTGCTGCGTTGCCCCGAGAATTGTAGTTCCGGCGCGCCGACTGCAGAGGATTTCTTGCAGCCTGGCAGTCGCCAGGTTGCCGCTGGCTACGCACTGTACGGTCCATCGACGATGTTGGTGCTCACCGTTGGCAGCGGCGTGTATGGGTTCACACTCGATCGTAACATCGGCGAGTTCCTGCTGACGCATCCGCATCTCGTGATTTCACCGGAAACCCGCGAGTTTGCGATCAATGCTTCCAACGAGCGTTTCTGGGAGCCGCCGGTGCAACGCTACGTCAGCGAGTGTCTGGCAGGCAAGACGGGCATTCGTGGCAAGGACTTCAACATGCGCTGGGTGGCTTCGATGGTCGCTGAGGTCCATCGGATTCTGATGCGCGGCGGCGTTTTCATGTACCCGCGCGATAGCAAGGACATGTCCAAATCGGGGCGATTGCGACTGATGTACGAAGCCAATCCGATGGCGATGATCGTTGGCCAGGCCGGCGGCCTGGCATCGACCGGCAAGGAACGCATTCTCGATGTGCAGCCGACCAGCCTGCACCAGCGGGTGCCGGTCATTCTCGGTTCGCGCGACGAGGTAGAGCGCATCGAACGCTACCACCGTGAGCACGAAACCGGAGAAGATCAGCCGTACCGGTCGCCACTCTTTTCGACGCGAACCCTGTTCAGGGACGATTGAGCAGCGCCGCGAACCGGAATAACACCCTTTACGCAACGGAGCCACACCCCATGTCGATCAAAAATCCAGTCATCGCAATCACCGGTTCTTCGGGCGCCGGCACGACCTCGGTCACGCGCGCGTTCCAACACATCTTTCGGCGCGAAAAGCTCAACGCAGCGATCATCGAGGGTGACAGTTTTCATCGTTACGACCGAGAGGAGATGCGCGCAACGATGGCCGAGAAAAGCCTCACCGGCGACAACCATTTCAGCCATTTCGGACCCGAGGCCAATCTCCTGGCAGAACTTGAAGAACTGTTCCGCGAATATGGCGAGAGTGGTCGCGGCAAGAGTCGCCACTACGTGCACGACGATGTCGAGGCAAAGCTTTATGGCTCGCCACCGGGAACTTTCACAGAATGGACCGACCTGCCGCAGAGCACCGATCTGCTCTTCTATGAAGGCCTGCACGGTGCTGCCCAGACCAATGCCATCGATGTCAGTCGCCACGTGGACCTCTGTGTTGGTGTCGTGCCGATCATCAATCTCGAATGGATCCAGAAACTGCATCGCGACAAGGCGCAGCGTGGTTACTCGACCGAAGCGGTGATGGACACCATCCTGCGGCGGATGCCTGACTACATCCATTACATCTGCCCACAATTCTCCAGGACGCACGTCAATTTCCAGCGCGTGCCGACGGTCGATACCTCGAACCCCTTCATCGCGCAGGATATTCCGTCGCAGGACGAAAGCATGCTGGTGATCCGTTTCGCCAATCCCAAGGGAATCGACTTTGCCTATCTGCTGAGCATGCTGCACGATTCTTTCATGTCGCGGCCGAACATCATTGTCTGTCCCGGCGGCAAGATGGGTCTGGCCATGCAGATCATCTTCACCCCGATGATCATGCAGTTGATGGACAAGAAACGCCGTTCGCGCTGAAAGCGGCGGCATGTCGTATTGACCAAACGGTCATGACTTTGCAAGACACCCCCGATGATGAAAGTCATGACCGTTTCCCCTCTCCCCCCGACCCCTCCCCCGCGAGGGGGAGGGAGATTTGAGAGTCGCTCGCGACTTTCATAGTAAACCTGGTTCTGATTAAAGGAGATTGTCTTGCCCACCGAATCCCGAAAATTCCGCCGCCGCTGCGCCAATGCGCTGCGCTTCCTCGCCATTGACGCTGTTCAGGCTGCGAATTCCGGTCACCCCGGGATGCCGATGGGAATGGCAGACATCGCCGAGGTCCTCTGGCGCCATCACCTCAAACACAACCCGGCCAATCCCCGATGGTGTGACCGTGACCGCTTCGTGCTCTCGAACGGACATGGGTCGATGCTGATCTACGCCTTGCTGCACCTCAGCGGTTACGATCTGCCGATCGACGAATTGAAGCGCTTCCGGCAACTGCACTCAAAAACCCCTGGGCACCCCGAATTCGGCATCACCCCCGGCATTGAAACGACCACTGGACCACTCGGCCAGGGCCTTGCCAACGCAGTGGGCATGGCCCTGGCCGAAAGGCTGCTGGCCGAGACCTTCAACCGCGAAGGGCACACGATCGTCGACCACTACACCTACGCCTTTATCGGGGATGGCTGCCTGATGGAAGGCGTTTCGCATGAGGCCTGCTCGCTGGCCGGGCGCTTGTCCTTGTCCAAGCTGATCGTTTTTTTACGACGACAACGATATTTCGATCGATGGTCACGTACAGCCCTGGTTTGCCGACGACACGCCAAAACGCTTCGAAGCTTACGGCTGGCGCGTGGTACCCCATTGCGACGGTCATGACGCCGATTCGATCGAGGCCGCAATCCGTATCGCCAGGACCCCAACCGGTCGGCCGACGCTGATCTGCTGCAAGACGATGATCGGTTTCGGTTCCCCGAACAAGGGGGGCACACACGATGTGCACGGCGCCCCCCTGGGTTCCGAAGAGATCGCCAATACCCGCCGCCAGCTCGAATGGCCTTTCGCCGCTTTCGAAGTGCCAGCCGACGTGCGCGCCGGCTGGAATGCAAGGGTCAGGGGAGAAGCCGCGGAATATGCCTGGGAAGCGAACTTCGCCGCCTATCGTGCCGCCTATCCCGAACTGGCCGCCGAATTCGAACGCCGGATGCGAGGGGAACTACCCGCCGACTGGCCGGAACATGTGACCGCGCTGCTCGCCCAATGGACGACCCGGACCACTGCCGTCGCCACGCGCAAGGCTTCGCAGAACGCCATCGAAGCGATTTCTCCGCTGCTGCCCGAACTGCTGGGTGGTTCGGCCGACCTGACCGGATCAAACCTGACCAACTGGAGCGGCACCCGGCCTGCGAACCGGGAGGCTGGCGGCAACTACATCCACTACGGCGTACGCGAATTCGGCATGACCGCGATCGCCAACGGCATTGCTCTGCATGGCGGCTTCATTCCCTACACGGCAACTTTCCTGGTGTTCTCGGATTATGCGCGCAATGCAATCCGTCTCGCGGCACTGATGAAGCTGCGGCAGTTGATGGTCTACACGCATGATTCGATTGGTCTTGGTGAAGATGGCCCGACGCACCAGCCGATCGAGCATGCGGCTGCGTTGCGGCTGATTCCGGGTCTCGACGTCTGGCGCCCGGCCGATGCCATGGAGACCGCGGTGGCCTGGAGCGCAGCGCTTGAGCGACACGATGGTCCCTCATGCTTCCTGTTGTCGAGGCAGAACCTGCCGGCACTGCCGCGCAGCGCCGAGCAGATGGCCAGCATCCGGCTGGGTGGCTACGTGCTGCGCGAGGCCGATGGCGGAACGCCGAGTGTCGTGCTGATCGGAACCGGCTCGGAACTCAGTCTCACCCTGGACGCCCAGGCCGTTCTCGCTCGGGAAGGAATCGCTGCGCGCGTCGTCGCCATGCCCTGTACCCAACGCTTCGATCTGCAACCCCTGGCTTACCGCCAGACGGTGCTGCCGCCATCGATCCCGTTACTTGCGGTCGAAGCCGGACATCCCGATCTGTGGTGGAAGTACGTCGGGCCAAACGGTGCCGTGATCGGTATCGACCGCTTCGGAGAATCGGCGCCAGCCGCCGAACTCTACGAATTCTTCGGTATCCATGTCGCGAATATCGTCGCGCAGGCGCGTCGTCTGAGCGCATCGGCACCCATTGTCCGCTGCCAGTGACGGCCCCTCGGCAGTACGGGGCGCACCGGCGGGCGCTTGCCCGAGACCATGATGCCTGACTCGCACGGGGTGGGTCGCGTGCCCCCCCGTAGCCGGCGATCCCGTCAGTCCTCTGCTTCCAGGGCATCGCGGACGCTTTGGCGGCGCCCGACGCGTTCCTGGAAAGCCAGTAGAGTCGGCCACTGCGCGATTTCCATGCCTATTGCACGGCTCCAGGCGAGGACGGTGAACAGGTAGGCGTCGGCGACGGTGAACTGGTCGCCCAGGAGGTAATCCCTGTCCGACAGGCGGGTGGCGATATAGCCCAGGCGAGCGACGATGTTCTCCTGGAGGCGGAACCGGTAATCCTCCGGTGTGCCCGGCCTGAATAGCGGCGTGAAGGCTTTGTGCAGCTCGGAACTGATGAAGGCCAGCCATTCCTGCAACTGATAACGTTCTAGCGTGTAAGGACGCGGCGCCAGGCCGCTCTCCGGCCGGCGGTCGGCAATGTACTGAACGATAGCCGAAACTTCGGTGAGACAGACACCGTCGTCGATTTCGAGCACTGGTACGTAGCCCTTCGGGTTGATGGCGCTGAAGTCGCTGCCGTCCGCCAGCTTGCGCTGGCGGATATCGACGCGCACCAGCTCGAAGTCGAGGCCGCACTCGCGCAGGGCGATGTGCGCTGCCAGCGAGCAGGTGCCGGGGGTGTAGTAGAGCTTGACGTCCAGGCTACCCGGCAGCGCTGGCGGCGTGGGCTGGGTTTTCTGGTGTTCTTTCGCCGACCAGGGGATGCGGGTGACTTCGACAGTGAGGAAGCCGCTGTTATTGCCGTAAGAATAAGGAGAGTCGTTGGCGAAGAAGTACAGGAAACCCGATTCGCTGATCTCGATTTCGCAGCCATTCGGGGCGGCAATCAGGCTGCTCTCGTCGTCAATGCGCGCGACGCCGCTGATGGCGCTTTCGAGCAGCCCGGTGAACAGGTTCTCCGAGTCGGGATTGTTGGCTTCCAGATCGGGCCGCGGATGGATGGCGGCGACCAAGGAAAACCACGGGCGTTCTTCGAGGCGGCGGCTGCCTTCGGCAAGTTGCAGGAACCAGGCTTTGGATTCGTAGCCGTCGGCTCCCGAAGGAGTTCCCTTGTCGGTCCACGCGCCGCTGGCTTCGATACGGTATTTCTCGCCGGCATCGACTTCGACGCCGGAGGCGTTCCACCATTTGTGCGCGTAGGCCGGGAAGCGTGTCGAGCCATCGAGCGGCAGCTTGCGGAAGGGCAGGGGCTCACGCTCCGATTGCAGCTCTTCCTCGGGGGGCTGCCCGTCTTTCGGGTAGAAGGCGGCGCAGGCCGGCACATCCTCGAGTGCCTTGGGGCGATAGTCGGAGCGCTCCTGCAGCCGCAACAGGACACAGGGGTGCAGTTGGGCATCGTCGGGAATCTTGCGTTCCTCGTGTGGCCGCGATCGCCAGACCAGGTTGTGCGTTTCATCGTGCCGGTCCTCCAGGGGATCGGGCGCCAGGGGCTGGCTGAGTTGAGCGGGCAATAGCCGCAGGCTGGCGTCGAGGTCGTTGACCTCGTTCATCATCCATTCGAGGGAGATGTCCGAGAGTCCGCAGTGTTCGTAACCGCCACCGACATCCGCATGCACGCCGGGGAACCAGACCTGCTTGATCCCCGCGCGCTCGTTCCACAGTGTCGGCCGGAAGTCGGAACGTTCTTCGTCTATGGCCAGTGCCTGGCGCCCGTACTCGACGCGGGGGCTCAGTTCGCGGTCGGCAAACTTCAGGAAGCGCAGCTCGTCGCGGTCGAGCATGCGCAGGCCATTGAACTCCGGTACGCCAAATTCGCCGACCGTATCCCAGACACCGATCATGCGGATCGGTGTTTCGTCGTGGTATTTCCAGAAGCGCCCACCGCGTTTCTTGCCACGGCCTTCCTTGAAGGCCAGCCAGATTTTTTCGGCCATGTCGGCAGCGGTGTCGTCGTAGGCTTCGGCTGCCCAGATCAAGCCGGTGCGGGCGATGAAGGCGCATAGGCTGCGGGCCGCCCAGGCCCCGCGAGAAAAACCGAACAACCAGATTTTGTCACCGCTCTGATACATCTGTGAGACCAGTACATAAGCGTCGATCATGCAATCGTGCAGACCAATGCCCTGCGTGCTGCCCAGCAATCCTTGTGTTCGCCCGCCGTTGCCGACACTTTTCAGATAAAAAGCGGCGAGTTCCTCATTGCGCTTGCTGAGATGAGAGCGGATCGGTCCCTGCTCCTCGACAAATTGTTCCCTGCCGGGCAGCATCTCGAACAAGCGATACACATTGGTTTGTTCGATGGGATCGTTCCAGGTGCCATCCATGCAAACAACGATCTGTTTGTTCATCGTTCCTCCTCGTCGTCACTGCGTTCTTGACACGGTCGCACGACATCCAGGTCGTCGGTGCGCGCCGGGTTCTTCTGAATCCATAAGCATAGCTTGCTTGAGGATCGCCTTGGGATCCACTTTGCTGTGAACATCGCACCCGCAAACGGCATCCGTCAATGACAAAGAACTATCTGCTCCTGCTTGAAGCGCTCGTGGCGGCCAGAACGGCGAGGCCGATCAGGACGGCCGCGCTCAGGTAGCGGGCAAAGCGAGGCGCCTTGTGCAGGCGGGATAGCGCTGGCGACGCGGCGCTCGCGGTCAGTACATAAATACTGTCGGTGACGAGCGCAATCAAGACGAACAGCACGCCAAAAAGCATGCTCTGAAGCATCGCCGGTGCTGCCGGATGGATGAACTGCGGCAGGAATGCGGCGAAGAACAACGCCGTTTTCGGATTCAGCACCGCTACCATGAAGCCATCGCGGAAGATCGCCGCGAGAGCGGCCTTCCCGAAAGCGTCGCCTGGCGTGCTGGGAGGGGCAGTAGCCAGCGTTTTGACTCCCAGATAGAAGAGGTAGAGTGCCCCAGCGTACTGGATGACTGCGAAGGCCAGAGAGGAGAGGGTCAACAGCGCTGCCAGTCCGATCGCTGCGCCGATGGCGTTGACCAGGTTGCCCGATGCGACACCGGCGACCGAAGAAAGCCCCGCGCGCCTGCCTTGCTCCAGGGTGCGAGCCAGTATGTAGATCACTCCCGGCCCCGGCGTTGCCG
This sequence comes from Candidatus Accumulibacter contiguus, assembly GCF_012940005.1. GTDB lineage: Bacteria > Pseudomonadota > Gammaproteobacteria > Burkholderiales > Rhodocyclaceae > Accumulibacter > Accumulibacter contiguus. The sequence goes on along the minus strand of NZ_SPMX01000006.1, from coordinate 111,313 downwards.
CGAGCACCAGGCTGGCAAGCAGGAAAGCAGGCAGGGCAGGGTTGTGGAGGAAGGCTTCACTCATGAGCGCCCAGAAAATTGTTACACTCTCGGGATCTTACGCGCCTATTTGCACTTCCATCTGATGGTACATTGTCCATGTCGTTTTCCCCGCATCCATTCCGTTGCTGCCTGACAATCCTCCTGCTCCTCTCGGCTTGCGCGACGGTTGAAAAACCACCTGCGTCGGGCGATTCCGGGAAGAACGGTGCGATGCAAGAGCAGGCCGCACAATCTCCTGCGCATACCGGTCGGCCAGGAACGGCAAAACCGACCCCTTTCGCCGATGAAGAGGCCCGAAGGACTGTCTATTTTTCTTTTGACGGCGCGACCATCGACAGTGATGGAGATGCAGTGCTTCGCCAGAACGCTCAGAAACTCAAAGAGGATCCACAACTGATCGTGATCCTGGTCGGCCATACCGATAATCTGGGCAGTGCCGCTTACAACCTTGCGGTGGCGGACAAGCGCATCGAGGCAGTGAGCGACCGGCTGCGCTCGCTTGGCGTCGCAAGAAACCAGATTCGCCGCCAACCCGTCGGCAGCGAGCAAAGCAGCAAACTGAAATGCGACAGCGAAGCCTGCCGTCGCACGATGCGGCGAGTCGAACTGGTCTATGAGCGGCGCTGAGGGAAACGGTCAGGGCTTTCATCATCCGGGGTGTCTCACAAAGCCATGACCGTTAGGCCGGTGCTTGCCAGATGTTCCGGCAGTTGGTTTCCCGAATCCGCCACGAAGCCAGGGCACCGAAGCTGGCCGTTCCGGCCAGCAGGAGCAGGCCGGTGTGGAAATCCGCTGGCGTGTACAGGCGTGCCCCGGCTGCTGTCAGACCCCCTTGCCAGCTCCAATCCATGACCCAGCCGACCAGCGGCTGCAGGATGGCGGCCGCCAGGAAGCCGCCCATATTGGTCACGCTGGTCGACATACCCGAGAGTAGTGGCGGATTGACCTCCTTGGCGCAGGCCCAGGTCAGCGTGAAGCTGGCGGTGAGCAGTCCCATCAGCGCGAACAGCGCGAAGCTCAAGCTCACAGGCAGGGTGCTGCCGGAAAGCCAGACCAGCCAGATCAAGGCATACAGGTGGCTACCCGCCACCAGCACCGGCTTGCGCCGGCCCAGGCGATCAGAGAGCGTACCGACGAATACACAGCCCAGCGCGAAACCAGCGAAATAGAGACTCACGTGCCTGGCTGCCACGGCGCGCTCCAGATGATGCACCTCGGTCAGGAAAGGCGTTGCCCACAAGCCCGCAAAAGCAAAGAAACTGCCGCTGATCCCGAAATTGACTGCGGCAACCGGCCAGGTGTCACGGTTACCGAGCACCGACAGCAGGCCGGAGAATATCACCGTGCGGTCGAAGCGAGGTTTGCCTGCCGGGGCCGATGGACTTTGGCTCTCATCTGCAGGCTCGCGCAACAAGTACCAGCAAGCCGTTCCCAGTAGCAGCGAAACAGCCGCCAGGCCGACGAATATACTTCGCCAGCCGGTGATCTGGGCCAGCCAGGAGAGTGGCGCGCCGGCCAGCACCGATCCCAGGTTACCGATCAGCATGCTCAGGCCAACCAGGCTGGCAAAGCGGCGTTCATCAAAAGACAGGGCGATGATCTTGAGCATGGCGATGAAAGTCACTGAAACGCCCAGCCCGATCAGCGTACGCCCCAGCAGGGCCAGATCGAAATTGGGCGCCATGCCGAACAACAGGCTCCCGACGCCGCCGACCAGTCCGCCGAGCAGGAGAATCAGGCGCGGTCCGAGGGTATCGACGAGGATGCCGGTCGGCACCTGCATCACGGTGTAAACGTAGAAGTAGGTCGCCGCCAGCACCCCCAGCGATGACGCCGTGGTGTTGAACGCCGTGATCAGGTCCGGCGCGATGCCGGCAGGCGCAAAGCGCTGAAAAAACGACAGGACGTAAGCCGCAATAACGATCCCCAGGGCCAGTGCGCGGCGGCGACCTTGCTGCCGGGCCAGGTCGCTCATCGCGCTGCGGATTCCGGTAATCCAGGCAGACAGGAGGCCGCCGGCGCCCCTGGGGCGTCTTTCACGACAGCCCCCGGCTGCTCAGATCACGCACCAGCGCCCGGTCGACCTTGAGGATGTGGTTGACCAGCCAATCGCGGATGAAGCCCATCAGCTCGACCGAGATTGCCCCTCCGTCTTCATACTGGCGCTTGAACTTCGAGACTTCTGCGATCAGCTTGCGATGGGCGGCCAGGTGCGCCGCGCGGTCTGGGTAGCTGTGCTTCTCCATCAGCTTCTCTTCGAAGCCGAAATGATTGACCGTATAGTTGACGAGTTCGTCGAGAATCGATCCGCAGGCCACCCGGCCTGCTCCGGTGAGCATGGCATGGTTCAGACGGTTGGCGATTTCGATCAACACCTGATGCTGGCGATCGATTTCCGCATGCCCCACGGCCAAGGCACTTGACCAGGCCATCAGCGGCTTGACCGCAGCCTGAGCACGAGCCGCCGGTTGCCGTCCGTTGCCGTCCAACTCGCCAATATTGAAGCGTTGCACCATCGAGAACATCTCGCTGGACGCCTGTTCCAGGTCGGCCGCCGATTGCAGCGACTGTTTGATTACATTCTCGGTCTGTCCTGAAGCGGTCATCACCTCATCGACATTGCTGACGATGTCTTCGATGCGCTGTGTCTGCTCGCGGGTCGCCTGCGAAAGCGCCTTCATTTTCTGGAGAGTGTCCTGCGCCTGTTCTTCGATGGCATACAAGGTGTCGGCGGCGGAGTTGGCCTGCGTGACGCCGCTGGCGATTACCGGTGCCGCCGCCTGCATGCCTTCGACTGCACTTTCGGTATCGGTCCGGATGCCCTGCAGGATGCTCCCGATCTCACTCGTCGCCTTGCTGGTTCGCTCAGCGAGTTTGCGGACCTCGTCGGCCACGACCGCGAAGCCGCGCCCCTGTTCGCCGGCGCGGGCAGCCTCGATGGCTGCATTGAGTGCCAACAGATTGGTCTGGTCGGCAATTTCCCTGATCACCCTGGCCATGTTGCCGATTTCGCTGGTACTGGCCACCAGCCGGGAAACCTGCTCCGACGAGACCGCGACCGTATCGGCGATGGCCTGCATCTCGACTGCAACCTTTGCCGCTACATTGGCGCCATCATGGGCGCGCCGCGCGACCTCGTTGGCGCCATCTTCGGTTGCATGTACCAGTCCATTCACCACATCGACGCTTGCCGAAACGTCGGTAATCGCCAAACGGCTGTGTTTGACGGCAGCGGCCTGCACCTGGGTCGCCAGGTTGATCGCGTTGGACTCGGCGGAAAGGCGTTCGATACTTGCCTGCACCTTGTTGGCGTTGATGAAGATGGCGCGCAGCATTTCCTTGAGGCTGCTCTGCATGTGCGCGAGAACGAACATGAGGCTGTCCCGGTCATCTCTTTGCAAGGGTACCTCCTGCGTCAGGTCGCCGCTGGCGATCCTGCTGGACACGCCCAACGCGAGGCGGGGTTCGCCACCGAACTCGCTGACGATGCTTTTCCGCACCAGCCAACTGCTCAGCAGCAGGATGCAGGTAGCAGCAATCGCCAGTAAGACGCTGTGCTTCGCCTCTTCCAGGAATATCCGGTCGACATCATCAATGTAGATGCCGGAACCAACGACCCAGCCCCAGGGTTCGAACTTCTTGACGTAGGACAGCTTGGTAAACAGTTCGCTGCTCACCCCGCCGCCTGCGAGAGGCTTGGGCCAGAGGTATTCGACATAGCCTTCGCCTGCCTTGTCGACCACCTCGTTGAAGCTGACAAAGAGATTCTTGCCATCCGCCTTGATCTTGTCGCCGCTCAGCCCGGCCTGCAGGGAGATGGCCTTGTTGAAACGGCTCTCATCGAGCACCTTGCCATCGAGCGCTGGTACCGTCGAGTGCATCACCATTTTCGGCACCGGCTTGCCGAGGTCGTTGATCCAGAAGTACTCGGTCTTTTCATAACGCATCCGCTTGACCGCAGCGATCGCTTGCTGTCTGGCTTCGTCCTCGCTCAGCGTGCCGGCTTTCTGCAGATCGTGGTAATGATCAAGGACGCTGATCGCCACCTCGACCAGATGCCGTGTCTTGACCTGGCGGTCCTCGTAAAGCAGGTGATGCATCGACCACACACTTTCCCAGACGATCAGCAGCATGGCCAGCAAGGCCAGAACGGCGGTCACGGTCAGTCGATTCATCAGACTCAGGCGACGCAACAACGCAGCAATCATGTCCATCCCCTATTTTCTATTCTCGGCCAATCGGCGATGCTGTACCAATCGAACGAAAGATGCAACAGCAGGCGGATCGGGGAATCAAACAATACAAGTAAAGACCATCCCTTTTGATAAGATGCACGATGAGAATCTCGAAAGTGCGGTGCCGAAATTCCCACGCCGCTTCCGGATTTGGATACCGTAACAATCAGGCTCCGACATTACCCAGGGAAACCGGGGGATGTATTATTCAGCAGCAGGACCACGTGCCGTTCGGGCAGTCGTTGCTGCGGGAGGAATGTTGATGATCAGAAAATTAGTCTTGCCGGTACGAAAGCTGCTGAGCGGGACGCTGAGAAAGCTGTTCAACTTTCTCCCGCGAGAAAGGCGCTTCGCTGTTTACCGTAATTTCGTCGATTGCGATCCTGCGCCGAACGCCAGCCTCGAGTTGAAGATCGCGGATACCCAGGAGGAACTCGAGGCATGCTTTACCTTGCTACACGACGCCTACGTGGGCAGCAAGTTCATGAAGCCCGATCCCTCCGGGATGCGCGTGACCATATATCATGCCTTGCCGACGACCACGACCTTGTGCGCCAAGTATGACGGAGAGGTGGTCGGCACCCTGTCCCTGATCAGGGAGAGCGTTCTGGGATTTCCCCTGCAGCGCATCTTCGATTTGACGGCCTTGCGGGAAAAGAAGGGGAACATTGCCGAGGTGTCGGCTTTGGCGATACATCGCCGTTTCCGCCGAACCGGCGGCAGCATTCTGTTCCCGCTGATGAAATTCATGTACGAGTACTGCACTACCTTCTTTGATACCCGGCACCTGGTGATCGCGGTCAATCCCAGCCATATCGAGATGTACGAATCCTTGCTGTTCTTCAAACGGCTGACGCAAAACGTGGTCGAGAATTACGATTTCGTGAATGGCGCGCCAGCCGTTGGCGCAACACTGGACCTCAGTACCGCCCCGGAAGTATTCAGAAGACACTATTCTTCCAAACCGCCCAAGCGGAACCTTTATGCCTTCTTCACCGAGGTCAGGCTGCCCAACATCAAGCTGCCGCCGCGCCGTTTCTATACCACCAATGATCCGGTGCTGACTCCCGAGTTGCTCGATCACTTCTTCAATGTGCGCACGAGCGTCTTCATGCAGCTCAGCGATCGCAAGAAGAAGCTGCTGCATACGATCTACGACCTGCCGGCGTACCGCTCGATTCTGCCAGCACTCCCCGAGGAGAGTCAGGATGTCGCGGTGGACAGGAGCCACCGGCGTTTTTCGGTCAGATGTCCGGCAAAGTTTTCGGTACCGGCGCTCGATGGCATGTCATGCCGGTTGCGGCTCGAAATCTTCGAACTGTCGCGTTACGGTTTTCAGGCGTACGCACAGGCCGGCGTCCCACTCAATGTCTGGGGTGAGGCGATTGTTCGGCTGGGTCCTTCGGAAGTATCTCAAATCTACGTTTTGGCGACGAGGGAGTCGGCGAGCGGAGTTTTTGACTTCGAGCTGGGTGAGCCGGACCTGATCTGGCGCAAGTTCGTCAATGCACTGTACCGCGGCAGCACCCACGCCGACCTGGAAAACGCGACGCGCTTCATGACCGAAAAGTGAGGTGCTGACTGGACCCCTGACTGGACCCGTTACCTGCCGCCTGCAGTCGCTGGCGGTAATGTGCCGGGGCCATACCGGTCCATCTCACGAAAGCCCGGTAGAAGGCCGCACTGTCGGCAAAACCCAGTTCGGCGGCCACCTCTGCAAGTGCCTGTCTGGTCTTGGCGAGTCGGTTGATCGCCAGATCGCGGCGCAAGGCATCCTTGATCGCCTGAAAGCTCGATCCCTCTTCCTCCAGCCGGCGATGCAGCGTGCGTGGCGATATATTCAGTGTGCGGGCGACCTCGGCGAGCGAGTTCGACACCGGCAGCGCGTCACGCAACGTGTTGCGTACGCGCAGGACCATCTCGCGGTCACGACGGTACAAAGTGGTCAGCTTGCCGGGTGCGCCTTCGAGGAAGCTTTGCAGGGCTGCCTCGTCGCGACGAATCGGCAGGTCCAGCAAGTTGGCAGCGAAGAAGGCGGTGAGCCTCTGGGCATCAAAAGTCGAGTGCGCAGTGTAAATCAGCGCATAATCCTGTGCGTGTTGCGGGCGAGGGTAAGGGAAAGCAACCGAATCGAGAACGATGCTGCGTCCCACCAGCCAGGAAAAAAGTCCGTGCAGCAGGCGCAGTAGCCATTCGAAGGCGAAGATCCGTCCGATGGTGAGCGGGCGGTTTTCCACGATGCACAGGCATGCCTGCTCGAGGTGGCTATCGAGACGGACACCGAGGTCGGGCAGCAGCAAGCGCAGGAAGCGAATGCTGCGATCGATGGCCTCGGCCAGCGTCGGCGCGGTGATGGTGCTGCGACAGAGGAACTCGAAGGTGCCGGTACGTATCGGCACCGAGAACAGTCCAAATCCTTCATCGTCGAGTTCGCTATTGATCAGATTGTACAGTTCGGCGTAGCGGTCGACGGGAATGCGGGCGCTCGGGTCGTGCAGCACCTGCACCGCTATGTGTGCCCTTTCGAGGAGCGGTTCGGTATCACGACCTGCATGCTGAAGACCTGCCAGCATTCCCTGTACAAAGGCAATGGCCACGGTCGCGCGTGCCGGAGCAGTGGCAGTTGGTGTGGCATCCTTGACCCTCTCGCCGGTGATCTCCTTGGCAGTCTTCTCAGGGTTTGGCATCGGCTTCTCGCAAGGCTGTGTATTGATGGGATATTTCAAGTTGGCAATATATACATTGTTGGCGGCGTATTGGGGAATGGCTTTATTGGCGTCAACTTTCTACCATGTGCGTCCTTGTACAATTTCCGGTATTCAGGACATTCCTGATCTTTGTGGAGCGCGAACGACATGACTGACCTTTCCATTGCCAAGAAGCTTCTGCCCTACAAGCCCAAGCACAAGGTGCGCTTTGTCACGGCTGCCTCCTTGTTCGACGGGCATGACGCATCAATCAACATCATGCGGCGAATTCTGCAGTCGACGGGCGCCGAGGTCATCCATCTAGGCCACAACCGTTCCGTACAGGAGATTGTAAATGCGGCACTGCAGGAGGATGTGCAGGGAATTGCCATCACCTCCTACCAGGGGGGGCACGTCGAATTCTTCAAGTACATGATCGATCTGTTGAAGGCCGGTGGCGGCGAAAATATCAAAGTTTTCGGTGGCGGCGGCGGGGTCATCGTTCCGGGCGAGATCGACGAACTGCACGCCTACGGCGTGACGCGTGTCTACTCACCGCAGGACGGCCAGTCGATGGGCTTGCAGGGAATGATCAACGAGCTGATGGCGACGTCCGACGTCGACATTGCTGCGCTGGCCCCGCAGGAACCGGACGAAGTGCTCGCCGCGCTGAAGGCCGGGAACCGCCGCAAACTGGCGCAGATCATCAGTGCACTGGAAAATGGCGCCTATCCAGAAGCGCTGCGCAAGAAAATCCTGCACGCCGCGGCCGGACTCAAGGTGCCGGTGCTCGGCATCACCGGTACCGGCGGTGCCGGCAAGTCCTCGCTGACCGACGAACTGGTGCGTCGCTTCCGGCTCGATCAGGGCGACACCATCAAGCTGGCGATCGTTTCCATCGATCCCTCGCGCAAGCGCACGGGGGGTGCGCTGCTCGGTGACCGCATCCGCATGAACGCCATCGAACACCCGAACATCTACATGCGCTCGCTGGCGACGCGCGAAACAGGCTCCGAGGTATCTGCCGCACTGCCCGAGGTGATCGCTGCCTGCAAGCTGGCTGGCTTTGATTTCGTGATCGTCGAGACCTCAGGCATCGGGCAGGGCAACGCTGCGATCGTGCCCCTGGTCGATGTCTCGCTCTATGTGATGACCCCCGAGTTCGGTGCCGCTTCGCAACTCGAGAAGATCGACATGCTCGACTTCGCCGATTTCGTGGCCATCAACAAATTTGACCGCAAGGGTGCCGAGGATGCTCTGCGCGATGTGCGCAAGCAATATCAGCGCAACCACGAGGCTTTCAGCCAGAGCCCGGACGAAATGCCGGTATTTGGCACGATGGCGGCACGCTTCAACGACGACGGGGTGACCTCTCTCTATCAGGCGATCGCGTCCAAATTGCACGCGCTTGGCCTGAAGTTGAAAAAGGGCAGGCTGCCGCTGGTCAGCGTTCGTCAATCGTCGAACCAGCGCGCCATCGTTCCTGCGCAACGCGTGCGCTACCTGGCCGAAATTGCCGAAGCCGTTCGCAGTTACCATCGCCATACCGCAGAACAGGCAGAGATCGCTCGCCAGCGACAGTCCCTGAAAACCGCCAGAGACCTGTTTGAAAGCTGTGGCAAGCCTGCAGGCGACTTTGCTGAATTGATCTCCTGGAAAGACGGGCAACTCGACGCACGGGCGAGGAAACTGCTCGACATGTGGCCCAAGACCGTCGAACTCTACGCGCAGGACGAATACGTGGTCAAGATTCGCGACAAGGAGATCCGTACCCGCCTCACCAACACCTCGCTCTCGGGAACGCGCATTCGCAAGGTATCCCTGCCGGCCAGCAAGGATGACGGCGAGGTGCTGCGTTTCCTGATGAAGGAGAATGTCCCGGGTTCCTTCCCCTTTACCGCCGGTGTCTTTGCATTCAAGCGCGAGAACGAGGATCCGACGCGCATGTTTGCCGGCGAAGGCGACGCCTTCCGTACCAACCGTCGCTTCAAGAAGGTTTCGGAAGGCATGCCCGCGAAGCGGCTTTCGACCGCTTTCGATTCGGTCACCCTTTACGGATGTGATCCCGATGCCCGGCCGGATATCTACGGCAAGGTCGGAAACTCCGGCGTGTCGATCGCCACGCTCGACGACATGAAAGTCCTGTTTGATGGTTTCGAACTGTGCGCACCGACCACCTCGGTGTCGCTGACCATCAACGGTCCGGCGCCGATCATCCTGTCCATGTTCTTCAACGCCGCGATCGACCAGCAGGTCGACAAGTTCCGCGTCGATAACGACCGCGACCCGACCGAAGACGAGATGCAGAAGATTCGTGTCTGGGTGCTGGCCAATGTCCGAGGTACCGTCCAGGCCGACATCCTGAAGGAGGACCAGGGTCAGAATACCTGCATCTTTTCGACCGAATTCGCGCTCAAGATGATGGGCGACATCCAGGAGTTCTTCGTCCATCAGCAGATCGGCAACTTCTATTCGGTGTCGATTTCCGGTTATCACATTGCCGAAGCCGGCGCCAATCCGATCTCACAGTTGGCTTTCACGCTGGCCAATGGCTTTACCTATGTCGAGACCTATCTGGCACGCGGCATGCATATCGACGATTTTGCGCCGAATCTGTCGTTTTTTCTTCAGCAACGGCATGGACCCCGAGTATTCGGTCATTGGTCGTGTCGCCCGCCGCATCTGGGCCGTGGCGATGAAAAACAAGTACGGTGGCAACGAGCGCAGCCAGAAACTGAAATACCACATCCAGACTTCCGGTCGCTCACTGCACGCCCAGGAGATGGCATTCAACGACATTCGCACCACGCTGCAGGCGCTGATTGCCATTTACGACAACTGTAATTCGCTGCACACCAACGCCTACGACGAAGCGATCACCACGCCGACCGAAGAATCGGTTCGCCGTGCCATGGCCATCCAGCTGATCATCAACCGCGAGTGGGGGCTGGCGATGAACGAGAACCCGAATCAGGGCTCTTTCATCATCGAAGAGCTGACTGATCTGGTTGAAGAGGCGGTATTGAAGGAGTTCGAAGCCATCTCCGGGCGTGGTGGCGTCCTCGGGGCCATGGAAACCGGATATCAGCGCGGCAAGATCCAGGAGGAATCCCTCTACTACGAGCACAAGAAACACGATGGTTCATTTCCGATCGTCGGCGTCAATACTTTCCGTAACCCGAAGGGCGACACACAGATCGAAATCGAACTCGCACGTTCGACGGAAGACGAAAAGCAGTCGCAATTGACTCGCCTGCAGGACTTCCAGTTACGCAACGCGGCGGCTTCTGGTGCGATGCTCGAACGCCTGAAACAGTCCGTCATCGACAACGACAATGTCTTTGCAGTCCTGATGGATGCGGTTCGCGTCTGCTCGCTCGGTCAGATTACCGGCGCGCTCTATGAGGTGGGCGGACAGTACCGTCGCAGCATGTAGGTGGCATGTGGTGATTTCCAGGGAAGAAACAACGCGAATTTGCCTCGTCCGGCATGGCGAGACGACCTGGAACGTCGACAAACGGATTCAGGGGCAGATCGACATCGGCCTGAATGCGGCTGGTCTGTCACAGGCGGAAGCAGCAGCAGTCTGGCTGGCTGGCGAGCCGGTGACAGCGCTGTACAGCAGTGACCTGCTACGCACTCGCCAGACCGCCGAGCGCCTCGCTGCCCGCCTGAAGTTGCGCCCAAGCTTGCGGTCGGAGTTCCGTGAGCGGCGCTATGGCATTTTTGAAGGATTGACCTACGATGAATCGCGTGCCAGGTACCCGGCCGAGTACCTGGCGTTTGAAAGACGCGAGCCGGATTTCGTCATTCCGCAGGGCGGTGAGAGTCTGCAGCAACTCTACGAACGGGTTCGTGCCGGCCTGCAGCGGATTGCCATCGACCATCGAGGCCAGACGGTCATCGTCGTCACCCATGGCGGCGTGCTCGACATCGTCAACCGCCTGGTTCGGGGTCACCCTTTGAGCAATCCGCGTGACTTTCTGATTCCCAACGCCGGGATCAACTGGGTGAGCGTCCGTGACGGCTGCTGGAGTCTGGAAACCTGGGGAGAGACCGGGCATCTGGTCATGGTGGGGCTTGACGAAATGCCGTAGCGATGGGCCTTCTCGGCCTTGGCTTACTGAGCGAGGTGCCAGACACCGTTGAAACCGTCACCGGTCTTGTCGCCAGGCTTCTGATCTTTGGCCCAGAAGTACAGTGGCTTGCTCTTGTAGGCCCACTGTTTGCTGCCGTCGTCACGGGTGATGACGCTCCAGTTACCGCTTGCCTGGTCGCCTTCGGCAGCCATCAGGGGTGGCCAGTTGGCTGCACATGGGCCATTGCAGGCGCTCTTGCCTGCGCTGTCCTTGTCGAAGACATAAAGGGTCATGCCATTGTTGCCGACCAGCATCCCTCCCTCATTGCGGGCAGGAGCGACCGTTTCGGCAGTTGCGACGGTGGCGAACAGGGCTGAGGCGAGGACAAGGGTGCGAATCGAGAAGGGCAGAGCGTTCACAGAAAGATCCTTTTGTGGTGGCTGGAGTTGATGATCTGCCGGATTGGGCGTGGTCTTCCGCGCAGGCAACGCAAGCTCAACCGGTGATGTATTTTGCCATTTGCTGGATGATGAACTGTTGTTCGCAGATCGTTTCCTTGACCACATCGCCGATGGAAACAATCCCGAGAACCTTGCCCTCGTCGTCGAGAACCGGCAGGTGGCGGATGTGTTTGTCCGTCATGATCGCCATGCACTCGTCGACCGTCCGGTCGGGGGTCACATAAAGCACCTTGTCCGTCATGATTGCGCGCACCGGAGTGTCTTTCGACGCCTTGCCGAAGAGGATCACCTTGCGGGCATAATCACGCTCGGAGAAGATCCCGACGAGTTGCTCCCCATCGAGCACGAGGAGCGCGCCAACATTGGCATCGGACATCACCTGCAGCGCATAGAAAACTGGATCGTCCGGCGAGACGCTCATCAGAGGTCCGCTTTTGTCGGCGAGGATTTGCCTGAGAGTCTTCATGAAGCGTCCTTTCGGGTCTTGGAGTCACAGCATGGTAGAGGGTCAGCCGCTCCTTGCCAAGGGGGTACGCGGAACGTCTGGCGACAGGAGGGCGCGTGCGGCTCTAGCGTAGACCTGCTGCGTACTCGGCGATTGCATCGATCTGGTGATCGGAGAGTTTGCCGGCAATCACCCGCATCACCTTTTCCGAATCGTTGGCTCGCTCGTGGCTGCGGAAGATTTTCAACTGATTGGCGGTGTACTCTGCGTATTGCCCTGCCAGCCGCGGATATTGCGCCGGCAGACCAGCGCCGGCCGGACCGTGGCAACCGGCACAGGCCGGGATGCCTTTCTCGAAGTCCCCCCCGCGCCATAGCGTCTTGCCTTCGGCCAACAGTTTTTCTTCCTTGGCCACCGAAGGTTTCATCTTTTGCTGCGAGAAGTACACTGACAAGCTCTTCATGTCTTCGTCTGACAGCGCCGCAACCATGCCGCCCATGATCGCGTTATTGCGTACCGCCGGTTTCCCGTCGACCGCCTTGAAATTGCTCAATTGCTTGTAGAGATACTCGGGAATCTGGCCGGCGAGGATCGGATTGGCCGCTGCCGGGCTGTTGCCATCGGCTCCGTGACAGGCAACACAAACGCCTTCGGCGATTTCTTTGGCTTTTGCCAGATCAACTTTGGCTTTTGCCTGTTCTGTTGCGAAGGCGGGGAAACTGGCGGCCAGGAGAACCGCAAGTGCCGTTGTACGAATCATGTCCAAACTCCCATTGACAACAATGACTGATCTGAGGCCGGAGAAGCGATGCAATAAAGCTGATATTCTATATCAGTTTGCTGCTCGGGCGCGCACCCGCGTCATTCCATACACTCATCCTGGGTTCATTCATGTCTCTCTTCCAGCGGGCGGTCTTTCACACGACAATTGCCCATCTGCGTGATCTGCCGGTCGACTCGCAATGCGAAGTCGCATTCGCAGGACGCTCGAATTCCGGCAAGTCGTCGGCGATCAACACTCTGGCCAATCATGCGCGGCTGGCTTTTGTCTCCAAAACACCGGGACGAACGCAGCATCTGAACTATTTTCGGATCGCCGACGGCAAATACTTCGTCGACCTGCCTGGCTATGGTTTCGCCAAGGCACCCGAGGAAATTCGTTCGCAGTGGGAGGGCTTGCTGGCCCCCTATCTGCGGCACCGCGAAGCGCTGTCTGGTCTGGTCCTGATCATGGATAGTCGCCACCCGCTGACCGAACTGGACCTGCAGATGCTGGGCTGGTTTGCACCAACCGGCAAACCCATCCATGTGTTGCTCTCCAAGGCCGACAAACTTTCTCGTCAGCAGCAGGCGCTCGCATATCGCGAGGTGCAGAAGGTGCTGAACGAGATTGGCGGCAACTGCACACTGCAACTTTTTTTCGAGCTTGAACAAGTCGGGAGTGATGGAGGCGGAGGCGATTCTCGGCTGCTGGCTTGATCTGGAGAGCAAGCCGGAGCCACCGCCACCGACTGGTCTGGCCACCGAGAAAGTGGCCCGCCCGAAGAAGCGCAGTGCCATCGGCTGGGGTGCCCGAAATGCCGGCAAGCGTTGAAAGAAAAACCCCCGGCAAGGGGGGGCCGGGGGCAAGGTATGCCTTACATCAATAAGGCACCCCGCTCAGGGAGGTGAAGCGGGAGATGGCATGGCCATCTACGCAATGAGAACGAATTCCATCGCCGTCAGTTCCCCCACAGTGTACTTTTTTCATCAATTATATTTATCTGGCCATAGCGAACTCTATACTCCATGGATTACCAAGCAAACTTTCCTGCCGCGCGTATGCGGCGCATGCGCCGAGACGATTTCTCGCGCCGTCTGATGCGTGAATCGCGGCTGACTGTAGACGACCTGATTTACCCGGTGTTTGTGCTCGAAGGCCAGCAGCGCGTTGAGCAGATCCCTTCGATGCCGGGAATAGAGCGGCAGAGTCTGGATCGGCTGTTGAAAACAGCCGAGCAGGCGCTTGCACTGGGTATCCCGGCTCTGGCCTTGTTTCCGGTGATCGAACCGATCTACAAGACAGCGGGTGCCGAAGAAGCATGTAACCCCGATGGTCTGGTGCCGCGGGTAGTCACGGCGCTGAAGAAGGAGTTCCCTGAGCTTGGCGTGATCACCGATGTTGCCCTCGATCCCTATACCAGCCATGGACAGGACGGTCTGATCGACGTGGACGACCCCCTGGGCTACGTGCTGAATGACGAAACGCTCGTGCTTCTGGCCAGACAGGCGCTGGTGCATGCGCAGGCGGGTGCCGACATCGTTGCGCCTTCCGACATGATGGACGGTCGCGTCGGCCGCATTCGCAGCGAGCTTGACGCCGCCCGACAGATTCACACCCGCATCCTGGCCTACTCGGCCAAGTACGCATCGAGTTTCTACGGCCCTTTCCGCGATGCCGTCGGTTCGGCCGGCAATCTGGGCAAGAGCAACAAGTATAGCTACCAGATGGATCCCGCGAATAGCGACGAATCCCTGCGTGAAGTGGCCATGGACCTCGGTGAAGGGGCCGACATGGTGATGGTCAAACCGGGGATGCCTTACCTCGATATCGTCCGTCGTGTCAAAGAGAAGTTCCAGGTGCCAACGTACGTCTATCAGGTCAGTGGCGAGTATGCAATGCTCAAGGCCGCAGGGCAGCATGGCTGGCTGGACGAGCGGGCCTGTGTTCTTGAGAGTCTGCTGGCCTGCAAGCGGGCGGGTGCTGACGGTATTCTGAGTTACTTTGCGCTCTCTGCCGCAGCCTGGCTCAAGGAATCTGCTTGAAGCTGGGCTGCGAGTGCGCACGCCAAAAGCCGCGTTGCGCCGGGTTTTCGACAAAACGGTAGAAGAGTGCGCCGGCGGAGATGCTTGCCAGCCAGGCGATGAACATTCCTGTCAGATTGACCCAGGGGTCGGCCGCGGCGAAGCGCGCGAAGATGCCGTTGATCAGCAGGCAAATCGGGAAATGGACGAGAAAGACCGAGTAGGAAATCTGTCCGAGGTAAGCAATCAGGCGTGACCTGGGCCAGTCATCGAGAAACCCGTAGATGCGTGCCAGGCCGATCGTCAGCGCTACCAGCAGCGCCACCGCAAGGCGAGGACGGTAGTCGAGCAGCAGCGCGGTGACCACCAGACCGACCATCGGCAGCAGCCAGCCAAGCGTCTGTCTGCGGTGGGTTGCCCAGTAGGTCACTATTCCCAGAGCATAAGCCGCAAAGAAGTAGATCCCCCAGATGTCCCAATCTCCATCGCGGTTGAAGTAGTACAGTGAGGCCAGAGCCAGGGTGACTACCAGTAAGGCGCTGACGGTGGGCACGCCAGTATCGCCGCGAGCCAGGGTGGGTGCCAGCCACAGCATGCCGACCAGGAGCATGAACAGCTGGAAGTCGATGGCGATGTACCAGAGGCCGGCCGACAGGCCCTCGTAGCCCAGGATGCTTTGCAACAGCAGCGCGTGCGCGACAACCTGCGGCAGCGTCGGCCGGCCGGGAATGGAGTCATGTACCATCAGTTCGCGCGCGATGGCCGCACAGGCGATGCCGATCAGCACGGCAGCGAGGTAGGGCGTGACGAGTTTCAGGTAGCGTCTCTGCACCAGCACGAGCGGATGGGGTGTCAGCAACACCCCGGTGGGTGCGAGACTCCGCGCGGCCAGGAAACCACCAATCACCAGGAAGACCTGGACGGCCATACGCGCATCCTGGCTCAACCAGTGGATCAAGTCGGGTGCCAGCAGGTAGGCGTGATCGGACATCGGCCCGTAAAACGCCAGGTGATGCAGAACGATCAGCTGAAAGGACAGCGCTTTCAGCGCGTCGATGAATGCCAGTCGCGAGGATTTGCCTGGCGCGCGTGCTTCAGCCATTGAGGAAGCTCCTTTCATACTCGTCGAACGGCATCGGCCGGCCACGCAGATAGCCCTGCATTTCGTCGCAACCTTCGCGGGTCAGGAATTCCTGTTGCGCCTCGTTCTCGACGCCCTCGGCAATCACCGTCAATTGCAGGCTGTGGGCAAGCGCAATCACCGCGCGCACGATGGCGCAGTCCTCGGCGTCGCCGGGCAGCCCGCGCACAAAACTCTGATCGACCTTGAGCTTGTTGAGTGGCAAACGCTTCAGGTAAGCGAGCGAAGAGTAACCCGTGCCGAAATCGTCGATAACCAGGCTGATGCCCATGGTCCGCAGTTTGTCAAGCGCCTGGGCACTGTTCTCGGCATGGCTCATGATGGCACTCTCGGTGATTTCGAGTTCGAGGAACTGTGCCGGTAGTTGCGAGGTATCCAGGGTGTTGTGTGCGGTCTCCTGGATTCGGCCACGTACGAATTCGACTCCGGAAACGTTGACCGACAGCACCCCCGGCTGGCGGCCCGCGGCACACCATGCGGCCCACTGACAGCAGGCGGTCTTTTGAACCCAGGCTCCGATGGGGACAATCAGTCCGGATTCCTCGGCCAGTTTGATGAATTCTCCCGGCATCACCAGTCCGTGCTCAGGGCGCAACCAGCGTACCAGCGCCTCGGCGCCGAGTGTCCTGCCCGTTTTCAGGGAAAACTGGGGTTGCAGGTAGACCCGCAACTCGTCGCGCTCAATGGCTCGTCGCAGGTCGGTCTCCATTTGCAGACGCGCCAGCGAGGACTGCGTCAGTTCCTTGGTGAAAAACTCGTAGGCGTTGCGGCCACGCTCCTTGGCGCGGTACATTGCGACATCGGCATTCTTCATTAGCGTATCGGCGTCCGCGCCGTCATCCGGGAAGAGGCTGATGCCGATGCTGGCGCCCACGTAGAATTCCTGTTCTACGGTCACTGGCGAATCCTGCAGGGCGTTGAGGATTTTCTCTGCGATGTGCGAGACGGCGGTCGGATCGAAGATGTCCTCGATGATGATCAGAAATTCGTCACCACCGAGTCGGCCAACGGTATCCGCTTCACGCATCAGTCTGCTCAGGCGCCACGCCACCTCACAGAGGACGCGATCGCCGACCTGGTGGCCGAGAGTGTCGTTGATGTTCTTGAAACGATCGAGGTCGATGAACAGGACCGCCAGTCCGTTCTCGTCGCGGTGGGCACGCTGCAAGGCCTTGTGCAATCGGTCACCAAGCAGCAAGCGATTGGGCAGACCGGTCAGCGGATCGTGATGTGCCTGGTGATCGAGTTGATCATGAGCTTGCCGCAGCTCGGTGATGTCGGAGAACACGCCGACATAGTGCGTGAGTTGTCCATCGGGGTCATGGACGGCGCTGATCGTCAGCGATTCCAGGAAAGTCTGGCCGTCCTTGCGCCGGTTCCAGAGTTCGCCCCGCCAGCGCCCGCAACGGCCGAGAACCTGCCACATTTCCCGGTAAAAGGCTGCGTCCTGTAGTCCGGACTGCAGGATGCGCGGGTTACGCCCGATCACTTCATCCTCGCGGTAACCGGTGATCTCGGTGAAGGCGCGGTTCACGGCAATGATTTGGCCATCCGGAGCGGTGATGGTGATGCCTTCGGCGCTGCTGTCGAAGACCGTCGCGGCTTGTTGCAGGCGCGCCTCCATGCGCTTCCGATCGGTGATGTCGAGCATCACGCCGACCAGACCGCCGTTGGCTTCGCCTGGTTTGCCATAGGTGGCTTTGTGAAAGACCACGTCACGCATGCTGCCGTCAGCGTGCCGGACTTTGGTTTCGTACACCTGCGAACCCGCGTGCCGGAACAATTCGTCGTCGGCAGCCTGGTAGCGATCAGCCAGTTCGCGGGGGGCAAGGTCGTAGACGGTGGCGCCGATCACCTCGCTGCGTGACTTGCCCATGACCTCGAGAAAGGCCTGATTGCATCCGAGATACAGCCCTTGCCGGTTCTTGTAGAAGACCGGACCGGGAATCGCCTCGATCAACTGGCGCATGAAATGAAGCTGTTGCGACAACTCGAGGGTACGTTCGGCCACCCGCTGCTCGAGTTCGAGATGACTTTGCCGTAGCGCTTGCTCTGCAGCCCGGTGTGCCGTCACATCCTCGAAGGTCCAGATCCAGGTTTCGCCCTCCTGATGGTCGCCAATGGTACGACCAATCGCATGCACCCAGATCGGTGTGCCGTCACGCCGGCAATAGAGGATTTCGCCGTCAAAGGTTCCCGTCACTGCGCCATTCCCATAGACCAGGCGTCCGACCTCTTCCCAGGCCTCCTGGCTGGCGAACAGGATGCGCGTCGAGTGTCCCCGCAGGCCCCCCGGCGGGTAGCCGAAAATCTCCTCGCAACGGCGATTGCAGCGCAGGAAGATGCGTTCGCGCTGGTAGGAAATTCCGATCATCGCATTGTCAAAGATCAGCTGCTGTTCCCAGAGGCTTTCCACCAGGGCCTCTTCAGCCGCTCGACGCGCGGTGACGTCCTCGAACAGCCAGACATGACCCTTGTCCGGGTGGACCGGATCAATCAGGCTGCCGGTTACCTGGCACCAGATCGGGGTCCCATCGATCTTGCGGTACTCGATCTCGCCGACGAACTTTCCGGTTTCATTAATCCTCTTGTGAGCACGTTCGCCAGCTTCGCTCCACGAGGCTTCGCTGGCGAAGCAGATGCGCGTGGACTGACCAAGCATTTGCCCCTGCGGATAGCCAAAGATTCTCTCGAAGCTCGGGTTGCAACGCTGGATGATGCGATCGCGCAGGAAAACGATGCCAATCGGCGCACGTTCGAAAATCAGTGTCTGTTCACGCAGCAGCGCGTTCATGACGCGGTTCGCCTGGCGCTTTTCGGTGACATCTTCGTACAGCCAGACATACCCTTCGTCCGGGTTCGCCGGGTTGATCATGCTGCCGGTGATGTGACACCACAGCGTTGTGCCATCGCGTCGATGGAAGAGCGTGTCGCCATGGTAGATGCCGGTTTCGGCAATCGCCGCATAGGCCTGGCGGCCGGTTGCAAGCCAGGCCTCTTCACTCGGGTAGTAGATGCGGGTCGATTGGCCGATCAACTCGTCCGGCGCGTAACCCAGGATCTCGGTAAAGCGCCGATTACAGCGCTGAATGACGCGATCGCGGAGGATCACGATGCCGGTCTCGGCATTCTGGAAAATGAGTTGCTGCTCGCGCAGCAGGCGAGCGTTGGCCTCGCGGGCGTGGACTTCCTGCGTGATGTCGCGGACGATCCAGACCGTGGCCTGACCGGGTTCTGCAGGGTCGATGGCGCGGGCGATCAGTTGCGCGATGAAAGTGCTGCCGTCGCGGCGTGTCAGTTGAGTTTCGAGATTCACCACCTGCCCGCTTCCCAACTGCGAACGTGCTTGCCGACGCAGGGCATCGCAGGCTTCGCTGCTCGGGTAGAAGACGAGAGCCGGCTGGCCCACCAGGGTTCCGGCCGGCCAACTGAACAGCTCCTCGGCTCGCTGGTTGCAGCGGTAGACGCGACGCTGGCGCGTGCATACCACCGCGATCCCCGAATGGTCGAGGATGGCCTTGTATTCAAGAAGCTGTTGTTGTGTTGACGCGGATTCTCTCAAGAAGGGGATTCCAAGGAGGGGCCAGGAACAAAGTCTACAGGACTGATGGATTGATCGGTATCAAAGTAGACTACTTCTGTCTACAATAGCTCCCCGATCGACAAGTGTTGTAAACCACGCGGCAGATCGAGAATGGAAACCAGCCGCAGGTCGACAAAGGAGGGCTGGCGTGTGCTGCCACACACCCATACGGTTTGCATTCCCAGTCGTTTGGCCGTCTGCAGATTGGCCAGGGTGTCTTCGACCATGATGCAGCGATGGGCGGGCAGGCGCTCGCTGCGTAGCAGGTGGCGGAAGCCGCCAATTGCCGGTTTGGGTTGGAAGCGGATACGCTCGATGGAATAGACCGCATCGAAGCAGGCGTCGATACCGGCGAGTTCGAGGACGGCCTCGCTGTAATGAAGCGGCGCGTTGGAGAAGACGATCTTGCGTCCCGGCAGGCGCAGCAGCATGGCCCGCAGTCCGCGCTCCAGAACCAGCATGTGCTTGAGGTCGGGGAACTGGTGCGTGTGCCACAGGAAATGCTGCGGATCGGTGCCGTGATGACGCATCAGGCCGAGCAGTGTGGCGCCGTAGCGCTGCCAGTAGTCCTGCCGGATGCGCGTCGCTGCCTGTTCGTCAACGCCAAGGTGATCACGGATATAAGCGACCATCGCACGGTTGAGGTGCGGGAAGATATGCGGGCTGGCGTCGTGCAGCGTGTTGTCGAGGTCGAACAGCCAGACTGGTGACGCCGCCTTCAGAACCATCCTCCGATCAATGTGACTTGATCATCGTGCCGACGCCATGATCGGTCAGGATTTCCAGCAACAGCGCATGCTCGACGCGACCATCGATGACATGGACACTCTTGACGCCGCTGCGAGCCGCGTCGAGGGCTGCGCCGATCTTCGGCAGCATGCCTCCGGACAAGGTTCCATCGGTGACCATGTCGTCGATCTGTTTCGGCGTCATGCCGGTGATCAGCGTGCCCGTCTCGTCGAGGACGCCGGGCGTATTGGTCAGCAGGACCAGCTTCTCTGCCTTGAGGATTTCGGCGATCTTTCCGGCCACGACATCGGCGTTGATATTGTAGGTCTCACCGCCCTTGCCGACACCGATCGGTGCCACCACCGGGATAAAGCCGCCGGCCTCCAGATGGCCGATCAGGGATGGGTCGATCTGCGTGATGTCTCCGACCTGGCCAACGTCGATCAGGTCCTCGTTGTTATCCTGGTTTGCCAACAGCAGCTTCTTGGCGCGAATGAAACTGCCGTCCTTGCCGGTCAGGCCCACCGCCTTGCCACCAGCCTGATTGATCAGGTTGACAACGTCCTTGTTGACCTGGCCGCCGAGCACCATCTCGACGATTTCCATGGTTTCGGCATCGGTGACGCGCATTCCCTGGACGAAGCGGCCTTTCTTGCCGACGCGTTTGAGCAGATTCTCGATCTGCGGACCACCGCCGTGCACCACCACGACGTTCATGCCGACGAGCTTGAGCAGCACCACGTCGCGCGCGAAACACTGCTTGAGGTGGTCATCGGTCATCGCATTGCCGCCATACTTGACGACGATGGTCTTGCCGTGGAAACGTTTGATGTAGGGAAGTGCCTCGGCGAGAATGGCAGCTTCGTTGGCGGGGGTGATCGAACGATCGCTCATGGCGCGAATCCTGATAATGACCAGCGGATTTTACCCGGCGCTGCCGGAAACGCCAAGGCAAGAGAAAATGATGTAAGCCACAATGCCATGACCGTACTCCTTAGCCCCGACCCATCGCCTGCCTGCGGGCGAGGGGAGCGACGTGAGTCTCTCCCCGAGATGCAAGGTAAATCAGGCGGCGAGCAGGTCCACGGGCACGCCTATCGTGGCCGTTTTGCACCTTCCCCGACGGGTCCGCTGCATTTTGGTTCGCTGGTTGCCGCCGTCGGCAGCTATCTTGACGCACGGGCACACGGTGGTGAATGGCTGCTGCGCATTGAAGATGTCGACCGGTCGCGGGCGCTGCCAGGGGCCGCAGACAGCATTCGGCGCACGCTCGAGGCCTTCGCTTTTGAGTGGGACGGCGAGGTGGTAGTGCAGAGCCAGCGCCTGGATCGCTATCATGCGGCTTTGACCCGTCTGCGACTCGACGGCGAGGTGTATCCCTGTGCCTGCTCGCGGCGCGCGATTGCCGCCTGCTCGCCAGTGCCGGCGGTCGACGGCGGCCTGGTCTACCCCGGAATCTGCCGGGCCGGTTTGCCCCCCGGACGCGCGCCGCGTGCATGGCGAATGCGTGTTCCGGACCGCGAGATCGCATTCGAGGATCGCGTACAGGGACCGGTGCAGCAGAACCTCGCGCGCGCGGTGGGTGACTTCATTCTGCTACGTGCCGATGGTCAGTATGCCTACCAGCTGGCGGTGGTCGTCGACGACGCGGCGCAGGGGGTCAATGCAGTGGTGCGCGGCGTCGATCTGCTCGACTCGACGGCACGCCAGATCTGGCTGCAGCAACGCCTGGCGCTGCCGACACCCACTTACGCACACCTGCCGGTGGTGACCAATGCAGCCGGCGAGAAACTTTCCAAACAGACGCGCGCCACCGCCGTCGATGCTTCGGGTGGCTGTGTGGTGCTTGCGGCGGCGCTGAACTTTCTTGGCCAGCCGGTGCCGCCGGAAATCCGCAGCGGATCCTTGCGAGACTTCTGGCGCTGGGCGATTGCTACCTGGTCGATGGCGCGGGTACCGGCGCAGCGTGGTGTATTTCCCGGATGATGGGCAAGTGATGACCGTTAGCGCTTGCCGCCGTAACCGGCAATGCCGACGAGAATCCGGATCAGATGGTAGCTGGCCCGATGCAGCAGGCGAGAATGCCAGGGCAGGCGTTTCCAGCTATCGACCGGCAACTCGCTGGCGCCCTGCCGCATCGCCGCCTGGAGACTCTGCCGCAGTTCCCTGGCAAACGCATCGTCGCGGACGACGACGTTTGCTTCCCTGGCAAGCAGCAGACTGAAGGGATCGATGTTCGAAGATCCGACGGTTGCCCAGTATCGGTCGATGACCGCAACCTTGGCGTGCAGGAAGCTACGCCGATATTCGAAGATGCGGATGCCGGCGCCCAGCAATTTGCCATAAAGCGCCTGCGTGGCGTAGTGCAGGAGGCGGTATTCGATACGCCCCTGCAGCACGATGATCACCCGCACGCCGCGCCTGGCCGCATCGTGCAGGGCTCTCCGGAAGCGGCGGCCGGGCAGGAAATAGGCGTTGGCCAGGAGGATTTCTTCGCGAGCGGCAGCGATCGCCACCAGGTAGGCTTCCTCGATGTCACGGCGGTGACGGATGTTGTCGCGTACCAGAAAGGCCGCCGTTTGCTCGCCACGTGCTTTCGGTTCCTTGTGCGGGATCCTCGGTAGCCGGTAACGGCGATTGAGCTTCGCCCATAACACCAGTTCCCAGAGCCGGTGCAGCGTCCGCTGAATCGGCTGCAGCAGCGGGCCTTCGATGCGCACCGCGTAATCGTGGCGCGGTGGCACTTCAAGCGGACGATCGCTGTCATCGACGACATTGATGCCGCCAACGAAGGCGATTTCTCCATCCACCATCGCCAGCTTGCGGTGCAGGCGACGCAGGCGATGACGACGCAGGCGGAAACGTGCGATCTCGGGTCGGAAGACCATGACCTGCACCCCGGCCGCGACCAGCCCCGGCTGCAGTTGCCTGGCAAACTCGGGGGCACCGAAGCCATCGACGAGAACGCGAACCGTGACGCCGCGTCGAGCGGCATTGGCCATTGCTGCCGCGACGGCACGGCCGGTCGCATCATCCTCGAAGATGTAGCTTTCGAGATGAACTTCATGCTGTGCCTTGTCGATCGCCTTGATCAGCGCCGGAAAATACTCGGCGCCGCTGTTCAGCAGGGTCAGCCGGTTACCCGACAGAAATTCAACCGCCATCGCGGCGCACCAGCGATAGCAGGGAAATCCTCGGGCAGCGTTCCGGTGCGGTGCTGCGAAGTCGCGGAGGAGTAAGGCGCCGCGGCAAGATTCCGGCCTGCGATGGGAACTGATCCGTGCCCGGGACTCCCGCGCTGTGGCTGCCTTGCGGCCTACTGCTGATTGACGAACACCACCTGTGCCGGCATCGGAACCGGAAAGCCGGCCTCTCCGAGGGCTTCACGAATCGTCCGGTTGGTGTCGAAATAGACCTGCCAGTAGTGGTCGGTATGGCAGTACGGACGCACCGCGAGGACGGGGCCGACGAGATTGAATTCCAGGATCTCGACATCCACCGCAGGATCGGGCCGGACATTGGGAATCCGGGCGATTTTTTCCTTGAGCAGCGCCATCGCCGCCGCATGATCGGCCGCCCCGGAGAGCTGAGCCTTCAGATCTACCCGACGATAGGGGTTGGTCGAGAAGTTCTGGATGGTGTCGCTAAGGATCTTGCTGTTGCCTACCAGCGTGAGCACGTTATCCGGCGTGTTGAGCGCCGTAGTGAACAGGCCGACTTCCTTGACCGTGCCGGTAATGCCGCCCACGGTCACGAAATCGCCCACCTTCAACGGTCGCAGAATGATCAGGAATACCCCGCCGGCGAAGTTGGCCAGCAAGCCGGACCAGGCCAGGCCGATGGCGACACCGGCAGCAGCGAAGAGAGCGGCAAAAGTCGTGGTCTGAATGCCGAAATAGCCGAGGATGCCGATCACCAGCAGGATATTCAGTGTGACATTGATCACCGTCCCGAGGTAGCGCATCAAGGTCGCATCGACCTTCTGGCGCTCCAGCGCGCTCTGGACCATGCGACCGACCCAGTGGATCAACCAGCGACCGATGATCCAGAATGCGATCGCTGCAAGTACCTTGATGCCGAGTTCCGATCCGTATTGCAGCGCCAGATCCTGCCAGCGCAAGATGTCTTCCTTGTTCATGAGTTTCCCCTCCGAGCTTAATGGTAGGCGCAGTTTCGCATTGTGTTCGGGGCAGTGCAAGCATATCCTCGGAGGAAGCTGGCGAATCAGGAGTAACGCCTCCGTCAGCCTCGGGAGCAGCCATGGACACGCACCCGCCAGAACGATTCGTGCAAGAATACCGTGTTGCCGGGCTGACGAAAAGTCCAGGCGCAACGGCCTGGTCAAAACCACGACCCGATGCACGAGCGCCCTTGATGCACGTCAAGGCCATTGCTCTGACCCTGCTTTCTAATACACGGATTTGAGGATTGCCCGATGTTTCGCATCTCGCAGTACATGCAGGAGCTGTCGACCGCACGGCAGCCCGGACCCAGACAGAACCCGCCGGCGCCAGTGGTGATCTGGAATCTCATTCGTCGCTGCAATCTCACCTGCAAGCACTGCTATTCGATCTCCACCGACAGGGATTTCCCCGGTGAGCTGACGAGCGACGAGATCTTTGCGGTGATCGACGATCTCAAGCGTTTTCGTGTGCCGGTGTTGATCCTCTCGGGCGGCGAGCCGCTGCTGCGTCCGGACATTTTCGACATTGCTCGCCGCGCCAAGGCGATGGGCTTCTACGTCGGCCTGTCGTCGAACGGCACCCTGATCGATGTGTCGAACATCGATTGCATCGCCGCGTGCGATTTCGACTATGTCGGCGTCTCGCTCGACGGCATCGGTGCTACCCACGACCATTTTCGCCAGATGCAGGGCGCATTCGACGCTTCGCTGCGGGGCATTCGCCTGTGCCGTGAACTCGGTCTGAAAATCGGCGTCCGCTTCACGATGACGCAGGATAACGCACGGGATTTGCCGGCACTGCTCAGGCTGGTCGAGGACGAAGGTATCGACCGCTTCTATTTTTCGCATCTCAACTACGCCGGCCGTGGCAACAAGAACCGCAAGGACGACGCCCAGCACCAACTGACCCGCTGGGCAATGGATCTGCTCTTCGCCACCTGCCTGGATTACCAGCAGCGTGGTTTGCACAAGGAATTCACCAGTGGCAACAATGATGCCGACGGCGTCTACTTTCTGCATTGGGTGGAGAAGCGATTCCCCGAGCAGGCGGCGAGAATGCGCGCCCGTCTGGTGCAGTGGGGTGGCAATTCATCGGGCGTCAATGTGGCCAATATCGACAACCTCGGCAACGTGCATCCCGACACCATGTGGTGGCATTACACGCTCGGCAACGTTCGCCAGCGCCCCTTCTCGGAAATCTGGATGGACGTTTCAGACCCGCTGCTGGCGGGCCTCAAGCAGTTTCCCCGGCGCGTTTCAGGACGCTGCGGCGAATGTCGGCACTTCGACATCTGTAACGGCAATACCCGCGTGCGTGCCCAGCAACTGACCGGCGACGCATGGGCCGAGGATCCCGGCTGTTATCTCGAAGACGAGGAAATCGGCGTCACCCCCGGCCGTGAACGGCTCACCGTCACTCCTCACATCAAGCTACGGAGGGCATGATGAACGGGCATCTGCGCGTTGCCGGCTTTGCCCTGGCCACCTGCCTGGCCAGCGTGTCTTTGCAGGCTGGCGCCGCCGATGTGCCGAGCCTGTATCGCGAACACTGTGTCGCCTGTCATGGCGAATCCCGGTTTGGTGGCATCGGCCCGGCGCTGCTGCCGGAAAGCCTCGAACGCCTGCGCCGGCCGGAGGCGGTCAAGGTCATCCGCGAAGGGCGCGTGGCGACGCAGATGCCGGCTTTCGGCGACAAACTGAGTGCCGACGAGGCACAGCAACTGACGGAATGGATCTACAGCCCGGTGGCCCCCGCGCCGGTTTGGGGGGAAGCACAGATTCGCGGCTCGCATGTGGTCGAAGCCAAGGCTGCAGCGCTGCCGGCGACGCCGGGGCCTGGCCTCAAGGGTGCCGACCCGCTAAATCTGTTCGTCGTCGTCGAAACCGGCGACCACCATGTTTCACTCCTCGATGGCGACCATTTCGAGCGCCTGCACCGCTTTCCCAGCCGCTACGCACTGCACGGTGGACCGAAGTTTTCACCGGACGGCCGCTTCGTCTATTTCGCCTCGCGCGACGGCTGGATCAGCAAATATGACCTCTACCATCTGGTGGTGGTCGCCGAGATCCGCGCCGGTCTCAATACGCGCAACGCCGCTGTGTCCGGCGACGGCAAGTGGGTGCTGGTCGGCAACTACCTGCCGCACAGCCTGGTGGTGCTCGATGCCCGTGATCTTTCGCTGGTGAAGATCATCCCGGTGCAAAATGCCGCCGGAGACAAGAGTTCGCGGGTCTCGGCGGTCTATGACGCAGCCCCGCGCAAGAGTTTCGTGGCCGCGCTCAAGGATTTGCCCGAGGTCTGGGAGATCAGCTACGATCCGGCCGCCGAGCCACTTGCCGATGGGCTGGTGCACGACTACCGGTATGGGGAGGGTCACTTCAAGCCGGCGATGTTTTCTCCGCGGCGGACGCAGCTCGCAGACTGCCTCGATGACTTCTTTTTTACCCAGAGCTACGACACGATTCTCGGATCGTCGCGCTCGGCAAGCAGCGGGCAGGTGGTTCAACTGGACGTCCGCCGAAAAATTGCCAGCCTGGATCTGCCGGGAATGCCACATCTCGGCTCCGGAATCACCTGGAAGTGGCGAGATCCCGCAGGACGCGAACGCATGGTCATGGCCTCGCCCAATCTCAACGCCGGTCTGGTTACCGTCATCGACCTGAAAACCTACCAGACCATCAAACAGATCAAGACCCTTGGTCCCGGCTTCTTCCTGCGCAGCCACGAAATGAGCCGCTATGCCTTCACAGACTCGATGATGAGCAAAGAGAACAAGAACACGCTGCAGGTGATCGACAAAGAGACCCTCGAAGTGGTGGCGCAGATCCAGGCTGAACCCGGACAGACGCTGGCGCATGTCGAGTTCACCCGTGATGGGCGCTACGCGCTGGCCAGCCTGTGGGAAATGGACGGAGCGCTCCTGGTGATCGACGCGCAGACGCTCAAGGAAGTGAAACGCATCCCGGCGAAGAAACCGGTCGGCAAATATAACGTATGGAATAAAATATCACGTTCGGAGGGTACGAGTCACTGAATGAGAAATACCATCAACAGTCTGCTGCACTACTTTCTGGCGGTGGGCCTGTGCATTTCCTGCACGGCGGCTCTGGCGGTCCCCAAGGCTGCCGAGCAGGAGGAGGATGTGGTCACCTTTGGTGAGGCCGGCGCCCCGCCGAAGCCAACGGCAAAACACTCCGCGCCACCAGCGGCCAAGGCGCCCAAACCGGTCGAAGCCAAGGTCGCCAAGCGTCCAGAAGCCAAGGGAGCCAGGCTTCCCGCAAGCGGGCAGGCGGCAGCCAGAAAGCCAACTGCAAGCAGCCAATCACCGCCTGCCAAGGGTGCATCCAAAGGCACCAGTTCCTCTGCCAAGGCGGCGCCAGCCACGAAAGTTTCCGGGCAAGCCAAGGGCAAGGCCGGGAAAAAGTAGTGGCTGGCACTGCCGGTTCGGTGGCAAGCCGGAGCTTGCCAGGCCGATTGCGCCTTTTCAGCAGTTCCTGCCGGAGTATTCGATGCACAAGTCTCTCGCTTCCCTGGCGACCCTTTTTCTGCTGCTGGCAGTATTCCCGGTTGCGGCGGAAATGCCGCGCATCGAGCTGACGGCCGGCTTTTACCGCATCGAGGCGGAAGTGGCGGCTGACGATCCGAATCGCATGCAGGGGCTGATGCATCGCCGCAACATGGCGGCCAACCAGGGCATGCTCTTCGTCTTTCCGCAGGCGGCACGCCATTGCATGTGGATGCGAAATACGTTCTTGCCTCTGTCGGTGGCCTTTCTCGACGAAGACGGCCGCATTCTGAACATCGAGAACATGCAGCCACAGACCGAGGAGAATCACTGCTCCACGAAAGCGGCACGCTACGCGCTGGAAATGAATCTCGGCTGGTTTTCGAGCAAAGGCATCAAGCCGGGGGCGCGCGTTGGCGGCATCGAGAAGGCGCCGGCTCCGCAGTAGACGCGCACACCGAGGTCTCCAGGAATGCCTGAGCAACGCTGGCGCAGCAGCTTGCTGCGCACGGTTGACAATGTCGCTTTCCTGCCCTGGTTGCGCGACCGTGCTTCGCTGACAGCTCGCATCCAGGCCCGTGGGCGTTTCGCACTGCGGGTGTTGCGCCAGGGGTTGGCCAGACCGACCGCCGATGAAGCGCTGGCGCTCGGCCTGATGGGCGGGGAAAAGGCCTGGATACGGGAAGTGGCGCTGAGTTGTGATGATCAGCG
This sequence comes from Candidatus Accumulibacter contiguus, assembly GCF_012940005.1. Taxonomy (GTDB): domain Bacteria; phylum Pseudomonadota; class Gammaproteobacteria; order Burkholderiales; family Rhodocyclaceae; genus Accumulibacter; species Accumulibacter contiguus. The sequence continues at coordinate 82,727 of NZ_SPMX01000006.1, read as the reverse complement.
GGTGGTCTTCGCGCATACCGTCCTGCCTTGCCGGCCGCGTGGCCCGCTGACCCTCTGGCTGGCGCGCCTGGGCAGCCGTTCGCTGGGTGCGCTACTCTTCGCGCACGCCGGATTCCGCCGTGGGCCGATGACTTTCCATCGCATCGATCGCCGGCATGCGCTGTTCACTCCGGCCGTGGCTGCGCTGCAACATGCCGACCAGGTTCCGCGCATGCTCTGGGCGCGTCGCTCGCAGTTTGGCTTCGGCAGCCAGTCGGTATTGGTCAGCGAAGTCTTCTCGCCACGCCTGCTGCAATTCGACGAGTACAATGATCGAAGTGGTGGAACATCGCATCCTTGATTCCTCCTTATTCCTCGCGAAAAAACATACCTGAAATCAATCTCGATTTCTTCAAATGGTGACCGCCTGCTGATGTTCCACCCGATGCTTCGTGTGCTACAGTCACAGCCTTCTCGCCGAAGCGAATGGCTGGCCAGCCGACTCCCGAGATGCCCTTGGAAATTGCAGGGAGAATTGCCGGATGCGCGCGCTTTCTGAACTTTCGGCCCAGTGAGCAGGGCTTTCGTCGACATTGACGAGCAGTTGCTCGAGTACGAGATCATTCCGGCACAGCGGTGCGATCGGCCGACGCTGGTCCTGCTCCACGAAGGTCTTGGCAGCATGACGCAGTGGCGTGATTTTCCGGCCGCACTGGCACGGGCGAGCGCTTGCCGTACGCTCGTCTGGTCGCGCCTGGGGCACGGCCATTCGGCCGCCCTGGGAGCACCGCGAACGGCTGCCTACCTGCATGAAGAGGCGCTGCAGCGCCTGCCCTCCCTGCTTGCTGCGCTGGCCATCGAACGGCCGCTGCTGGTCGGGCATAGCGACGGCGGCTCGATCGCGCTGCTTTATGCTGCCGCCTGGCCGCAGCGGCTCAGTGGCGTGGTGCTCATGGCACCGCACGAGTTCGTCGAGGAAAAGGCGCTTGCCGGCATCCGTGCTGCCGGCGACTTCTACGCGAGCAGCGAGTGGCCGCAGAAACTGGGTCGTTATCACCGCGATCCGGATGCCGTTTTCCGATCCTGGCACGATACCTGGCTGGCGCCCGAATTCCGTACCTGGGACATTCGCGCTTGCCTGTCGGCGATCACCTGTCCGCTGCTGGCGATCCAGGGCGAAGACGACGAATACGCGACGATGCGCCAGATCGAGTGCATTGCCGAAGCGGCTGCCGATGTCGAGCTGCTGAAGCTGGCCGATTGCCGGCATTCGCCGCACCGCGATCAGCCGCAATCGGTCATCGACGCAATCGTCCGTTTCATTGACCGCATTGCGGCGCGCTGAGCCGAGAAGCCGCAGGCGATCTGCTCCCGCTTATTGCCGGCCGGCCATCCGGAAAACTCGCGATGCCGGATCCTGCCGGTAAAAGCCGGCAAATTGTGCGTAGAGTGCCGGATACTCGCTGTGCAGGAGGGTGGGCGTCTCAAAGAATGCCTCGCTCATGACCGCAAAGAACTCGCCTGGATTCTCGCTGGCATAGGGGTCGAACAAGGTTTCCTGAGCGCTGCCTGCCGCTGCGTCGACACGCGCGCAAAAATCGTCGTAAGCGGCATCCAGTACTCCTTGCCAGCGGCTGAGGAACATTTCGGGGGGCAGCGGCGGGATGCCGTTCGCCGGACCATTGAGCATGTCCAGTTTGTGCGCGAACTCGTGGATGACGACGTTATAGCCGCTGCCGGCCATCTGCGCGTCGCGCCACGAAATCAGCAGCGGTCCGCCGTCCCAGGCCTCGCCCGAAGCCAGTTCCTGATACTCATGGACAACGCCGAATTCGTCCTCGACGCTGCGCGGGATGATGAATTCGTCGGCGTAGACGATCACCCCGATCCAGCCGCGATAATAATCGAGGCCGAGTTCGAGGATCGGCAGGCAACCTTGCGCGGCAATCGAGACACAGATCGCGTCGGACAGTTCGAGTTCGCCCGCAGCGGTGAACTCCTTCTCGGCGAGGAAGCCCTCGGCGAGGCGGCGCAAGCGGAACTGCTCGCTTTCGCTGAGCGCAGCGAGAAACGGCAGTGCCGAAATGACCGAGAGCCAGAGTGGATCCGGCACCGTTGCCGGCTTCTGGCGATGCCGTAACCAGCCGAGCAGCTTGCCGATCATGCGGTTTTCGCTTGCGGCAGCGCCGTCGTGGTCAGGTAGATGCCGGCAAAGATCAGGGCGATACCGGCGTAGTGATAGAGTTGCGGAACTTCTTCGAGAAAGATCGCCGAGAGAAGGGTTCCGAATACCGGCATCAGATGAATGAACAGGCTGGCCTTGCTGGCCCCGACCTCGGCGACGGCGCGGTTGTAGAAGACATAGCCGAGAAAACCGGGAAACACCCCGGTGTAGGCAATTCCTGTCAGCACGCCGGCCGAGACATGGATCGTCTTGCCCTGCACGATTTCCCAGGCGTAGGCGGGGGTCAGGGCGAGCAGGCCGACCATCGTGAACGCGGCGAGCAGCAGCATCGGGTGGACACCAGCCGGCCGCCATTGCAGTCCGATGGTGTACAGGGCCCAGGTAAAGACAGCCGCCAGCATCCACAGATCGCCGACGTTCAGGCTCAACCTGGCCAGGGTCTCGACGTCGCCACGGCAGACAATCGTCGTGACCCCGATGAACGAGAGCAGAACACCGAAGCTCTCGACAGCACGCAGGTGCTTTTTCAGAAAGATCCACGACAGAGTGATCGTGGCGATCGGAATGAAGGAGTTGAGCAGGACGGCGTTGGTTGCCGGCGTGTATTGCAGGGCAATGTAAGCCAGAGTGTTGTAACCGCCGACACCGAGCAGACCGAGAATGACGACGGCTTTGTAGCCGCGTCGCAGCAGCGGCCACTGCGTGCGCAGGTGTGGCAGGGCTAGCGGCAACACCAGCGTCAGAGCGATCGCCCAGCGCCAGAAGGCCAGCGAGAGCGGTGGCACCTGGTCGCGAATGGCGCGCCCGATGACCATGTTGCCGGACCAGAACAGGGTGGTCAGCACGAGCAGCAGATAAGGGTGTTGCAGGCGGGCAGGCATCGACGGCAGGCGGGCGGGCGGGAGTGAGGAAAAAGCGCATTATGCATGAAGCCCGAGCCTGCCCTTATAATGAGCTGATGGTTTCCGTCGTACATTCGGTCGCCGCCCAGAGCGACTTCGAACAATCCCTGCTGACTCTCGGTGATGGCCTCGCCACCGCCGAACTCGAGCGGCTGCGACGGGCCGTCGACTTTGCCCGCTCGATCTATGGCCATCGCTTGCTCGGCAGCACCGAGGATGTCTGGGGGCATGCCCTGGGAATGGCGCTGATCGTTGCCGGTTTGAAGCTCGACGTGGATTCACGACTGGCCGCGCTGCTCTTCGCGGTGCCGGCGCAACTGGAACAGGGCCTGCTACAGATCGAACGGGATTTTGGAACGGGCGTCGCGCAACTGGTCGGCGGGATTTCGCGTCTGAACCGCATGCGGCCGATCACGCGGGGCTTTGTCGCCCACTCCGTCGACAGCAGCGAAAAGAATCCGCAGGAGATGAAGACGCAGATCGAGGTACTGCGCAAAATGCTGCTGGCGATGGTCGAGGACATCCGTGTGGTCCTGCTGCGGCTGGCTTCGCGTACGCAGACGCTGCGTCACTTTGCCGGTGAACCCGATGAACTGCGCGTGCCGGTGGCGCGCGAGACGCTGGCGCTCTATTCGCCGCTGGCCAACCGGCTCGGCGTCTGGGAACTGAAGTGGGAACTCGAGGATCTCTCCTTTCGCTTTCTGCATCCTGCAATCTACAAGGAGATTGCGCAGCACCTCGACGAGAAGCGAACCGAACGCGAGCAGTTCATCAGCGAAGCCGTTGACCGCCTGCGGCATGAGCTGTCCAAGGCCGGCGTCGGCAAGGCCGAAATCTACGGCCGTCCCAAGCACATCTACAGCATCTGGAACAAGATGCGCAAGAAGGGTGTCGAGTTTGCCGAGGTGTACGACGTGCGCGCACTGCGCGTCATCGTCGATGAAGTGAAGGACTGCTATACCGCTCTGGGCATCGTGCACCATATCTGGTCGCCGATTGCCAAGGAGTTCGACGACTACATTGCGCATCCGAAGGGCAATGATTACCGATCGCTGCATACGGCGGTACATTGCCCCGACGGGCGTGCCCTGGAGGTGCAGATTCGTACTCGCGACATGCACAGTCACGCCGAACTGGGGGTTGCCGCGCACTGGCGCTACAAGGAAGGCGGCAGCACGCCGGAAGACCGCTACGACGAAAAGATCGCCTGGCTGCGGCAGCTATTGACCTGGCGCGACGAAGTTGCCGATTCCTCGGACTGGGTCAGGCACTACAAACAGGCGGCTTTTGACGAAACGGTCTACATCCTGACACCGCAGGGCCGCGTCATCGATCTGCCGCAGGGCTCGACCCCGGTCGATTTTGCCTACCGCGTGCACACCGACATCGGCCACCGTTGCCGCGGCGCCAAGGTGGACGGTGCGCTGGTGCCGCTCAACACGAAGCTATGTACCGGCCAGCGTGTCGAAATCATTCTCGCCAAGCACGGTGGACCGTCGCGCGACTGGCTCAACCCTGCGCAGGCCTATCTGTTTACGCATCGCTCGCGCCTCAAAGTCAGACAATGGTTCGCCAGCCTGGCGATCGAGGACACCCTTGCCGAGGGGCGTGCGGTGGTGCTCCGCGAACTGCAGCGCATGGGACAACCCAGCGTCAACCTCGACGATCTTGCGGCCAGGCTGGGCTTTGCCCGTAGCGACGATCTGTTCATTGCGGTGGCGCACGCCAAGCTGAACATGCGCCAGTTGCAGGTGGCGGTGCGCGGGGGCGAGACGCCGGTGGACGAGCGCGAGCTTGCCGATCTGCCGGTACGCCGGCAACGCGACAGCGATGTGGCTGAAAAGGGAATCCTGATCGTTGGCGTTGATCGCTTGCTGACGCAACTTGCGGGTTGCTGCAAGCCGGCGCCGCCGGATGCCATCGTTGGCTTTGTCACGCGCGGCAAGGGGATCTCGGTGCATCGCGCCGATTGCAGCAATTTCTCGAACATGCAGACGAGGCATCCCGAGCGGGTCATCGAAACAAGCTGGGGACGACGCACCGATGGCATTTTTGCCGTCGATATCGTGATTGACGCCTACGACCGGCAGGGTCTGCTGCGTGATGTGTCGGACGTTCTCGCGCGCGAAAAAATCAATGTCATCGCCGTCAACACGCAGTCCCGGCAGGGTAACGCACATATGCGCTTCACTGCTGAAGTCGGCAGCATCCCGCAGCTCAATCGCACCCTGGCTTTGTTGCATGCAGTGCAGGGTGTCGTCGGTGCGCGCCGCGCCTGAAGCTCCCGTAGAGCAGAGGGACGGGCGTCCCCCTGCCGATTTCAGGCCTGCAGCAGTTCGATCAACTCGGCTTGCGACGAATGCGGGCTGGTTCGGGAACCGCGCCGCTGATGGTAAGTGCCATCGGGCCCGAGTTCCCAGGCCAGGACGTTGTCCGTGAGATAGATCTGCAGGCCTTCGGCGATGACCCGGCGCTTCAGTTTGCGGTCGAGCACCGGAAACGCCAGTTCGATACGTCGGAAGAAATTGCGCTCCATCCAGTCGGCGCTCGACAGGTAGACTTTTTCCTCGCCACCAGCGTAGAAATAGAATACCCGGTGATGTTCGAGCTGACGGCCGATGATCGAGCGTACGCTGATGTTTTCCGACAGATCCTTGACGCCGGCGCGCAAGCCGCAGACACCACGCACGATCAGGTCGATCTTGACGCCGGCCTGCGAAGCCTCGTAAAGCGTGGCGATGGTTTCCGGTTCGAGCAGCGAGTTCATCTTGGCGATGATTCGTGAACGCTTGCCGGCGCGTGCTGCTTCGGCTTCGGCACGAATCGCGGTGACGACGTTCGGCTGCAGCGTGAACGGCGCCTGCCACAGGTGCGTCAGGGTCTGTGCGCGGCCGAGGCCGGTGAGCTGCTTGAAGACTTCGTTGGTATCGACACCGATCTCTTCGTTGCAGGTCAGGAGGCCGAAATCGGAGTACAGGCGGGCGGTTTTGGGATGGTAGTTGCCGGTGCCGAGATGCACATAGCGACGCAGGATGCTATTGCCGGCCTTTCCTTCCTCGCGACGGACGATCATCAACATCTTGGCATGCGTCTTGTAACCGACGACACCGTAGACGACATGCGCGCCCACTTCCTCGAGCTTGGTCGCCCAGCCGATGTTGGCTTCCTCGTCAAAGCGTGCCATCAGTTCGACGACCACCGTGACTTCCTTGCCGTTCTGCGCCGCTCGCAGCAGCGACTGCATCAATACCGAGTCGGTGCCGGTGCGGTAGACGGTCATCTTGATCGCCACCACCTGGGGGTCATTCGCGGACTGTTCAAGCAGTTCGATCACCGAATTGAAGCTCTGGTAGGGATGGTGCAGCAGGATGTCGCCGCCGCGGATGCTGTCGAAGATACTGTGGCACTTCTGCAGCGCCTTCGGGGTTCCCGGATTGAAGGGCTGAAACTTGAGATCGTTGCGCAGCACCCAGTCGGGTACCTGCATCAAGCGAACCAGATTGACCGGACCGGCGACACGATAGAGATCGCTCTCGGTGAGGTTGAACTGTCCGAGCAGGAACTGGGTCATCGCTTCCGAGCAACTGTTGGCCACTTCGAGCCGGACGGCGTCGCCGAAATGGCGCTGTGGCAACTCCCCCTGGATCTTGGCGCGCAGATTGGTGATCTCTTCCTCGTCGACGAAGAGGTTGCTGTTGCGCGTGACGCGAAACTGGTAGCAGCCGAGTACTTTCATTCCGGCGAACAACTCGTGCACGAACTCGTGCAGAATCGAAGACAGAAAAACGAAGGCGTACTCACTGTCGCCGAGTTCGCGCGGCAGCCGGATGACGCGCGGCAGGACCCGCGGCGCCTGTACGATGGCAGCGCCTGAACTGCGGCCGAAGGCATCGCGGCCTTCGAGTTCGACGGCGAAATTGAGACTCTTGTTGAGCACCCGCGGGAAGGGATGCGATGGGTCGAGACCAATCGGGGTGATCACCGGCATCACTTCCCGAAAGAAGAAATCCCGAATCCATTCGCGCTGCGCGTCGTTCCAGTCCCCACGTTTGAGGAAGCGGATGCCCTCGGTGGCAAGTTGCGGGAGGATCTCTTCGTTGAGCAGCGCATACTGTTCCTTGACGATGGAATGAACCTCGTCGCTGACCAGCCGATAGACTTCACGGGCGGTCTTGCCGTCGGTGGTGATCGCCACGGAATTCAGCTTGAGCTGTTCCTTGATTCCGGCCTCGCGAATCTCGAAAAACTCGTCGAGATTGCTGCTCACGATGCACAGGAAGCGCAAGCGTTCGAGTAGTGGTGTGCGCGGGTTTCTGGCTTGCCAGAGTACCCGCCGATTGAAAGCTAGCAGGCTCATCTCGCGATTCTGGAAATATTCCGGTGGGAACCCGGTGGCGGCCTGAATGGGAGGGTTTTCGGTAGTCGTGGCGACGATATTCATGGGTTCGTTCCGTCAGAAAAGATGGATCGGGCAAGGGGATCTGAAAACGAGCATATTACAACCATAGCTTTGTTGCTGGTCGATTGGCTGGCGGTTTTCTTGATTGGCCTGTGCTGCCGTTCTTGCCCGGAGCAATGATGTGCTTGCCGGCAGTGATAAAATGATCGACCTGAAACCACCTGCGGCGTGCAGCCATGAGTTACGAACTAATTGCCGGTGTCGACCTGGGTTCCAACAGCTTTCGTCTGCAGATCGGGCGAGTCGTTGGCGATCGCATCCACCCGCTGGATACTCTGAAAGAGAACGTCCGGCTGGGCTCCGGTCTGACCCGCGAGAAGCTGCTCGATCATGCCTCACAACAGCGGGCGATCGGAGCCTTGCGGTGTTTTGGCGAACGCTTGCGCGGCTTCGATCCGGAAACCGTGCGCGCGGTGACCACCGACGCGATGCGGGTGGCCAGAAATGCGCGCATGGTTCTCCTGCAGGCAGAGGCTGCTCTGGGCTTTCCCATCGAGATCATCGGTGGTCGCGAGGAAGCGCGCCTGATCTTCATCGGCGCGGCGAATGCCCTGCCAGCAGCCACTCACCGGCGTCTGGTGGTCGACATTGGCGGCGGCTCGACCGAGTTCATCATCGGCGAGCGCACCGAACCCTTGCTGATGGAGTCCCTGTTCATGGGCGGCATCAGTTATCGGCAGCGTTTCTTTCCGGAAGGCAAGGTGGACAAGAAGCGCTTCTACACGGCCGAAGTGTCGGCGGCGCGCGAGGTCGAAGCAATTGCCGCCGACTACCAGCGCTTTGGTTGGCAGGAAGCCGTCGGTTCTTCGGGGTCAGCTCAGGAACTCGCCGAGATCCTGGAAATGAACGATCTGAATCCCGAAGGCGTCAGCGGCATCAGTCGAGAGGGGCTGGCGAAACTGCGTCAGCTGCTGATCCGCGCCGGTTCGGCGGAATCGCTGGGGCTGAAAGGCATGCGCAGTGACCGCTTGGCGATTCTTCCCGGCGCCATAGCGATCATGTCGGCGGTGTTCTCGGAACTGGGCATCGAACACATGACCTATTCCGATGGCGCGCTACCGCTGGGTGTCCTCTACGACCTGCTCGGACGCTTCGAGCATCATGATACGCGTGACGAAACGGTCCTGCAGTTTCTGCGCCGCTATCAGGTCGACACGGCGCAGGTCAGCCGCGTCGAGCGAACCGCCCTGGCGCTTCTTGGACAACTGATCAAGCTCGATTCGCCGGAGCACGAGAACGATGTTCACTTTCTGCGCTGGGCGATTTCCCTGCACGAGGTTGGCGTATCGGTGGCGCATAGCGAGTCCCACAAGCATGGTGCCTATATCCTGGGTCATGCCGACATGCCGGGCTTTTCGAAACGCGATCAGGCGCGCCTGGCCCTGCTGGTGCTCGGCCAGCGCGGCAAACTCCAGAAGCTGGCTTCCATGCCGGCCGGCGATCCGAACTGGCGCCTGGTGTTCTGTCTTCGCCTGGCAGTGCTTCTGCATCGTGCGCGCGATGATCATCCACTATCCGAATTGTCGGTCCGGGAAGATCCGGTCGGTTTCCAGCTCGACCTGCCCGTCGGCTGGCAGGATGCCAATCCGATGACTGCCGCCGCCTTATCCGAGGAAGCGCTGCTCTGGCGCCGGATTGGCATCAAGCTGCGAATCCGGCCGACGGTGCCTGGCCAGATTGCAGTACCGCTGGCGCTGTGAAGAAATTCTGAGTTGCCATGGCGGTGGCCGCGATCGAGTCCGTCCAGCGAGCCGACCAGGAACAGCTCGTGCTTTCCGGTGACTGGACTCTGGCGACCCTGCCGCAGCCGATTGCCGGGTTCGAACGCCGTCTGCGCGATCTGGTGGTGAGCCATCCGGGCTGGGATCTGCGAATGATCGCGCGCCTCGACAGTGCCGGCGCGATCCTGCTGTGGCGCGCCTGGGGACGGCAGTGGCCGGAATCGCTGGCGATTTCTCCACAGCACCGGGCGCTTCTCGAACGTGTCGAGGCAATCCGCGTCGATGTCGAGCCGGAGCCGCAGACACCATCCCTGGCCTGGCTACTTGCCCTTGGCCAGCGGTCGTTGGTCGCCGTCAGGCATCTGCTGGCGATGCTCGCACTGCTTGGCCAGTTGATCCTGGACCTGGCTTATCTGTGCGTGCACCCCGGTGAAATTCCGTGGCGCGAGTTTTCCGCCAACCTCTACAAGAGTGGAGCTCAGGCCTTGCCGGTGACCGCCCTGATCGGTTTTCTGATCGGCATCGTTCTTTCGTATCTGTCAGCTCTGCAACTGAAAACCTTCGGCGCCGATGTCTTCATCGTCAATCTGCTCGGCATCAGCATCGTTCGCGAACTCGGGCCGGTGCTGGTCGCGGTGCTGGTGGCCGGACGTTCAGGTTCGGCAATGACCGCCCAGATCGGGGTCATGCGGGTAACCGAAGAGATCGATGCTTTGGCCACCATGGGCGTGTCGCGTAGCCAGCGTCTGATCCTGCCGAAGATCCTGGCCCTGGCGGTGGCGATGCCGCTGCTGGTGATCTGGTGCTCGGGCGCCGGGATCATCGGCGGCATGTTATCGGCCAAGCTGCAGATGGATTTGTCTTACGGCTTTTTCATCGATACCCTGCCCAGGGTGGTGCCGGTTGCCAACGTCTGGATCGGCATCGGCAAGGGTGTGGTCTTCGGCGTGCTGATTGCCCTCATCGCCTGCCACTTTGGCCTGCAGGTCAAGCCGAATACCGAAAGTCTGTCGTCGCACACGACCACTTCGGTGGTGACCTCGATTACCGTGGCGATCATCGTCGATGCCGTCTTTGCGGTGCTGACGCGCAACCTCGGGATTCCCTAGTGAGCGTGCTCGGCGACTTTCCCGCTAAGGCCTGCCGAAGCAGGCTGCCGGCGATCGAGATTCGCGGCCTGTGCACACAGTTCGGCGATGTCGTGATCCATCGCGACATCGATCTCGACATCGAAGCCGGGCAGATGCTCGGCCTGGTTGGCGGTTCGGGCAGCGGCAAGACCACGCTGCTGCGCGAGATTGTCGGTCTGCTGCCGCCGAGCAAGGGGAGCGTCAAGCTCTTCGGCCAGGAAGTTCTCGATCCCGATCCGGCGCGTCGCCGCGCGCTGCGCCGCCGCTTCGGTATGCTTTTTCAGCAGGGGGCGCTCTTTTCGGCTCTCTCCGTGCATGACAACATCGCTTTTCCGCTGCGCGAGCTGCACACGCTCGACGAGGCGATGATCACCGATCTGGTTCTGCTCAAGCTCGCCATGGTCGAGCTGGAAGCGCGTCACGCCCGCCTGATGCCTGCCGAGTTGTCGGGTGGTATGGTCAAGCGGGTAGCTCTGGCGCGGGCGCTGTCGCTGGAGCCCGAACTCCTCGTCCTCGACGAGCCGACTGCCGGCCTCGACCCGGATCGTAGCGAGAACTTCGTCAAGCTGCTCAGAATGCTGCAGCAGGAACTTGGTTTTACGGTGGTGATGGTGACGCACGATCCCGAGACACTGGCTGGGCTGGCGACGCGTCTGGCCGTGCTCGCCGATCAGCGACTGGTCGCCTGCGGGACGGCAGCAGAAGTGTTGGCTGTCGAGCATCCTTTCATTCGCAATTTTTTCAGTTCCGGGCGTGCTGCGGCAGCCATCGGACAGGAAGCGATCTAGCCCATGGAGAATCGTTCGCATGCCCTGGCGGCGGGGCTGTTCACCCTGTTTCTCGGTATCGCGGTGGCGCTCTCGATCTGGTGGTTCGGCGGCAAACATGAGGCGACCACCGAGTACACGGTGGTCACTCGACACAATGTAAGCGGCCTCAGCCTGCAAGGGCAGGTGCGTTATCGGGGTATCCGGGTCGGCAAGGTGCAGGCGATTGCCCTCGATCCGCAGGACGCACACAACATCCTGATTCGCATCAGTGTCGACAGCAACGTTCCGGTCACCCGTGCGACCACCGCCAAGCTGGGCTACCAGGGAGTCACCGGTATTGCCCACATTCTGCTGGAAGACAGCGGTAACGACCCGACGCGCCTGGCTGGTGGTGACGATTCACGGCGTATCGAAATGCGCTCCTCGCTGATCGAGGAACTCTCGGACACCGGCGCGGCAGCGCTCGCTCAGGCGCGGGAATTCCTGGCCAACGCCAACCTGGTGCTCGACCTCGAGAACCGGCAGCATCTGGCCAGAACCCTGGCCAACCTGGAAGCGGCGACCGGCAACGCCAACGAGGTCGCACGTCAGTTGCGCCAGTTGCTGGCACCGGAAAATCTGCGCTTGCTCAATGCCACCCTGGTGCGTGCCGAGCAGGCGGCGGCCGAGGCGGCACCGCTGCTGGTCGAGTCGCGTCGGCTGGTGGTTCGCCTGCAGCCGCTTGGCGACAAACTGGATCGTCTGGTCGGAGAGCCGTCGTCGGGCGGGATCGCGGCCCTGGTTTCCCGCATCAATGAGGTCGGCAGCGATCTGTCGGCAAACTCGCGGCAACTCAATCGCGTCCTGCAGATGCTCGAAGAATCGCCGCAGAGTCTTGTTTTTGGCCCGCCAGCGTCGGCTCCGGGACCCGGTGAGCCCGGTTTTGTCGTGCCGCCAAGCCGCGAGGAACTGCGATGAACAGGTGCCTGATGTTTTTTGCCGCTTGCCTGCTCTCGGGCTGCGTCGGCAGCATGCGCAACTCGCCGCTGGCCGAGGTGTACGACTTCGGGCCGCCGCTCGAGCCAGTCGCCGAAGATGTCCGCTGGTCGAACGTGTTGCTCGAGATCAGGGCGCCGCACTGGTTCGACTCGCGTGACATCGAGTATCGCCTGCTCTACGCAAACCCGTTGCAGTTGCGAACCTACGCGCGCAGTCATTGGGCAGCAGCGCCGGGATTACTGCTGTCGCAGCGCTTGCGGCAGCAACTGGGTTTCCTTGGCGTCGGCGGGCAGACCTTGGCCGGCTGTCTGCTGCGTCTCGAACTCTTCGAGTTCTCGCAGGTGTTCGATCGCCCGCAAAGTAGCCGCGGAATTCTGCAGGGTCGGGCCGGCATCCTCGACGCCGGGCGCCAGTTCGTCGCCGAGCGACGGCTGGCCATTGCGCAGCCGGCAGCGACCGCCGACGCCCAGGGCGGTGTCATTGCCCTGGTTGCCGCCAGTGAAGAACTCGGGCGAGAACTCGCTGCGTGGTTGAATGATCTGGAGAAACGTGGCAGGCTGAAGCACTGTCGGTCAACGGCAGGAGAAAGCCAATCACACTGATCACTTGAGAGGAGAAGCAGGGGATGCCAACAATTTATCAAGAAGGGCTCGACAAGAATACGGCCAACTACACGCCGCTGACGCCGCTGACTTTCATTGCCCGTAGCGCTTATGTCTATCCCGGGCGCACGGCAGTGATTCACGGTCAGCGTCGCTACACCTGGCTCGAGACCTTTACCCGCGCTCGCCGTCTCGCGTCGGCGCTCACCGACCACGGTATCGGCGAGGGCGACACCGTGGCGGTGATGCTCAACAACACTCCGGAGATGGTCGAGTGCCACTTCGGCGTGCCGGTCACCGGCGCGGTGCTGAATACGCTGAATACGCGTCTGGATGCCGAAACGATTGCCTTTATGCTCGAGCACGGTGAGGCCAGGGTGCTGATTACCGACCGGGAGTATTCATCTACCATGAAAAGGGCGTTGGCCATTCTGAACAGCCAGATCCTGGTGATCGATGTCGACGATCCCGAGTACAGCGGCCCCGGAGAACGCCTCGGCACGCAGGAGTACGAGCAGTTCATTGCCGACGGGAGTCCAGAGTTTCCCTGGGGTAGCCCGGCCGACGAATGGGATGCCATCTCGCTCAACTACACTTCCGGAACCACCGGCAATCCGAAGGGCGTCGTTTACCATCATCGCGGTGCCTATCTCAACTCGATGAGCAACATCGTCAGCTGGGGAATGCCGCCGCATTCGGTCTATCTGTGGACGCTGCCGATGTTCCATTGCAATGGCTGGTGCTTCGTCTGGACGATGGCCGCCAATGCTGGCACCAACGTCTGTTTGCGTCGTGTCGATCCGAAACTGATTTTCGAAGCGATTCGCACACACGGCGTGACCCACTACTGTGGCGCACCGATCGTGCACAGCCTGATGGCCAATGCGCCGGCCGAATTGCGTGCCGGCATCACGCACAAGGTGGCCGGCCTGATCGCTGCCGCGCCGCCACCAGCCGCAGTCATCGAGGCGATGGCGAATATCGGCGTCGATCTCACACATGTGTACGGTTTGACCGAAACCTACGGGCCGGCGGCGGTCTGCGCCAAACACGCCAACTGGGCGGCTCTGCCGGTGGCCGAACAGGTTGAGCTGAATGGCCGGCAGGGAGTGCGCTACCACGCGCAGGAAGCGATCACGGTGCTCGATCCGGCGAGCATGGAGGCGGTGCCCTGGGACAAGGAGACGATGGGCGAGATCATGTTCCGCGGCAATCTCGTCATGAAGGGCTATCTCAAGAATCCGAAAGCGACCGCGGAGTCTTTTGCCGGCGGCTGGTACCACACCGGCGACCTGGCGGTGATGCACGCGGATGGCTATGTGAAAATCAAGGATCGTTCGAAGGACGTGATCATCTCCGGAGGTGAAAACATTTCGTCGATCGAAGTCGAGGACGTGCTCTACAGACACCCGGCGGTGATTGCTGCTGCCGTCGTGGCCACGCCTGACCGCATGTGGGGCGAGGTGCCCTGCGCCTTCATCGAGTTGCGCGAGGGGGCAAAGCCGAGCGAGCAGGAAATGATCGAGTTCTGTCGCCAGCACATGGCACGTTTCAAGGTTCCCAAGCGGGTGATCTTCTGTATTCTGCCGAAAACCTCGACCGGCAAGATCCAGAAGTACGTGTTGCGCGAACAGGCGAAGGCTACCGCCGCAATCGAGTAGACCGGTACTGCCCTCTCTCGCTCGCGGGAGGGGGAGATTCGTGAGTGGCTTCCGCGACTTTCACGGCAAGGAGAGAAACATGTACACCGCAACACCAGGTCAGGATGACCCCTACGTCATTCGCACCGATCACGATGGCATCGCCACGCTGACACTGAATCGCCCGCAGCAGTTCAACGCCTTGTCGCAGGCCATGATTGCTGCCTTGCAGGCACACCTGGATGCCATTGCGCAGGATCCTGCGGTGCGCGTCGTGGTCATCGCTGCTGCCGGCAAGGCTTTTTGTGCCGGACACGATCTCAAGGAGATGCGCACCAACCACCACAAGGCGTTCATGCAGGATCTGTTCCGGCGCTGCGGCAAGATGATGATGACCCTGACGCAGATCCCGCAACCGGTGATCGCGCGCGTACATGGCATCGCCACGGCCGCCGGTTGTCAGCTGGTGTCGATGTGCGACCTGGCGGTTGCGGTCGATGGTGCGCGCTTTGCCACCTCCGGCATCAATGTTGGCCTGTTCTGCGCGACTCCGGGGGTGGGACTGTCGCGCAACCTCGGTCGCAAACAGGCGCTCGAGATGCTGCTCACCGGCGATTTCATCGATGCCCGGACAGCCTTGCAGCAAGGCCTGCTGAATCGTGTGGTCGCCGTCGATGCGCTCGATGCCGAGATCGATCAACTCGCCCGATCGATCGCCGCCAAGTCTTCGGTGGCCATCGGCATGGGCAAGCAGATGTTCTACAAGCAACTCGAAATGGGGCTGGACGCCGCCTACCAGTACGCCTCAGAAGTCATGGCCTGCAACATGATGACCGACGATGCCGGGGAAGGTATCGACGCTTTCATCGGCAAGCGCAAGGCCGAGTGGAAGGGCCGGTAAATCTGCCCGGCGCGTCACCTGGCGTGCCCTTGGCGTCGCGCCGGGGCGCTCAGACAATCGCTAGCTGATCGTGTCCTGCCGCCTTGGCCTTGTGCAGCGCCTCGGTGGCGCGCTTCAGAAGATCGTCAATCGACCGGTCAGTGGGACTGGCCTGGCTCGCCCCGACGCTGACGGTGAACTGGACGGTGCCGTTGTCGCTCGGGATCGATATTCTGGCGATTGCCGCGCGCACTCGCTCGGCAATCGGGATGGCTTCATTGACCTCGGTATTGGGCAGCAGAAGCGCGAATTCCCCGCCACCGAGTCTGCCCAGGAGGTCCATGTCACGCAGGTCCTTTTTTGCCGCATGGGCGAACTCGATCAGGACCTGATCGCCGACGACATGGCCATAACCATCATTGATCCGCTGGAAGAAATCGATGTCCAGCAGCAGAAAGCTCAGCGGCGACCGATAGCGATGCGCGCGGTTGAGTTCATGGTTGAGCGTGTCGATGAGGTGCTTGCGGCTGCTGATACCCGTAAGCTGGTCGGTGGTCGTCAGTTGCTGCAACTGGCCATCCTGATTCGCCAGCGCCTGTAGCAGACGCAGCGATCGGTAGGCGACCACGGCCAGCGGTACCGTCACCCCCAGGGCCAGCAGAAAGACCCACAGCGTCTGCCGCAGCCAGGGGGTGAGCACCTCGTCGTAGTCCGCTGAAACCATGATCAGCAGGGGAAAGTCGTGCATTGACGAATAACTGACCAATTCCTTCGCCTGGTTCGCCCCGTCGTCAAGCAACACGAAAGCACGAGGCTGCTGCCTCAGGTGCTGGGTAAACAGCCTGCTGTTGGCAAGGGACTGGCCCAGGCGTGGCGTATCGTCAGGGGCTCTGGCAAGAACCGTGCCGTCGAGCCTGAGCAGAGTGATCGCGCCGCCGGGCTGGTGGCGTTGCTCGTCATAGGTTCTGGTCAGCGTTGGCAGATCGATTACGGCGAGCAATAGCTGGATGCCGTGCGCAGGGCGATGCAGCGCTAATGCGATGGGCAAGCCATAATGGCCGCGCAGGGGATTGAGCGTGGGAGCGCCGATGAACAGACCGGGGCTGGCCAGAGCGTCCTTCAAAAAGTGGCTGCCAGCGGCATTTTCCAGCGGCCTGCGGCTGCTCTCCAGGACGTCGAATGCCTCGCCATCGGCCGCCAGCAGAAGAATGTCGATGGACTGGGCGGTTCTGCTCCGGAAACCCTCGACCAACTTTCGGAAGGCAGCGTTGCTGCGCGGATCCCGAGCGGGGTTCGTTTGCAGCCAGTGCTCACAGGTGGCGAGGAAGGTATCGGCCAGACGAAACTGCTGCCGCGTTTCCTCTTCGAGCGCATGGTTCAGGCGTTGCAGAAGCTCGCCGGTGCTGGCGATGCTGGCATCCCGAGCCGAAACCGCCGAGACGATGACCGTCGTCCAGAGTGCGCCGAGCAAGAGCAGCGTCAATACGACCACCGTCCGCGGGTTTGCCCACGCTTCCAGATGCCTGATGGGTTGTGTCACCATGCCGTCTGCCTGTCTCGCTTCCGATTGATCAAGCATGTTATGACGCCATCCGTGGCAAAGTCAAAAGTTCTCCGGCAAGCGATCGGCTCAGTGTGATTTGTGCAAGGGCTCGCTCTGATCATCATCCGATGTCGTTTCTTCCCCTTGCACGTCAATGACCCCAGTAAATAATTCGATGGCCGTGCGGGCGACCTGGTCAGTGTCGTAATAGGCATACGCGCCGGCGCCAATCGCTCCGATGACCGGGATCCAGCGCGAAATTCCCTTGCCGATCACCCGCTGGGTGATGTGCATGCCGATCTTCAGGGCTACCGACTGGGTTTCGGGACGCGAGGCGAGGTGGACGACATGGCGATTGCCGATCTGGGCGACCAGATCGCGAACGGCTTGTGGATCGGTATGCCGGAACAGGCAATAGAGCATCTCTTCACGGTTCAACTCGGCCGTTTTCCCATAGCAAGCAGCGATATCCGCGACCATCTGCGTCTGGAGTTTCCACAGCGAACGAAGTTCGGGAAGGAGGGTAAGCCAGCCGAGTGGGCCAGGCGGCAGCGTCAGGCTGCCGGCAGTCACGGCAGCCTGTCGGGCGGCCGTTCGGGCGATCGCACGGGCGCGCCCTGCCGGTTTCTGTCTTCGGCATTCGTTGCTGGCCGGCGTCTGGCCGACATAATCCAGAATCGCTTCGGCGATTCTTCGACTGGCCCGAAGGCTTGATTGGCGTCCTGCGAAGCGTTTATCTGACATGGTGAGCGTGTGTTGGCTATGGTTAATGTGAAAGTGGCGTCAGCGACTCACGAATCCTGCCCTGAGCCATGACCGTTAGAGAGGCGTGTCGGGAGGTGCAGGAATGTCATCCTCGTGCCTGGCCGCCCGGCGCCAGATACTGGCGAGCCAGGGCTGTTGCGCGCGCGGCAGGCCGGTTGGGCGGTAATAGTGCTCGAGTTCGACGAAGCCCGCATCCAGCAGCCAGCGGCGCCAGGCTGCGAGGTCGTGGAAAACCCCATAGCGTCCGTCATTCCAGCCTTCCTGGTTATCCCCGCGAGGGTTTGAGCAGAACAGAACGCCGTCCGGCTTGAGGGTGGCATGCAGTTGTCGCAGAACGCGCAGCAACTCCCGGCTCGGAACATGAAACAGCGAGGCATTGGCAAATATCCCGTCGAAATGCTCCGGCGGGAGATCGAGATTCAGGAAATTCTGTTCCCAGACCGTGCAGGCAGTGTCTCTTCGTGCCATCTCGACGAAGTTCGCGGCTCCGTCCAGCCCTACGGCCAGATGGCCGAGGCGGGTAAAGGCCTTGAGATCCCGGCCGGGGCCACAGCCGAAGTCGAGAATCGTGAAGGGCGGCTGGCCACGGAGGTGGCGCAGCAGCGCGGCGATGTTCTGACTCACGTCGTGGTTGCGCGTGCCCTCGCGAAAGTCTTCGGCACGTTGCTGGTAATGGGCGAGCGTCTGGGCAGTGATTTGTTCTGGAGTGGTGTTGGGTAATGGCATGGTCGTGGTCGGTCACTGAACGGGTCTGCGCAGGATTGTCCTGGAAGCGATGGTAAACCATTGCTGGCGAATCTTTGATGTTGAGTTGCAAATCGTCTGCGGATGTGCCAATCTCGCCCACTCGGCATATCAGGTTCCGATTCCTGCTGGACTGATTCTGCCTTCGCCAGCTTTGCCAATGACTATCCGATTCCAATCAGACACCTCTTTTTTGCATGTATGACGACCCGCTGCAGGCTCGCCAGAGCCTTCGCCGCATTCGCCGTATGCGGGAATCCGAGGCGGGGGTAGCCACGCAATTGCGGCGCATTGTCCTGCGTATCGTATGGGCGGGTATCGCGGTGTTGGCGTTGACCGTTGTCGGGATACTCGGCTTCTATCAGATTGCCGGAGCCAACGGGAACTGGTCCGATGCGGTGTACATGACCCTGATCAGCATCTCGACGGTGGGTTATGGCGAGATTATCCCTCTCCATTCGCTTCAGGATCGCCTTTTTGCTGGTTTCATTGCCATTGCTGGCCTGGGCGCACTGACCTTTTTGTTTACCAGCCTGTCAGTGTTCTTCCTCGAGAAGGATCTGGATTATTCCCTGCGGAGACGACGAATGGAAAAAAGCATTCATAAGCTACGGCAGCATTTCATCATTTGCGGTTTCGGGCGGGTCGGCCGCAGCGTCGGCCGAGAATTGCAGAATACCGGTCGACATTTCGTCACCATCGACATCGAAGAGGCGCGTTTCGAGGAAAACCTCGACAAGTTTCCCGCGCTGCTCTATCTGCACGGCGATGCCTCCGACGATGATCTGATGGAAGCGGCAGATATCGAGGATGCCCGCGGCCTGTTTGCCGTCACCGGCGACGATTCGCGCAATCTGATGATCATCATTACTGCCAGGCAGCTCAATCCCCGCTTGCGCATCGTGGCGCGCGCCCAGGAACTGCGAAATGTCGAGAAAATGCGCAAGGCGGGCGCCGACGCGGTGATCTCGCCGGATTTCACCGGCGGCATTCGACTGGCATCAGCGATGGTCAGACCGCACGTCGTCGGCTTCCTCGACGAGATGATCCGGTCGGACAAGAACGTGCGTGTCGAAGAGGTGCCGGTGCCCGCCAATTTCCCGCAGACCCGTATCGGCGACCTGCGTCTGCGCAGCCCGGACTATATTTTGCTGGCGGTACGCGAGCAGGATGGCGCCTGGATATTCAATCCCAAAGTGGATGACCTCGTTCAGGCCGGCAGTATCATCATCGCCCTGGCCAATCCTTCGGGACGCGCGCAACTCAAGGCGCATCTGATCGAAAAGATGTCCTAGTTTCCTACCGCATGAGGGTTTGCGATGGCCACCGAAACCGAAATCAAGTTGTCCCTGTCGGCGCGTGCCGCGAGTGCCTTGGCGAAGCAAGCCATGCTGAGCAACATCGAGCGACAGCGGCAACTGCTGATCAATACCTATTACGATACGCAGGACAAGCGCCTGCGGCGCGAGCGGATGGTCGTTCGCCACCGCCAGAAGGGCCGGCAGTGGCTGTTGACCGTCAAGACCGCGCCGATGCTCACCGCCGGACTGGCGCAGCGTAGCGAGTGGGAGGTTCCCAGCCGGCCCGGAGAGTTCGATTTTTCGCATATCGATGGCGGCGTTCGCGACCTGCTCGAATCGCTGCGTGATGACCTCCAACCAGCCTTCACGACCCACTTCATGCGCGATACCTGGCTGCTGGAACCGCACGCGGGGGTGCGCATCGAGCTGGCGCTAGACCGCGGCTGGATCGAGGCGCGAGGGCAACGCCAGACGATTCGTGAGATCGAGCTGGAACTGCTCGCTGGCGAGGTCGGCGATCTGTTCGAACTGGTGGCCGAGTTGCAGGCCAGCCTGCCGCTGCACCCGGAGAGCAGCAGCAAATCCGAACGTGCTTACCGTCTGTTGGCCGACCTGCCGCTGACAGCGGTGAAGGCCTTGCCGGTACCGACCGAAGCCGCAATGTCGCGCATCGGGGCCTTCCGCCTGATCGCGCTGTCCTGTCTGAACCACCTGCAAAACAACGAAGCCGGTGTTTGCCGGAGCGACGACCCCGAGTTCGTTCACCAGGCGCGCGTCGCCATTCGCCGGCTGCGTTCGGCGATCCGCCTCTGGCAGCCATTGCTGCCAGAGGCTTTCGTTGCCCGCTTCGATCCGCTCTGGCACGATCTGGCGAGCAAACTGGGTGATACCCGCAACTGGGATGTCTTTCTCGCGGAAACCTTGCCCGCACTCGCCGACGCGCCGTCGGGCAGAATCGAGGTCGAGCGGCTGTTGCGCCATGCCCGGAGACGTGGCGCGAACAGTCGCAAGGCCAGTAGAAGCGCACTCAGATCGACAGCTTATTCGCGCCTGCTGATCGACTTCAGTGCCGCTGTTCTGGCCCTGCCGGACGACGCCGCCGGGTCACTCGGTGGCTTCGTTCCGCGTTGCCTCGACAAGCGTGCCAAGCGTGTCAAGGAGCGCGCCGTGGCTGCGCTGGGAGACGACGATGTGGCTCGTCACAGTCTGCGGGTAGCGTTCAAGCAACTGCGCTACGCGGTGGAGTTCTTTACCCCGATCCTGGCCGGCCCGGTACTGGTGAACTACCACCAGTCAGCCAGTGGCCTGCAGGACTTGCTCGGGCGTCTCAACGACCTGGCGGTGGCTTCGCAACTGGTTGCCGAGGCGCAAGCCGGCAGCAAAGACCAGGGGATTGCAGTCTGGCTGGCAGCCCAGACCGATTCGCTACTGCCCGAGTTGGCCAGTCTGTTGAAGGACTTTCAGCAACAGCCGTTGCCGTGGAAAGCATTGTGAACGAATCATCGGCGCCTGCGGAAGGCGGCGCGCTGCCTGGTTGACGTCACTCTTTTCGGGCGCAAGCACCGACGAGGGGCATGTGCGACGATACCTGGCATGTTTCAAGACTTCGTCATTGCAGCGCCGGTAACGACGATCGCATGCAATGCCCGTCTCGCCCGCTTGGTGCAATATTGCCGATTCTTCGGCAGATCAGGGTATATTGCCGGTCTGCGTCTTTCGGATCGGAGCCCCGCCCATGAATCCTGCGTCTATTTTCAAGTACCTGCAGTCGGGTTTGCCGCTGATCACTACCCTCAGAGAGTACCGGATCGCCTGGCTGAGCAAGGATGCGATCGCCGGGCTTTCCGCCTGTATCGTGTCGATTCCGTCGGTGATCGCCTATGCCGAACTGGTGCATCTGCCGGCGATTACCGGTCTGTACGCGGCGCTGGCTGCGGCCGTCGGCTACGCCCTGTTTGCCAGTTCGCGGCACGTCATCGCCGGGCCGGACGCCGCCATCGGCCTGCTCGCCGGTTCAGCAATCCTGCCTCTGGCGGCCGGTGATCCGTCGCGCATCGTCACCCTGGCGGCTGTGCTCAGCATACTGTCGGGTGCCGTGTTGCTGCTCGCGGCGCGCCTGAAACTGGGCGTCATTGCTGACCTGCTGTCGCGCCCGGTGCTGATCGGCTATCTGAACGGCGCGTCACTGGTCTTGATCGCCACGCAGCTTGGGAAGATGTTTCGCATCAAGACCGAGGGAGAGGAGTTTTTCGAACTGGTGTACACCGTGATCGGGAAACTTCCGGAGACGCACCTGATGACTTTCCTCTTCGGTCTCTGTCTGGTTGGCTTCCTGCTTGCCCTGACTCGCTGGGCGCCGCGCGTGCCGGGCGCGCTGGCAGTCTGTGCAGTCGCGATCGTGGTGAGCTTCGTTCTCGACCTCGGCAGCTACGGCGTGGCGCTGGTCGGAGAGGTGCCTTCGGGAGTGCCGAGCCTGACGATTCCGCATCTACAGTGGGGTGATATCTCGGCTCTGGCCCCTGCGGCAGTGGCGATTGCCTTCCTCGCGTTTTCAGACGGCATTCTTCTGGCACAGACCTTTGCCGAAAAAAATGGTTATGAGATACGCCCGAATCGTGAACTCGTGGCGCTTGGCTCGTCAAACATTCTTGCCGGCTTGTGGCAGGGTTTCCCGGTTTCCGCCAGCCAGTCACGCACCTCGATCGTCGATTCGGCCGGTGGCAAGTCGCAGGTGGCGCAGTTGGTGGTAGCGCTGGGCTTGCTGTTGTTCCTGCTTTTTCTGACCGGCTTGATCGCCTTGCTGCCGAAAGTGGCGCTGGGTGCGATCCTGATCGTTACCGCCATGGGAATGCTGGAAGTGGCGTCGCTGTCGGGTCTGTACAAGGTCGATCGGGTCGAGTTCGCCATCGCCATGGGTGTGACCCTGGCAATCCTGATCGCCGGGGTGGTGCCGGGGATCATTCTCGGCCTGCTGTTGTCGCTGATCTCGGTTCTCGTGGAAGTCTCGCGTCCCGGCGACGCGGTCCTTCGCAGGCGCCTCGACGACGGCAGGTTTCATGATTGTCGCGATGATGAAGCGGCGGAGAGCGTCCCCGGCCTGCTGGTCTATCGGCTCTACGCACCGTTGAACTTTGCCAATGCGCGGCATGTGATGACGCGCATCCGGACGCTGGTCGACGAGGCTGATCCGCCGGTAAAGTGGCTGGTGATCGACGCCCAGGCACTGCATGACATGGACGTCACCGCAGCGCAGCGCTTTGCGGAATTGCATCGCGAACTTGCCGAGGAGGGCGTGGACGTCAAGATTGCCGATGCGCCGCGGCCATTTCTCGAAGAACTGGCCAAGGTTGGACTTTCCGAAGAGATTGGCCGGCAGGATTTCTTTGTTTCGGTCAAGAAGGCTGCCGAGGCCTTCGACCAGTACTATGCGGTCAGGGATACGAAATCGCACGTTGTTTCGTAAGCGCGCCGCTACGTACAGTGCGACGCTTCGCTGGCCAGTTGGCCGCGGTCGAAGCGTCCAGGCAACAGGTGCCTCAGCCGGCTCGACCGGGCAGCACCTGGCGCAGCAGTCCGGCAGCGCTGCGGATCATCTTCTCGGTGGTCTCCCAGTCCACGCAGGCGTCGGTGACCGAACAGCCGTATTTGAGCTGCGAGAGGTCTTCCGGGATCGACTGATTGCCGGCGACGAGATTCGATTCGATCATCATCCCGACCAGCGACTGGTTGCCGAGGCGGACCTGGTTGACTGCGTCGGCCATCACCAGCGGCTGCCACTCATGCTTCTTGTAGCTGTTGGCATGCGAGCAGTCGACCACGATATTGATGGGCAGACCCGCCTTGCGCAGCGCCTGCTCGGCGATCTGCACACTCACCGTGTCGTAATTCGGTCGCCCGTCGCCACCACGCAGGACCAGGTGACCGTAACGGTTGCCATGCGTGCGAACGATCGCTGTTCGCCCCTGGCCGTTGATGCCCAGGAAGCTGTGCGGCCGTGCCGCCGAGAGGATGGCGTTGACGGCAATGCCGATGTCGCCGTTGGTGCCGTTCTTGAAGCCGACCGGGGTGGACAGACCTGATGATATTTCCCGATGCGTCTGCGATTCGGTGGTGCGAGCGCCGATTGCCGTCCAGGAGATCAGGTCGCCTAGATATTGCGGCGCGATCGGGTCGAGCGCCTCGGTGCCGGCGGGCAGGCCGAGTTCGGCAAGCTCGAGCAGAAAGGTTCTGGCCTTCTGCATGCCCTGATCGACATGGAAGGAATCGTCCATGTCCGGGTCATTGATGTAGCCTTTCCAGCCGGTTGTCGTGCGCGGCTTTTCGAAATAGACGCGCATCACCAGGTAGAGCGTCTCGCTGACCTCGTCGGCGAGAGTCTTCAGGCGTTGCGCATAGTCGATTCCAGCTACGGGATCATGGATCGAGCACGGGCCGACGACGACAAAAAGGCGCGGGTCGCTGCGGTCGAGGATGTTGCGCAAGACTTCGCGGCCGCGCATGACCAGGCGGGCGGCGCTGGCCGAGAGCGGCAGTTGGGCGTGGATTTCCTCCGGCGAAGGCATGGGGTCGAAGGCGCTGACGTTGATGTTGTCGATGTCGAGGGTAGTCATGGTTTTGCCTGCGTGCTTAGTTGGTGAATGATGTCCTTGACCGCAGCAACGCGGTCACCAAGGCTTGCGCAGTGGCGTTTGAGGATCAGTTTGTCCTGTCCAGCCAGCCGATAGTTCCGGTCCTTCTGGATCAGATGGATGATGCGCATCGGGTCGATCGGCGGCTGGGCTTCAAACTGCACGACGATCTGCTCGGCGTTGGCGTCGAGCTTGCAGATCCCGAGCGGCTTGCAGAGCAGGCGCAGCCGGTGGCTGTCGAGCAGGGCACGAGCCTGCGGCGGCAACGCTCCGAAGCGATCGACCAGCTCTTCCTGCAGATCGTCCAGAGCGTCTGCGGCCTCGCAGTCGGCGAGGCGCTTGTACAGCGTCAGCCTTTCGTGGACGTCGGGAGCATAGTCGTCGGGGAGCAGGGCGGGCGTATGCAGCTTGATCTCGGTGGCGATCGTCAGTGCTTGCATCAGGTCCGGCTCCTTGCCCAGTTTGAGCGCCGCGACAGCGCGCTTGAGCATCTCGGTGAACAGGTTGAAGCCGACTTCCTGCATCTCTCCCGACTGGTTGGCGCCGAGCACTTCGCCGGCACCACGGATTTCGAGGTCGTGCATGGCGAGGTAGAAACCGGCACCGAGTTCGTCCATCATCTGGATCGCCTCCAGGCGCTGCCTGGCCTGCTTGTTGAGCGCTGCCTCATCGTGCGTCAGCAGGTAGGCGTAGGCCTGATGGTGCGAGCGTCCGACCCGGCCGCGCAACTGATGCAACTGGGCGAGACCGAATTTCTCGGCCCGGTTAATGATGATGGTATTGGCGTGCGGGTTGTCGATGCCGGTTTCGATGATCGTCGTGCACAACAGCAGGTTGACCCGTTGTTGCGTGAAGTCGCGCATCACCCTTTCCAGTTCACGTTCCTTCATCTGGCCGTGGCCGACGACGATGCGTGCTTCGGGCAACAGCTTGCCGAGCTTGTCGCGCATGTTCTCGATGGTGTCGACTTCGTTGTGCAGGAAATAGACCTGACCACCGCGCTTGAATTCTCGCAGGAGTGCTTCACGGATGACCCCGTCAGAAAAACGGCTGACGAAGGTCTTGATCGCCAGGCGTTTCTGCGGTGCGGTGGCGATCACCGAAAAGTCGCGCAGGCCTTCCAGCGACATCGCGAGCGTGCGCGGGATCGGCGTCGCGGTCAGGGTCAGCACATCGACCTCGGCGCGCAGCGCTTTCAGCGCTTCCTTCTGGCGGACGCCAAAGCGGTGTTCCTCATCGATGATCACCAGCCCGAGACGGCTGAAGCGCACGTCTTTCTGCAGCAGCCTATGTGTTCCGATGACGATGTCGAGCCGGCCGTCAGCCAGCTCCTGGAGGGCTTGCGCCGCCTCTTTGCTGGTCTTGAAACGAGAGAGTTCGGCGATTCTGACCGGCCAGTCGGCAAAGCGGTCGCTGAAAGTCTGGAAATGCTGTTCGCAGAGCAGGGTGGTCGGGCAGAGGACGGCAACCTGCCGGCCACCGGCCACCGCGCAGAAAGCGGCGCGCAAGGCAACCTCGGTCTTGCCGAAGCCGACGTCACCACAGACCAGGCGGTCCATCGGCCGACCGGATTGCATGTCTTCGATCACTGCAGCGATGGCAGTGGCCTGATCTGGCGTTTCTTCAAAACCGAAACCATCAGCGAAAGCGTCATAGTCATGGGTCGTGAACTCGCAAGCGTGACCCTGCCTGGCCGCCCGCAGGGCATAGAGAGCGAGCAGCTCGGCGGCGGTGTCGCGTGCCTGCAAGGCGGCACGGCGTTTGGCTTTTTCCCATTGTGGAGAGCCGAGCGCATGCAATGGTGCCGTGTCCGGGTCGGATCCCGAGTAGCGCGCGATGACGTGTAGCTGCGATACGGGAACATAGAGCCTGGCATCTTCGGCATAGTGCAGTTCGAGGAACTCCATCTCGCCTTCGCCCAGATCGAGGTGGACCAGGCCCTGATAGCGTCCGATGCCATGTTGCTCATGCACGACCGGCGATCCCACCTTGAGTTCGGTGAGATCCCGCAGCCAGTTGTCGACCGATGCCTTGCGCTGCGCCACATGGCGAGCGCGCCGCGACGGACTGTCGGCGTAGAGTTCGGCTTCGGTGACGATCGCCAGTTGGGCGAGCTGGAAGCCGTCATGCAGCGGGCCAACCGCCAGCGACAAGCGGCTGTCGGTCGCCAGGAAGTCGCTGAAACCGGCGCTCGCCTGTGGTTTCAGGCCGTATGCCGAGAACAGTCCGGATAAGGTTTCACGGCGCCCTGCGGTTTCCGCGAGCAACAGCACACGGCCGGGGAAGGCGGCGAGAAAGGCCTGTAGACGACCGAGCGGGTTGTCAGCGCGGCGGTCGATGGCCAGCGCAGGCAGGCCGCGTGCCGGCCCCTCATGGCCGGCCTTCAAGTCGATTCGGGCATAGGCCTTGGCGGCCACGAAGAACGGTTCTTCGGCCAGGAAAAGATCGGCTGGTGGCAGCAGCGGGCGGCTACGGTCGCCCGAAAGCATGCTGTAGCGCGACTGTGCCTCGTGCCAGAAGTCCCGAATCGCTGCCGGCACCGTGCTGTACAGGCAAAGCACGGTGTGGCGCGGCAGGTAGTCGAAAAGGGTGGCCGTTTCCTCGAAGAAAAGGGGTAGCCAGTACTCGATGCCGGCCGCCGCGATGCCATTCGAGACGTCCTTGTAGATCCCCGAGCGACCGGGGTCGCCTTCGAAAATCTCCCGAAAGCGCTGGCGGAAACGGGTGCGAGCTGTTTCGTCGAGCGGAAACTCGCGTGCCGGCAGCAGGCGAACTTCGGGTACGGGATAGAGGGTGCGCTGGTTGTCGACGTCGAAAGTCTTGATGCTTTCGATCTCGTTGTCGAAGAGATCGAGGCGGAAAGGCAGTGGCGAGCCCATCGGGAAGAGATCGACGAGACCACCACGGATCGAGTACTCGCCCGGTGCCACGACCTGTGTGACATGCGCGTAACCCGCCAGGGTCATCTGGGCGCGGAACTGCCCGGCGTCGAGCTTCTCGCCCTGCTTGAGGAAGAAGGTATAGGCCGCCAGATAGGCTGGCGGTGCGAGGCGGTAGATGGCGGTACCGGCGGGTACCAGCAGCACGTCACACTCGCCACGCAGGGCCGCATAGAGCGTTGCCAGTCGTTCGGAAACCAGATCGTGGTGTGGCGAGAAGCTGTCGTAGGGTAGAGTTTCCCAGTCCGGCAGCAGGCGTACGCGCAGATTGGCAGCGAACCAGGGGATTTCCTGCAGCAGGCGCTGCGCGTTGCCGGCATTGGCGGTGAACACCGCCAGCATGCGCCGCTCGCTGCCAGTACTCGCTTCCGAAGCTGCCTGGGCGATCAGGAGGGCGTCAGCAGAGCCCGCAGAATACTGAAGCCTTTCGCCGATTTCGGGTAAGGGTGATCGGGGAAGCGGAAATGACAAGGATTGCGACTCGACTGCGGAAATGGGTTGATCTGCCCACGCCAAGGCTGAGCAGCGAAAAAGCGGAATTATAGTCGATCAGGCCTGCCCTCCGGCAGCGTTGACCGACTATTGCACTCGTCTGCAGCAGCCGTGGCCAGGCGCGCACGGATGTGGGGTGTCGCCTGGCCTTGGCCTGACGCGCGTCAGAGGTCTGGCGCTTCGAGTTTCGCGCAGAGCGCACCGAAGAACTGCGACGCGCCACTGCGAATCGAGTAATCGGCAAGGTCCGACAAGGGCGTCGGGTGCGGATTGACTTCCACCACCACGGCACCGGCTTGTTTCGCCCACAGCGGCAGGCGGGCGGCAGGTTGCACGGTGAATGAGGTGCCGACACAGAAAAATACGTCGGCATTGAGACTGGAGATCTCGGCAGCGGCAAAGACGGCTTCATCGAGCATTTCACCGAACATCACCAGATCGGGTCGAACCGGTGCGCCGCAAACCGGGCAGGCATACGGTTCCAGGGAGCTTTGATCCCAGCTTGCGACAAATCCGCAGTGCCGGTGGCAACGTACACGGTGGATGGTGCCATGCACTTCCAGGACGTTCTGGTTCCCGGCGCGTGCGTGATAGCCATCGATATTCTGGGTAATCACGGTGAATTGCTGTGCTGAACAGATTTCGTCCAGACGGGCGATCGCGTGATGGCCGGCATTCGGATGCCGTTCATCGACCAGGTTCCGCAGTTGCAGCAGCCAGCTCCAGGCACGTTGCGGATTGCGCAGAAATCCTTCAATGCTGGCGACTTCGTCCGGGTCGACGTTGTTCCACAGGCCGGTTGCCCCATCGCGGAACGTTGGAATGCCACTATCGGCGGAAAGCCCTGCGCCCGAAAATACGACGACTTCGCTCGTCTCGCGCAGGAGCGAAGCGATGGATCCCAGATTCTGCATGATCATCTCCTTCGTGAATGTTTGCAGTGATTGTCGCATGTTCAGCAGAGCGACGTAATCGCGGCCACTGAAGCACGACTGGCACCGCCACCGGGCCTGGTTCGTTGTATAAATGCCACACAATGCCAGACCAATGCTTGAAGCAAATCAAGTTTGTATGCTTAAATCTCCTGACTGCGCAAAAATCGCATCGCGTTACACGCATTCGGACCTAACAGAGATTAATCGAGGAGGAACATCTTGAAATCGAAAATCATTACTACCCTGCTGGCCTCTATCGGCCTCTTTGCGGCGGCTGGCTCCGTGCAAGCCCAAACCGCTCTTGATCGCGTCTACGTGATCGACCAACGTGGTGAAGTCGTGGTCAGCGGTACCGGCCTTTGCTGGCGCACCGGCTTCTGGACCCCGGCTGCGGCCGCCAAGGACCCGGCCGGCTGCAAGTGCGACAAGGATCTGCTGCCGAAGGAAGTCTGCGAGCCGGCGGTCGTCAAGGCTGCTCCTGGCGCCGCACCGATGACTACCAAGCCCTCGGCCGACAAGATCACGGTTGCTGCCGATGCGCTGTTTGACTTCGACAAGGCGACCTTGCGTCCGGAAGGCAAGGCCAAACTGGACGAAGTGGTTGCCAAGTCCAAGGCGATCAAGCTGGAGCTGATCACTGCCACCGGTCATACCGACCGCTTCGGTTCCGATGCCTACAACCAGAAACTCTCCGAGAAGCGCGCTGCCGCGGTCAAGGCCTACCTGGTCAGCAAGGGGATCGCAGCCAACCTCGTGATCACCGCAGGCAAGGGCAAGACGAATCCGGTCACCAAGCCCGATCAGTGCCCGGGTCCGAAGAGCAAGAAGACCATCGCCTGCCTGCAGCCTGACCGTCGTGTCGATATCGAAGTCATCGGCAACAAGTAATCCAGGCGAAATGCCTCCGAAAACCCCGCCTTGGCGGGGTTTTTTTTAGGTTTCGCGAATGCCTGCTCAATGACCATGCCCTTGCCGCCAGTCGACCTGGCCATCGAGGCGCGCTGGATCGTTCCCGTTGATCCGGCCGATCTGGTTCTCGAAAATCACGCAGTGGTCGTCAATCACGGCCGCATCATCGACCTCCTCCCGCAGATCGAGGTGGCGGAGCGCTTTTCGCCACGCGAGCGCAAGCGCCTGGATCAGCACGTGCTGATTCCGGGACTCGTCAATTTGCATACCCATGCCGCAATGAGCTTGCTGCGCGGTCTCGCCGACGATCTGCCGCTGATGCAGTGGCTGCAGAATCACGTCTGGCCAGCCGAGGCGCAGCATGTTTCGGCACAGTTTGTCCATGACGGTACCCTGCTTGCCTGTGCCGAGATGTTGCGTGGCGGCATCACCTGTTTCAACGATATGTATTTTTTCCCGAGGGCTGCTGCCGAGGCGGCGATCGCTTCGGGAATGCGCGCTGCGATCGGCCTGATCACCGTCGACTTTCCGAGCAACTATGCAGCGGATGCGGATGACTATCTTGCCAAAGGGCTGGCCGTCCGGGACCAGTTGCTGGGGGAGCCGCTGCTGTCTTTCTGCCTTGCCCCGCATGCGCCCTATACCGTCGGCGAACGGAGCTTTGCCAGGGTGCTGACGCTGGCCGAACAGATCGAACTGCCAATCCATCTCCATTTGCATGAAACTGTCCAGGAAATAGACGGAAGTCTGCAACGCTTCGGGATGCGCCCGATCGAACGTCTCTGCCGCCTCGGTCTGCTGAGTCCGGCCCTGATCGCCGTGCACGCAGTGCACCTGGACACTCACGAGATCGAACTACTGGCGCAGCACGGGTGTTCCGTAGCGCACTGTCCCAGTTCCAATCTGAAGCTTGCCAGCGGCATTGCTCCGATCACGGAGCTGTCTGCCAAAGGCGTCAACATTGGTCTGGGTACGGATGGTGCGGCGAGCAACAACCGCCTCGACCTCTTTCAGGAGATGCGCCTGGCAGCCCTGCTCGCCAAGGAACAAGGCGGGCGCGCCGACGCCATCAATGCCCATCGGGTCCTGTATATGGCGACCCTTGGCGGCGCTCGCGCGCTCGGTCTCGACGCGTGTATTGGCTCGATCAGCCGCGGCAAGGCGGCCGACTTGTGTGCCGTCCGGCTCGACGATATCGCCCTGGTTCCCTGTTACGATCCGGTTTCACACCTCAGTTACGCGGTAGGCCGTGAGCATGTTTCCGATGTCTGGGTGGGCGGTCGAATGCGTGTTGAAAACGGGCAACTAATTGAAAACAACGAAACCGAATTGATAAAACTGGCCCTCTTGTGGCAAAATAAAATTCGTCCGTGATGAGTTCCGTCAACAACGAGGCATAAACAGGCCATGCGGACCAATCCCGCAGGCTCAACTAACGAGGGATACCTAGATGAACAGAACTGCAAAACACTCCATGATGGCCTTGCTTGCCGCTGCCACTGTCGGCTTCGGCGCCTCTCTCGCTCAAGCACAGACTTCGATTCCTCTGGACCGGGTGTACGTGATCGATCAACGCGGTGAAGTCGTGATGAGTGGCGCCGGCCTATGCTGGCGCACCGGATTCTGGACCCCGGCTGCGGCAGCCAACGATCCGGCCGGTTGCAAGTGCGACAAGGATCTGCTGCCGAAGGAAGTCTGCGAGCCCAAGGTGGCGGTGGCCGCACCTGGTGCAGCAGCGGCGGCGGTGGCCAAGCCGTCAGGCGACAAGATCACCGTTGCTGCCGACGCGCTGTTCGACTTCGACAAGGCGACGCTGCGTCCCGAAGGCAAGGCCAAACTGGACGAAGTGGTCGCCAAGTCCAAGGCCATCAAGCTCGAAGTGATCATTGCCGTCGGCCATACCGACCGCTTTGGTTCCGACGCCTACAACCAGAAATTGTCCGAGAAGCGCGCTGCTGCGGTCAAGACCTATCTGGTCAGCAAGGGAATCGAAGCCAACCGTGTCTACACCGAGGGCAAGGGCAAGAAGAATCCGGTCACCAAGCCTGATCAGTGCCCTGGCGCCAAGAGCAAGAAGACCATCGCCTGCCTGCAGCCTGACCGTCGTGTAGATATCGAACTCATCGGTACCAAGTAATCTGCTCGTGTTTACCGCAAGCCCTGCTTCGGCAGGGCTTTTACGTTATGGATATCCGAGACACCATGATCAACGCCGACCAGAGCGAACTCGAGAAATTCAGCCAGCTTGCACATCGCTGGTGGGATCCGGGCAGCGATTTCAAGCCGCTGCACGACATCAATCCGCTGCGCCTGAACTGGATCGACGACCAGTGCCAACTCGCCGGCAAGAGTGTTCTCGACGTCGGTTGTGGCGGTGGCTTGCTTTCCGAAGGGATGTGCGAAAGAGGCGCAAAGGTGACCGGCATCGATCTCTCGGAGAGGGCGCTGAGCGTGGCCCGCCTGCACCTGCTCGAAAGCGGGCAGGTGGTTGACTATCGCAAGGTCGCGGCCGAAGAACTGGCTGCTCAGGAGGGCGGCCGCTACGATGTCGTCACCTGCATGGAGATGCTCGAACACGTTCCCGATCCGGCCAGTACGATTGCCGCCTGTGCTGCGCTGGCCAAGCCTGGTGGACACGTGTTCTTTTCGACCATCAACCGCAATCCGAAGGCCTATCTGTTGGCGGTCATCGGCGCCGAATATCTGCTTCGCATGCTACCCAGGGGTACTCACGATTACGCCAGGTTCATCAAACCCTCGGAACTCCTGCGCTGGGCCAGAAGTGTCGGCCTCGATGCGCTTGACCTTCGCGGGATGACCTACAATCCCTTGACGGGGAGGTATGCTCTTGGACGCGACAGCGACGTCAATTACCTGCTGCACACCGTGAAGAATGTTTGAAGCGGTCCTGTTCGACCTGGACGGGACCTTTGCCGATACGGCTCCGGATCTGGCAGCAGCACTCAACCGCTTGCGTTCCGATCTCGACCTGGCGCCGGTTCCGGCGGGCCAATTGCGTCCCTTCACTTCGCAGGGGGTCCGGGGCATGCTGAAGGCGGGGCTGGGCATGCAACCGGGTGATCCGATCTATGCGGAGTTCCATGATCGCTTCCTGCGCTATTACAGCCAGGATATCTGCGTCGAGACGACGCTTTTCCCCGGTATTGACGAACTGCTTGGCTGCTTTGAGCGCCGCGGCTCGCCGTGGGGAATCATCACCAACAAGGCACAACGCTTCACCCTGCCGCTGCTGGACCAATTGGGTTACGCCAAACGTGCAGCCTGCGTGGTCAGTGGCGACTCTGCGCGGCGTGCCAAGCCCGCAGCCCAGCCGATGCAGCTGGCTTGCGCGCTGATTGCCAGGGATCCCGCGCACTGCCTCTACGTCGGCGATGACTTGCGGGACATTCAGGCCGGTCGAGCCGTCGGCATGGCCACCGTGGCGGTGCGCTATGGCTATCTTGGCGATGGCGACCCGATCGAAGCCTGGGGTGCCGATCATCTCGTCGATGATGCTCGGGAGATCGCCGCGCTGGCCGGCATCCACTGATCCGTGTCGCCGCGGTCGTGATGCGTTACAGTGTACGTATGCCACGAACAGCCTTGATCCTTTTCGCCCATGGCGCACGAGACCCGGAATGGGCCGAACCGATGCGCCGCGTCTGTGCGGCGGTGCGCGAACAGGCGCCCGAACTGCAGGTTGAGCTGGCCTTCCTCGAGTTCATCCCACCCGATTTGCGCAGCTGTGCCGAATCCCTCATCGCCGAATGCTGCGAACGTATCCTGGTCGTGCCGATGTTTATCGCTCGCGGCGGGCATCTGAAGCGCGATGTGCCGCTGCTGCTCGAAGAACTGCGGCAGCGTCATCCGCAAACATGCTTTGAACTTGCGGCGGCGATTGGCGAGGCCGAGCCCATCGTACAGGCGATGGCCAGGCATGCACTGACGCTCGTCAGCGACTAGCTCGATCGCGCGTTGCCGTGATGCGCAAACGAGCTTGCGGATTTTCGGACGAGGCCGATGCCTCCTGACATCAGCTTGTCGCCGATCGGTTATCTGGCGACACCGTTTCGGGACCGCTTCGGCATTCCTCGTCAGCCACGTCTGGCACCGCATGCGCGCGGTCAGCTGCGCCTGCTGCGTCCCTATGATCGGGAGGAAGCGGTGCGCGGCCTGGAGGACTTTTCGCATGTCTGGCTCAGTTTTGTCTTCCACCACAGCAAAGGGGCATGGCATCCGACGGTTCGACCGCCGCGACTGGGCGGCAATCGACGCGTTGGCGTATTCGCCAGCCGCAGTCCTTTTCGCCC
Organism: Candidatus Accumulibacter contiguus; assembly: GCF_012940005.1. Taxonomy (GTDB): domain Bacteria; phylum Pseudomonadota; class Gammaproteobacteria; order Burkholderiales; family Rhodocyclaceae; genus Accumulibacter; species Accumulibacter contiguus. The sequence goes on along the minus strand of NZ_SPMX01000006.1, from coordinate 48,915 downwards.
GAACCCTCTGGGACTGTCGCTGGTCGAACTGCTGTCCATCGATACGCGTGCCGGTGTCGTACTGACTTTTGGTGGCGTAGACCTGCTTGACGGTACCCCGGTCCTCGACATCAAGCCGTACCTTCCCTTTGTCGAGAGCGAACCGGCGGCACGCGGCGGTTTTATCGATGGTCCTCCGTTGCAACTGGCGGTCGATTTCAGTGCACAGGCAGCGCTGCAGCTGTGCCTGCATGCGCCTCGCTGGCCAGACCTTGCTGCACTGCTTCGCGAGGTGCTGGCGCAGGATCCGCGTCCCGCCTATGCGAACGATCCGCTGCGACGTTATGGCTTTCGTCTTTACGATCTGGAAGTCAAATGGCGTTGCACGGGGATGAGGGCTGTCGTTGAAGAAATTGTGCCGGCTGTTGTCGATTGATTGCTAAGCCCGTGGGAGAAGCTAGCCCCGGTCAACGACCAGGCCTGCGGGCGGGCGATTTTCGTCCAGGGGACGACTGCGGTCGAGGTCCTTGGTGTTGCGGTAACACGCAGGTCACGGCGCCAGGCGTTCGCGAATCCATTGCTGATCGCTGTTCAGCCGGTAGCGCAGACGGTCGTGCAGACGGCTTTTTCTGCCCTGCCAGAACTCCCAGGTATCGGGACGCAGCCGGTAGCCGCCCCAATGAGGTGGACGCGGCGGCTGCAGCAGGAACTTCGCGCCATAGCGGGCAGCGTTGCCGACGAGTACGCTGCGGCCGGCAATGACCTGGCTCTGCGGACTCGCCCAGGCGCCGATGCGGGAATCGAGTGGTCGGCTGGCGAAGTAGGCATCGCTTTCGGCGGCACTCACTTTTTCGACGCAGCCCTCGATGCGCACGACCCGTTCCAGGTCGACCCAATGAAACTGCAGTGCTGCCCAGGGGTTGGCAGCGAGTTCGCGACCCTTGCGACTGTCGTAGTTGGTGAACCAGGTGATGCCATTTTCGTCGTAGCCCTTGATCAGCACCACGCGTGTGGACGGGCGCAGGCTGCTGTCTACCGTCGCCAGGGTCATGGCGTTGGGTTCGGGGACTTGTGCGCTGATCGCCTCGCTGATCCATTTCTCGAACTGCCTGAGGGGGTCGGCGTGTGAAGCGTCCTCGCTGAGTTCGGCGCGTTCGTAGCTTTTGCGGAGGTCGGCGAGCTTGGTCATCTTGTGTACGAGGATGAAAGAGGTGGAGCCGGCAGGGCTGGAACATGCAGTGCCTGATTATCGTCGATGCGCTACCCCTGCAGCCAGTCCTTGCGCAGGGAGTTGCGTTTTCGCTGCAACTGCAGCTGGTGGCGATCCTTGGCCGGCGCGCCGAGTTGAACCGCGAATTCCATCAGTTCGTCGCGTCGAAAGGCGTGCATGTGGACCGTTTCGCCGGCTTGACGGCGGCTCAACAGGCGATCGAGGGTCGATGGCGTGACTCGCAAGCCATCGATCGCCAGCAGCAGGTCGCCTGCCGACAATCCGGCGACCTGCGCCGGGCTGCCTTCGTATACCGTCGTCAACCGGACCTCGCTGCCGTCGCTGCCAGTTTTCACGCCGAGCGACGGGGTGGTGGAGTTTGCCGAACGCTTCAGCCGGATGCCAAAGGGTTGCAGCAGCCGCGCCAGGTCCACATCGGTCGTGCCATGTACGGCTTCGGCAAAAAAGTGCTCGAGGTCGAGGCCGGACAGTTCTTCGGCGAGCATCCGGATGTCCTCGTCGCCAATGCCGCAGCGCTGCTCACCCTGGCCATGGCGTTGCCAGAGCGCGCGCATCACGTCATCCAGTGAAATCCGGTTGCTCGTCTCGGCGCGCAGCTTCAGGTCGAGTGCCAGCGCCACCAGCGATCCCTTGGTGTAGTAGCTGACCACCGCATTCGGAGTGTTCTCGTCCGGCCGGTAGTATTTCGTCCAGGCGTCGAAACTCGATTCGGCAAGCGTCTGCCGCTGCCGACCGGGGTTGTTGTGGACCTTGTCGATCGTCCTGGCGACCAGCGCCAGCCAGTCCTTCAACTGGATCAATCCGCAGCGTAGCAGCGCCAGGTCGTCGTAGTACGAGGTGAAACCCTCGAAGGCCCAGAGCAGGGTGGTGTAGTTCTCGGCATCGAGATTGTAGGACGAGAATGCCGCAGGCTGGATGCGCTTGACGTTCCATGCGTGGAAATACTCGTGGCTGCACAGGCCGAGAAAGCTGCGGTAGCGCTCCGGTGTGCCGCGCATGCCAGAGTAGGGCAGATCGTCGCGGGCGCAGAGCAGCGCCGTCGAGGCACGGTGCTCTAGTCCGCCATACGCATCGTCGACGGCAGTGACCAGGAAAACGTAGTGCGGCATCGGTGCCGGTTCGCCGAAGAAGCGGATTTGCCATTCACAGATGCGCTGCAGGTCGGCGGTCAGGCGCGCCAGGTCGCAGTCATGGCGCCCGCTGATGGCGATCTCGTGCGGAACACCGCAGGCCGTGAATGTGGCCAGCGTAAAGGTGCCCATTTCGACCGGGTGATCGATCAGTTCGTCATAGTTGGCGGCTCGGTAGAGGCCGAAAGTGTGTTGCCGGGCAGTCTGGTCGCATGCCGGAGTGAGCGCGGTGGCGACACGCCACGCTTCGAAGTGCCTGCCGATCGGCCGCTGGATATCGACCAGACACGGCGAATGTTCGTGACCGAGGGCGCGCAGGAATACGCTGCTGCCATTGAAAAAAGCGTGTGTCTGGTCGACATGCGCAGCGCGTACCGAGAGATCCCAGGCGTAAACCTCGCAGATGACGGTGAGCGCCATATCCTTGCCGACCGGTGCAGCCTGCCAGCTGTGTTTGTCGATCTTGCTGAGCGGTACCACTTTGCCAGCAGTCTCGGCACGAATCGCGACGATGTGGCGCGCGAAGTCACGAATCAGGTAACTGCCGGGAATCCACGCCGGCAGCGCGAAACGCTGCCCAGCCGGGTCGGGTGCGGGAAGCGTGCAGCGCACTTCAAGCAGATGCGCTGCAGGCTTGCTCGGACGGATGCTGTAGCAGATATGCGCAGGCCTCATCGCTTGCCTCTGTGGGTCTGGTCAGGGTGTTTGCCGGAATGGTACGGCTTGCGTGCACTGCCATGCGCAATCGTCAGCCGCTTCAGAGAACGAGCAGCCGCCTGATCTCCGCCAGACCCGCCGAGAGCATCGCCAGATCCTGTGGCTCATTGCCCTTCAGTTCATCGAGCACCACGCTGGCTTCTGCGGTGGCCGGCAGGCTGCCGCCGAGAACCTGCCGCAGGAGGTGCTGCCGCAGACCGGCAAGTTCGCTGCCGAGCTGCGCACGGGCCCTTGCCTGCCAGCGGTTGCCGGCCGGCAGGCGGGAGACGGCAGCGGCCAACCAGTCCAGATCGATCCGCCCTTCGAGAATGGCGAGTGCTTCTGTCACGTCGTTCAATGGGCAGCCGCAGGCGCGCGCGAGATTCACCCGCTCGAACGCTGCCACGATCGCCGCACGCTCGTCGATCAACGCGGTGATGGCGACTGCGCCGCTCCTGCCCTGACGAATGCGGCCGATGGTTGCGACGACGGCACTGCCGTATTCGGTCATCAACTGAGCAATACGAGTGCCCCGCAGATGCTGCGTCAGCACCAGCGGTGTCGCCGCCGCCAGCATCGCCCGCAGCCCGGTCATCAACGCCAGTTGCCGGGTGGCATCGATGACCAGGTCCAGCGACTCGATTTCCTGCCACAGCGCTTCGGCGTCGAGCACGCTGCTGGCGGCATACCACGCGCCGGCCACTTGCGCCGCCGAGGCGCCCGTTTCATCACCGAGCTGCATGACAAAGGTCGTTCCCATGCGGTTCACCAGACGATTGACGAGCTGCGTGGCAATGATGTCGCGCCTCAAAGGATGCGCCGGCAGCAGTTCGCGGCAATGCGCGAGCAGGGGCGCCGGGAAGTAGGCCACCAGCAGTTGATGTACATCTTCGCTGTCGGGCAGGCTCGACGCCAGGAGGGTTTCCTTGAGCGCGATCTTGGCATAGGCCAGGAGCACCGCGATCTCCGGTGCAGTCAGGCCGCGCTTCTGCTGCGCGCGTTCGGCGAGGCCCTTGTCGTCGGGCAGGAATTCGATGCTGCGGTGCAGGGCGCCGCGGGCCTCCAGGTGGCGAATCAGACGGCCATGCACCTCGATCAGGCCCGCTCCGGCTGCCGCTTCGAGGGCAATCGCCTGCGTCTGCTGATAGTTGTCGGCAAGCACCAGCGACGCGACCGCGTCGGTCATCGAGGCGAGCAGCACGTCACGCTGCTTGCCGGTCATGTCGCCACGCCGGATCAGCCCGGCCAGCAGGATCTTGATGTTGACCTCGTGGTCGGAGCAATCGACGCCGGCCGAGTTGTCGATTGCGTCGGTGAATATCCGGCCGCCATTGAGAGCGAACTCGATGCGCCCCTTCTGCGTCAAGCCGAGGTTGCCACCTTCGCCGATCACCCGCGCCTTGAGCTGGCTGGCATCGACCCGCAGAATGTCGTTGCCGCGGTCATTGGCTTCCTGATGACTCTGGGAGCTGGCCTTGACGTAGGTTCCGATGCCACCGTTGTAGAGCAGGTCCACCGGCGCCTGCAGCAGGGTCTTGATCAGTTCGGGGGGCGTCATCTGGCTGGCAGTGCTGCCCAGCCACGCGCGCAGCTCGGGTGACAGCGGGATCGACTTGGCCGTTCGCGACCACACGCCGCCGCCCGCGGAAATCAGCGCCGGATCGTAGTCCGCCCACGAAGACCGCGGCAGCGCAAAGAGGCGTTGCCGCTCGGCAAAGCTGCGCGCCGGGTCCGGGTTCGGGTCGAGGAAGATATGCCGGTGATCGAAGGCGGCCAGCAGCCGGATTTCGGAAGAGAGCAACATGCCATTACCGAAAACGTCGCCGGACATGTCGCCGATCCCGACGACGGTGAACGGCTGCGTCTGCGTATCCAGACCGATTTCCCGGAAGTGCCGCTTGATCGCCTCCCATGCGCCTCTGGCGGTGATGGCCATTTTCTTGTGGTCGTAACCGACCGAGCCGCCCGAAGCGAAGGCATCGCCGAGCCAGAAGCCATACTCGATGGCGATGCCGTTGGCGATGTCCGAGAAGGTCGCCGTCCCCTTGTCGGCAGCGACGACCAGATAGGGGTCGTCGCCGTCGCGACGGCGCACGCCATTTGGCGGCACGACCTGGCCGTCGACTCGGTTGTCGGTGAGGTCGAGCAGGCCACGGATGAAGGTCGAATAACAGGCAATTCCCTCGGCCTGCAAGGCTTCACGCTCACCAGCCGCCGGCAGGCGTTTGCAGACGAAGCCCCCTTTCGACCCCAGCGGAACGATCACTGCATTCTTCACCATCTGCGCCTTGACCAGACCGAGCACCTCGGTGCGGAAGTCTTCCATGCGGTCGGACCAGCGCAGGCCACCGCGCGCCACCCGCGCACCGCGCAGGTGCACGCCTTCGACCCGCTCGTTATAGACGAAGATTTCGTAGAGCGGCGCCGGCGCGGGCAGGAAGGGGATGTCCCTTGACGAGAACTTGAAGGACAGGTAACTCTTGGCCTGGCCGTCACTGCCCGATTGATAGGCGTTCGTTCGCAGCGTTGCCTCAATGACCGTCTGCAGCGCAGAAAGAATGCGATCATCATCGGGATTGCTGACCTGCAACAAGGCCGTGCTGACTTCATCGGAAAACGCCCTGGCGCGTGCCTCGTCTGCTGCCGGAGAAAAGAGCGCTTCGAACAGGTCGACCAGTGCCCGCGTAATCCGGAAATGCGTCGCCAGACAGCGCTGCACATAGGCCTGGCTGAACGGCAGACCGGCCTGCCGCAGGTAACGGCTGTAGGCGCGCAGGATGCTGATCTGCCGCCCGTCGAGACCCGCCAGCAGGATCAGGCGGTTGAAACCGTCGTTCTCGGCCTGCTCGCGGAACAGGTTCTCGAGCAGGTCGATGAAGGATCGCCGGGTCGTCTCGTCATCCAGTGCCGCAGCCTGCGGCAAGCGCACTGCGAAGTCGGCAATGTGCAGGTCACTTCTGGGCAGGCTGAACGGCTGTTCGGAGAGTACCGTCAGTCCCATGTTCTCGAGTATCGGCAGAATCGCCGACAACGGTCGCGGCCTGCCGCGACGGAACAGCTTCAGGTGCTGGTGTGAGCCATCGTCGCCCTGGGCTGCGCTCAGCTTAACTTCGACACGGCCGCTCTGCTCGGCGGCTTCCAGGCGCTCGAGGTCGGACACCGCGGAAGCCGGTGTGACCCGCTCCTGATACGACAGCGGCAGTTCCAGCGAATAGCGACGCAACAGGCTGTTGCCGCGCTCCTCGCCATAGTGCCCGACGAGATTCTGTTTCAGTTCTTCGGCCCAGCCGCGCACGATGCGCGCCACCTGCCTTTCGATCGCGTCGGCATCGTAGCGGTAGTCGGTACCGACCGGCGTACGGGCGATGAAATGCAGACGCGCCAGCCGCGACTCGCCGAGCATGACAAAATAGTCGACGCGCTCGGCGGCGAGGCTTTCATGAAGGAGCGCCGAGATGCGCTCGCGGATGGTGGTGTCGAAACGGTCGCGCGGCATATAGACGATCGCCGAAACATAACGCCCCCAGGCGTCGTCGCGCAGGAAGATGCGTACCTGCTCGCGCTCATGCAGTGAGACGATGCCGCTGGCGATACGGACCAGATCCTGGTGAGCGATTTCGATCAACTCGTCACGCGGATAGGTTTCGAGTACGTTGAGCAGGGTCTTGTCGCGATGGCTACGCGGCAGGAAGCCAAGATCCTGCCGTACGGCGGCAATCTTGCGTCGCAGCAGCGGCACATCGGTTGCCGCCACATGGTAGACATGCGCCGTGTAGAGGCCGACGAAAGCACGTAATCCGACGAAATTGCCATCGGCGTCATAACGCTTGGCTGCAATGAAATCGAGGTAGGCCGAGCGATGAACCGTCGAGCGCGCGTCTGCCTTGACCAGAATCACGGGCAGGGAATCTCTGGCCAGTTCCGCGACGACGCCGGGGATTCCCGCCAGGCAACGGCCAAAGCGGGGATGGTCGGCGTTTCGGAGAATGCCGAGTCCGCTGCCGGCAACGCGCGCGAGCTTGCTGTCGCCGACGGCCGCCTGGTAATCCGCATAACCGAGAAAGACAAAATTGTTGGCAGCGATCCAGGCCAGATACGCTGCGGCTTCGTCGGCCTCGGCAAGCGTCGAAGCGGCCATCTCGGTGTGTGCTGCGCGCATGCGCTCGTGCATCGTCGGGCCATCTTCGACGGCCGCACGCACGTCAGCGAGCACGCCCAGGATTTCCTGATGCAGGGTGTCGATCAGTCCGGCCTCGCCAATGCGATCGATCTCGAGGTGGATCCAGGACTCCGGCTGACTGCCGGCAGCGCCACGCGGCCGCGTGGCCTGCAGCGTGCCATCGTCCTTTCGCTCGGCGCCCAGCAGCGGATGCAGCAAACGATGGATCACCAGTCCATGGTGGTACACCAGCATGGTGATCGAATCGACCAGAAACGGCATGTCGTCGGTGACGACATCGATCACGGTGTGCGGAGAGTGCCAGCCATGCCGGTCAAAATCCGGGGTGTAGAGAGCGGCTGCGGCTTGTTTCGGCGCGCGCACCTCGCCCAGCCGAAAATGCTGGACGGCCGCCCCGAGAAGCTCTTCGGGACTCGCGTCCGTGGCGCCGCCCAATTCTACATCGACGAAGTAGCCATCGAGGAATTCGCCGATGCGCGCCGAAAGATGCTGCTGCTCGGCGATTTCGCGCAGGTTGCGGCGCAGGTTGTGTGTGGACTCGCTGACCAGTGCCATGCCGTTCTCCTTCTCTCGAATCGATCGGGTACTGCCTCTCTGGCCACAGACGCCTGCGCCACTCCAGGCAAGCCCGGAGTCAGACGGTACTCAATGGTGCAGAATCTTGGCCAGGAACTGTTGCGCTCGCTCCGAACGAGCGTGATCGAAAAAGGCTTCCTTGCTGTCGTCCTCGACGATACGACCCTGGTCCATGAAGATCACCCGGCTGGCGACGCGTTTGGCGAAGCCCATCTCGTGCGTGACGCACATCATGGTCATCCCCTCCTGTGCCAGTTCGGTCATCACGTCGAGCACTTCGTTGACCATTTCCGGGTCGAGCGCCGAAGTCGGTTCGTCGAAGAGCATGCAGATCGGGTCCATGGCCAGCGCCCTGGCAATTGCCACACGCTGCTGCTGCCCACCGGAAAGCTGGCCCGGATATTTCTCTGCCTGCGCGCGCAGGCCGACCCGATCGAGCAACTTGAAACCCTTCTCGCGCGCCTGCTCCTGGGTCCGCGCGAGCACCTTGGTCTGGGCGATGGCCAGGTTGTCGATGATGCTCATGTGCGGAAAGAGTTCGAAATTCTGGAAGACCATGCCGACCGTCGAGCGCAGCTTGGAAAGATTGGTTTTCGGATCGCCGACGGAAACGCCATTGACGATGATTTCGCCACTCTGAAAGGGTTCGAGGCCATTGACACACTTGATCAGCGTCGACTTTCCCGAACCAGACGGGCCACAGACGACGATTACTTCGCCCTTGTGCACCTGCGTCGTGCAGTCGGTGAGGACCTGGAAGGAACCGTAATGCTTGCTCACCTTGTTCATCGTAATCACGAAAGTCTCCTCGATTCATTGCTGCAAGTGGCATCAGGCCGTCTTGAGCTTGTTCTGGTAGTGGCGAACGATTCGCGACGCAGTGAAGCAGATCACGAAATAAACGGCACCGGCAAAGAGCAGCAACTCGACCAGGCGCCCGTCACGGTCACCCACCTTGTAGGCGGCGCCGAAGAAGTCGGCCAGGGCCGAAACATAGACCAGCGAGGTGTCCTGGAAGAGGATGATCCCCTGCGTCAGCAGCAAGGGAACCATGTTGCGAAAAGCCTGCGGCAGCACCACCAGGCGCATCGCCTGGCCGTAGGTCATGCCGAGCGCGCTGGCGGCACCCATCTGCCCTTTCGGAACCGACTGGATGCCGGCACGGATGATCTCCGAGTAGTAGGCCGCCTCGAACAGGGCAAAGCCGGCAATCGCCGAGGAAAGGCGCATGTCCGAACCGCGCGGGAAGCCAAAGAGGCTTTCCAGCAGATGCGGCACGATCAGGAAGAACCACAGCAGCACCATGACCAGCGGAATGGCCCGGAAGAGGTTCACGTAAGCGGCTGCAAACCATGACAGGGGCGTCACCGAGGAGAGGCGCATGAGCGCCAGCAGCGTTCCCCAGACGATCCCGAAAACCACCGCGCTGAGTGTGATCTCGAGGGAAATCTTCATCCCGTCCCAGAGGAAGGGCAAGGCATTGGGGATCGAAGACCAGTCGAATTCATGCATCTCACTTGCCTCCGATATAGCCGGGAACGCGCACCTGCTCTTCAACCCAGCGCATGCCGAACATGACGACGACGTTGATCAGCAGATAGGCGAGCGTCACGGCGATGAACGACTCGTAGGGCTGCGCAGTGTAATCGACCAGTTGCCGGCCCTGGGCGGCCAGTTCCAGCAGGCCGATCGTGGAACAGACGGCCGAGTTCTTGAAGATGTTGAGAAACTCCGAGGTCAGCGGTGGCACGATCAGGCGCACGGCCATCGGCAGCAGCACATAGCGATAGGTCTGCGACAAGGTGAAGCCCATCGCCAGGCCGGCGTTCTTCTGCCCGGGCGGCAGCGAGTTGATCCCCGAACGCACCTGCTCGGCAACGCGTGCGCTGGTGAACAGTGCCAGGCAGACCATCGAAGAGAGAAACTGCTGGACGATCGGGTTGCTCTGCTTGAAGGCGTTGCCCAGGTTCTCGGGCAGCAACTCGGGCATCACGAAGTACCAGAGAAACAGTTGCACGAGCAGAGGAATGTTGCGAAAGACTTCGACGTAGGCGGTCGCGAAGCCGGACAGCCACTTGTTCGGAACCGTCCTCAGAATACCGACGACGGCGCCGAGGACGAGCGCGATGAACCAGGCCGACAACGACAGGGCGATGGTGACCTTGAAGCCATAGAACATCCAGCCCAGGTAGGTGCCATCGCCGGTCGCCGTCGGCTGCAGAAAAATCCCCCAGTTCCAGTTGTAGCCCATCTGCGCTTCTCCTTGGAGCAAGGCAGCGACCGCCCGTCAAGGCGCCCTGCCTCCGTCTACGAACGGGGAATCAGTATTCCCAGAAAATCCGCTGCAGTTCCTTGCTGTCCTGGGTCTTGCTCAGGGCGACGGCGGCGAGAATGCGCGCCTTCTGCGGATTGAGGTCGTGCGCCACTACCCAGTCGTATTTGTCGTCAGGCTGTTCGGCGTTGCGCAGGACAAAGCCGCCGGCATTGACGTGCGATGAACGGATGATCTGAATCCCTTTACCGCGCAGTTCCTGCAGACTGGGCACGACGGCGCTGCTCACCGAACCGTTGCCGGTACCGGCATGGATGATCGCCTTTGCGCCTTTCGCCGCGAAGGCGCGATAGGCGGTATCCGAGGCATTGCCGGATCCATAGGCAATCTCGACCGACGGTAGGGTGTCGATCTTTTCGATGTCGAACTCGGAGTTGTTCGTGTGCCGCTTCGCCGGCAGGCGGAACCAGTAGTTCTTTCCTTCGACGACCATTCCGAGCGCTCCCCACGGGCTCTTGAAGGCCTCGGTCCGCAGGTTCACCATCTTGGAGACGTCGCGACCGCTGTTGATCTCGTCGTTCATCGTCACCAGCACGCCCTTGCCGCGTGCGTCCTTGCTGGCTGCGACGCTGACCGCGTTGTACAGGTTCAGCATGCCGTCGGCCGACATCGCGGTTCCCGGCCGCATCGAGCCAACGAGGACGATGGGTTTGTCGGTGCGCACCACCAGATTGAGGAAGTAGGCTGTCTCTTCGAGCGTATCGGTGCCATGCGTAATCACCACGCCATCCACGTCGCCCTGCTTGACGAGCGCCGCAACGCGCTTGCCGAGGGTCACCAGGTTATCGTTGGTGAAGCTCTCCGAGGCAATCTGGAAAACCTGCTCACCACGCACCTCGGCAATCGTCTTCAATTGCGGAATGCCGGCAATGAGCTTGTCGACCGGCACCTTGGCTGCCTGATAGGTGGCGCTGTTGGTCGCATCGGCACCGGCGCCGGCGATGGTGCCACCGGTCGCGAGGATGACGACGTTCGGCTTTTCGGCAGCCACGACAGCACTGCCGACCACGAGCATCGAGAGCATGGCCAGCAGCCAACGACGCAAGTCCTTTTTAAACATGGCTTCCTCCTTTGCGGGTGATGCATTGCCCAGGAGCCGCCCGGCCCCTGGCGCGGGACCTACTCGAAAGCCTTGTCGTTGGGATTCTTGTACAGCTTCTTGACGGCTTCCGAGAGCGGGAAATTGAGGTTCAGGCCTTTCGGCGGGATCGGCTGCAGAAACCACTTGGCATAGATTTTTTCGGCTTCGCCCGAGGTCATGGCCTTGGCCAGTGCACCGTCGACGACCTTCTTGAAGGCCGGGTCATCCTTGCGCAACATGCAGCCGTAGGCTTCAAACGACTGCGGCGTACCAACCACCACCCAGTCGCTGGCTTTCTTGGCCTTGGCCATTTCGCCGTAGAGCAGGGCGTCATCCATCATGAAAGCGACCGCCCGGCCGGTTTCCAGGGTCAGGAAAGACTCCCCATGGTCCTTCGCGCTGATGACGTTCATCTTCATCTGCTTTTCTTCGTTCATCTTGCGCAGCAGACGCTCGGAGGTGGTGCCGGCAGTGGTCACGACATTCTTGCCCGCCAGATCCGGAAAATCGTTGATCCCGGAATTCGTCTTGGTCATCAGGCGGGTGCCGATGATGAAGATGGTGGTCGAGAAACTGACCTGCTTCTGGCGCTCGGTGTTGTTGGTCGTCGACCCACATTCGAGGTCGACCGAGCCGTTCTGGACCAGCGTGATGCGGTTCGCCGAGGTGACCGGCATCAGCTTGACATCGAGCTTGGCGAGCTTCAATTCGGCCTTGATCGCCTCCACCGCCTTGAGCATCAATTCATGCGAGTAACCGATCACCTGCTGCTTGTCGTCATAATACGAGAAGGGGATCGACGACTCGCGATGCCCGAGCGTGATGACTCCGGTTTCCTTGATCTTCTTCAGCGTGCCGCTCAGTTCCTGGGCCAGAACCGGTGCCGACAGCAGGCTCGCCGACAGCATTGCTGCCAGCATAAGACCTCTGCAATGTTGGCTCATTGTGTCTCCTCCATGTGTTCTCGGGTAATTGATGGGTGAAATCCAGGGAAACCAGGCCATCCCCGATTCCCGGATGCTTCGATTCTGGCATGACTTGCGCAGGGATCCAAGCGCCAATTACATCATGATTCAGTCATGAAGGCTACCCACGTAAACCGGGACACTGATGTTGCCATAGGATCTCCAGATGAAGGGGGTAGAACCGAGGCATGGCCGCCGCCCGGGCCCGTCGCTGATGGCTTTGATGAGCGGGGTGCCTGGAAGAGTCATGACCATTCCGGTGGCGACGCTGCCAAGTGGTCATGATCTCCATTTTCCCCAATGTTGATTGACGAGCGTTGCTAATCACCAGCGACAGCGCGGCCGATCACCAGGCGCTGGATGTCGTTGGCACCTTCGTAGATCTGGCAGACACGGACGTCACGATAGATCCGCTCGACCGGGAAGTCGCTGACGTAGCCATAGCCGCCGAGAATCTGGATGGCGTCCGAGCAGACTTTTTCGGCCATTTCAGAGGCAAACATCTTGGCCATCGACGCTTCCTTGAGGCAGGGCTTGCCGGCATCCTTGAAAGTCGCGGCTCGCCAGACCAGCAAACGGGCGGCATCGATCTGCGTTGCCATGTCGGCGAGGCGGAAGCTCACCGCCTGATGCTCGATGATCGGCTTGCCGAAGGTTTCGCGTTCCTTGGCGTATTGCACCGCCGCTTCGAAAGCGGCACGCGCCATGCCGACCGACTGGGCAGCGATGCCGATGCGGCCGGCTTCGAGGTTCGACAGGGCAATCCGGTAGCCGTCGCCTTCCTTGCCGAGCAGGCAGGAAGCCGGAACCCGGCAGTTCTCGAAGAGGATCTGCGCGGTATCCGAAGCGCGCTGGCCCATCTTTTCCTCGATGCGGGCGACGATGTAACCGGGTGTCGCGGTCGGCACCAGGAAGCACGAGATGCCCTTTTTGCCGGCGGCCTTGTCGGTGACGGCAAAGACGATCGCCACCTGCGCGTACTTGCCGGTGGTAATGAACTGTTTGACGCCGTTGAGGACGAAATGATCGCCATCGCGGTCGGCGCGGGTGGTGATCGCCGCTGCATCGGAACCGGTATGCGGTTCGGTCAGACAGAAGCAGCCGAGCATCTGGCCGCGTGCCAGTGGTTTGAGCCAGTTTTCCTTCTGTTCGTCGCTGCCGTACTTCATGGTGATGCCGCAGGCCAGCGAATTTTGCACGCTGACGATCGTCGAGGTCGCGCCGTCGCCGGCGGCGATCTCTTCGATCACCAGCACCAGCGACAGGTAGTCCATGCCGGCGCCGCCCCATTGCTCGGGAACGACCATGCCCAGCGCACCGAGTTCGCCGAGTTCGCGCAGCGCATCGGCCGGGAAGGTGTGATGGCGGTCCCACTCGGCGGCGAAGGGTGCCAGGCGCTCCTGTGCGAAATCGCGCAGCGAATCGCGGATCATTTCCTGTTCCTGTGTCAGGATCATGCAGTTTTCTCCTTGCAGTTAATGTGAAAGTCGCGTCAGCGACTCACGAATCTCCCCTCCCTTCGCGGGGGAGGGGTCGGGGGGAGAGGGAGACGGTCATGACTTTCATGATTTCCTTTGTTTTGCCAAGTCATGACCGTCGACTCCGGCCGCAAGGCGCGCGCCGGCGTGATTGGTGATGATGACCCCGGCGATGACCAGCGTGCCACCGAACAAAACCACGACCCCGAGCCGCTCGTCGAGCAGCACGGCGCCAAGGATGACGGCGCTGACCGGGACCAGATTGATGAACGCCGCCGAGCGCGTCGCACCGATGCGTTGCACGGCTTCGGCATACCAGGTGAAAGCGAGGGCCGTACCGAAGAACCCGAGGAAAACGATCGCGCTCAAGCCACGCCAGGTGACTTCCGTCAGCACGAACAGCGAACCCTGCAGCAGCGCCGCGACGGTCAGCATCCCCCAGCCGGTGAGACTGGCACCGAAGGTCATCGCCAGCGGCGACAGCGAGCGCGTGCCGCGCCGGCCGACGAAAGTATAAACCGCCCACAGCACGCTGCAGCCGATGATCAGCCATTCGCCGAGACCGACCTCGCCAGTCAGCAGCAGACGGGGGTCGCCGTTGGTGACCACGAGCAGGCAGCCAAACATCGCCAGCGCGATGCCGGCAGCTTTCGTCGGCGACATCGGCGCCCTGAACAGGAGCCAGTCACCGGCCGCGACCACCGCCGGCGTCAGTGCCACCACCAGCGCGCCGCGGCCGGCCTCGATCATTTTCAAGCCGTAGAGAAAACACAGGTTGTAGAGAAAGATGCCGCTGGCGCCCAGGGCCGCGAGCGTCAGCCACTCCTTGAACGACCAGCGCGGCCAGCCTTCATGGATCACCACCAGCGTGCCGAGGAGCAGCGCCGCGAGCAGAAAGCGCCAACTGGCCACTGCCAGCGGTGAGGCCTCGCTGACCGCCACCCGGCCGGCAATCCAGGTTGCCCCCCAGACCAGGGCGGTGGCGAGCAGCTTGAGGTAGGTCGTGGGGGACGCCAGCGCCCGCTCGGCAGCCGCGTTCAAAGAGTTTCCGCAGTCGCGGCTGCTCTGCCGGGGCGGTGGGAGAATCGGCAGGTGCAGGGGAGTAGCCGTGAATGGTGCATGGCAGGCTCTTGCATGTGCGCGTCGCGTCTGCGATTCAGACCTGCAGCCCTGCGAGTGCCGCGACATAGTTCGGCAGCAGGTCTTCGCGGCGGTGCACCGTGAACCCGAGGTCACGCATCAATCCATCGCGCAGGCCGTAGATCCAGCCGTGCACGGTGAGCGGCTGACCGCGCTGCCAGGCGTCCTGGATGACGAAGGTCTGGCAGACGTTCGCCACCTGTTCGAGGACATTGAGTTCGCAAAGCCGATCATGTTGTCGCTCCTGCGGCAGTGCATCGACCAGTGCCAGATGTTTGTCGTGCACGTCGCGGACATGACGCAGCCAGATGTCGACCAGCCCGGCACGATCCCGATTGAGTGCCGCCTTGACGCCGCCGCAACCGTAGTGGCCGACGACCATGACGTGCCTGACCTTGAGGACATCGACGGCAAACTGGATCACCGACAGGCAGTTGAGATCGGTGTGTACGACGACGTTGGCGACGTTGCGGTGGACGAAAAGCTCGCCCGGCAGCAGACCGACGATTTCGTTGGCCGGCACACGCGAATCCGAGCAGCCGATCCACAGGTATTGCGGTGTCTGCAAGTGCGACAGTTTGAGGAAGTACCCCGGATCGATCTCCTGCATGCGACTCGACCAGGCGCGGTTGAAGTCGAACAGGTGAAAGAGGTTCTCGTTGACGACTTCTTCCTCCGACCAGTTTTCGAGATCGAGGGCGAGAAACATCGTGCCTTCGAGTGGCGTCTGGTAATAGGCCGGCGTTTCCTTGAAACCCAGTTCGCGATAGAGCTTGACCGCGACGCGCATCGCTGGCAGGGTGTCGAGCAGCAACTTGCGGTAGCCGATTTCCTTGGCCGCCTTGATCGCCGCCATCGTCAGCACGCGGCCGATGCCGAAACTGCGCTGGCTGGGCTCGACATACAACCGCTTCAGTTCGCAAAGGCCCGCGGAGAAGGGTCGGATGCCGACACAGCCGGCCGGCCGGCCATCGCGTTCGGCATAGAACAGGCGGCCGTCAGGCTGGGCGTAGGCGCCAGGTAGCGATGCCATTTCCGCTTCGAAATTCTGGAAACACAGGTCGACGCCGAGCCACGCGGCATAATTGCGGAAAAACTGGCGAACATGCTCGATGGCGGTGGTGTCGTTAGCGCTGAGGGCGCGCAGCGTGCAGGTCATGATATTCCTGGCAGTCTATAGGGTTTTACAGCGTTTCGGCAAAAAGCTCCCGGCCGATCAGCATGCGGCGGATTTCCGAGGTGCCGGCACCGATTTCGTAGAGCTTGGCATCGCGCCACAGGCGACCCGCCGGGTACTCATTGATGTAGCCATTGCCGCCGAGGATCTGGATCGCCTCGCCGGCCATCCAGGTCGCCTTTTCGGCAGCGTACAGAATGGCCCCGGCGGCGTCCTTGCGCGTCGTTTCGCCACGATCGCAGGCCGCGCCCACGGCATAGACGTAAGCACGGCAGACGTTGAAGGTGGTGTACAGGTCGGCGATCTTGCCCTGCATCAACTGGAATTCACCGATCGATTGGCCGAACTGTTGGCGGTCATGGATATAGGGCAGGGCCAGATCCATGACGGCGGCCATGATTCCCAGCGGACCGCCGGCGAGCACGGCGCGTTCGTAGTCGAGGCCGCTCATCAGCACGCGCACGCCGCCGTTCAGTTGGCCAAGGACATTTTCTTCGGGCACTTCGCAGTCATCGAAAAACAGTGGATAGGTGTTCGATCCGCGCATGCCGAGCTTGTCGAGCTTGGCGCCACAAGAGAAACCCGGCATTCCCTTTTCCACAAGGAAAGCGGTGATGCCTTTCGATCCGGCTTCGAGGTCGGTCTTGGCGTAGACCACCAGCGTGTCGGCGTCCCCGCCGTTGGTGATCCACATCTTGCCGCCATTGAGGATGAAGCGGTCGCTCTTGCGCTCGGCGCGCAATTTCATGCTGACCACGTCCGAGCCGGCGTTGGCTTCCGACATGGCGAGCGCCCCGACGTGTTCTCCGGAAATCAGTCTGGGAAGATAGCGGTCTTTCTGCGCGGCATTGCCATTGCGGCGAATCTGATTGACGCAGAGATTCGAGTGCGCGCCGTAGGAGAGGGCAACACTCGCCGAAGCCCGGGAGATTTCTTCCATGGCGATGATGTGTGCGAGATAGCCGAGGCCGCTGCCGCCGTACTCCTCCTCGGCGGTGATGCCGAGCAGGCCCATGCTGCCCAGCTTCCGCCAAAGATCGGCGGGAAAGACATTGTCACGATCGATGGCTTCGGCGCGCGGCCTGATTTCGGCAGTGGCAAAAGCCTGAACAGTCGCCCGCAGCATGTCGATGGTCTCGCCATGGGCAAAATTGAGGCTCGGGTATTGCATGTCTGTCGCTCCTTGATCAGGTTTTGGCGGGTTGTTTGGCATGCACGGCCATGATCGTTTGCTGCATCAGCGCGCACAGGTTCTTCCTGCCATGGTTTACGGCAAACACTTCGGCGCGGGTAATGATCAGCGTTCGCCCGTAGCGGACCACTGATCCCTCGGCAATCAACAGTTGTCCTTCGGCCGGGGCCAGCAGGTTGAGCTTGTACTCGACGGTCAATACCCCGGTGTCGGCCGCCGTCAAGGTATTGGCGGCGTAACCCGCAGCAGAATCGGCAATCATACCGACGATGCCGCCGTGAATGTAGCCATGCTGCTGCGTGACTTCGGGTTTGTACGGTAGATGAATCTCGGTGTAACCCGCCTCGACCACCGCCATGCGGGCACCGATCAGGTTCATGGCCTGTTGCCGCGCAAAGCTGGCGTGGACGCGTTCGGCAAAGTGGGGATCCTGGGCTTTGTGCATGGCTGCAAATTGTAAGGTTGTAATCTCGAAGCTTGTGCCGAGTTGCTTTGGCGCAGGACGGCACGGAACTGAATCACGTGTAGAATGGTGCAGGCTCGACGCTGCCGGTAGTCAGCCTCTGAGCGCGCCCAGTGTATAGATTTCAGCGTTTTTTTACAATCCGCCCCGAGATGCTGCCAGATTATCCCTTTGCCACCCCACCCGCCGCTGGCGAGACCTTCGAGGTTTCTCCGGGTATCCACTGGCTGCGGATGCCGCTGCCCTTCGCCCTCAACCACATCAACCTCTGGCTGCTCGAAGACCATGCCGGGTGGACCATCGTCGATACGGGTTTCGCCCTCGATACGGTCAAGGAATGCTGGCAGCAAATCCTGTCCCGCCTGGTGTCGACGGCACGCGGCGGGAAAATCGTGCGCATCATCGTCACGCATTTCCACCCCGATCACCTTGGCCTTGCCGCCTGGTTGCAGGAGCGCACCGGTGCGCCGGTGTGCATGACGGTGGGCGAGTATCTGACAGCGCATGCGGTCTGGCACGAGGTGGGCGGCCACGGCAATCAGCCGATGTTGCAGCAGTTTCGTGCGCACGGCCTCGATGCCGACCGCTGCGCGGCACTGGAACGTCGCAGCGGTGGCTACAACCGCGGCGTACCGAGCCTGCCGACGCATTACCAGCGCCTGTTCGGTGGCGACCAGGTGGCCATTGGCGGACATCGCTGGCAAGTCCGCATCGGTTTCGGCCATTCGCCGGAACATGCGGCACTCTACTGCGCGGAACTCGGCGTGTTGATCTCCGGCGACATGCTCTTGCCAAAGATTTCGACCAATGTCAGTGTTTTTGCCGTCACGCCCCTGGCTGACTCGCTCGGCGACTACTTGCAGTCGATCGATCACTATCGCGAACTGCCTGCCGAAACCCTGGTCCTTCCCTCGCACGGACTGCCCTTCCACGGCATCGAGAACCGGGTCAATGCGCTGCACGCGCACCACCAGGAGCGCTTGCAGGTTCTTGAAGAGCACTGCACCACTCCACGCAGCGCTGCCGAGCTATTGATGACCTTGTTCTCGCGGGATCTCGATACGCATCAGACGATGTTCGCCATGGGCGAAGCGATAGCGCACCTGAATCGACTCGAACATGCCGGACGTCTGCTGCGCGTCGAGGACGCGCATGGGCTGGTCCGTTTTGTCCGGAGACAAGCAGCGGTATCGCCCGCCTGACCCGGAAACATCCGAGGAGCATGTTTCAGGGGTGCGCGGCGCGCCAGTCAGCCAGCGCTGCGAGTGCCATGTCGAAGGTCGGCAAGAGATCGACGCCGTCCAGTTTTACCAGCCGTTGAATGCCGGCGCCGCCGGCCCAGAGGGCTGCCTCCGGTGGCAGAACCATCCGCAACTGTTGCAGCAGGACGGCAATCTGGCGTTGCGGAAAAGCGACCGAGAAAGAGAGGGCAACGATGTCGGTGCGGTGCGCGCTGGCAGCGCGGCCGATTTCGAGCAAGGGCATCTGTGCGCCGAGAGGAATGCAATCGGCGCCTTCGAGCGCGAATAGCGCCTCGGCCATCAGCAGGCCGAGCACGTGCTGTTCGTCCGGTACGCTGGTAAGCAGGATGCGCGGCCTGCTCCGGCCGACGGGAAGCGTGGCGATGGCCTGGCGCAACAGGCGCTTGGTGAGTTCGGTAAACAGATGTTCATCGAATATCTCGAAGCTGCCGTCCTCCCAGGCTTCGCCGACGCGCCGGGTCAGCGGCGCCACCGAGTCCTGGACAAAACGTTGCAGGCCCTGTCGGGCAAGGCGCTGCTGCATGGCCTGCTGATAAGCGGCACCATCGCGCTGTTTGATCAGCGCGAGCAAAGCCCCGAGTTGCTCGACTTCCCCATTCTCCCCCGCAGCACGCGGCACCAGAGAACGCCCGGCAAGCCCGCTCAGTTCTTCCGTGGCTGTCGCGATCAGTTTCCCCGGCCGGTGGCCCTGATCCATCAGGCGTTTGATCAGGCGCAAGCGCTCGACCTGCTCGGCCGGGTAGCTGCGTTCGCCATTGGCGTCGCGGCATGGCGCCGGGAAACCATAACGGCGTTCCCAGACGCGCAGAACGTCCTTCGATAGGCCCGTGTCACGTTCGACGGCAGCTATGCCAAAATCGGGAATATTCATTTTTGTCCTGAACAAAAATTAGACAAATCGTTGACAAGTTTCAAACCGAGAGATAGGATAGCTAAAAATGGATAATTTGTCTAGGACAAAATTTCGGAAGGGTGGACATGATTGAGAATCTCTGGCGCTGCAGCGGATTGGCAGGGCTGCTGCTCCTTGCTTTGCCATGGCTCCCGGCGCTGCCTGCCCCGCGTTGCTCGACGACAGCTTTCCAGGCCTGCTCGACGGCAGGCCACAATCGCTCTGATCGGAATGCGGGCACCTTGGCAGAGCGAGTCGAAGCCGGTCGCCAGCGAACTGACGAGCGTCTGAGGTCGCGATGACTGCCCCACGCCTTCTGATCGGCCACGTGATGCACCGGCGCCTGCGACCGGCGGTGCATACCTTCGTCTACCCGGTATTCTTCGTGCAACTGCCGTTGGCCGACCTGGCCGCAGCCTGTGGTCCGCTTTTTGCGGTCGACCGCGGCAAGCTGCTGAGTTTTCACCAGAAGGACCATGGCCCGCGCGACGGCAGTCCGCTGTTGCCCTGGATGCAGAGCCTGCTGCGCGAGCGTGGTCTGCCCGACGATGGCGAAATCATCCTGCAATGCTTTCCTCGGGTTCTCGGCTACGTCTTCAACCCGGTCAGCTTCTGGTTCTGTCACAACCGTGCCGGCGAACTGATCGCCGTGCTTGCCGAAGTCAACAACACTTTCGGCGGCCATCACGGCTACCTGCTGCATCACCCAGACGCCGCGCCCCTGCTGGACGGTGAGGTGCTGCAGGCGAGCAAGGTGTTTCATGTCTCGCCGTTCTGCGAGGTCGAGGGAGGCTATCGCTTCCGCTTCGATCTGCAACGCCATTGCCCGCGCATGCGCATCGATTACGACGATACCCAGGGCGAACTCTTGTTGACTGCGATTTCGGGCAAGCCGCAGGCGTGGTCGACCCGGGCCTTGGCCTCCGCCCTTCTGCGCATGCCCATACTGACTTTGGGAATCATGGCCCGCATTCACTGGCAGGCGCTCAGATTGTGGCTCAAGGGCGTGCCTTTTCATGGCAGAAAAACCGATTTCCCATTACAGGAACCGAGCAAATGAATACCCTGACCCTGCGCCAGGCAGTGCCCCTGGCACGCGATGCCCGTCTGGTCTTCGACTTGCTGGAACGATTGCAAGGGGGTCTTCTCGAAGTGCGTCTGCCGGACGGTTCAAGCCGCCTGTTCGGCGACGGCGAGCACGGCGTCACTCTGCAGGTGCACGACGAGGCGATGTTCGCTCAGGTGCTTGCCCGTGGCGATATCGGCCTGGCCGCCGCCTATCTCGACGGCGCCTGGAATTCGCCGGATGTCACCGGTCTGCTGACCCTGCTTGCAAAAAACCGCTCTGCGCTACGCTTGGCGGTCTATGGGCGCTGGCGTCACCTGCTCGCCGCACGTATCCGCCACCTGCTCAACGGCAACAGCCGCGCCGGCAGCAAGCGCAACATCATGGCCCATTACGATCTCGGTAACGAGTTCTACAGACTTTGGCTGGACTCCGGCATGAGTTACTCCAGCGCGCTCTATGGCGGTGTGGACGCGGTCGATCTCGAAACCGCGCAGATCGCCAAGTATCGTCGCATCCTGAGCCGATTGCAGGCACAACCCGGACAAAGCGTTCTGGAAATCGGCTGCGGCTGGGGCGGTCTGGCGGAAATGGCCGTGCGGCAGGGCCTGCAGGTGACCGGCCTGACGCTCTCGCCGGCGCAGCTCGAATGGGCTCGCAAGCGCGTGCCGGAGGCCGACCTGCGGTTGCAGGACTATCGTGACACCCGTGAGAAGTATGACCACATCGTTTCGATCGAGATGTTCGAAGCCGTCGGCGAGCGCTGGTGGCCGACTTATTTCCGGACCCTCGCCAAGGCGCTGAAACCGGGCGGCCGCGCGGTGATCCAGAGCATCACCATCGGTGACGAGCTGTTTGCCGACTACCGCAAGGGTACCGACTTCATCCAGCAGTACATCTTCCCCGGCGGCATGCTGCCGTCGCCGTCGGCTTTCCGCGCCGCTGCCGCGCGGCAGGGGCTGGCGGTGCAGGGCGAACATGCCTTCGGTGAAGACTACGCGCGGACGCTGGCGGAATGGCGGCAAGCCTTTGACCGGAACTGGCCGCGGATTGCGGCGCTGGGTTTCGACGAACCATTCCGCCGCCTCTGGCGCCTGTACCTTTGCTATTGCGAGGCCGGCTTCCTGGCCGGAAACATCGATGTCTTCCATTTCGAACTCACGTATCGCTAGGCGCCGTTTATTGCTCGCGCTCGCCGCCTGGCCGCTGGCCGGACTGGCGAGCAGCGGCCCGGAAATCCTGACCGCCGGCTTCAAGCGCTGGGGTAGTGGCGAGTTCCGCCGCTTTGGCTTCCTCATCTACGAGGCGACCCTGTGGGCCGCCGGCGAAGATCCCGTGCGCCCGCCGCTGGCCTTGAAACTGACGTACAAGCGCCCCCGAGTTGCGAGCGGCCTTGCTCAAGCGGCCGCTTTCCTGAGCTGATGGGCACCGAACGTATCCTCGCCTACGGCCTGCTCGGTCTGCCGCTGGCTTTTGCGGCACTGCCGATCTACGTGCACGTGCCGCGTTTCTATGCGGAAGCGGCCGGCATGGAACTGGCGCTGCTCGGCGCCATCCTGCTCGGTGCGCGCCTGTTCGATGCCGGCATCGACCCCTGGCTGGGCTGGCTCGCCGACCGGGTGGCGCGCCCGACGATGGTGGCGCTGGCTTTGCCGCCTTTCGCCATCGGCTTCGTCGCGTTACTCAATCCGCCAGCGGAACATGCCGGTGTCTGGTTGCTGGGGTCGCTGGCCCTGACCTATGTCGGTTTCTCGGCCGCCTCGGTCGCCTACCAGGCATGGGGCGCGGATGTCGGTGTCGATTCCGGACTGCGCACGCGCTTGACCGCGGCCCGCGAAGGCTTCGGGCTGATCGGTGTGGTGCTGGCGGCAGCCTTGCCAGCGTTCCTGGCGGCAAACCTGAACGAAGGAATCTCCCGATTGAGCTGGGTGCTGCCACCGCTACTGCTGTTCGCCGCGGCGGCTACCTTCAGCCGGGTTGGTGCCGGGCGGCAAGTGCCAGCCATCAGCCCCCCCTTGTGGCCCAGCCTTCGGCAAGTTCTCGGCGATTCAACCTTCCGCCGCCTGCTTGGTGTCTTTGTCGCCAACGGCATCGCCGCTGCGCTACCGGCGACCCTGTTCCTGTTTTTTGTCGCCGACGTTCTGCAACTCGAAACGGAGAGTGGTCCCTTGCTGGCTCTGTACTTCGTCGCCGGCGCCGCGTCGCTGCCGCTGTGGGTGCAACTCTCGGCCCGTTTTGGCCGGGTCATCGTCTGGCTGGGCGCGATGGGGCTGTCCATCGTCGCCTTTGCCGGGGCAAGCCTGCTCGGCCCTGGTGATCTCTGGGCTTTTGCCGCCATCTGCCTCGCTTCCGGACTGGCGCTGGGAGCCGATCTCGCGCTACCAGCAGCGATTGCCGCCGACCTCGGCGACCGCCAGGGACAGGCCGGCGCCTGTTTCGGAGTCTGGAATCTGGTGGCCAAACTCAACCTCGCGCTCGCCGCCGGACTCGCTCTCCCGCTACTTTCCCTGCTTGGTTATGTGCCGGGTGGCGGTGGCGCGCAGGGGCTGGCTGCGCTGACTCTTGCCTATGCCCTCCTGCCGCTGGCTTTCAAGGCGCTGGCGGGCGCGCTGCTCTGGCGCTGGCGTCACTCTCTGGAGAATCTGACATGAAACTCTTGCTGGCTGCAGCCTTCCTGAGCCCGCTTGCGCTCGGCGTAGCGGGCTGCGCCTCGAACGGGGTCGAGCAATACCGTGCCGAGCAACCCGCTCTCGACCTAAAAACCTATCTGAATGGCACCCTCGACGCCTGGGGAATTTTCCAAGGACGCTCCGGCGAAGTGAAAAAGCGCTTCCACGTGGTGATCGAAGCCAAGTGGGAGGGTGATGTCGGCGTGCTTGACGAGAATTTCAAATGGTCGGACGGCAGCACCTCGCGCCGGGTGTGGACACTGACCCGGCAGGCCGATGGCAGTTTTCTGGGGCGCGCCGACGACGTCATCGGCGAGGCGGTCGGCGAAGTGGCCGGAAATGCGCTGCGATGGCGCTATGTACTGGCGCTGCCGGTTGATGGCAAGACCTATCATGTTGATTTTGACGACTGGATGTTCCTGATGGACGACCGGGTGATGCTCAATCGCTCGTCCATGCGCAAGTGGGGCTTCAACCTTGGCGAAGTCACGTTGACCTTCGTCAAGCGATGAACCCAACCATTCATGGCTGGCGTGGCCAACGCGTCAGAGCTTGCGTGGCGCGTTGGGTGGCGTCGATCCGGTGATCAACACGGGCTTCGTCGCGACGCCGCTGACCGCCAGGAACGACTTCCGGATGCCGGCGCTACTGACGCCAGAGCAGGCCGCAGTGGCGACGCTCGACGGCTTCAGGATGGGCAAGTTCGAGATTCATTATCCAAAACGTTTCACGCGGGTGCTGAAATGTCTGTCGCTGCTGCCCTATGGCTGGTATTTCCCACTGCTTCGCCGCATTACCGGAGGCTGAGGTGAACGTAGACGAACTCGTTTGTTTCTATCATGAGCTGTCGCTCGAAAGTGTGGCCCGCCTTCCCGAGTTCTACAGTCGCGACGCCTGGTTCAAGGATCCGTTCAACGAGGTGCGTGGTGTCGCAGCCCTCCAGCGCATCTTCGAACATATGTTTCGGCAGGTCGCCGAGCCGCGCTTCGTCATCACCGAGCAGGTGGTTGCTGAAAACGGCGCGATGCTGGTCTGGGAGTTCTTCTACCGTGTCCGCCTATGGGGCAAGGGCGAGGTGCAAGTCATGCGTGGCGTATCGCACCTGCAGTTCGATGACCAGGGCAAAGTCTGCTACCACCGCGATTACTGGGATACCGGCGAGGAACTGTACATGAAACTGCCCGTGCTCGGAACCTTGATGCGGGGCTTGCGGAGGGCTCTGGCAGCCTGAAAGGGTGGTAGAGCTGCGAATCGGATGCTGGCCCAAGATGTTTGTGGACAGCCTTTACGACGGGTGGAAGTTCCTGCCCCTGGATGAACGGCTAGGCGCTTACGTGCGGCGCCGAACAGACTGTCAGACGGATCTTCCCCCCTCGCTCTAATAATTTCAAGCACTTAGCTCATTTGTAGGCATGTAACGGTACTAATGTTTTCAAGCACTTAAACAGCTACGGGGGAAGACCCGTCAGAGCGATCAGGCCGTCGGCTTCGGCGGCAAACATGTCGGCCAAACCGGCGTCGTTGATCCAGGCCCGCGTACTCCCTGCTGCTCATACGGATCCCTTCGGCGCTGCTCGTTGTTCGTTGCGACGGTCTGGCAAGGCCCGATGACGGTGCCGGCGCCATTCCTGCCGGCGTGTTATCGCAGCCGGTTGTCGCCGGCCGGGTTTACTCGCGCAGGCGAATGTGCTGTGATTGGGGTGCTTCGCCCGGACGGTCGTCCGGCGGCTGGCGAGTCGCGACGGATTCCCCGATCTGCGTTCTCGCAAAGTTCTTCGGCAACCTGTCATCTTTCCCATCAACCCATCCCCTTCTCGAACTGGAGATAGAAATCATGAAGACCCCCCTGCTCATTGTTTCCGCCTTGCTTGCCGTGGCTGTCGCCGCCTGTGGTCAGAAGGACGAGCCCAAGACCGAGGCCGCCAAGACCGAGGCCGCGCGGCTCGCCAAGGAGTCTGCGCAGAAAGCGGAGGATGCCGCCAAGAAAGCCGGGGCGGCTGTCGGTGCCGCCGCCGACGCGACCAAGGAGGCCGTCAAGGATGCCGGTGCTGCCGCCAAGGAAAGTGCCGCAAGCGCCGGTGCGGACATCAAGGACAAGACCAAGGAGGTCGTTGCGGCGACCAAGGAGGCTGGCAAGGAGATGGTCGTCAAGGCGGCGGACGCCACCAAGGAAGCCGCCGAAAAGACGAAGGAAGCGGTGAGCAAGTAGGCGCCGGGAGTTTCCGCGCGCCCGACATGTGGTTCTGCCGGCGCGGCTCACGTCTTCATCCTGGCACGGCGTCGGCGCAAACCGGGTCGTGTCCGGCAGGTCGCGCCGGTTCCTCGCGAGCCGCCGTGTGTCGGCGGCTCGCCGGCCCGCACCGATCTCACGGCGATGGCTCTTCGCGGTTCCCGGCGGGCGCGGCGACATGGGCGCGCAGGTAAGGGAAGAACTTGCGGTCCTCACCCAGCATGTGTCGGGTGACGACATCATAGGCAAGAAACTGGAACACGTCGCCGACCCCCTGTTTGCCGGTCCGATAGTCGTCGAGCAGGCGACGCGCCTGCGCCACAAGTTCACGATGCAGGACGGCGTGCTCGGCGGCGCCGGGATAGCCGGCGGCGAGAATGACAGATTCCTCGTCGGCAAAGTGCTGGGCAACATCAGTCGTGAGCGTTTCGACAATCAGGTCCAAACGCCGCGCCTCGTATTGTCCGAGAATAGCCGCCAAAAGCTCGTTGGCGTCGGCGAAAAGCTGGCGATGACCGCGATCGACGAGTTCGTTGCCGCATTCGTACGCCGACTGCCAAACGAGCTGAACGAAGTTGGCGACCACGTATCCCTGGGTGTCCGCGGGCCGGACCGCTTCCGGTGCGAGCTGGACCTGGTTGCGGCCACCGGTCTTTGCCCGATAGAGCGCCTCGTCGGCGCGTTGGAACCACTCTTCCCAGGTTTCACCGGGGCTGCATTCGGCTGCGCCGATGCTGACGGTAAGCTGCCCGATCAACGGAAAAGCGGCACTCGCGATCTGCCCACGCAAGCGTTCGGCAAGCAGCGCCGCCGTAGACCGGCCGGTGTTCGGGCAAACGACGACGAACTCCTCACCGCCCCAGCGCGCGAGGGCGTCCGTTCCCCGCAGGCGGCTCTGCAGCATTGAGGTCACGGCCTGCAGGATCTGGTCGCCGACGCCATGACCATGCTGGTCATTGATCGCCTTGAAGTGATCGATGTCGACAAGCAGCAGGCTCAGCGGCTGTTCGTATCGGTTCAGGCGGTCCATCTCGCTGCGAACGCATTCCTCGAGCCGCCGCCGGTTCCACGCGCCGGTGAGTTTGTCGGTGCTGGCCACCTGTTCGAGTTCGACGACCGTTCGCTGCAGTTCCTGATTCTCCTGGCGCAGGCGATCGAGTGTCTGCTGCATGGACGGGATCTCCGGCGATGGGAGCGTCTCATGGACGATCGAGGCAATCGACTGTAGCTTGTGGTCGGTGCCGAAGACTGACAGGTTGATCCACCGGCAACGGCTGATCCTGCCGTCGACGGGTATCTCGACTTCCTCGTACGCTGCCGGCGCACCGTCGAGGATGCGCTGGTCGCAACGGGCGAGCTGTGCCAGCAGGTGAGTCGGCAGGACATCGCTCTCCGATCGCCCAAGCAGACGCGTCGGACCCTGGCCGAGCAGTCGTTCCATCTCCCGGTTGGCCAGCCGGTAACGACCATCCAGGCCTTTGAGGCCGAAACCGACACCCGCGCTCGCGGGCATCAACAGCGACAGCAGTCCTGTCATCGGGATTACGTGATCCTCGGCGAGGGTGCGGATCAACTCGTCGTCGTTCATCGTAACTGGGGCCCGGTCTGTCTGCTGTTTGCAGGCTGCGGACGCGGGGCGAGGATGACCTGGTTGCGCCCCTGCGTCTTGGCCAGGTAGAGCGCGCGGTCTGCCCGGTTGACGAAGTCCGCTTTGGCGGCTTCGCCGCCAGCAGACTCGGGCTCGCTCAGGGTATCGCTCCAGTCCTCGAGCGAATCGCCGAAGCGCGAGACCTCGTGGCCCATTTGCGCGGCTGATTCGGAAACCTGATCCATGAGGTGGCCGACGCTTTCGCCGATGCGCAGGGCGGTTGCCGTGCCGAATTCCGCTGTGTAGCGGTCATAGAGGGCGTAGACGTCCGCGTCGTCCAGCCGCCGGCTGCGCTGCAGCAACTCATCGACTTCCGCCTGCAGATGCGGGTTGATGCCCGCTACATCCTGGTACCAGACGGCATGGCTCGCTGGGTGAAGAGGCGCCTGTTGCTGAGTCATGTGCTTGACGGCAAAACGCAGATACTCGGAGCTCTGCGTGGTTCTGTGGTGATTCCTCATTGTTGCCTCGCAATGTTGGTCTTGTCCGGACCGTCGACAGGGACTGTAGCGCACTTCGTGTCTTGTTTCGATGGCAGACTGATGCTGCCGTCGCGCAGGAGCATTTGCATCGCATCGGGTGGCAGCAGCTGGCTGAGAAGATAGCCCTGCAGCTTCGGGCATCCCGCCTTACAGCCCCTGCACTTGTCGCGACTCGGGCTCCATCAGAATGTTTTCGGTCAGTTCCAGCTCGAGTTGCTCGGTATTGATGCCAGTTTCGGCAATCGTCGCCGCAACGCTCGCGAGGAAATCGGGTGCGCGTAACTGGCGTGCCGCCAGCGCCGAACGCCAGACGTAGCGCGCCCGATGGCCGAAGATCGGCCAGTTGATCGGCTTGGCGACAAAGTCGTTGGCGCCGGATGGTGGCGTGTCCGCTGCCACGCACTTGCGGCAACACCCAGCGCTGGCACTTGGCGTAGAATGGCCGCATCATGAGTTCGACTCACCTTCCCGACTACGCTGGCGGCAGCATCGTCAATCTGGTGCAGAGCATCGCCACGGCCTGCGGCAGCACCAGCAGTCCATATCCACCGCTGCCTGCGTTGTCGGCGGCGCAACTGGGCCGGGCGCGGCATATCGTACTGCTGGTCATCGATGGGCTGGGGCAACGGACGCTGGCCAGACACGCCAGCAGCCCACATCTGCAACACCACCTGCTCGGCAGCATGACTTCGGTTTTTCCGTCGACCACTGCCAGCGCCATCACCACCTTCATGACCGGCCTCGCGCCGGCGCAGCACGGTCTCACCGGTTGGCATATGCATCTGGACGAGATCGACCAGACCCTGGCAATCCTGCCGCTGACACCCCGACTGGGGCCGCCCCGGCTGTCGCCGGCCGCTCTGCCGTCGCGCCTGTTCGAGCATCCGTCGCTGTTTCAGAGGCTGGATCGCGAGTCCTGGGTGGTGGCGCCACAGAGCATCGTCGGCAGCGCCTTCAACGCCTGGCACTCGCGTGCGGCGCAGACGCTTGCCTACAGCTCGGTCGCCGAGATGTTTGCCTGTCTGGGCGAACTGCTGCAGGAAACGACCCGCTCGCGCTATGTCTATGCATACTACCCCGACCTCGACAGCTGTTCGCATCATTACGGCACCGACAGCCGCCAGGCACAACAGACGCTGAGCGCAGTTGACACCCTGTTCGGTGAGTTGCTGCGCAAGCTGCGCGGCAGCAATACCTGGGTGCTGCTCACCGCCGACCATGGTTTCATTGATTCTCCCCCCCGCCGAGTCATCAGTCTCGACGACCATCCACAGCTCGCCGCACTGCTGCTCCGGCCCTTGTGCGGTGAGCGCCGGGTCGCCTATTGCTACGTCGCCGCGGCTGATCGGCCAGCTTTCGAAGACTATGTGCGCCGCCATCTTGCCCGCGCTGCCCACCTCTACGCCAGCGACCGGCTGATCGCAGGCGGCTGGTTCGGTCCTCCACCCCACCATCCGCGCCTCGCATCCCGGATCGGCGACTACACCCTGGTGATGAAGGACAACTGGACGATCAAGGACTGGCTGCCGGGAGAAAAGCATTTTGCAATGCTCGGCGTACATGGCGGCATCAGTAGCAGCGAAATGCGCGTTCCGCTGATCGCGCTGCTGGCCTAACGGTCATTCATGACTTGTTGACTGCCAGGAGCAGCGGCTTGCCCCACGTATAGCGTATACATTCCACAAGGAGTTTAGCAATGGCCAACGACCCTGCCAAAACCGCACACACCGATCGTCTGATCGCCGACGCCATCCGCAACCGCCTTGGCCGCGAGGCGGGCTATCGTGAACAGGCTCTGAAAATCTACCCGTGGATCTGTGGTCGCTGCGCCCGTGAGTTCACGCAACAGAATCTGCGCGAACTCACCGTTCACCACCGCGACCACAATCACGATAACAACCCCGGCGATGGCAGCAACTGGGAGCTGTTATGCCTCTATTGCCACGATAACGAACACGCCAGGGAACTCGACGCCGCAGCGGCACGCCAAGCCGGAATCACTTCGCTTGGCACGACCGCCAAGGCGCCGGCGACAGCGCAACCGTTCGCGAATCTCAAGGATCTCCTGAAAGGCCGCTGACCCTGCGCTGCCAGGCTGCCCGGACGAGTGCCGGTTGCCGGTTCGGCGAGCTGGCGTACCCTTGCGCGCTGTTTTCAGGCAAAATTCGATTCCCTGCCGGCCGGCACCGTGCCGCCTGGCAATATTTCTGGCAAATCACGCTCGGCCACCGCTGTGCATCGTATGTGGGAGCAAGACAGAGTGCGCAATGAAGACTGCTTCCGCATCCTCGAGGACATCGCCCGCGACCTGTCCGGCGAGGTCGTTTCTTTTCCGACTTTCCTCGATATCACCTTTCAGGTGCGTACCGCGCTCAGGAAACCCGATCTGACCATCGAACATCTGGGGAGGCTGATCAGCGCCGAGCCCTTGATGAGCACCAAGATCATCCGTCTGGCCAATTCGGTGGCGATGAACCCATCCGGAAGGGCCATCGTCGACGTCAATAGCGCGATTGCCCGGGTCGGCATGGAGGTCGTGCGCAGCGTTTCCTTTGCCGTGGCCATGGAACAACTGCTGAGTTCGAAGAAGATGGCACCATTCGAAGTGCTGTCGAAGCGCCTGTGGGAACACACCATGCAGGTTGCCGCACTGTCACGCGTCCTGGCGCGCCGGCTGACCAAGGTCAGTCCCGACGAAGCGATGTTCGCCGGCCTGGTGCATGACCTGGGTGTTTTCTATCTGCTCTCGCGGGCCGTGAATTTCCCTGCCCTGGTCGACGAACCCGCTGAACTGCATGAGTTGCTGGTGCAATGGCATGACAGTATCGGACACGCATTGCTGGCGGCGATGGGGATGCCGGAGGAATTGCTGGTGGTGGTGCAGGAGCACGAACAGGATCGTACGATAGTCACCCTGAAAACGCTGGGGGACGTGCTGTTCGTCGCCAACAAGCTGGCCAATGTGCAGCATGGATGGCGGGACAGCCTGTTTTGCGAGCCCCTTGACCCCGCCAGGTTGTCGGAGTTGTTCGACGCCGAGGCACTCAAGGCTGTGCTTGCCGAGTCCACAGAAGATCTGGCCTCGCTGAAGAGCGCACTCAGTACCTGATCTCGCCGAAAGGCGCTTCCCGAGCAGCCGCTCGCTCGATGACTGCCCGCGCAGCGCGCTACAGCCGCCGGATCATTGCGAGCAGACCGGTGGTCGATGTCTGGTGAATGAACGGCAAGGACAGTACACGCCCACCCCAGCCGCTCACTTCTTCATTGCCGACGATTCTCTCGACCGGCCAGTCGCCACCCTTGACGAGGATGTCGGGCCGGCAATCGAGAATGCGCTGCAAGGGCGTATCTTCCTCAAACCAGGTTACCAGCGTGACGGATTCGAGAGCGGCAATGACCGCCAGACGATCGCGCAGGGGATTGACCGGACGGTCGTCGCCTTTGCCAAGTCGTTTGACCGAAGCATCGGAGTTCAGCGCAACGATCAGCGCCGCGCCGAGTGCGCGGGCTTCGGCGAGGAGGTTGACATGGCCGCGGTGCAGCAGGTCGAAGCAGCCGTTGGTGAACACCAGCGGACGCGGTGCGCCGGTAATGCGCGCAGCGAGTTCGCCGGGGGAAACGATCTTGCTTTCGAAAGCAGGCGCTTTGATCGATGGTCTAGGCGTTGGATCGGGCATGGGTGACTCCACAAAGGCGCTCATCGTACAGGCTTTCCAAATTCGCGCGCAGCACCGATATGATTACTTCTACATTAACAGATTCTAATCGAAAGAGCGTTTGGCAGCAGATGAACGCGGCACTGCGGACGTACGATCCCGTGTATGCGATGCGCAGCCGTGCAGCGGCAGAATAAACAGACCCCGCTGCAGCGGGGTCTGTATGAGTGGTGTGATTACGCTTGTTTGCGGCGGCTGAATCCGAGTCCTGCCAGACCAAGGCTAAGGAGCGCAAGAGAGGCGGGTTCGGGAACCGCGTCAGTGAACGAAATATTGTCTATCGCCTCGAGCAGACCGATCGGTGTTCCGTCCGCCTTCCCGTACCAGAACAGCGCGCTGTCGAAACTGGCAGTCGAAATGCCGATCGACTGGTCGGTCAGGTCGTTGCGGTTCATGACCACGCTCGCGAGACCAACAGAAGTGACGCCGCTGAACACTTCCAGCCAGGCTCGATCACCGGGGGCTGAGCAGCAAGCATCATCGTTGCCGAAAAACAAGTTGAGTGAACTCTTATCCGTGTCGAAGACGATCTTGATCCGGCTTGCGTCGTCAATAGGCGCCTGAAGATTCTGGCTCACCACGGTCTGGTCGGGATGGACCCGCAAGTCCGTCCCGATCGTGTCGAAGAAGTGCACTCCCGCGTCGCCAACCGAAGTAAATCCGTTGGCTTTGGGGCCTAGCGTATCGCCTTCGAAGTCGATAAAGCCGGCCATCGCAGACGTGCTCAAGAGCAGCAACAAGGCCGCCACCCCACAAATCACCCTGCTCTTCATAGCCAACATTTTTATTGGTTTCATTTGGCTTCTCCTTGATTTGAGCGTGTTAAAAAAACCATCCTTAATTAGATGATGTTCGCGGCCCGGATGTGACCTTCGGTGACTTGCCGCTCGAAAGTCCGGGAGTACAGGCTGTCGCCCCGGTCGGCGGTGGTCACTTCCATGCCGATGATGTCCTTGGTCGTTTCGTCTACGGCCAGATCAGATCGTCAGATTGCCGCGGCTGACCAGCGCTCGGTCGTACTTCGAACAGTTCGTCACCCGATACCGCTGTTTGAGCCCCACCTCGCCCGTGCCGCCTTCACCCGCATGGCCATCTCGCACCCTCTGCTTGCCGCCAAACCCGGAACCCCGGAGGCTCATGTCAATATACTACACCAACACCCTGAAGACTTCAGGTAATATGATTTTTAACAATGGCTTAAATAATTATACTGCGCACAACGGAGGGCGCAAGGGAAAACATGCAAGCCGCGATGTAAATAATCTCCGATACTTTCTATAGATCTCCATCTTTTTCAGGGTGGCTGTATTCCGCGCACGAAGCCATGCTTTTTCGGTATCGTTTGCTATCCGGAAGATGCTGCTACGAGGCCAGGCACATGCGTTATCGCTACCCACTGCACATCCATATCTCGACACTGTTTCTGGCGCTGATTCTTCTCGTTGGCGGTGTTCTCGGGGGAATTGGCTACCAGCTCAGCAGCAATCTGCTGGAAGAGTCCGCCGCCGACCTGACGGCACGCATCAGCCGTGCGGCACTGCTGGAGATGCGGCGCATCATCGAACCGGCGGAGGTGGCCGCCCGCCTGTTGAGCCTGCAGCGGGTGACCCGTGCGACCTCGCTCAGGGAGCGTCTCGACAGCCTGGAGTTCATTCGGCAGGCGCTCGACAGTTCGCCGGCCCTGTCTTCGCTCTATATCGGCTACGAAAATGGCGACTTCTTCCTGCTTGGACGGATCGGCCATGGCAGCGTCAGCGAAGCCGCACGAGCGCCGGCCGGCGCGAGCTACGTGGTGCAGAGCATCGAACAGCTGGGGGGGGCAGCGGCAGGGTCGATTCATCTATCTCGATTCGGCACTGCAGACTCTGCGCGACGACGACCGTCCGGACTACGCTGCGGCCTATGATCCGCGGGACCGGATCTGGTATAAGCAAGGACTGGCCTCTCGGACGCAGGTCAAGACCGCCCCGTACCTGTTTTTCTCGAGCCGGCGGGTCGGCACGACGCTGGCCAGCCGCGCCGGCGGTGGACGCTCCGTGGTCGGCGCAGACATCCTGCTCGATACCCTTGGAGAGAACCTGGCCAGGCAAAAGGTCACGCCGGGCAGCGTGATGGTTCTCGTCGATTCACAGGGCCATGTACTGGCTTACGAGGAGGCCTCGCGGATGGTGCTGGCCTCGCCGGCCAGCGATGGCAAACCGTCGCTGGCAAGAATCGACGAATTGGGCGTGCCGGCACTGGTACCGCTCCTGCCCGTCGTCAGGAAGATGCAGGACGAGGAAGCGCAGATCCTTGGCGTCACGGTCAGCGGCAACACGTGGAGAGTCTCGGTTAACCGCCTCCTGCTCGAAGGGGTGCCGCCGCTCTACCTCGTCACCGCCATTCCCGAAAGCGAGCTGATGGCCGGTGCCCTGCGAGTGATACAGCATTCGGCATCGGCCACCTTGCTCGTTCTGCTGCTGACGATTCCGCTCACCTGGCTGCTTGCGCAGAGCATTTCGCGTTCGTTGCGCCGTCTGGCCAGCGAAGCCGAGGCGATCCGCCATTTCGAATTTTCCCGGCCGATTGCCCTGGAGTCTTCGATCAAGGAAGTCACCGAGCTGGTGTTGACCATGGACGGGATGAAGAGAACCATCCACCGCTTTCTGGACATCAGCGAGACTGTTGCCGCCGAGCAGAACTTCGACCGACTGCTGCCGCGCCTGCTCTCCGATACGCTCTCGGCATCCGGGGCACGGGCTGGCGTGCTTTACCTGGCCGAGGACGGTCAGCTCAATCCGGCCGCGGCACTCGACGATACCGGTTCGGCACTGGCTGGCGAATTGCCTTCGCTAGACGTAGCGCGCGCCGGCCCGCTACTCGGCGCTGCCCTGACCGACGGCGTCGCTCGTGCCAACCGGCTGCAGCCCGAAGATATTGCCTGCCTGGGGCCGGCGACTGCAAACCTGGCCGAGGCGAGCCACGCCATTGCCGTCCCGCTCTGCAACCGCAAGAGCGAACTGGTCGGCGCGATGATCCTGCTCTGCGATACGGCAACGGATAGCAGCCGCCTGAGCTTCGTCAAAGCCCTTTCCGGTACGGCAGCGGTGTCGCTCGAAAGCAAGGCATTGATCAAGGCTCAGAAGGATTTGTTCGAAGCCTTCATCCAGTTGCTGGCCACGGCGATTGATGCCAAGAGTCCATATACCGGCGGTCACTGCGCACGCGTTCCGGAACTGACCAAGATGCTCGCCCGCGCGGCGTGCGCTGCCAGCAGCGGTCCCTATCAGGATTTCCAGTTGACCGAGGATGACTGGGAAGCGTTACATGTGGCCGCCTGGCTGCATGACTGCGGCAAGGTGACGACGCCCGAATACGTGGTGGACAAGGCCACCAAGCTCGAAGCCATTCATGACCGCATCCACGAAATACGGATGCGCTTTGAAGTGCTCAAACGTGACGCGGAAATCAGCGGCCTGCAGGCCATTGTCGCAGGTACGGACGCAGAATCGGTACACCGCCGCGTCGCCGCCGAGCTGCAGCGGCTCGACGACGATTTTGCCTTCGTTGCCAGTTGCAACGAAGGGGGTGAATTCATGGCTCCGGAAAGCATCGATCGCCTGCGCTCGATCGCCACACGGACCTGGCTGCGCACGCTCGATGACCGCATCGGCATTTCCCGGGAAGAGAAACTGCGCAAGGCGCGCACCCCTTGCCCGAAACTGCCCGTTGTCGAAGCACTGCTCGCCGACAAGCCGGAGCACGTTTTTGCAAGGCGGCCGCAGGATCGCATGCCGGAGAACAACCGTTGGGGATTTCGCATGCCGGTTCCGGCGCTGCTGTACAACCGAGGCGAACTCTACAACCTCTCTGTCGCGCGCGGCACCTTGTCGGCAGAGGAGCGCTACAAGATCAACGAGCATATCGTGCAGACGCTGGTCATGCTTTCGCAACTGCCTTTCCCGAGGCACCTCCGGCAAGTGCCGGAAATCGCCGGAGCTCACCACGAGAAAATGGATGGCAGCGGCTACCCGCGGCAACTCAGGCGCGAGCAAATGAGCCCGCTGGCGAGGATGATGGCCATCGCCGACATTTTCGAAGCATTGACGGCGGTAGACCGGCCCTACAAGAAGGGCAAGACGCTGTCGGAAGCGCTGGCCATCATGTCCCGGATGCAACAGGAGCAGCACATCGATCCGGATTTGTTCGCACTCTTCCTGCGCGCCGGCGTCCATCTCGACTATGCCCGAGAATTCATGCAGCCGGAGCAGGTCGACGCGATAGACGTCGAGCGCTTGCTCGCCACGACGCTTCGCCCGCCACCCGCAGTCTGACTCGGCACTCGATCCGCTCTGGTGCAGCTCCCTCCCTCCCGGATCAGCGAGCGCGACCGGGTGTGACATCGTCGACCGCAGCATTCGCCACAGACTGTCAGAATTTTTTACCGCTACGGTGAACCACTCCCGGCAGCGCAAAGAATCTGCCGCCCAAGTGGCTATTTAATTAGCGGTGTTTATATAAAGACATAGTCTTTGCTTATGTCGTGCTGGCTAGGCTGAGCCTTCTCGTTTGCTCTGGTCGGTGGCCCGGAAAGCTTCGGCAACCCCTCCGTAGAGCTCCCTTATTATACTGCCATCGTATTGATGAGAATACTATTTATGCTTGCCTGCGAGGGGTTTCTGGGCGCCGGATTGGGGCTCTCGGCGCGGGCTTCGAGGGGCAGGGAGCGCACCCATGTGAGATAAAACGTGCCATTGGTCACATAGGAGTCCATTAATTCAACTTATTGTAGCCACATGCACACCCTAATCTTTCTGGACTCCCTTTATCCCCTTCCTCCCATGAATACGAAAATCTGTGTCAAGTGCAAGCAAGAAAAATCCGTCCTGGAATTTCACAAAAACTCACGAAGTTCGGATGGCCTGCATTCCTATTGCAAGGAGTGCAACAAGGCTCAGGCGATCGCGCACATCCGGGCTGAAAAGGCCAGAAAAGCGCTGCTGCGTGCTGCCAGGAAGGCCGCCAGCAATGTGGAGTGATCCGGCGCGCCGAGTGGCTGCGGTTTGGCTTCGCGTCAGACCAGAGTTCAGTGGCCAAGTCCCCAGTACTGCGGATCACCAAAAGTCGTCTTGAGCTGATCGATGAACAACCGAACCCGCAATGGCAAATGCCGGCGTTGCGGAAATACGGCGTAGATACCGACGCTGGGAGCCGCATGCTCGTCGAGCAGGGAAACGAGCCGGCCACTCTGCAAATCATCACCCACTTCCCACATCGATCGCCAGGCCAATCCCTTTCCGGCCAGTGCCCAGGCGTGTAACACCGCACCATCGTTGCACTCGAAAGTGCCCGATACCTTGTGGTTAGCCACCTCCCCTTCCACGTTCTGGCGCAGCACCCAGCCACGCTGTTGGCCAAGCGACAGACAGTTGTGTGCGGTCAGTTCGGCCGGCGTACGGGGTGCCCCGTGTTCCGCCAGGTAGGCCGGGCTGGCGACGACGACGCGGCGCATTTCACCAAGTTTGCTGCTCGCCAGGCTCGAATCGGCCATTTCGCCGATGCGTACCGCACAGTCGACGCCCTCATTGAGCAGATCGACAATCCGATCGGTGAGATCGAGCCGCACGCTGACCTGTGGATTGGCCTGCATGAAAACGGCCACCTGAGGCGCCACATGCCGGCGCCCAAAACCGGCCGGCGCCGACACCTTGAGGTGACCGCTGGCACGAATGCCGCCGAGTGAAACTGCCGCTTCGGCATTCGCCAGGTCGTTGAGGATGCGCTGACAGTCTTCGAGGAAAGCCTGCCCTTCGAAGGTCAGCGACAGCTTTCGCGTCGTGCGCAGCAGCAGCTTGACGCCAAGGCGCGCCTCCAGAGCATCGAGCCGGCGCCCGATCACTGCCGGCGTGATCCCTTCAAGTTGTGCTGCTGCCGAGAGACTGCCACGTGTCGCTGCGTTAACGAAGGCCTCGATTTGCTTGATATGATCCATCTCGCCGATTCGATACCAGAAGTAAAAGATAATTTGATTCTAATCGCTCTTATCTTTCATTGCAGCATCCAATAGAATCGCTGCATTGCTTATCACCCATCGAAAGGAGTCATCGTATGAGTCTCGATCTGCCCGCCGGCATGCAAATCAACGCACCGATCCAACCCGGTTACGAAACCATTCTCACCCCCGAGGCGCTGGCTCTGGTCACCAAACTGCACCGCTCTTTCGAGGGTCGCCGCCAGGAACTGCTGCAGGCACGCGTTGCTCGCCAGGAACGGATCGACGCTGGCGAGATGCCCGACTTTCTGCCGGAAACCCAATCCATCCGCGACGGCGACTGGAAAATTGCACCGCTGCCGAAGGCGCTCGAGCGCCGCCGCACCGAAATCACCGGCCCGGTCGAAGCCAAGATGATCATCAACGCCTACAACTCGGGCGCCGATTCGTACATGAGCGACTTCGAGGACTCGAACAGTCCGAAGTGGGACAACCAGATCCAGGGCCAGGTCAACCTCTACAAAGCCATTCGGCGCCAGTTGTCGTTCACCAACGAAGCCGGCAAGGAATATGCACTCAACGACACCATCGCCACTCTGCAGATTCGTCCGCGCGGCTGGCACCTCGACGAAAAACACGTCACCGTCGATGGTCAGCGCGTTTCCGGCGGCATCTTCGACTTCGGACTCGTCTTTTTTCACAACGCCAGAGAGCAGATCGCGCGTGGCGCTGGCCCCTTCTTCTATCTGCCAAAGATGGAATCGCATCTCGAAGCGCGCCTGTGGAACGACATCTTCATCCTGGCGCAGGAGCACATCGGCCTGCCGCGCGGCACCATCAAGGCCACCGTGCTGGTCGAGACCATCCTTGCCACCTTCGAGATGGAGGAAATCCTCTACGAACTGCGCGAGCACTCTGCCGGCCTCAACGCCGGACGCTGGGACTACATTTTCTCGTGCATCAAAAAGTTCAAGAAGAACCCGGACTTCTGCCTCGCCAATCGTGGAGCAATCACCATGGAGGTTCCCTTCATGCGCAGCTACGCGCTGCAACTGGTCAAGATCTGCCACAAGCGAGGCGCGCCGGCGATGGGCGGCATGAGTGCACTGATTCCGATCAAGAACGATCCGGTGGCCAACGAAAAGGCGCTGGCAGGCATCCGTCACGACAAGACCCGCGACGCCAATGACGGCTTCGATGGCGGTTGGGTGGCCCACCCAGGGTTGGTGGCGATCGCTGCCGAGGAGTTTCAGAAGGTGCTCGGCGACCGCCCGAACCAGTGGGAAAAGCAGCGCGACGAGACCTTCACCGCGGCGGATTTCCTCAACTTCCAGCCTTCACAACCCATCACCGAAGC
The DNA here is from genome assembly GCF_012940005.1 of Candidatus Accumulibacter contiguus. Classification (GTDB taxonomy): domain Bacteria; phylum Pseudomonadota; class Gammaproteobacteria; order Burkholderiales; family Rhodocyclaceae; genus Accumulibacter; species Accumulibacter contiguus. Next base: position 10,002 of record NZ_SPMX01000006.1, on the reverse strand, counting down.
CGGTGTGCGCAACAACATCAACGTCGGCATTCACTACCTCGGCAGCTGGCTCGCCGGCAACGGCTGCGTGCCGATCCACAACCTGATGGAAGACGCCGCCACGGCCGAGATCTCGCGTTCGCAGGTCTGGCAATGGGTGGTTTCGCCCAAAGGCGTCCTCGATGACGGCCGCAAGGTCACCGCCGAGATGGTGCGTGGCATGATCGCCGAAGAACTGCTCAAGGTGAAAGCCACGGTCAGCGCTCAGGGAGAAGATACTGCCACCTACGATCAGGCAGCAGTCATTTTCGACAAGATGTCGCTGACACCGGAATACCCGGAGTTCCTGACCCTGCCGCTGTACGAAGCAATGGAATAGACCCTCAGGACGAGGCTCCCAGGGCGCGCGCGCGCAAGGCTCTGAGTTCACGGCTGGCCGGATCCGGCGATGTGCGGGTCGGCCAGCCCTGCAGGTGACTGGCGGCCAGGTCGGCGAGTGCGTGAATCCAGTCGTCACGCTCGTTGAGGCAGGAAAGATAGTGAAATTCCCTGCCGCCGGCCCGCATGAATTCGCGCTTGCCTTCGATGGCGATTTCTTCGAGCGTTTCCAGACAATCTGCCGGGAAGCCCGGGCAGATCACATCGACCCGCTGCACGCCCTGTGTTGCCAGTGCCTGGAGTGTTGCCGCGGTATACGGCTGCAGCCATTCGGCACGGCCGAAACGCGACTGAAAACAGACCTGGTATTGTTCCTGGCCGAGACCCAGTGCCTCGGCAAGCAGACGGCCGGTCTTGTGGCACTCGCAGTGGTAGGGGTCGCCCTTGTCCAGCGTGTAGCGCGGCAAGCCATGAAAGCTCATGACCAGGCGATACGATCGGTCCGGCCGGGCATGGCTGAACCAGTGCTCGCGAACACTCGCTGCCAGCGCAGCAATGTAGCCGGGGTGATCAGCGAAACTCCTGACCATGCGTACTTCCGGCTGATTGCGCACGCGCTGCAGCCAGGCGCCAAGCGCATCGAAGGTGCTGGCCGTCGTGCTTGCCGAATACTGTGGATAGAGTGGCAGCAACAATATGCGCGTGCAGCCCTCGGCCTTGAGACGCGAGAGTGTTGCCGGAATCGACGGCTCACCATAACGCATGGCGAAGTCGACGAGCACCCGATGCCCGGCCTGCCCAAGAAAGCCACGCAGCAACTTGGCCTGTCGTTCGACATGCACGCGCAGTGGCGAGCCTTCGGCAGTCCACACCGCCGCATACTTTTCCGCCGACCGGCGCGGTCGAATGTTGAGAATGATGCCGTTGAGAATCAGCCACCAGGCGGCGCGCGGGATCTCGACGACGCGCGGGTCGGAGAGAAACTCCTTGAGGTAGCGGCGCACCGCCGCAGCCGTCGGCGCTGCCGGTGTCCCCAGGTTGATCAGCAGGACGGCGCTGCCTGCGGAGTTATCGTGGCGGTAGGCCGGCTCCGGAAGATAAGGTGGCATCAGTATCTGGCCTGATAGGTCAGCGCCGAAGAGAGCAGTCGGGCGGTAATTTCGACGATCGGAATGACCCGCTCGTAGGCCATGCGGGTTGGGCCGATGACGCCCACCGAGCCGACCACTTCGCCGTCCACGGCATAAGGGGCGGTGACCACGCTGCACTCATCCAGAGGGGCCAGTCCCGATTCGCCGCCAATGAAGATTTGCACGCCGTCGGCACGCTTCGAGAGCTCGAGCAACTGCATCAGCGAGGTCCGCTGCTCGAAGAGGTCGAACAATTCGCGCAACCGCTTCATGTTCGACGAGAACTCCTCGACTTCGAGCAGATTGCGCTCGCCGGAAATGACATAGCGGCTGTCCGGCCCACGCATCACCTCGTCGCCGGCCGTCAGCGCCGCGGCCATCAGCGTCTGCAGATCCCCGCGCAGTTTCTGCAGATCTTCCTGGAGACGGCGACTGATGTGCTCGAAATCCTGGCCGGCAAAATGCTGATTGAGATAGTTGGTCGCGGTCACCAGTTCGGATGGTGTATAGGATCGCCCAGGGAAGAGCAGGCGATTCTGCACGTCGCCGTCGGAAGTGACCAGGATCAGCAGAATGCGCTTATCTGACAGACTGATGAACTCTATCTGACGGATCTTCGGCGTCCGACGGCGCGGCGCCAGGACGATGCCTGCAAAATGGGTCAGCCCGGACAACAAGTGCGAAGCCTTGCTGATCAATTGTGTGGGCTGCGAGGGGAGAAGCTGTCCCTCGATGGCGTCGAGTTTGTCCTTTTCGAGGGGTTTGACGGTCAGCAGGCTATCGACAAAAAAGCGGTAGCCGCGTGACGTGGGCACGCGTCCGGCGGAAGTGTGCGGACTGGCAATCAGACCAATCTCTTCCAGGTCGGCCATCACATTGCGCACTGTGGCTGCAGACAGGTCCAGGCACGAGTACCTGGACAGGGCGCGCGAGCCGACCGGCTGCCCTTCGGCAATATAGCGTTCGATCAGGGTCTTGAGGAGTGTTTTGGCACGGTCGTCTAGCATGGGTCCGATTCTACAAAAAATCCTTCACTCACGGGGTGCCGCGGCAGCAGCCTGAATTGTGGTTTAATTCGCCCATGAACAACGCCTTTCCTCAAGCTTCGGCTGATTGTGTGCAGCCACCCCGGACGATCGCGCTGGTCGGAAAGTACCACAGTCCGGAGATTGCCGAGTCGATTCGCTTGCTGGCCAAATACCTGCACGAACGCGGCATGACCGTACTGATCGAGGAAGAGACCGCCTGCAACGTCATCTCGCATCTGGAACTCGGGAGTTGGGCGAGCGGCAATTTCACGTGGCTCGGTGCCCATGCCGACATCGCCATAGTCGTCGGTGGCGACGGTACCATGCTCAATGCCGCACGCCAACTGGCCCGTTATCGGGTGCCCCTGGTCGGCGTAAACCAGGGGCGTCTCGGCTTCATGACCGACATTGCACGTAGCGACATGCTGACCTGCATGGACGACCTCCTGGACGGCAAGTTCGTTCCGGAAACACGCATGCTGCTCGATGCCGAGGTCGTGCGTGGCGAGCGCAGTGTCGTTTCCAACCTGGCGTTGAACGATGTGGTGGTGGACAAGGGCGCGATTGGTCGGATGATCGAATTCGAGCTGTTCATCGACGGCGAGTTCATTTACCACCTGCGCTCGGACGGCCTGATCGTCGCCACCTCCACCGGCTCGACGGCCTACGCACTCTCGGCCAATGGCCCGATCCTGCATCCGCAGGTTTCCGCCATCGCCCTGGTTCCGCTCTGCCCACACGCACTGACCAACCGGCCAATCCTGGTGGGTGACCGGAACGAAATCGAGATCCGGATCGTGCACGCCACCGATTCGCGTGCCCACTTCGATGGCCAGGTGACGGTTGATCTCCGGAACGAGGATTCCGTACGTATTCGTCGCTCCGAATATTCGATCTGTCTGCTGCATCCGCCGGGTTACAGCTACTTTGCCATGCTCCGTCAAAAGCTGCACTGGAGCGAGCGGCCCAAGGAACATTAGTCCATTGCCGTGACGACCAGATTGACGACCTACATATGCTCTGTCGTTTGACAATTCGCGACTTCGTGCTGGTCGACCGGCTGGAACTCGAGTTCCAGCAAGGATTTGGCGCGCTGACCGGAGAAACCGGCGCCGGCAAGTCGATTCTCGTTGACGCCCTGGCATTCGCGCTGGGTGAGCGCGCCGATACGGGCCTCATTCGCGCCGGGTGCGAGCGCGCGGAGGTAAATGCCGAGTTCGACCTCGCGGCTTCGCCGGCAGCTGCCGCCTGGCTACAGGAGCATGATCTGGATACGCAGGGTGTCTTGCTGCTGCGTCGCGTGCTGGATGCCAACGGTCGTTCGCGTGCCTATCTGAATGGTTCGCCGGTCACCGTACAACAGTTGCGGGAGGTGGCCGAATCGCTGGTCGACATTCACGGCCAGCATGCGCATCAGTCTCTGTTACGCAGCGAAGCGCAGCGCGCATTGCTCGATTCGCATGCCCGGCTCGAGCCCTTGCTGGCGGAAGTGGCTGCCGCCTGGCGCAACTGGCGCGCAGCCAAAGCACTGTTCGATCACGCCAGCAGCGGCATCGAGGCCTTGGCGGTCGAACGCGAGCAACTCGACTGGCAAGTTCGCGAACTGCAAACACTCGGCTTCTCGACCGAAGAATGGCTGCTGCTGAACGAAGAGCACAAGCGCTTGGGCCACGCAGCCAGCCTGGTCGAAGGAGCACAGTTCTCCTTGCAGGTCTTGACCGAGGGAGACGCAGCTTGTGAGGCCCAGGTGGCTGCCGTAGCCAATCGCCTGGATGGGCTTTCGGAGTACGATCCGGCGCTTTCCGAAGTCGCCGTCCTGCTGCAATCGGTGCAAGCTGAACTCAGCGAAGCGATCTCCGCCCTGCATCGTTACACCAACCGTGTCGAGCTGGATCCACAGCGTCTGGTGGAAGTCGAACAGCGCATCGAAGCGGTTCTCGGATGTGCGCGCAAATTCCGCTGTGCTCCCGATGACTTGCCAGGGCTGCTGGCGCGCTGGCAGGAGCGATTGAGCGTCCTCGGGGAAGCTGCCGATCTTGCAAGCCTCGCGGCGCGCGCCGCTGCCGCCCGCGCGCAATATGAACAGCTTGCACAGCGCTTATCCGGCAAACGCGCCAGCGCAGCCGAGGCGCTCGGCCGCGAGGTCAGCCAGGTCATGCAGCAGTTGGCGCTTGCTGGGGGCCGCTTCGAGCTTGGTTTGCTGCCGGTCGAAGGGGGTAATGCCAGCGGGCTTGAACAGGTCGAGTTTCGTATCGCCGGTCTGGCCGGTAGTGAACCGCGGCCGCTGGCCAAGGTGGCTTCAGGAGGCGAACTCTCGCGTATCAGCCTCGCCATCCAGGTGGTGACCAGTCAGGCAGCAAGTGTACCGACCCTGATCTTCGACGAGGTCGATGTCGGAATCGGCGGTGGGGTTGCCGAAGTGGTCGGCCGTTTGTTGCGCGAGTTGGGAGGCGAACGACAGGTCCTCTGTGTGACGCACCTGCCACAGGTTGCCGCACGCGCCAACTGGCAATGGCAGGTCAGCAAGAAGAGCCGTGCAGGGGAGGTTCGCAGCCAGGTTGCCACTCTCGAGGGAGATGCACGGGTCGAGGAAATCGCCCGCATGCTCGGCGGCATCGACATTACGGCGATCACTCGTCGACATGCCAGGGAAATGCTGAGGCGATCGTGAGCAGCAGTGAAACTGCTGTCCGTCCGTCAGGGGCGGCCGCAGCAAGCGGATGCATCGGTCACTTTCAGCAATCTGCCGCAACCCCCTGGTCTTCGTGAATCGAAGCTTCAGGCAGGCTTCTTGAGCTTGCTCTTGGCAGCCTTCTTGAGCGTCTTGAAGAGTTCCGGGTCTTCCGCCTTGACGTATTCGAGAACCTCGAAGTCTTCACGTTTGAGGCGCTGAATGTCGATCTGCTCGACATGCACGAGCCGCAGTAACTCACGCACCGGCTTGGGCATGTTGCGGCCGCTTTCATAGCGCGAACCGCCGCTCTGCGTCACGCCGATCTTGGACCAGAACTGCTGCTGATTCAAACCAAGCCTGCGACGAATTTCGCGAGGATCGACCCGCTCAACAACTTTGACGGTGCTCATGACTGTCCTTTCTTCAATTACGCCAAGTGAACCAGCAGAAATTCGACTTCCTGCCAACCTTCACACAATATGACTTTGGTAATACACGACGCACTATAAGCGATTCGCCAAGAATTGCAAGTGGCATTTCAATAGAACATACGCCTAATGATGATCGGCATATCGGAGGCTCCAGCCTTTTGCTGCAATGACAAGACTTGCATTAGAATGCCGGTTTTTGTGTTTTTCAACTGGATTTGGGATGGCACTGATCGTTCAGAAGTTCGGCGGCACGTCGGTTGCATCGACGGATCGCATCAAGAACGTCGCGAGGCGAGTCGCTCGCTGGCGGGCACAAGGGCACGACATTATCCTGGTTCCCTCGGCCATGGCCGGAGAGACCAACCGGCTGATCGGACTGGCCAGAGAAATTTCGCCTACACCGGATCCGCGCGAACTCGACGTGATCGCATCAACCGGCGAACAGGTGACCATCGGCTTGCTGGCCATGGCCATGCATGCCGAAGGGCTCAAGGCAAAGAGCTTTACCGGTTTCCAGGTCGGGGTATTGACCGACAGCACCTTCACCAAGGCGCGAATTCTGAAAATCGACCAGCACCGGATTCGCAAGTCGCTGGCCGACGGACACGTCGTCGTCGTGGCTGGCTTTCAGGGTGCCGATGAGGACGGCAACATCACCACTCTCGGCCGGGGAGGATCGGATACCTCAGCCGTAGCGCTGGCTGCAGCGATGAAAGCGGACGAGTGCCAAATCTACACCGACGTCGACGGCGTCTACACCACCGACCCGCGCGTCGTGCCCGAAGCGCGCAAACTCGACACCATCACCTTCGAAGAAATGCTGGAAATGGCCAGCCTGGGGTCCAAGGTGCTCCAGATCCGCTCGGTCGAGTTTGCCGGCAAGTACAAAGTCAAACTCCGTGTTCTTTCCAGCTTCGAGGAAGAAGGGGAGGGTACGCTGATCACTGTTGAGGAAAAAGGGAATATGGAACAACCGATCATCTCCGGGATTGCTTTCAATCGCGATGAAGCCAAACTGACCGTACAGGGCGTTCCGGATCGCCCTGGCATCGCTTACCAGATCCTCGGGCCAATCGCCGATGCGAACATCGACGTCGACATGATCATTCAGAACATCGGCCGTGACGGCACCACCGACTTTTCCTTCACTGTCAACCGTACGGACTACAGCAAGGCACTCTCCGTTCTGGAAACCGTCAAGGAAAAAATCGGCGCACGCGACATCTCCGGTGACAATACCACCTGCAAGGTCTCCGCTGTCGGCGTCGGCATGCGCTCCCATCCGGGCGTCGCGAGCAAGATGTTCGGCGCGCTGGCCAAGGAAAATATCAATCTGCAGATGATCTCGACATCCGAAATCAAGATCTCGGTGGTCATCGAAGAAAGATACCTAGAACTTGCGGTACGCATCCTGCACAAGGCTTTCGGCCTGGAAAAACCTCCGAAGTCGAAGTTGAGTTTGACCGGCCGTGGGGAAACCGATATTATCACGCCTTCCTAGGAGACGTGGCCGAGAGGTCGAAGGCACTCCCCTGCTAAGGGAGCATGCGGGCATAAACCTGCATCAAGGGTTCAAATCCCTTCGTCTCCGCCAGGACACCAGACGCAAACTGTCTGAGGCTTTTACGAACACCCTGCTGAGCGCCATGTTCTGCGGGGTTTTTCGTTTAAACCTCCTGACTTCGAAAATTTAGTACGGTTTTTTCAAGTGGTTGTTTTGAAGTGACTTTTCGATGGGCTTGGGCGGGTTTCGCGTTGGCGCGTGCTTTGGTTTCGTGATGTACGCCATCGCGAAATGTCTGGTTGGTGAGAGGTTGCACTCGGCCTGGAGGAGACGATCGAGGCCGCTCAGGCGCTCCGGTATATCGTCGTGGGGCGGTCTGCGTGGTGCCCGCCCATCGTTCGCCCCTTCCGCTGGTCGATGAGGGCGCGCGGGACGCGCCGTTCGATCAGGAAAGCACGGTGACTGGCAAAAAGAGCCACTTGGATTGCCGCCACCCCGCAAAGGTATTACAATTCGCTCATGTGTAATACACCGGAGATTTGCCATGTCGACGACACTCACCAGCAAAGGACAAGTCACTATCCCCAAGCAGATTCGCGATGCCCTCAATCTGGCACCGGGCTGCACTGTGGACTTCGCCGTCAATCGCGATGGCGATGTGGTGATCCACAAGGTTGGCGCCTGTTCGAGCCGTCAGCCCGACCGTTTCGATGTAGCTCGGGGCAAGGCTGACGTAAAGTGGCGAACCGACGACTTGATGGCTCTGCTGCGCGGCGAGGGCTGATGCTGTTGGTCGACACCAACGTGCTGGTCGACGTTCTGGAGGACGATCCAGAATGGGCCGACTGGTCGACTCATCAATTGCGTGCCCAGTCGAAGATTCATCGGCTGGCAATCAACCCGATCATCTACTCCGAACTTTCGCTGACCTTCTCGACGGTGGAAGCCCTGGATCAAGCCCTCGATGACCTCGGCCTAGTCATGATTGAGACACCGCGCCCAGCACTGTTTCTCGCCGGCAAAGCGTTTGTACGTTATCGGCGACAAGGGGGCACCAAGATCAATGTCCTTGGCGATTTCTTTATCGGGGCGCACGCGGCTGTGTCGGGCTATCCCGTTCTGACCAGGGACACACGACGCTACGCCTCGTACTTTCCCAGCGTAATATTGATCGCACCGGAGGTGCCCGTGTAAGAGCACGGGGTGGCCCGAGTACAACCGGGGCGGCCTGGATCTGTTTCCGGGCGTGCCAGAAGGAAAGAATTGCGGGTCGAACGCCTCTGGTGCACAAACCACGCTAAAGCCTGATCGATTTAACAGCACTTGGCGGAAAAACATCTAAGCGGTTGTGAAGAAGTCTTCCGACATTTCAACAGCTAATCCATGAGGAAATGCCGTCTCGGAATGTCGGAGAACTTACCCAAGACCGCTTATGGTGGCTTTTCCAAGACAACCCACAGGTTGCCGTTGAAGTCCTCGTGAATGACACGCTGGTCTCTCTCAATGACGATGGGAAGTGGTTGGATACTACACTGGAAACGCGAGTAGCGTACCAGCGCCTCAGATCTGCAAATGCCGATCTGCTTGGTACCGCGATGTATAGTCGCTTAAGGAAACCAGGCGAACGCAGGCGAGTAATTGTTCTAGCGCTGAAGTTGGGTCGGTCACGGCGTTGGTGCATAATTCGCCATGAAAAATTAACATAAAAACAGCATGTTAGAAAAAGCAACTTTCGGAAAATATGCCAGGAACGTCAAATTTTGTCATAAATTGACGCCTCCATCGCTTTAAGCTATTGATTTTTAAAGAGAGTATTTATGCACCAACGCCGTCGGTCACACCTTATCTATTTGCTTTCCAGGGGGTCTTATGGAATTTGGTGATAAGGACATGGCAGAGGTCTACCTTAACTCAGGCTCATCGACTCTTGAGGAGGCGGCGAGGCAGTGTTTGCGGGGTTTTTCGTTTAAACCTCCTGACCTCGCCTACCCCCACAAATGTCATTTCTGACGAATTCTGGCGTCTTAAGGGGCGTTTTTTCTCGAAACCTCCTGACTTCGGAAATTTAGTACGGTTTTTTCAAGTTAGTTGTTTTTTGCTTGAGTTTTTTGAGTGGTCTTTGGCGGGTTTCGCGATGGCGTATGCTTTGGTTTTGTGAGCTACGCCAACACAAACCATGTGGTTTTTGACAAGAGGGACAGACGAACATCTATGATGTTATTGTGGTAACTCGCTGTGTCAGAACTCCTTTTCTATGCCTACTCGCCACAACGTTAAGAGCTTGGATGCCATCCTTCACCGTTCCGATACCCTGGACGAGGCGATCATCAGCCTTCTCGATCCTGAGAAGTATGAGACATACGATGCGTCTGAGCGGATATCCGCCAGCTTTCTCGCGTGCACTGTTTCTCTGGAGCACGCCCGAGGTCTAAGGGCACTCCTCTACGAAGGACTGCCTACGCCAGCCATTAGTTCTACATTAACAGATTCTAATGGCATTTTTGGGTGCTGGCGGCTGCCTTCGGTAGGCGCTGTCGCGGGCGCTTTGTCGCCGTGCATGACGCTCGGCGATGATTCGCACGAGGTCTTCGCGACCGTGAATCTTCACCGGGAGCTGCGCCACGAGCATGTCGACGACATCGGCACAGGACAGTAACTCGGCGTAGGGTGAGTGTTGCCGCCGCTCCTTGACGAGAAAGAGTAGTGCAACGCAGACGAGCGCCATGTGGTTGTACCAAGCCCGCCACTTGCGTACCTGGTAGTCGGCCATCCCACAGCAACCTTTCGCATTCTCGAAGGCGCGCTCGATGAAGTGGCGCTGTGCCTGCATGCGTGCCAGCTCGCGAAGTGGCGTGTCGGGCGCGCGTTGGAGAGCATG
>NZ_SPMX01000059.1 GCF_012940005.1 Candidatus Accumulibacter contiguus | reverse complement strand
CACCCCAAAAACTCTCGCCGCTGGTCATCTCTCCCGACCAGTCGTCGAATTCGCCCTTCACCAGACGTTCCATGGCGACGATTCGTTCCGGTGCCCAGTTCGTCAGATTGGCGATGGTTCGTGTGCAGACTTTGCCTCCCTCGCGATAGGACTCGCGAAGCAGGATGGCCGGCCTGGACTTTCGGTTGGGGACGCGGGCGATGTACATGCCGACAATAATAGCCAATAGCACATTGTTTGTAAATAGCTATTATTATATTTACATGCCTACATTTTTGCCGATTTTCTGGTTTCTTGCCATGAATCAACGACTTACCTCAAGGGCTCCGGGAAGGTCCGTCGAGGCGATGCCAGCGGTGGCAGCGGTGTCGCCGATGGTTTCCGGCGCCGGCCTCGCGCAACGTGGCGAGGCATCGAAGTCGAGTCGGTCATGACGCCGATCGCCCCGCCGCTGATCGAGCTCGCCGGCGTCCACAAGAGCTACAACCTGGGAATGCCCAACGAGGCGGAGGTACTGCATGGCGTCTCCTTCGTCATCGGCCGTGGCGAGTTTGTCGCGCTGATCGGCCCGTCGGGCTCGGGCAAGAGCACGCTGCTCAACGTCGTCGGTCTGCTCGAACGACTGACCGCGGGCAGCTACCGTATTCAGGGCCAAGAGACCGGCGGGCTCGACGACGCCGGTCTCACCTTGCGCCGGCGCGCGGTGCTCGGCTTCGTCTTCCAGTTCCACCATCTGCTGCCCGCCTTCTCGGCGCTGGAGATCGAGAGCGACAGGCTCGCCACCGCGGTGCGGGAGTGAGCCTGCGCAAGAGGCCGTGAGGATGATTGCCTGCTTGAGCCTGCCGGTTCTGGCCGGTCGGAGTTGCCGTTGCCTCCGGCAAGATGCCGCCTATCCGGTTGCCCAGGCCTCTGACAGCAGCTCGGCCTGCGCGAGCACGATCTTTACAGCCTCCGCCTGCAAGTCCGGTGGATAGCCATACTGGTTCAGAATGCGTTTCACCATCACGCGAATCCTGGCCCGCGCACCTTCGCGCAGGGTCCAGTCGATGGTCACGCTCTTGCGCACCTGGGTGACCAGTTCGGCGGCGATGACCTTGAGTTTGTCGTCGCCCATGGCGATGACGGCGGATTCATTGGCGGCGAGCGCGTCGTAGAAGGCGACTTCGTCGTCGGTGAGGCCGATGTCTTCGCCGCGCTTGGTGGCGGCGTCGAGTTCCTTCGCCAGTTTGATCAGCTCTTCGATCACGTGCATCGTCGAGATGGCGCGGTTGTGGTAGGCGTTGAGGGTCTGTCTGAGCTTCTCGGAGAAGACCCGGCTCTGCACGAGATTGCGCCTGGAGCGCACCTTGAGTTCGTCCTTGAGCAGCTTCTCCAGTAGCTCGGCGGCGACATTCTTGTGTTTGAGGCCGCGCACTTCAGCGAGAAACTGGTCGGAGAGGATGCCAATGTCCGGCTTCGGCAATCCGGCAGCAGTGAAGACGTCGATCACCTGGCCTTCGGTGGTGATCGCTCGGGAAACGAGCTGGCGGATGGCGGCGTCGACCTGCTCCGGGGTCTTGCGGTCGTTGGTGTTCTGTTTGCTCAGCGCCGCCTGGATCGCCTGGAAGAAGCTCACCTCGTCGCGAATCCGCGTCGCTTCATCACTCGCGGCGCACAGGGCGAAGGCGCGGGAGAGTTCGGTCACCGCCTGCACCCAGCGCTTCTTGCCGTCGTCCTGTTCGAGAATGTGCTCCTGTCCGGCGGGGATCAGGCCGAGGCGCTCGGCGGGTTTGCCGGTGGTCCATTTGTCCCGGTTGAAGCCGTGCATCATGGCGCAGGCGATGCCGTGTTTCTCGAGCATCATCGCGACGGCCTGCGCGCTGTCGAAGGTCGGGTTGCCCTGGCCGCCGCTCTCGGTATAGGTGGCGAGCGCGCGTTTGAGCTGATCGGCGAGGCCGAGGTAATCGACCACCAGACCGCCGGGCTTGTCGCGGAAGACGCGGTTCACGCGGGTGATGGCCTGCATCAGGCCGTGGCCCTGCATCGGCTTGTCGGCATACATCGTGTGCAGGCAAGGAGCGTCAAAGCCGGTCAGCCACATGTCGCGCACGATCACGATGCGGAACGGATCGCGGCTGTCCTTGAAACGGTTGGCCAGCCGGCGGCGCTTGTCCTTGCTGCGGATGTGCGGCTGCCAGTCGGGGCCGTCGTCGGCGCTGCCGGTCATCACCACCTTCACCACGCAGTCCTTGCTTTTCTCGGCTTCCGCGTCGTCGTCGTCGCTCGCGCTGGCCCAATCGGGACGCAGCTTGATCAGCGCGTTGTAGAGATCCACGCAGATGCGGCGGCTCATGCAGACGATCATCGCCTTGCCGTCCATTGCCTCGACGCGCTTCTCGAAATGCGTGACCAGATCGGCGGCGATCAGCGCGATGCGTTTCGGATCGCCGACCAGCGCCTCCAGCGCGGCCCACTTCGTCTTGAGCTTCTCTTTCCTGGTCAGCTCCTCGCCTTCGGTGATCTCCTCGAATTCGGCGTCGAGCTTTGGCAGTTCGGCGGCGTTCAGGCTGAGCCTGGAAATGCGGCTCTCGTAATAGATCGGCACCGTCGCCTTGTCAGCGACGGCGCGCTGGATGTCGTAGATGGAAATGTAGTCGCCGAACACCGCCCGCGTGTTGGCGTCGGTCTTCTCGATCGGCGTGCCGGTGAAGCCGATGAACGAGGCATTCGGCAAGGCATCGCGCAGGTTGCTGGCGAAACCGTAGGACATCTCGCCGGTCTTCTCATTCACCTTGCCGCCGAACCCGTACTGGCTGCGGTGCGCTTCATCCGCGATTACCACGATGTTCTGGCGCGCGCTCAGCTCGGGCATCGCCTCGCCCTTTTCGGGCATGAACTTGTGAATCGTCGTGAACACCACGCCACCGCTCGCGCGGTTCAGCAGCGCCCGCAAATCCTCGCGCCCGCTGGCCTGCACCGGCGTCTGGCCGAGGATGTCCGCGCAGCGCTGGAACTGGCCGAAAAGCTGGTCGTCGAGATCGTTGCGGTCGGTCAGCACCACCAGCGTCGGGTTCTGCATCGCCGGATGCCGCACCACGCGCGCGGCGAAGAAGAGCATGGAATAACTCTTGCCGCTGCCCTGCGTGTGCCAGACCACGCCGGCGCGCCGGTCGCCTGGCTTGCCGCCGCGCATGCGGCCCGCCCAGTAGGTGCCGACGTCCCCGCGCAGCAGGTGGCGCTCGGCCATGCCGCTGGCGCGCACCGTTTCTTCCACCGCCGCATTCACCGCGTGGAACTGATGGTAGCCGGCGATGATCTTGTGCAGCGCGCCCGAGTCCGTGTCCTCCTCGAAGACGATGAAGTGCTGCAGCAGGTCGAGAAACCGTTGCCGCTCGAACACCCCACGCACCAGCACCTCCAGCTCCAGCGCCGACTTCGGCGCGTCGCCCTCGCCGTCAATCGTGCGCCAGACTTTGAACCACTCCTGGTTCGCCGTCAGCGAACCGATGCGCGCCTGCAAGCCGTCGCTCACCACCAGCGCCGTGTTGTAATGCAGCAGCGAGGCAATCTCCGCCTTGTAGGTTTGCAGCTGCGCGTAGGCGCTCCAGATCGTTGCGTCCCCATCCGCCGCGTTCTTCAGTTCGATCAGGCCCAGCGGCAGACCGTTGAGAAAAATCACGATGTCCGGCCGCCGGTTGTGCTGTCCCTCGATGACCGTGAACTGGTTCACCGCCAGCCAGTCGTTCGTCCGCACATCGCCGAAATCCACCAGCCGCACATGATTGCCCGCGATGCTGCCATCGGGCCGCGGATACTCCACCGGCACGCCGTCGCGCAGCATCCAGTGAAAGGCGCGGTTCGTCTGCGTCAGCGAAGGCGTTCCCACCCGCAGCACCTTGCGCAAGGCCTCCTCGCGCGCCTCCTCGGGAATTGCCGGGTTCAACCGCCGGATGGCCTCGCGCAAGCGTTCCACCAGCACCACCTCGCCAAACGACTCTCGCTCCGCCGCCGGTTCACCGGGCGCGAGATGCGGCCCGTGTCCGACCGCATAGCCCAGCTCCCCGAACCATTGCAGGGCGGCGTCTTCGACGATGGATTCGTTGAGGCTCATGGCAGGGATTGGTTCACGCGGAGGCGCGGAGACGAGGAGGCGGGCAGACTGTTGACGATGCGGTGGAGACCTTCTTTGAGCGTCGAGGCTCCGAAGTGGATCAGTAGTCCGACGGGAAGGTTCATCAGGCGGAGATAGGTGAGGACTTGCTTGCTGTGGACGGGCGCGAGTTTTTCCACGGACTTGAGTTCCACGATCACGCGGCTTTCCACGAGCAGGTCAGTGCGGAAGCCTTCTTCGAAAACCATCCCGTCGTATTCAAAGCGAATGACTTTCTGCCGATCGACCTGGAATCCCCGTTCCGCCAGCGCACGAGCCAGGACAATTTCATAGACCGACTCCAGTAGCCCCGGCCCCAGATCCCTGTGAATCTTGAGCGCCGTATGCACAATCGCCCCCGTGATGTCATTGAGTTCCTTCATGGCTTCTTCCTCCGCGACCTCCGCGCCTCCGCGTGAGTCTCCTTTCTTTTGGTTTCATGTCTTGGAAATTGTTAGTTCCCCGCTCAGCAGCTTCGGCAGCAGCGTGTCGCGCAGGGTGGCGAGGGTGCGGGATTCGGTGGAGTTGGCTTTGATTTTCGCCATCAGCGGCGCGGTGAGTTCGTCGAAGCGGCGGGCGATTTCGGGCGGTGGGACGGCGAGCCAGAACATGTTGAAGCACTCGGATGGGACGCGCTGGCGTCCGCTGGTGCCGGTCATGTTTTGAATGGCGTGGCTGCGGAGCGCGTCGGAGCGGGCGAGGAGGTAGCCGAACTGTGGCGGGAGCGGCGGCTTCGTGGCGAGGATGATGTATTCGGTGGAGCCCCAGCCGACTTGGCCGACTTCGAGGAAATCGACGTAGCCGGTCTTGCCGTTCTCCAAGCAGGGCGTAATGCGGGCGAGGAGCGTGTCGCCGTTTTGAAACTTTGTGCCGGAGCTGAACTCGCGGTCGATGACTTCCTCGGCGGAATGGCCCTGCGTCGGCAGGTTCTTCATGTCGAGGTAGGGCGCGATGGTTCCGCTCTTCAACGTGCGGCGCGGGTTTACCTCAATGGCCTCTGGCAAGCGTTGCGCCGTCCAGCCTCTGGGAATGTGTCCGAGCGGTGAGTCTTCCAAGTGCTCGGGGAAGAGGGCGGCGGTGGCGGGGTCGAGGTTGGCGGGGGGGCGGCCATCGAGTTTGGCGCGGACGGGGTCGAAATCCACGAACCAGCTCTGGAACAGCGCCCGCGCCATCGCCTCCAGCGTCGCGTTCATGCGCCGGTTCAACTCGATTTTGTCGTCCAGCGCCCCAAGCACTGCCGCGATGGCTTTTTGCTCGGCGAGGGGTGGAAGTTGAACGGGCTTTTCCCTCAATGTGTCAGTGACAAGCCGTCCTGTTCCGTGTCCTGCGTGGTCTACCGATGCCAAGAGGTCTGGTTTGTTGGCGAGCAACCAGTAGGCGAGAAACGCACCATCGACATTCTTCGCGGGGCGTAGCGCTTTGATGTCCTGATTGAAAGCCATCTCTTGCGTGACCATGCAAATCGGCACGTCGTTGTGCAGCGTCATACCTCGAACCAGCAACAGAATGGTTCCTGCAGGCACGAGCTTTCCGCCTTTGCCAACCGCGAGTGGCGAGATGTGGTCTTCTGCATCGTGAAGCCGAAAAGACTTCATGTCCTTCGCGCTAACCCACGGAATGGAGCCGGACCAGAACTCATCGTTCCCTTTGAACGGCGTTCCGCCAGACAACCACGCGGCACATTCGCCGAGCGTTGTTTCTTTCCATTTACCCGCCATAACCCAGCCCGCTCAGATTTGCCTTGACGGCCTGCTCCAGCCTTGCGGACTCGGCGAACTGGGCGTGCAGTTCGGCGACGCCGCGCGGCATGACTGTTTCGCTTGCGCTGGGCGGGTTCATGGCTTTTTGGTCTTTCCCGGCGTGGGCGGAATGAGATCGCCGGCCAGTTCGGCCTCGATTTCTTCGATGGTGGGCAGGCTGGTATCCAGTGGTTCAGGCAGTGAGCGCACGAGTTGGTATTCAGCCACGCCGATCGGTTTGTTGATCCCGGACAGGGCGTATTCGGCGACCAGACGGTTTTGCTTTCTGCAGAGCAGCAGGCCGATGCTGGGCTTGTCTTCCGGGGCTTTGATTTGGGCATCGACAGCGGAGAGATAGAAATTCAACTGGCCGGTATGCTCGGGTTTGAAATCCGCGCTCTTGAGTTCCACCACCACGTAGCATTTGAGGCGGGTATGGTAGAAAAGCAGGTCGATGAAAAATTCGTCGCCGCTCACCTCAAGCCGGAACTGGCGGCCAACGAAAGCGAAGCCTGCCCCCAGTTCCAGCAGAAACCGGGTGATGTGGCGGATCAGGGCGTTTTCAATATCGCGCTCGTGAGCTTCGTCGCCCAAACCCAGAAAATCGAAGAGGTAGGGGTCTTTCAGCGCCTCGACAGCAAGCCTCGCATCTGGCGCGGGCAGATGGTGCTCGAAGTTGGTGACGGCAGCGCCCTGGCGCAAATGGAGCCGGTTCTTGATGTGGATGTCGAGTGTGAGCCGTGACCAGCCCTGCGCTATGGCCTGTGCGGCGTACCATTCGCGCCCCGCATCCGCAGAAACCTTGGTAAGCAACGTGACAAGGTGGAACCAGGGCAATTGGTCAGCAGGCTGCTGACCAATTAGACCGCTTGGGCACTGCTGGGCGAAAAACCGCATGTATTTCAGGTTGGAACTGGAGAAGCCTTTCATCTCAGGGAAAGCTTCACGCAGATCGCTGGCCAGGCGGTCGATGACTTTGGCGCCCCAACCCTGAAGGGTCTGCCGTTCCAGTATCTCGCTGCCGATCTGGTGATAGAGCCGCACCAGTTCCTGGTTGACGGCAAGCGCGGCGCGCTGCTGGGCGCTGGCGATGCGCGATTTGAGGCTGGTCAGCCAGCTTGCGTAGTCCGCCGGGATGATGGATTTGCTAGAGGGCATAGCCGAGGCCTTTCAGATGGGCGAGGATGGCTTCCTCCAGCTTGGCCGATTCAGCGAACTGGGCGTGCAGTTCGGCGACGAGGCGCGGCATCTTTTCCTCGAAGGGGTCGCCGTCGTCTTCGACTTCCTCGGCGCCGACGTAGCGGCCGGGCGTGAGGACGTGGCCGTGCGCGGCGATTTCGGCGGTGGTGGCGGATTTGCAGAAGCCGGGGATGTCGGAATACTCACGCGGAGACGCGCAGGCGCGGAGGGATTCAGAGGCAGAGGGTTTTTCTCCGCGTTCTCCGCGCCTCCGCGTGAGCCCTGCTTCGCCCCGCCATGCGTGGTAGGTCGACGTGATTTTTTTCCAAATCGGCGTCGGTCAGCTCGCGATGGACGCGGTCGATGAGGGTGCCGAGTTTGCGGGCGTCGATGAAGAGGGTTTGCCGGCGGCGGTCGCGGAAGCCGCGTTGGGCGTCGGCGTTCTTGCTTTTCGCGAGGAACCAGAGGCAGACGGGGATCTGCGTGCTGTAGAAGAGCTGGCCGGGGAGGGCGACCATGCAGTCCACGAGGTCGGCATCGATGAGGGCGCGGCGGATGTCGCCTTCGCCGGACTGGTTGGAGGACATGCTGCCGTTGGCCAACACAAAACCTGCGAAGCCAGCCGGCGCGAGGTGGTGGATGAAGTGCTGCACCCAGGCGAAGTTGGCGTTGCCCCTGGGCGGGACGCCGAACTGCCAGCGCACGTCGTCGTCGCGGCGGTTCCAGTCCGAGTCGTTAAAGGGCGGATTGGCGAGACAAAAGTCGGCGCGCAGGTCCGGATGGAGATCGCGGCGGAAGGTGTCGGCGTGCTCGGCGCCGAAGTCGGCCTCGATGCCGCGAATGGCGAGGTTCATGATGGCGAGGCGGCGGGTGGTGGCGTTACTCTCCTGGCCGTAGATGCTGATGTCGCCAATCTTGCCGCCGTGCGACTCGACGAATTTCTCCGACTGCACGAACATGCCGCCGGAGCCGCAGCAGGGGTCGTAGATGCGGCCTTTGTATGGGCCAAGCATCTCGACCAGGCAGCGCACGACGCAGGACGGCGTGTAGAACTGGCCGCCATTCTTGCCCTCGGCGCTGGCGAAGCGGGTGAGGAAATATTCGTAAACGCGGCCCAGCAGATCGACCGAGCGGTGGGTTTTCTCACCCGACTGCGCGCCCTCGCTGGCAGCGGTCAGTTCGATGGTGGCGATGACATCGATGAGCTCGCCGAGGCGCTGCTTGTCGAGGCCGGGGCGGGCATAGTCCTTGGGCAGGACGCCCTTGAGGCGGGGGTTGTCGCGCTCGATGGCGACCATGGCGTCGTCCACGATCCTGCCGATGGCGGGCTGCCTGGCGCTGGCCTGGAGGTGCGACCAGCGGGCCTCGGCGGGCACCCAGAAGACGTTCTCGGCCTTGTATTCGTCGGGGTCCTCGGGGTTGGCGCCGGCGTAGTCGCCCTTGCCCTCGACGAGCCTGGCGCGATGTTCCTCGAAGGTGTCGGAGATGTATTTGAGGAAGATGAGGCCGAGGACGACGTGCTTGTATTCCGCCGCGTCCATGTTGTTGCGCAGCTTGTCGGCGGTGAGCCAGAGCTTGCCCTCGAAGCCGATGGTGGCGGTGGAGTCGTCTTTTCTCGTCTGCGCTTTCGCCATCAGTTTGCCTTTTTGCCGGGTGACCGTGTTCAAGGGCGCTTGCCACACGATGTTCGCAGCATTCTAGCCGATAGCTGGCCAGGGCCGAAATCGACCACCATCCGGCCGCCCGTACATGATCCTTCGCAGGCACGAGCGACCAGGCCTGGTTTCAGTCGCTCAAGGGCTGGACCTCATGGTCTTCCACTCCACCGCAACCTCGGGATAGAGTCTGAGATAGGTGTTCACCGCTTCCCCGATGGTTGGAAAGAAGACTTCCGCGCCGAGCCGGTTAAACAGCCCGAAGCGCTTGAGCTTGTCCTGCACGGGATCCTTCATCTCGGCAAAGCAGAGCTCGATGCCGGCCGCCTGCAGGGTCTCGTCGAGCTTGGCGACGATGTCGGCGGCGGTGACGTCGACGCTGGTGACCGGTTCCGCGGTGATCACCAGCCAGCGTACCGGCGTCGGCGAGGCGGACACGGCGTCGAGGGCGCGCTCGTGGAACCACTCGGCATTGGCAAAAAACAGCGGTGCCGCCCAGCGAAAGAGGACCAGGCCCGGAATCAGGCGGGCGTCGGGGTGGCGCGAGATGTCGTGGTAGCCATTGATGCCCTTGACGCGGCCCAGTATCGCCGAGTCGGGGCGCCAGCCATCCCAGAGGAACTCGATCACGGCCAGCACGATCGCCAGACCAATGCCGGGAATCGCACCCAGCACGACGACACCGACGCAACAGCCGATCGACAGCCAGAACTCCCAGCGCTGGATGCGGTAAATGCGCCGCAGATCGGCAATCTCGAACAGGCCGATGGCTGCAGCGATCACCACCGCCGCGAGCGCGGTGTTCGGCAGGTACTGCAGCAGGTTTGGCGCCACCAACAGCAGCAGGGCCACCGCCAGGGCGCCGACGACGCTGGTCAGTTGGGTCTTGGCGCCGGCGGCCTCCGCCACGGGGGTGCGCGATGAGCTGCTGCTGATCGGAAACCCCTGGAAGAATCCGGCCGCCAGGTTGGCCGCGCCCAGTCCGACCATCTCCTGGTTCGGGTCGACGTGGCTGGCGGTCTTCTCGGCATAGGTCCGCGAGAGCACGCTGGTGTCGGCGAAAGAAACGATGGCGACGGCAAAGCCGCCCATCAGGACCGGCGCGATATCGGCCGGCGTGATCCACGGGATGGCGAAGGCGGGCAAGCCCTGCGGCAGCGAACCGAGCACCGACAGGCCGTGCTTGTCCAGGCCGAGCGTTGCCACGAGGACGGTGGCGCTGATCACGGCGATCAGTATCCCCGGAATGCGCTTGTCGCGTTTGAGCAGCATGATCAGTGCCAGGGTGCCGCCGCCGACCAGCAGCGCGATCGCGTTGGTCTTGCCAGCCAGCAGGGCCTGAAGAAACGCCCAGATCTTGTGCAACGGATCGTCGGCCTCGACCGAGAAGCCGAAGAGCTTGGGGAGCTGGCTGATCAGCACCGTCAGCGCAATGCCGTTCATGTAGCCGTAGCGGATCGGCTTGGAGAGCAGTTCGGTGACGAATCCGAGACGGGCGATGCCTGCCAGGATGCAGAGCAGCCCCGACACCACCGCCATCATGCTGGCCAGCGCGATGGCGCGCAGCGGGTCGCCGCTGGACAGCGGCAGGACGACAGCGAGGATCAAGGCGGCCAGCGAGGAATCCGGCCCGAGGACGAGAATCCGGCTCGGTCCGAACAGCGCATAGGCGAGCAACGGGATGATCGTGGCGTAAAGTCCATAGATGCCCGGTACGCCGGAAGCTACGGCGTAGGCAATGCCGACCGGCACCAGCATGGTGGTCAGCACCAGACCGGCAGCGATGTCGTGGCGCAGCCAGGCCATCTCGTAATGACGCAAGGTGTAGAGGCCGGGCAGCCATTTCAACCAGCCAGACTGGTCGGCAGCGCCCTGTCGGGGGGCAATGCGGCCACGTTCTGCACAAGGATCGGCAGGTTTCGATTCAATCATGTCAGCGGCCAGTCGGCAACCAAGTAACCCGGAACCTTGTTCATGTTCGGCTTCGTCAATTCGCTGGAAGAGCGCTATCCTTTCGCCGACCACCTGCACCCGGTGCAGAACTTGGCCGGCGTTCTCCTGCGCGAGGATAGCGGCGGTTTCGGCAGTGCCGGCTGGCTGCTCCTGAAGTTCTCGGTCCGGCAGACAGCGAAGTTCACGTTCGCAGGCGCAGTGCCCCCAGGTAGTCGCGCTTGCCCAATGGGACACCCTTTGAGCGCAGGATGTCGTAAGCGGTCGTGGCGTGGAAATGGAAATTCGGCAGAGAGAATGACAGCAGGAACTCTTCGGCCGTGAATGGCAGGCGGGTATTGCGGAACTCGAAGATCACCTCGCCACCTTCGTAGGCATTGATCTCCGCAGGCGTCAGGCGCTTGAGTGCGTCGCCGGCATCGGCAATGAGTGATTGCAGCGCCAGGTAGTTGAGCGGCAGGAGGTCGGCTGGCGGGCGAAAGACACCTTTTCTGATTCCCTCGATCGCGCCCAGGGAATGGTGAACGACCGACTGGACCTGGAAGCGAAACGGCAGCATGTCCGGGTGCAGGCGAGTCTCGACGATCTCCTCGGGGTCGAGCTGGTTGTCCCGGCAGTAGGAAAGACCCCGGTCCAGAAAGCCGCTGACCGCTCCCAGCGTTTGGAGGTAACTCACTACACTTCCGTCATAGAGCGAAATCGCCATGCTTGCTTTCCTGGTTGATGCCTCTGCGGCGGAGCCGGGCGAAAAAGCTGCCGGTCACCGTCAGCGGCTTGGTTTGAAGATGGGTGGTAGAACGTAGATCGGGGACCTGATCAGCATGCCATGCAAAACCCTGGCAGGACGTCACGATCGCCTCGAAGCTGTTGGCAAGCCGACAGAAGCGTGTCATTCAGGTGACGGGGCGCTCGATGCTATTCTTGCTCCTGCTTGCGGTGGCTGAACCCAAGGCCCGCCAGGCCGATTGCGAGAAGCATGAGGGAAGCTGGCTCGGCTGCGGAAAAGGCGCGGGGGGGCGGTCGGTTGTTGCTGCCCGCAGGCAACGGCGGGTCATAGCGTTCGGTCAGTGCGCCGAGCGTGTAAGCGCCTTCTGAGGAAGCGCCGATAAGTATCAGGTTGTATACCCGGATAGAGTCCTGATTCGAGAAAGTGAAGCCGGACGACAGATCGGAAGAATGGAATAGTCCAGGGAAATCAAAGCGTGCAAACAAGTCGCTCGTGGCGTTGCCGTCGATGTAATTCCCCCTCGCGTCGAAAACGAACTGCAGCGCCTGACTGAGGGCAATGTCGGGCAAACCCCCGGATGGGAAGCTGTCCGGACCTACCGTGACCGCCCCGGCCACTTCCTGCAAGAGATTCGCACTGAGAAGGGGCCTGGACGAAGGATCATCCGAGGTCACGTCATAGAAAAAGCCCGTGATCTGCAAGGAAGCGGTATTACCGGCGGTGACCGACCAGGTCGTCGGACCCGTGAAGCGCAGCCCCGGGTCCACTACCGAAAGCGTACTGGCATCGTCGGGCAGTGGTTCGACCGTGATGTTGCCTGCCACAACCGGTGTCGCATTGCCGAAGGCACGGGAAAGTACGCCGCTGCCCGTCGGGTCGATCAAGGGCATGCCGCTGAGCGAGCCGGGATTATTCCGTAAAGCATCCAGCAGCACGCTTCCCGAGGGAAAATTCTGGGCAAGCAAGGGCTTGAAGTTCGAGAAGGTGAGTCCGTCGACCTGGATGGTACCGCTGTTCAGCAGTTCGGCAAGGGTATTGGTGGTAGTGGCTTGGGCTGGTGTGGCCATGTAGAGGCAAACCAGCGTGGTGGCCGCGCAGGCAATGGTTCGAACAGTATGCATCACATACTCCTCCTGATTTTCGCTGCCAGGACGATCCTGGCAGCAGCGCTCGAATACAGGATAGCAGACTCCATCACGTCGTCAAGAATTCAGCAAGCGATTCGTGAGTCGCTGACGCGACTTTCACATTGAAGCGATTCAGGTGTTCCAGATGCGCGGCACGACGGCTGCCCTGCCAAGCGCCGCAGGGCGCAAGCATTTCCATACTTCGCTCAACCAGGCGCGTGCGGTTTCGGCGTTGGGCGCCAGGCAACGCGCCACCAGCAACTCTGGCAGTGCCGTGACCCCGGTCAGCAGGCCATCGCTTGCCGGCAGCGCCAGGCAGGCATCGAGCCATTCCTGCGGCACCGTCCTGCCGGCAAGCAGCAGCGTTGCGCTGACAGGCCGGCCGGCCAGACCGGCAGCCGCGTCGAGCCAGGCAGAGCCGCCAGACAGCCGAGCACGCTCGATCCACAGCGGCCGCCCTTCGCTTTCGATCCGTGTCGCCAGGTCGAGCTGGCCATAGCCGAAACATTCGCCGGCAGCCGTTCGACCCAGGCAGAGAATTTCCCAGCCGCAGAACATGCCGCCGGCGGCCAGTTCGACGCGCGTGTGCATCTGTGCGTCGGCGCCGTCGAAGACGATCGTCTCCTGCGGAAGCCACTCAACGACGGCATCGCGGGCAACGCGA
Organism: Candidatus Accumulibacter contiguus; assembly: GCF_012940005.1. Classification (GTDB taxonomy): domain Bacteria; phylum Pseudomonadota; class Gammaproteobacteria; order Burkholderiales; family Rhodocyclaceae; genus Accumulibacter; species Accumulibacter contiguus. The sequence continues at coordinate 16,938 of NZ_SPMX01000059.1, read as the reverse complement.
ACCCGCAACGACTGCTGCGCCGGCCGACCACCCGAACGATACCACTTGCCGGCACCGGGTGTGGTCAACAGCGCGTGTGCGTGGGGAGCCGCGGCAAGCGAGAGGTCCAGTCGGTCACCACCGGCGATGCCGCCCGGTGGATGCAGGACGATCACCTCACAGACCTCGGGCCCTTCCGGGTACAGCGCTTTCTGCACGCGTAGCGGACCGTAATGCTCGCGTCGCACCAGCACCGTCGTTTGTGCACGGCGCTCGAAACCGAGCGTCAGCCGTGCTTGCCAGCCGGGACGCGCCGCTTCTTCGATCGCATTCTCGGTGGCCGCCGCTGCCGTCAATCCGGCAGGGCCGCCAGAACCCCGTCCTTTTTCATGTCTTCTCCGCATCCGCGCATGCTGATCCCGCCAGTTCCCCGCAGCGGATACCGCAAGTGAGGAGGCCAGCTCATCATACCAGCAGAAACTTCGTTTTCAGTTCGAAAAGTCCAGCACCCGGGACAAACCCACGATGATCGCTCCGCCCACGAGGTAGGTGAGCACGATCGACAGGACCGCGAGAGGCAGTTTCCAGTGGCTGTCGGAGCGGTTCTGCGGCAAATGTCGTTCAATGACCAGATAGGGCGCCAGGTTGATGGCATGATAATTGATCATCACATAGGGAATGAACAAAAGCAGCGTCGGGGCATGCAAAAAATGTTTGATTGCCATCGCCGAGCGCTTGCGCCAGAGCAAAAACAAAGATGTATTCCCAGCGGCCATAGCGATATCGGTTGATCAACTTCCAGATGACCGAGAAAATGAAAACGTAGACCGGCAGCGTGAACATCAGATCGATTGAATAATTGCGGATCATCTGCATGATCGGCATGCCGGAACGGATGGTGAGCGAAAGCAGGAAAGGTTGAGAAATCATGTAGCATCCTTCCGCCAGTGCGGCGAAGAGGACCCCCGCGCCAACGAAAAGCAGCCTCGGGTTTTTGGGTCTTTGCGCTGACCGGGTTTTGAGTGCCCACATCAAAGTGACAGACAACAAACACAAGAGCAGGATGTGAGTAATGTTATCGACATCCCAACCCTTCATGTAAAAGGTCAGGAGCAGGGTGCACGCAGACCAGAACAAATAGAGGAGAAAGGGAACAGGGATGAGGCGAATCATGGCGACATCCTCGCGGAGGATGGGTTGGCCACTGGCACGTCATTCCAGCCGGCGGGCTGACACCGCCATTCGCAACAGATCCTCGATCTCGGTCGGCGGCAGCGGGCGGCTGAACAGGTAGCCCTGGATTTCCTGGCAGCCCTCTGCCCGCAGGAAGGCCAGTTGCTCCCCGGTTTCCACGCCCTCGGCGACGATGCCGAGGCGCAGGCAGTGAGCAAGCCGGATCACGGCACGGACGATGTCCGCATCGTCCGGATCGCTGCCGATGTCGCGGATGAAGTTCTGATCGATTTTCAGCTTGTCGATGGCGAAGCGCTTGAGGTCGGCCAGCGACGAGTAGCCGGTGCCAAAATCGTCGATCGATAGTACGATGCCGAGCGCCTTGAGACGGCGCACCGTGTCCAGTGTGTTGTCGGCGTCGTGCAGCAGGATCGACTCGTTCAGATCGAGTTCGAGCATGCCGGCGGGCAGGCCGGTTTGCTGCAGCACATCGGTCACCACCTCGGCGAGACGGCAACGGCGGAACTGCAGCGCCGACAGGTTGACCGACACCGGCGGCGGCGCCAGCCCCGCAAGCTGCCAGACAACCATCTGGTGACAGGCGGCTTCGAGCACCCAGCGGCCGATCGGGACGATCAGGTCGCAATCCTCGGCCACCGGGATGAAGCTGCTCGGCGGTACCTCCCCAATCTCTGGATCATTCCAGCGCAACAGTGCCTCGAGCCCGGTGATGCATTTGCCGGCGATATCATACTTCGGCTGGTAAACCAGGCGAAAGTCGTTGCCGCTCAGGGCATGATGCAGGCGGTTCTTCAGCAGTAGATGCTGGCACACCTGGTTGTTCATCATCTCGTCGAAGAAGCGATAGGTATTTCGGCCGGCCGCCTTGGCCGTGTACATCGCAGTATCGGCTCGTTGCAGCAAGGCGTCGAAGCTCTCCCCGTCGTCGGGGCAGAGCGAGATGCCGATGCTGCCTGCCGTGGCGATGGCGTGGCCATCGATGAGAATGGGCTCGGTCAGACGCCGCAGGATCTCGCCAGCCACGCGCTCGGCCGTAGCCTTGTCGGGAATGTCGTTGAGCAGGACGATGAACTCGTCGCCGCCCTGGCGGCTCATGGTGTCGGTGTCCCGCACACACTGACCGAGTCGGAGAACGACAGCCTTGAGCAATTCGTCCCCAGCGGCGTGGCCGAGGGTGTCATTGATCGCCTTGAAATTGTCGAGGTCGAGAAACAGCATCGCGACCAGCGTATGGTTGCGCTCGGCGAAGGCCTTGGCTTGCGCGAAGCGGTCGCGCACCAGCACACGGTTGGGCAGGCCGGTCAAGGCATCATGATGCGCGAGGAACTCGATACGCGCCTCGGCCTGCTTGCGTTCGCTAATGTCGATGAAAGTGACGACGGCGCCAAGCAGATCACCGCCACGGAACATCGGGTGCGACCAGGATTCGATCGGGAAGCTGGTGCCGTCGGCGCGCCAATGCACCTCGCCTTCGACGTGCGTGCTCTTGCCTGCGAGCGTAGCGCGCCGCACATGACACGCTTCTTTCGGGTAGGGACGGCCGTCGGAATAGGTATGGTGGATCAGCGCGTGGACTTCCTTGCCGACGATGTCCTCCTCGTGCTCGTAGCCGAGCATGCGCAGGCAGGCCTTGTTCACGAAAGTGCATATTCCGTTGATATCGGCACCGAAGATCGCCTCGGCCGCCGAATCGAGGATCAGTCGCAGCTGCTCCTGGCTATCGCGCAGCGACGCTTCCGCCAGATGCTGGGCCGTCACGTCCTGGCAAGCTCCATGAAGCCGGTGCTGTCCGCTTGCTGCAGGATGGTTCTCGTGATGCGCGTAGCAACGCAGCCAGCGCATGCTGCCGTCGCCATGAGTGATGCGCAGGGTAAAATCGCTCGACTGGCCAGGGGCAAGCCGGGTGATGTGGCGTTCGAACAGCGGCTGGTCCTCGGCCACCACCGAACAGCGCCAGCAGCCGCGCGTGATCAGTTCATCGGTGCTGAAGCCGAAGACGTCCACGGCATTGCCCGCACACCAGCCGATGCGGAACAACCCGTCGTTCGAGCGCGCGCAGGAGAAGATGAAATCGCTGGTGAGCGAGCTGATCCGCCGGTAGCGCTCCTCATTGGCGTATAGCGCGGCTTCCGCCTGCCGCCGCGTCAGCTCGGCACCGGCACGGGCGGAGAGGATGCGCATGCCGGCTTCTATGGTCTGCGAGTAGGCCAGCGTCCGCCGGCTGACCATCGCGATCAGGCCGACCACCTCACCGTTGCCGTCGAGAATGGGCTCGCCGATGTAGGCTTCGGCCTGCATGGTCAGAAGGTCGCGGTCCTCCGGAAACAGCGCCTGCACATGACTACTGTAGCATTTGCGCGTTCGCTGCAAGACATTCTCGCAGGGCGTCCCGGACAGTGCATAGACGTACCCGGGTTCGCGCCGCTGACCATCGGCACAGACTGCGATCACCCGTACCCGGGTCGGATCGGGCTCCAGCAGTGCGATGTGAACATGGTCGGCGTCGAATGTCTCGGCAGTGAAACGGACCAGTGCGTCGAAGCAGTCCGTGCCGTGGTGCTGCGAAACGAAGCTGGCGGTGGCCATCAGCGTCGATTCGAGGGTGCGCTGCTCGGTAATGTCGCGGGCGATGCCGAGCACACCGATCAGGCGTCCTTTGCTGTCGTGCATCGGCGTTTTGACGGTTTCGAACAGGCTGCGATACCCGTCTGCGACAAAGGTCAGCCATTCCTCGTTGCGCGACGGACTGCCGGTGGCGACCGCAGCGCAATCCTTTTCGCGGACGAAATCGGCCAACGCAGGCGCGGCAAAATCGTAATCGGTCTTGCCGACGAGATCTGCTTCGCTGGCGCCGTAGAGGCCTTCAAAAGTCCGGTTGCACGCCAGATAGACGCCGTCGGGATCCTTGAGCCAGACCGGGTAGGGAATCGTCTGCAACACTGCGCGCAGTAGCGTCGAGTCGTATTCCCAGTGTGGCCGCGTATCGTCCGTTCTGTCCGTATCCATGTGCTTGTGCATGCGCCGCAAACCCATAGGCTAGCGCTTGGCGCAGCCAATGGCTGATCCCAAAAAGAGGTGTTGCCGCACCCAACTCTGGATTGAATTTACGGGGAGATCCGCAAGCTCAGCCAGGGAGCCAGACTATCGCACGACAAGGGACGCGACATGGACATTTTTCTCGAAAAATACCGGAACGTAATCTCCTCTGGGTGGTCAGGCCTGATTCCTCATTAAGGAGTATATTCCGTATCTTGACACGGGTATTCAGCAGGAGTGTTGAAATGCAGAACAAACCTCCCTTGCCATCCAGAAAACAGGACACGGTCAGCGCCGAGCAAGTCCAGGCGCTGATGGACGACATTGACAATTCAATAGCCAGCATCGACGAGAAGTTGAGCGTATGCAGGTCAGCGCCGAGCAGACCAGTGGGTCAAGCGAACTCGACAATCGGTCTTGTGTATCAGCATACCTTTGCCGATGCCAAGGGCGCAAGCTCCAAAACGCAAACGGGGGAAGCCCCATCCCCCAACAGGTCTGGGCAGGGTCTGCTGGCAGAACTTGCACACGCTGCAGAGAGGCTTTCGCAACAAAAAATCGAAGAAGATCGTTCGCAGCAGCAAATCGAGCAACGCTTTGACCGCGCGCTGAGGCTGATCTTCGACTACCTGAATCAGTTCACACAGCACCTTAACGTCATCAAACCTGCGCTATCCCTGGTAGGCTACACGCTTGATTTTCGACATCGCTTTGGCACTGGTCGATGCGCCGAGGGGTTCGTCAACTACCGAACGCGCAGCAACTCGGAGATGGCTCTGATCGAAACCGTCACCTTACGCCTACGCTATGCCACTGAGGCTTTAGACGTCATCCGCCCGGCCGAAAAGGCCCAAGAGCTTCGTGATGAGCTGGACCTGCTCAATCTGAGAATAACAGGGGAAAGAAATGTGGATCTTGCCAGAAATGGCAGCAGCGTCAGATTCACTCTCGCGGGATCGATCCCGGTACAAGTCAACTTCCGCTGCGATCTCTCCAACGGCAGGCTCATCGTTCGTGGGCGTAATTTCGGCGCACTTGGATTGAGCGCATATCTGATCGATCTGGAGAGGTTGTCACACGCTTCCCTTGAAGCCATTGGCCTGATTCTGCTGGGGCGTGCCGTCCGACTGCCGAACGAGTTTGTTCCGGTCGCCTTCCATACCAGGTTCCCTGATGAAAAAACGCTGCGGTTCTAACGGTCATGACTTTGCCAGGCACCCCCGATCATGAAAGTCTGACCGTTTCCCTCTCGTGAGTCGCATACGCGACTTTCACATTAACGGTCATGGCTACATCAGCTATCCCGATGATGCGCCAAGACCCTCCCAAGACCCTCTACTCCTGCATCGCGAGCAGTTCCTTGTCGGCGTAGCTCAGGCGCAATGCCAGCACCTGGGCAATTGCCTGCATCAGCTGCAAGGCGAGCCGTCTGTGCTCTTCGCACAGTTTCTCGAAGCTCTCTCGGTGCAACACGTAGAGTTCGGTTTCTTCCATGGCTGTGGCGTCGGCGCTGAAACTGACCGCCCTGGTGACGAAGGACAGGCCGCCAATAAAATCGCCACGCCCATAGGTCAAGCGGTGACGGCTGCTGCCTGTCCCAGGAACTGGCGTGGTGATGCGCACGGCCCCCTTGCGTATGAGATATAGCCGGTCAGCCGCATCACCGATCGAGAACACCTTCTCGTTCTTTGCCACCGAGCGACGTTCTAGACACTCGACAAGCGCAATCAGCGAATCCTCCTTGGAGTCCTTGAAGATTTCCATCTCGTAGATCTCGAGCGGCGGAACCTCGGCCGCCTTCGCCAGTTTGTCCTCCAGTACCTGGTCTTCAACCCATTCGACTGCGTCGTCGAGTTCTCCGAACACCTGGACATGATCGGTCGTGGTCGTGAGGTCCATCCGCTCGAACAGCTCGGCAAGATTCCGCCCGTTGGGCAGGGTATGCGTCAAGCCGCTGAAGACCAGGAAAGCACCGCGTTCAATCAGCGAATCCCGGATCTGACTCAAGAGGTGCACCGCCGTGACGTCAACCGACTGGACGCGGCGCATGTCGAGCACGATGTAGGTGCGCTTGCTCAATTCAGGCTCGAGGGCGGTGTACAGCTGGTCCTTGGTACCGAAAAACAGACTGCCCTGCAGCTCCAGGATCGTGGTCCGGTCTCCGCGCTGTTCGAGCAGTTCCATCTCGTGTCCCAGGCGCACCCGCTTCGAGAACCGTTCACTGCCGTTGGCCTTGCGGCGAATGACCGTGCTCGTCAACTGCTCGCGAATGAACAGGAACATCGCCAGTGCAATGCCCACCGCTGACGCCGCAATCAGGCTGTAAGCGAGCGCCACAGCCACTACCGCCAGAATCACCGCGAAGTCAAGCATCGTCCACGAGGATTCGAGCAGGTGAAGACTCTTGAGGTCGATCATCCGGATACCTACGACGATCAGGATGCCCGCCAGAGCAGCGACCGGTATCCAGGCGATGAACGCTCCCAGGGCGAGAAATGCGAGCAGCGCCAGCACACCTTCAACGACTCCGGAGACGCGCGTCTGTCCGCCACTCGCCAGGTTGACCAGGGTCGCACCCATTTGCCCTGCGCCTGGCATACCGCCGACACAGGCCGAGGCGACATTGCCCAGACCTTGCGCAACCAGTTCGCGGTTGGAGTCGTGGCGACTGCGGGTGAGTGCGTCGAGAACGACGGCCGTCTTGAGCGTGTCGATGGACAGCAACACGGCCAGGGTAAGCGCCGTCCACATGAGGGCGGCGATCTGGCCGAGCTTGAGCTCGCCGATGTCCCGCCAACGACCGGTGACCGCCTCGAGCATGCCCGCAGCGGAACCGCCGAGTGGCCCGATGATCAGCTTGTTGCCTTCGAGGACCAGCATCGATTCGTCCACGAAGTGCGCCAATCCGAAATAGGTGAGCACCCCGGCCAGCAGGCCGAGGATGGCCGCCGGCACAACGCGGGTAACCAAAGGCGCGCCAAGCATCACGGTCGCCGTGACGACGCCGATCAGCGCACTCTGCCATTGCCATGTCTGCGGTGAGGTGAGCGTGCGCCACAGGGACTGATTGCCGAATACGCCGAGGAATTTCGGAATCTGGCTGCCGATGATGATCAGGCCCACCCCGGTCAGGTAGCCACTGACCACCGGAAATGGAATGTACTTGATCAGGCTGCCAATCCGCATCAAGCCGAGAAGGATCTGAATCAACCCGGCCACCAGGCCAAGGGCGGTCAGCCGCAACACGATGAACGCCGGGTCGACGTCCAGTTGCACGAGTTCGATGGCAAACGCCGAGAGAACCGCAGCGGCGGGTGCACACGGCGCCGTGATCAGCCGATTGGTCCCACCCAGGCTCGGCGCCACCAGGCCGAGAGCAGCCGCTCCGAGAATCCCTGCGAGTGCGCCCAGACCGGCATAGGCAGGACCGATCGAGGCATAAATGGTGACGCCAAAAGCGATCGCCGACGGCAGAGCGACCAGCATCGCCGCAAGGCCTCCCCAGAAATCGCCAACCAGCTTGTCATTCTTGAAACGCATTGCCAGTTCCATAGCACAGGCCCTCCATCCAGATTCTTGCGATCAATAAAAGCCCTCTCGCCAACACCTCCTTCGCTCATGCACAAGCGATAATTACCAGACCAACACCCTGGCAATCATTGATCCTAACACAGCGAAAAGTGGTGGTCCGGGTTTTACGCCAGCTGCATCCGTGCCAGTTAAGCGGATTGACCGGGCTAGCGACTTGTGATGTAATCCCGGCTTCCGTGGCTATGGCGGACCGTACCGGGGCGGAAAGGTACCGATCCATGCGGAAACAGATGAGCTTTGCAGCCGTGTGCGTGGTGACGATCTCGGTGTGACATCATCGCTGCAACAGGAATTGGGGCGATTAACTCAGTGGTAGAGTGCCACCTTCACACGGTGGAAGTCAGTGGTTCGAACCCACTATCGCCCACCAGAAAAACCAAAGAAAATCATCGCCTTGGCTGGTCATAGCAGCTGAACAAGATAGCATGGCTCGCCGAAGAAGATAAACGCTCGCTGCGGCGCGCCTTTGCCTGCTCGGATCAAACAGCTGGCTTGACAAGGACAAATCATGCGCGATTGGACTGCCGGCTACGTTGCCGATATAGGCTACACCTATGGCTACTACCCAGAGTTGAACCCGCTGCGAGCAAGAATGGCTTTCCTTAACGCAGGCCTGGTCTTCCCCGAAGTGCTGGTTGCGTGCGAACTTGGCTTTGGCCAAGGCATGAGCGCCAATCTGCATGCAGCAGCTTCGCTGACGCAGTGGTACGGCACGGACTTCAACCCGTCGCAGGCGGGTTTCGCACAGGCGCTTGCTGCGGCCTCCGGTTCAGGTGCCAAACTTTACGACGATTCTTTTGTGGACTTCTGCAACCGTTCCGACTTGCCCGAATTCGACTACATTGGCATCCACGGCATCTGGAGCTGGATCTCCGCAGAGAATCAGCAGGTCATCGTCGACTTCATTCATCGCAAGCTCAAAGTGGGCGGGGTTCTTTACATCAGTTACAACACCCAGCCCGGCTGGGCTGCCATGGTGCCGATGCGCGACCTGCTCACCGAACACGCATCCACCCTGGGTGCTGAAGGTCATGGCATCGTCCAGCGCATCGACGCAGCGCTTGAATTTGCCGAGAAGCTCATCGCCACCAATCCCGGCTACGCCCGTGCCAACCCATCGGTGCACGAACGGCTCAAACAGATCAAAGGACATAATCGCAACTACCTGGCGCATGAGTATTTCAACCGCGACTGGCTGCCCATACCCTTCTCGCGGATGGCCGAGTGGCTCTCGCCGGCCAAGCTCGATTACGCCTGCTCGGCCCACTACCTCGATCATCTCGAAGCTCTGAATCTCACCGCCGAGCAGCTGACCCTGCTAAACGAGATCCCCGACCCGATGTTTCGCCAGACGGTACGCGACTTCATGGTCAACCAGCAGTTCCGCCGTGATTACTGGGTCAAGGGGGCACGCAAGCTCAACCCACTGGAGCAGGTCGAAGCCCTGCGCCAACAGAAGGTAGTGCTGACGAAATCTCGTGCCGATGTTCCTTTGAAGGTTGCCGGGACTTTGGGTGAGTCCGCCATGAGTGAGGCGATTTACCTTCCCATTCTGGACGCGCTTGCCGACCACAAGCCGAAGGCTTTGGGCCAGCTGGAACAGGTACTGAAGGATAAAGGGGTGCTCTTCGCCCAGATCGTGCAGGCGCTCATGATCCTCACTGGCGCAACTCATCTGACCGCAGCTCAGGACGAGGCGGCGACCGCCAAAGCCAGGAAATGTACCGACAAGCTCAACGCCCATCTGCTGCAGAAAGCCCGAGGCAGTAGCGACCTCGGCTTTCTCGCCAGCCCGGTGACCGGCGGTGGCGTATCCCTGGGTCGTATTTCGCAACTCTTCCTGCTGGCCGTCAGTCAAGGCAAGAAGCAACCCAGCGATTGGGCGCAGATGGTGTGGCAAATTCTAGCGTCGCAAGGGCAGAAGATCATCAAGGAGGGCAAGACGCTGGAGACGGTTGAAGAGAACATCGCCGAGCTGACAGCGCAGGCCAGCACTTTCGCCGACAAGCAGTTAGCGATCTTGAAGGCCATGCAGATAGCATGAATGTATCACGACGGACTGGCGGCTGCAGCCTCTGTAGCGCGCTGGCTGCGGCTCTTTTCAAGTAGCTTGCGCAAGTCGGCGTCGATTTTTTCGAGCGTGCCGGCAGCATCGATCCACCAGTCGGTCGACCAGACACGCAGGATTTCCCAACCGAGGCCGCGCAATACCTGTTCGCGCAGCTTGTCGCGGTCGCGTGCAGTCGCTGCGCGGTGATAGGTGGCGCCGTCGCATTCGATGCCGCACAGGTAAACGCCCTTGGCATCGGGATGGACGACCGCCAGATCGATGCGGAAAACCGAGGATCCGACCTGGGTATGCAGTTCCCAGCCCTGATGGGCGAGCGCGGTGGCGACGGCTTCCTCGAACGGGCTTTCGAAATCACCGAGGCTGGCGGTCCTGGCTTCGGCCAGCGCCGGCGCGCCACGTTCGGCGAAATCGAGGAAGTGCTTGAGGTCGCGAACGCCGATCGCCTGCGTGCGGGCGAGGTCCATCTGTTCGGCCCTGAGACTCGAAAAGATTCGCAGTTCATGACGGGCGCGGGTAATGGCGACGTTGAGCCGCCGCTCGCCGCCAGCGCGGTTCATCGGGCCGAAATTCATCGAAACGGCGCCCGCGTGATCAGGGCCATAGGTGATCGAGAAGTAGACGATGTCGCGCTCGTCGCCCTGGACGCTTTCGAGGTTCTTGACAAAGACAGGTTCCAGTTCCACGTCGGCGAAGTGCGGCTCGATCGACGGGTCGCGGCGCCGTTCTTCGTCGAGCAGATCCTCGATCAACGCCTGTTGCTCGGTGTTGAAGGTGACGACGCCGATGGTCAGCCGCGATTCCCGGAAAGCGGGGGATTTCAGGCGGTCGACCAGGTCGGCAACCAGCGCTTTCGCTTCGGACTTGTTGATACGCGCGCCGCCCTTCTCGTAGACGCCCTGGACGTAATGAAAACTCAGCGCGTGGTCGGTGGTGACCGGCGAAGGGAAGGTCACCAGTGAGCCGCCGTAATAGCGGTGGTTCGAGAAGGCGATCAGGCTCTCGTGGCGGCTGCGGTAATGCCAGGCCAGGTGCATCGTCGGCAGGTTGGCACCGAGGCATTCGTCGAGAATGCTTTCGAGGTCGGCTTCGATATCTTCTTCGTCGAACTCCGATTCGGCACGGTCGAAGAAATTGGTCGGCGGCAACTGCCGTGGGTCGCCGACCATGACCACTTGGCGGCCACGTGCGATCGCGCCGATGGCATCCCAGACCGGAATCTGTGAGGCCTCGTCGAAGACGACGACATCGAAGATACTGGCGTCGGCGGCCAGGTACTGGGCAATCGACAGCGGGCTCATCAGCAGGCACGGTGTCAGCTTCGTCAGTGCTGTCGGGATGCGCTGGATCAACTCGCGCAGCGGCAGATGCCGCTTCTTCTTGTTGATCTCGTGGCGCAGGATCCCCCATTCGGAACTGCGAGTCACCCCGTCCTGCGTCGGCAATGCGGCGCACAGCCCGGCGCGAACGCGTGCCCGCGTGAGTTCGGTAAAGCGCTCGTCGAGGGCGCGAAAATCGTTGATGCGCTGTTCGTGTTCGGCGGCGACGAAGCCGCGGATGACCGGCTCTTCATCAACCACCGCGTTTAACCACCAGCGGCTGTAGTTGATTTCAAAGGCCCGGCGCAGCGTTCCCTGTGCCAATTCGCTGTTCTCGATCGCCGCGACCAGCGGCGCCAAGCCGAGAGCCCGCGCCTGTTCACCAACCTTGCGCCAGGCGCACCAGGCATGCAGCCGGTTCGCCAAGCGGAGCATCGCCGTGCAGCGCTCATCCAGCTGATCGAGCGGGATGTCTGCAAAAGCATGACTGACGGCTGCCGTAAAACCGCCGGTTGCACAGAGGTGGCTGATCGCCGGTTGCAGCGCGCCGCAGGTGTCAAGATATGCATCGGCGGTGGCGGGATCGAGACGCGCCCCGTTGTCGCCGAGGAGACGCTGCAGCGACGTCATTATGGCAGCGAACTCGTCGGGTGAGTCGGCGAGCTGGGTGATTGCCGTCTGGAGGTCGAGGGCGGTTGCGAGGTTTTCCGAACGTGTGCCGAGACCGGACCAGAGCTGTGCGGTGAGCGGGCCGAGATGGTCGAGCGTCTGCAGCTCGGCATCGAGCGCCTGCAAGCTGCGCAGCTGCCGCAACTGCCTGGCCAGGCGCTCGCCGCAGCGACCGTCGGCAACCGCCGCGAAGCGACCGACATTGCCGCAGGGCTGCTCCTTTTGCAGCCCCCGCAGCACCTGCTGGAAGTCGAGCGCACACTCGGCAAGTTCCGGCCGCGTCTTGAGGCCGGCCCAGACGCCGTCGGTAGCATTGCCGATCGCCAGCGCCGACACCTGCGCGCGCCGCGATCGGATCCTCGCCAGCGCAAACAGGTCGCCGGCGATGTCCGGCTCACCGGCACCGGCCAGTACGGTCTGCAGAGTCGCGCGAATCCGGCGTCTGGCCAGCCAGGACATCGGCCACATGGCCTTTTCGGCCTTTGCCCAGTCGCGCTGCAGTTGCAGCACGTCCAATTGCTCGACCAGGGGGTCATACTCGACCGACAACTGCCCACACAGGCGCTTGATTTCGGCGAGGAGCTGCAGTCCCTGCTGCAGATCCTCGACCACCGCTGCCGACCAGGGCTCGCCGATCTGGTCGAACAGCGCACGGCGCTGTTGCAGCAAGGCCAGGCCGCGCCGACAGGCGCTGATGACGGCCTCCGGCCAGGGCGGCAGGTTTTCGCCGCTGCGTTCGCGGTGTCTGGCGGGCAGCTCCCGATCGGCCGGCAAGGGTTCGGTGAAGGCTGCGGCGTCGGTGCGCAGGATGAATGGCCAATCGTCGCCGCTGGCCTGCGACAGGATTCCCGCGAGGACGCCGAGGGCGCCGCGCCGGCGACGGTCGAGCGGTGTGCGCGGTAGTCCGCTGGCTTCGCAGAAACGTTCCGCAGCGTTCCGCAGAAGCTGCAGCGTGCTCTGACGGGTCTTCCCCCGTAGCTGTTTAAGTGCTTGAAAACATTAGTACCGTTACATGCCTACAAATGAGCTAAGTGCTTGAAATTATTAGAGCGAGGGGGGAAGATCCGTCTGAACACGGCCAACTGCCTCGACGAACGCTTGCTGCCAGCTCGGCGACCAGTCGGCGTGTCCGATTGGCGCCAGCGGTCCGTTCCTGAGATCCTCCTGAGCCACCGCCACTGCATTGACCTGCAGACGGTCGGTGATCTCGCGCATCGCTGCCATGGCGGCTGCATCATGAGCATCGGCTCTGCGCCACGACAGGGCCAGCGCGGGTACCTTGCTGCGCGTATCATCACCCTCGCCATCCAGCACGCGCCCGATGGCCTGATAAATCGTCATTCCGTTCGGGTGCCGATGATGCAGGCGTTCGACATAGACGTTGAGCTGGTCGCGCAGCCCTTGCAGGCGCTGCGCTTCGGCGCGCCAGGCGTCGGCATCGATGCTGCCCTGCGCCGCCCAGGCTGCCTGCAACTGTGCCAGGACGTCGAGCTTTCTGGCTTTGCTGGAATGCAGTTCAAGGCAGAACTCACCGAGACCGACTTCGCGCAGGCGCCGGTAGACCACATCGAGCGCCGCCATCTTCTCGGAGACGAAGAGTACGCGCTTGCCCTCGGCCAGGCACTGCGCGATGAGGTTGGCGATGGTCTGACTCTTGCCGGTCCCCGGTGGTCCGATGAGGACGAAGTCCTTGCCGCGCACGGCGGCGATGATCGCCGAAAGCTGCGATGAATCCGCAGCCAGCGGGCAGAAGGTCTGCTCCGGCGCGAACTCGCGGTCCAGCCGGCTGCGCTCGGGAAAAGCCAATTGCGCGGGATAGCTCTCGCGCGGCGTGTCGATCAGATGACGGACCACCGGATTGTCGCGTAATTGCTCGGTGCGCTCGCTGAGGTCTTTCCACATCAGATGCTTGGCGAATGAGAACATCGACAGCACCACCTCTTCGCTGACTTCCCAGCCCTTGATGTCCTTGATCGCCTGCGACACCAATCGCCAGATCGCAGTGACGTCGAGGCCACCTTGATCCCTGGGCAGTTCGCCGTCGGCAACCCCGAGACTGAGTTTGAAATCCTGGCGCAGCATCTCGATCAGTGTCGGATTGAAGCGCGGCTCGTCGTCATGCAGGGTCAGGGTGAAACCCGAACGGACACTGCGGCGGTTCAAGGTCACCGGCACCAGCAACAGCGGTGCGCGGTAGCGTTGCCCGATCCGCTGCTGGTCGCCCTTTTCGTCACGGCTCCAGCAAAGGAATCCGAGCGCGAGGAAGAGCGTGTTCGCGCCGCCCTCCTGGAGTGTGCTGCGAGCCGTTCGATAGAGATCGACCAAACGGCTGTCAAGTTCCTCGCGCGTGATCGCGACAAAGACCTCCCGACGTTGCAGGGCGTCAAGGGCATGCTGGCGGCGCAGGTCTTCACGCTCGCGCGCTTCGTGGATGGCCAGATTGCGGGGATCGGCGCCGTCCATGAGATCGGGCCGGGGCAGCAGCTTCAAGGGCAGCATCTCCGATAGCCGATCCTCAAGGGCAGCGGCGTCGGGAGCCTCGAGCGTCAGCGCCTGTTTGCTGCTGCGGAAATTCAGCAGTTTGTTGCGCAACGACAGGTCGAGCAGCTTGCGTTGCCAGCGCGCGAGGCGATCGGCGGGCCTGAGTGTCGCCGGGTCTGCTTCGCCGGAAATATCTTCGTCCGGCAGTTCGGGCGCTTCGGCGAATGCCGGTTCCAGCGCTGCTGCTGGCTCGCCGCCGGCAGCGGTGCCGGGCAAGTCGACGCTCGCCAGTGGCTTGATCCGCTGTAGGCGGGCGCGCCGGATGTCGACCGCGAGTTCGAAGGCATCCTCCTCAACGATGTTCTGCTCGCCGCACTGGACGGCATAAGAGAATGCCGGCGCCGGCCGCTGCGTCACCAGGGTGGTTTCGAAAAGCAGCAATTCCTTGAGCCTGACGCGTTTGCGCAGAGACGCGACGTCGTCGATGACGCTGCTCGAAAATTCTTCTGGCTTGAGCCAGACGCCGGCGAAGGCGTGCTCCTTGGTGAACACCAGCAGCGGATTCAGACCGGCCTGCTCGATCGCCGAGGAGAACAGCAGCGCCAGGTCGAGGCAGGTCGCGAGCCCCGACTCGGCAAGCTGTGTCGGTCCCCGCACCTTCTGGCCGCTGTGTTCGAAACTCGCCGGTGGCAGCGCGTAGTCGAGCCCCATTGCCGCGACGGCACTCCAGATGCCGGAGCTGAGTTCCCAGGCGCGCCGAGCACCGCCCTGGTAGCCATCCAGCGCCGGGTTCCGGCCATTCCTGCGCAACACCTCGCTGGCTTGCTTGAGCAGGCGATCGACTGCCGGGTCATTGGGTTGCACGAAGGCGGCGACCATGTCCGGGAATTGCGATAGTCCTCCCCACTGGTTGCGGGGCAGGAGCTGCACGCAGCATTCAAGTCGCGCCAGTTCGCCGGCGGAATCGCCACGGCGACGCAGGACAAAAGAGACGGTCGCAGTCTCGGCCTCGGTCAGGTGTGTCAGCAACGCCGCGTCGAGCCGCACATCGACATCGCCGATACGGTAGCGCTGTCCTGCTCCGAGCGCTTCGACCTGCCAGACCTTGGCTTGCAGAAACGCCGGAATGGATTCGATGCCGAGTTCGAGGCTCTCGAGCGCCTCATCGGCATCGTTGACGATGCTCAGTTCGCGGAGCATCGGCACCGCGTTCTGGAAGTCTGCGAGATTCAGCTTCGCGATCAGCTCAACGTCAATGCGCTGAAGCTTCAAGTGCTGATTGCTCGGCTTGTGCTCATCCATCGCCTCATCCCCTTTCTCATCCAGACCCCAAAGGAGTTTAATGTGAAAGTCGCGTCAGCGATTGCCGTAGCCCGGGAAGGCCGCCAATGACTTCACCCTTAAACTGCTGCCGAGCGCGTCAACGCTGCTACGTGCAGATCCTCGCCAGCTCGTCGGGGCCAAGCCGCCGCAGATCTATATTTTCCTGCCAGCCGCGCCGCTCCGCACTGGCGTGCGCGTACGCCCGACTCTCATCTGCGCTTTGTTGCAGGAAGGCCCTCAGGGTGCGTTGCAGGTGACTCGGAGAAGGAGGCATGCTGGCGTAGAAAAGTACCCATTCCCGACGCTTGATGAGCAGCGTCGGGAAGTTTTCCACATCCAGGTCGCCCAGTTCATCTGCGTGTGCTTCGATATCCAGCCAGTGAAACCGTGCCGTAGAAAACTGCCCGGCGATTTCCTGGAAAGCGCTGCGATATTCCCGGCAAACACCGCACCATTCGGCGCACAGACAGACGACCAGGAATTCCGCAGCAGCGCTTTCGGCGCTGTCCGGTAATCGCTGCTGATGCATCACTGCCATGACTTTCCTGCACTCCTGGTGTGATTCCGGGGAGCAGTCGTCGGCCACGTCGCTGATGCCCAGCAGTCTTCAAGCGCCAGCCTGGCTCCGCAGGAGTTGTTGAATGTGGCTAATGAGTTGCTCTTCGGGGTAAGGCTTGCCAAGCACCACGTTGACCCCGGCGGCGGCGGCGTCGGCACGTAGCTGTTCGTTGTCGGAGGTCACCATGATGATCGGCAGATGAGCGGTGCGGGGATTGTCGCGCAACTGGCGCGATAATTGCAATCCATTCATTCCCGGCATGTCCACATCGGTCACCAGTACGTCGGGCGCCGAAATCTCGATTTGTCTCGCCGCGTCCAGACCGTCTTCGGCCATCAGAACCTGATATCGGTGTGCAGTGAGCAGGCGGCTGGTCTTGACGCGGACCACCTTCGAGTCGTCGGCAATCATCACCACGGTTTGTTCCTCGGTCTTGAGCTTCGGTGCAAGTGCTGCGGCCGTGGCGGCGCGGGTTCGCTGTGCTTCCTCGGCCTGGCGTTGGGTTTCGCGCTCGATCGCTGCCTCAACGGCCTGGCGTTCATCCTCTTCCTGCCGAAGGGCTTCCTCTACGGCCAGACGGTCGGCCTCGCGACGAGCGGCAACCTCGACCGCCTGACGTTCAGCCTCGCGACGTGCAGCAACCTCGGCCGCCTGACGTTCGGCCTCGCGGCGAGCGGCAACCTCGGCCGAGGTTGCTGCACGTCGCGAGGCTGAACGTC
>NZ_SPMX01000058.1 GCF_012940005.1 Candidatus Accumulibacter contiguus | reverse complement strand
GTATGGCCAGTCCGCCACCCGCAAACGGGAAACAGAACTCCCGATGTTCCCGATCATCGTGTTTCATCGTTCCCAGCATGGCCTGCAGCGTCACATCCACCGCCTCGGGTCGAACGTCATCGCTGATGAAGCCGCAAATCTTCGCCATTCAGTACCTGCCTTATCCTGTTAATATTTGTGCAATCAGGCACTCACCCAAAGTTGCAGCTGCAGTTCGGTGGCGTTGTTGAAGACCTGATCAGCACGCGCCAAAGGGGTCGGAAGCGCAGTCACCGTGTGGCGGCCAAGCGACTTGGCGCCTCTTTGCGTAACACGGGATTATTGGGAATGAGTAGTCCTGGTCCCAAGCCCGAAATACAGGCTACCGTCAACACGGTTTGCAAACCGACTGCGTCGGTACCCATTTCCCTGGACAAATGGAGCCCCATGGAACTTCATCGGTTGCAGTTGATTGACTGCTATGAATTTCAAAGCCTGTGTATTCTATACAAAAAATGGACCCGAGAAGCGCAGCAAGAGGCTGTTTCGATAACGTTCCCATTGACCCCTTGCCCGTGACCCGTGACATACTTCCTCGTCGCAGATACCTCGCCAGAATATTCTAAGGGAATTCACTCCATGGCTGAGTGCGCACAATGTGTTGTCAGAGAGAGGAACGCAAACTGAAAACTTCTGTCATCAACCAGCTTCTGGGTCGGGAATGTGACAATGGCTAGTGACACGCGACAGGTTCTGGACATCGACGGACGCTGGCCAGCGATTTGCGTGGTCGGACCGCTACCGCCGCCGTCCGGTGGCATGGCGGGTCAATGCGACCAGCTCGTCCGCCTGCTGCGGGCCGAGGGCCTGGATGTGGCGCTGGTGCGTACCAATTCACCCTATCGGCCTGAGTGGATTGGCCGCCTGCCCGTGGTGCGCGCGGGCTTTCGTCTTCTGCCATATCTGCTGCATCTCTGGCAGGCCGCCGGGCGAGCAGGGGTGATGCATGTTCTGGCCAATTCCGGCTGGGCATGGCATCTGATTGCAGCTCCGGCAATATGGATCGCGCATCTGCGCAACACTCCCGTGATCATCAACTACCGGGGTGGGTATGCCGACAAGTTCTTGGCGCATGCGCCACGACACGTGCTCCGCATGCTGGCCAAGGTATCCTTGCGAGTCACGCCTTCGGCATTCCTGCAGCGGGTGTTTTCCCGATACGGACTAACTGCCGAAGTAATCCCGAACATCATTGATCTTTCGCGCTTTGCGCCGGTTCCACAGCGATCCTTCGGTGATGCTCCGCATCTGGTGGTCACCCGTAATCTGGAACCCTGGTACGACATGCCGACAGCAATACGTGCCTTCGCGCGTATACTGCCCACCTTTCCGCGGGCCCGGCTGACCGTTGCCGGGAGTGGCCCGGAACTGTTTCGCTTGCAGGCGCTGGTTGCGGAGTTGGGCCTGCAGGAGCGTGTGCGCTTTTCCGGTCGCATTGAAAACTCGGATATCCCGGCACTGTACGCCACTGCGGATTGCCTGCTCAATCCGAGTACCGTAGACAACATGCCGATCTCGATCCTCGAGGCATTTGCAAGTGGTGTTCCGGTAGTGAGTACCTGTGCGGGCGGGATCCCGGACATGATTGAGCAGGGCGTTTCCGGCCTGCTGGTCCCAATCGGTGATCACGAGGCCATGGCACGAGAACTTCTGCGTGTTTTACAGGACGCTTCTCTGGCCGCAGGTCTGAGGCAGGCCGGCCTGAGACAAGCCGAGCGATTTGCTTGGACGCGGGTACGAGCCCAGTGGCTGGACACGTATCGCCGCGTTGCTGGCGAGAGGAGGGAATCTTGAGTTTGCCTCCCCGGATCGTGAAGCAGAGGAAGGAAAGGGCGGCTGGGGACAGTTCTCCCAGCGCCCATCTGGATCATGGGCGGGCCAATGTGGAACGTCAGGCCGTGGCAGAGCCGCGCCCCGACAGGCGTTCGGAAAGCTCGCATGCGTGACTTGCTGGTAGTGAGCATCGTCCTGGCAGTCCTGCCCTTTGTGTTTCGTCATACCTGGGTTGGCGTGATGTTGTGGACGTGGCTCAGTGTGATGAACCCGCACAAGCTGGCTTTTGGCTTTGCCACCGAACTGCCGCTTGCCGCTGCAGCAGCGGGTACGGTGTTGATTTCGTTGCTGACTACGCGCGATAAACTGCGCATGGCGTGGAGTCCGCCGGTGGGCGTGCTGTTTGCGTTTGTCATATGGATATGTCTGACTACTGCTTTCGCATTCGATCCGGCAGGGTCCTGGGTTCAGCTCAACAAAATCTTGAAAATCCAGTTGATGACTGGCATCGCCTTGATGGCCTTGCACGAGCGGAAACATATCGAGCTGTTTCTCTGGGTCAATGTGCTCTCGGTCGGTTTTTTCGGTTTCAAGGGCGGGATTTTTACCATTCTGACTGGGGGATCGCAGAGGGTATGGGGGCCTCCAGGCGGGTTTTTCGAGGACAACAACGCATGTGCTGTCGCCCTAATCATGGTCGTTCCTCTGATGAACTATTTGCGGACGGTTTCCACCCACCCCAAAGTGCGTTTCGGCCTGCTGGTGCTGATGTTGCTGTGCGCGATCGCAGCCTTGGGGACGCAATCGCGGGGAGGGCTCTTGGCGATTTCCGCCATGGGCCTGGTGTTATGGTATCGCGCCGATCGAAAGATGCTGGGTGGCTTGATGATCCTTGCTGTCGCTACTGCGCTGCTTGTTTTCATGCCTGACTCATGGGAACGGCGTATGGCGACGATACAAACGTATGAGCAAGACGAGTCTTCGATGGGACGGCTGGAGGCCTGGCAGACGGCCATCAATGTGGCCAACCATCGACCAACGGGTGCTGGGTTTGCGATGTATGATTGGGCGACCGGCGGGATGTATGCCCAGCCGGGAGTCACCGTGATCCGAGCCGCACACAGTATCTATTTCTCCGTCCTCGGAGAGCATGGCTACATCGGCCTGTCGCTGTTCGTTCTGATCTGGGTGCTGACTCTTCGCGTCGCTGGGCAACTGCGCAAGCAGACCAGAAATCGACCCGAGGTGCTGTGGGTCTATCAACTCGCCGGGATGTGTCAGGTTGCCCTGGTTGGTTACCTTGTCGGAGGGACATTCCTGAGCCTCGCCTATTTTGACTTGCCTTACAATATTCTGGTCGTCCTCGTGGTCACTCAACGCTGGCTGAGGGAAAGTGGATCTCAGGCAGCAGGCGTGTTTGGGTCTGCCAGTTCTTCTCTTTCTGTAGAGACGCAGCAGGCACTGAAATGATCGTGAAAGCACTGGCTCGTGTTCTATCGCCTGGCGGGCAAGGCGGACGCCTGTCGATCCTGATTTTTCATCGCGTTCTCGCGCACCGGGATCCGGTTCTGAACTGGGATCCTGATGCGGCAGAGTTTGAGCAAATCATCAGGTGGCTGAAGGAATGGTTCAATGTGCTTCCTCTCGACCAGGCGATAACTCGCTTGAATGAGCACTCGCTGCCACCGAGGGCTGCAGCGATTACCTTCGATGACGGGTACGCCGATAATTTCACTGTGGCAATGCCGGTTCTCCAGTCGCATGGTTTGACCGCCACCTTCTTTATCGCCACGGGTTATCTCGATGGTGGCCGGATGTGGAATGACTCGATCATCGAGACTGTTCGCCATTGCGGCAAAACGAAGCTTGATCTTTCGGGAGAAGGCCTTGGTGTGCATGAGTTGAACTCCGCTGCCGCCGTTCGTCAGGCGATCATGAGCATCCTGAATGCCGTCAAGTATCGGGAAGCGCCAGAACGCCTCAAGGCAGTCGATTACCTCGCATCAGTGGCCGGCGGCAGCTTGCCATCGGACCTGATGCTGACCTCTCGACAAGTGAAGATGATGCGCCGAGCCGGCATGTCGATTGGGGCGCACACCGTCACGCACCCGATCCTCGCCAGGCAGAAACCCGCCGAGGTCTATACCGAAATGATCGAGAGCAAGCGATTTCTGGAGTCCTTACTGCAGGAGCGAGTGGGTTTGTTTGCCTACCCCAATGGGAAGCCAAGTCTCGATTACAGGGCCGAGGATGTAGAAATCATTCGCAGCCTGGATTTCGACGCCGCACTGACAACCGCTTGGGGAGTTGCCGATGCGGCAAGCGATCGGATGCAACTGCCGCGTTTCACCCCGTGGGATCAGACTCGCTTTCGCTTCGGAGCAAGACTCGTCAAGAATCTGTGGCAAAATCCACGATTGCGATCGGGACAGCTCGCCGATTGAGAATGGAGTCGGGAGAGGATCTTATCGGCTACCAATGCTCATGAGCATCCTTGAACAAGTCTTCCGATATTTCAACAGCAGCACGCTGAGGAATTCCGCCGCATGAATTTGGGAGGACTCATCTGGGACCACTGATCACCGGCTATAGGGGTTGTAATGGATCTAACTGATTATCGAAATACGGATAGAGAGCAAGAAAGAGTCGCTGATCTAATGGGACTGTTGCCAGGCAACATCGCAAATACTCTGGATATCGGTGCGAGAGACGGTTTCCTTTCGAAGCTATTGGCAGAGCGTGGGACTCGGGTCACAGCGCTGGATCTGGAACAACCCCGGATAGACGACGAAAGAATTGAATGCGTGGCTGGCGATGTTACCGGCTTGAGTTTTCCAGATGCCTATTTCGATCTTGTCTTCTGCGCTGAAGTGCTCGAGCACATACCTACGAACTTGCTTGGTAAGGCTTGTAGCGAGTTGAGTCGCACTTCAAACCGGTACGTGCTGATAGGCGTTCCCTACAAACAAGACATCCGGCTTGGTCGTACAACGTGCCATGTCTGTGGCAAGAAAAATCCTCCCTGGGGCCATGTCAACAGATTTGACGAAAGTCGATTGCGAAGCCTGTTCCCAGAGTGCGAGGTCGCAAAAATGTCCTTTGTCGGGGTAGCTGATACGGATACGAATTTTGTTGCATGCCTACTGATGGACATGGCTGGAAATCCATATGGAACGTACTCGCAAGCTGAACCCTGTGTGCATTGCGGTGCCCCTCTCAAAGAGCCAACTGAGCGGAGCCTGATGCAGAAGATTTTTGCAAGGGCTGCTTTTTACGCAAGGAGCGTGCAGGCTCCATTCCTGAAACAACATCCGAACTGGGTTCATGTCCTGTTTGAAAAACGAAAGCTAGAACAACAGCAACGAATCCGATAGCCAGTCCCGCAAACTGTCGTTACTTTTCCGGACACCCTTTCCGGACACCCCGATCATGAAAAGTCATGACCGTTTCGTCATGTTGATGCTACTCGACTATGTGCGAATGCCAGTCACTGGAGATTGCAAGTGGTGAACCTTCGTACGCAAGTTCTGACGGGACTCAAATGGACCGTATTTGGGCGCCTGGCCTCGCAAGGGTTTACCTGGGCGATAACGATATTTGTCATACGACTCCTCAATCCAGAAGATTATGGACTGATGGCACTGGCGAGCATCTTTAGCACTATGCTCGCGATGATTGCGGAAATCGGGCTCGGACCAGCGCTGGTGCAAAGCAAAGACTTGTCGCTGCTACAGATTCGGCAGATTTTCGGCATTGTCGTTTTGTCCAATAGTGTCGCGTGTCTCTTGATGGAGGTGTTGGTTGCTCCCGTTGCCGCAGGTTTTTTCGGCGATGATCGGCTGCAACTGGTCGTGCAGGTCATTGCGCTGCAATTCCTTCCGGCAGCGTTTGTTGTAGTACCCTCCGCGTTGCTCAACCGGGAAATGAAGTTTCGCGGCAGGGCGATCACCGATCTTGTTTCAGCCATCGGGGGTGCACTAGTCACGCTGGTCATGGCTTATCTGGGGTACGGTGTGTTCGCTTTGGCGTGGGGCAGTGTCTTTCAGACCGTAATCCGGGCAATCGGCCTGAATATTGCCCATCCATTTTCGGGAATGCCTGTCTTCAGATTTTCCGGCTGTGGCAGCATGTTTAATTTCGGATTCAATGTTGCCGGCACCCAGTTGGTCTGGTTATTGTATTCACAGGCGGATGTGTTCATTGTCGGCAAGTTTTTAGGAAAGCACGATTTGGGAGTTTATTCGGTGTCCATGGATCTGGCCTCTTTGCCTGCTTCTCGACTCTCGGCAATCCTGAACCAGATCGTCTACCCATCCTTATCACAGGTTAAACGGGGTGGTGAATCTGTGGGACCCTATCTTCTGAAAGGGATGCGGGGCATCAGCTTCGTATCTTTTCCTGTGATGTGGGGCATGTCCAGTATTTCTCCGGAACTCGTCCAGGCACTACTCGGCGAGAAATGGATGGAAGCTGCCTTCCCTCTTGCCCTGCTATGTCTCATCATGCCGTTGCGTGTTCTGTCGCCGATCATGCATGCCGGCTTGCAGGCTGTAGGGCGTGCAGATGCTAGTTTCAGAATTACCTGCATCACAGCGGCAGTCATGTGCGGCGCATTTGCGCTGGGAACTCAGTTCGGCCTGACAGGCCTGAGTCTGGCATGGCTGCTGACGTTCCCAGCGGTATTCCTTTTCAATCTGCTGAGAGCCTGCAAGTACATGGATCTTACAGGGAAGGAAATAGCGAGCACACTGGCCAGACCAGCTATGGCGTGCGGACTGATGTATGCCTCGGTGGCGCTTGTTCGCCAGATCCTCCCGTGGTCAGCACTTGCCAATCTGATGGTGCTGATTGCCGTCGGGATTATCGCCTATGTGGTTTTTTCTTTCGCGATGAATCGTGCAGGAATAAGCGAAGCCAAGAACTTGTTCCATCGCCGTGCGACCTGAAAAAGGTTTCGCCCCTTTGTAGCTGCGTATTCCACGGCAAACTGGATGTAACCGTTATCCATTGCAGGATCAAGCTACACTTTGCCACTTTTCGAGGGAGAGAAAACAGAATGAATGATTCGTTCACCGTGCGTGGTTTCAATTCGCTGTGATCGAGCAGATCCAGAGTGAAACCCGGCAGACGGTCGATGGCATGCAGGAAGTGACGCCGAAGACCGACCGTGCCCTCACCAAAGTCCATGCGGTCGCCGGGATGCTGCAGTCGATCAGCGGGGAAGCCGCCGAATCGCGCAGCCGTGCCGGCGAAGTGGCGCACGCGACCCACGAGCAGGCGATTGCTGCCAACGATATCGCTCGCAACGTCGAACAGGTATCGCAGATGGCCGAAGAGACGACGGCGATCATGCACGTGAACGCCGACAGCGCCGCCGAACTCGACGCCATGGCCAGCGATTTGCGCGCTCAGCTTGCCTATTTCCGGGTCACGTAGGCGGCGTCCGGCAAGAGTGGAGCAGCGGTGAACGAACGGGAGCGTGCGCATTGCCGGCCTGCCGATGGGCAAAGGGTTCCATGAATTCGATCCAGGTCTGGAATTTCCTGCGGCAATTCTATCCGGTGGCCGCCTTTCTCGGCGGTTTCGTCTGGGATGCGCTGACCATCGGCCAGCGCATCCGGGTCGTCGATTTCTGGCGCCTGGGTGCCTTCCTGTTCGGCGCCGCGCTGCTGACGCTCTGGCTGGCGCGCCGGGAAGAGCGCGGGGTCGCGGCACCGGAGGCCGAGAAGTCGCTGCGCGGCCGCTTCCGCTCGCTCATCTGGCAGGCACCCTATCTCCTGCTGCAGTTCTTTTTCGGTGGGATTTTCTCGGCGCTTTTCATTCTCTACTTCAAGAGTTCCGGACACCTCGGCACCTGGCTCACCGCGGCCTTTCTCGGTGCCCTCCTGATCGGCAACGAGTTTGCCGGCGACCACTACGGGCAGCGCTTCACGCTGACCTGGGCCTTGTTTGCGCTGAATGCGATCCTGCTCTTCAATTTCGCGCTGCCGCATGCCCTGGGCAGCCTGAATCCCCTCTGGTTCTACGCATCGACAGCCGCCGGCCTGCTCCTGACGCTGCTCCTGCGCTGGCTGGCGCCGGGACGACCGGGACGCAGCGGTCCGGCCTGGAGCCTGGCTGCACTGTTGACGCTGGCCTTCAGCCTCGACATGATTGCGCCGGTGCCGCTGGTCAAGCGGCAAATGGCGGTCGGACAGGAGTTCGTGCAGGCGGACGGCAGTTACACGCTGCAAATCGAGCGGGCGGCGTGGTGGCAATGGTGGCGCGATCAGGCGAGCACCGTGCATGTGCCGGAAGGTGGCCGTCTGTACGGCGTATCGGCGGTGTTCGCTCCACTCGGCGTGACGGCGGCCCTCGAACACCGCTGGGAAGTCCATGCAGCCGCTGGCTGGCGGCTGGTCTACCGCCGGCCTTTCCAGAGCACCGGCGGCCGCGATCGCGGCTTTCGTGGCTACTCATGGGTACTCAATCCAGCACCCGGCGACTGGCGTTTCATCGTCGCCACCCAGGACGGCCGGACGATCGACATTCTGCGCGTGACGGTCGAGCGCGGTGCGCCGCCTCGCGAAGAAGTGCGTATCCGGGATTTCAACTGAATCTGCGCCAAGCGCCTGGCGAATGACTCTGGAACCCCGTGTGCTCAGGCCGGCATTCCCCTGCGTTGCCAATGCCGAACCGCGAGGTGTCGAAAAATCTTACATCGTGTTCTTCGCCGTGCCGCGGAATTGCGCGCAAGTTGTTGTAGAAAATAACAATTACCAGAAAGGCGCGTTTCTTGCTTAACATCTGTTGCCGTCCTGAATATTTTGTATCCATTCAACAATCCATTCGTAAGGTATCAACTACGAGACCGGGAGAACCGAACGTGCAACCCCTTGAGAATCCTACCCTGCGTGCCATGGCGGCCAGCTCCGCAATTTTCGCCCTTGTACTGATCCCGGCTGCAGCCGTGGCTGCGCCACTGACGGTCTCCAGCTACTCGATGAACAACGGTGCACACGGCAGCTACAACTATCGCGATTTCACCTATTCGTCCTGCGCCGGCGTTTGTGACACGACCAATGCTCTCCTGAGTGGCGGTACCGGCAAGCTCACCGATGGCGTCTCGCCCGCGCTCAACTGGAATCAGTACGGCGAACAAACTCCCTGGGTAGGCTGGGACCGTAGCCAGGCCTTTGCTCAAAACAACCCGGTGGTGACGTTCGACTTTGGCGGTATGGTCACGATCAACTCGGTTACTGTCTGGGTGGACAACTCGGCAGGCGCGGGTGGCGTCTGGCATCCCTCCTCGATCTCGGTGGATGCGACCAACTATGCGATTGCGCTGGATGGCAATCCGGCACCGCGTGCCTACACGTTCTCGGGACTGAGCATCACCGGGTCGAGTGTGGACCTGCAGTTCTTCCAGCAGGCGGCCTCGGACTACCCCTGGATCATGGTGGGAGAAGTCTCCTTCGATGGCATCGCAGTTCCGGAACCGGCATCTCTCGCACTGCTGGGCACCGGCCTCGCGGGAATGGGTCTGTTTCGTCGACGCCGTACGCCAGCATATCCGTTGCGCGCAGTCTGAACGGATCAATCGGGGCGGCTGCGGGTGCCGCCCTTTCATGATGGGGATTCCTATTTGCAGTGGTCGACTTCGCGCATTGTCAGGGGTTCTTGAAGGATAGGAAATCCAACACCAGCAAACAGAACACCTATTATTTGT
The DNA here is from genome assembly GCF_012940005.1 of Candidatus Accumulibacter contiguus. GTDB lineage: Bacteria > Pseudomonadota > Gammaproteobacteria > Burkholderiales > Rhodocyclaceae > Accumulibacter > Accumulibacter contiguus. The sequence goes on along the minus strand of NZ_SPMX01000058.1, from coordinate 36,900 downwards.
GATAGCTGCGTCCGCCGCCGGCGACGCGCGCGGTCTGGGTGGCGGCATCCTGGGCAAAGAGACTCCAGCCCTGATACTGGGCATACGAGAAAAAAAAACAATGCCAGCAGGCCGGCGATCCAGTTGCTCCTGATCATGGCAATCGCACCTCAGTCTGCCTCGCCACCCAGGTCGCTCTCGTTCCAGCGCCGTGCCTCGAAGGAACCCTTGCGCCAACGCGACCACAAGGGGAAGATCACCAGGAAGATCAGCAGCAGCACATAGTTCGACCAGCCCACCGGGTCACGGATGACCTCCAGGGTGTCGACCACTGCCGACACATTGTCTTTCCCGAGTTCGTACTCGATGACCAGGTAGTAGGTGCCTGCCGGCACGGCCGTGAACACCATTTCGTCGGACGCCGAACCCTCGGACCAGCTCTCGCCGTCATCGACGCCCTGGTAGTGGCTGATTTCCTGCATTCCCTGGTAGGCCTCGCCGCTGTTCTTCTCGACCAGGGTGGTGTTCACCGACAGCCAGTTGTTGGCGACATCGGTGCTGTGGCGGACCTGCAGCGCGCGTGCGCGGCTCTTGAGGACAAATTCCTGGCTGCTCAGCGTCGCCTCTTCGTTCTGTGGCGAAAGCACGATGCGCTGCTTGAGTACCGATTGTGACGCGAAGAACAGCAAGAAAACGAGCTGCACGACGGTCGCTGCCAGCGCCAGTTGCCAGAACAGTCGGCAAGCGCGGCGATGTGTTTCCAGCAGCGGGTTCGGCTGGTTGGCATAGACTCCGATCTGGCGGGGTGGCGGCGCCTTGACGCCGAAAGCAGTACGGATCTCGTCGGCCGGCCGATACTCGGCCTGCGACCAGTTCGCTTCCTTCGCCGTCACCTCGCGCGACAACATTCGCGGCGGACAGACATAATCGTCGACGGTACAGGTCTCACCGACGGCAACCCGCCAGTAGAACTCGCCGACGACATAGATCACTTCGGCCGAGCCATGGTTGTAGCGCTTGAACTCGTTCCCTTGATACTTGAACTTCGTCTGCCCGCTGCCGACCGAGGGTGGGTTGGAAAGTGTGCGCGCATAGTTCCAGTGTCCCTGATCTTCGATCAGCCAGGCGAAACCCTGCTGCCCGTCGAACAACAGGTATTCCGACCACACCGCATCGCTGCCCTGCGAGCTGCTGCTGCGGCGCATGAAACCGATCACTTCCCATTCGCTGTCGCCCAGCTTGCCCCGGCTTCCGAGCGGCAGCCAGGGCACTTCGCGCAGCGCCTGCGCGGCCTTGGCCAGGAGTTTGAAGTTTTCGTTGTCGACGCCGATGATCGATCCACAACTGTCGCAGGCGACGCTTTCGATGGCTGGCGAATGGATGCACAGTGGCGCCGCACAGTGCGGGCAATTGAAGGCGCGCGCAGCGACCTGTGGCGCAGCGCCGGCAGCCTGATCGTCCGGCTCCTTGAGGTTTGCGAGCTGGAGATCGGCAAAGGCAACGGCCTGGCCGACGAAGACCAGTGGCGGGGTCTCGCTGTAGTCGATGGTCAGGAAGCGATTGTTCCCGCGCAGGTCGGCGCTATGGACATCGTAGCCGGCAGCGACCTTGAACGGCAGCTCGCCCTGCCCGGAGATGCAGCGGGCAGTGACGAGATTGCTGACGGTGAAGGTGCGTCCGTCGAGGATGACCGGCATCTCCGGCACCAGTGCCGCGAATGCCGGCAGCGGGTCGCTGACCGCGACCTGCGCGCTGACCAGCCACTCGCCGGCGGCTTCGGCCAGCCATGCCGTGCGCCCGTCGTCGAAGAGGAGGTGCCATTCGTTCCAGATCCCGGCTTCGTATTGCAACTGGATGCGGCCGATGACCGTGAACGGGTGCTTGCGGAAAGTGCCGGTGCTGCCGATCTGGATCGGCGAGCGATCTTCGAGCAGTTCGGCCATGCGGCCGAGGTTCTGCAGATCCTCGCCGCTGCGCAGCAGGGTACTGCGACAGAACTCACAGACGACATAGATCGAGGTCGCCGACCGGAAAGCGACCGGTGCACCGCAGGACGGGCAGCGGGCGGTCTTCATGAGCGAACGGCCGGCACCTGCTCCTAGCCGGCGCTCACACCAGCTTGCCGAGCAATTCGGCCTTCTTGGCGTCGAACTCGGCCTGTGAAAGGATTCCCTTGGCGACCAGGCCATGCAGCTTTTCGAGCGTCGCGACGAGTTCGTCGGCATTGCCGGCAGCGCTTGCCGATGCTGCCGGCTGCACCGCCGGCGCGGTCCCGGCCGGCATGGTCTGCGCCATCACCGCCGTCATCGTCTGGCCGATGCCGAGTCCGGCACCGAGACCGGCACCGATGCCGGCAATGCCTCCCTCGTTCTGCGCCGCCAGCGGAATGCTGTTGGCCACCTGGTATTGCGTGTAGCGCCCAAGGTCGCCGAGCATGTTCATGCCGATGCGGCTGTCGAGGATCTTCTGCAGTTCCTCGGGCAGCGATACATTCTGGACGACAAAGCTGTCGAGCGTCAGCCCGTAGCGTTCGAAAACGCTTGCCAGCTTGCCCTTGAGGGTCCGGCTCAGTTCGTCCTGGTTGGCGGCCATGTCGATGAAAGGCAGGCCCGATTCGCCGAACAGGTCGGTCATCGAGCTGATCACCAGATTGCGTAACTGGCCATCGAGGTCGACGACGGTGTATTGCGCACGCGTACCGGAAATCTCGCTGTGAAACTTGCGCACATCGCTCAGCTGGTACGAGTAGATGCCGAAAGCGCGCATCCGCACCATTCCGAAATCCTTGTCGCGAATGGTGATCGGATTCGGCGTTCCCCATTTGCAGTCGAGCTGCAGGCGGGTCGAAAAGAAATAGACGTCCGACTTGAAGGGCGATTCGAAGAGCTTGTCCCAGTTCTTGAGGTTGGTCAGCAGCGGCAGGGTGCTGGTCGTCAATCGGTAGCGACCAGGTCCGAAAACGTCGGCAATCTGCCCTTCATTGACGAAGATGGCCATCTGCGACTCGCGTACCGTCAGCTGCGCCCCATACTGGATTTCGAAGTCCTGCATCGGGTAGCGCATGGCGAGCACGCCATCGCCGTCTTCCGTCCAGTGAATGACATCGACGAACTGTTTCTTGATGAAGTCCATGAGCGCCATGGCAATCTCCTGATCACAAGGTTGGCAAGCCGGCGCTGCGCTGGCGAGCACCGGGGGATGGGGTGGATCGGTCAGTAGGTCATGCAGGCGGCGTTGATCAGGCCGATGCTGAGCGAAACGGCCGCCAGAAATATCGCCGGTGCGATGCGTCCGGCCGGGATGTCCTGATGGAGTTGCGGCAGTGTCAAACGGGCCACCAGATAGGCCAGGATCTGGATGACGCCGGCGATCGCTCCCCAGCAGGCGAGGTCGACCAGGGTATCGCTATGGGCAATGACGTTGGCCACCGGCATCGCGAAACCCAGCAGCGCACCTGCCAGGCTGACCGCTGCCGCGGCGTTGCCGGTGCGAATCAGCGTCACCTCGTGGTACGGCGTGACATTCAGGTAGATCAGCAGGAACAGCGCCAGCAAACCCATTGCCACGGCGAAGTAGGCGAGAAAGGCGGGCAGGGTCGTCAAGAGGTGGGTCGGCATGCGGCGTCTCCTGTCTACAGGCGCAAGGGATCAAAGGGATTCGGCATAGCGCACCAGTCCGCTGAGGATCAGATGGTCGATCAACTGGAAGGGGATACACAGGTGTGCTGCGAGACGCGCGGCGGCGCCACCGGTCAACAGGCAGCGGGCGCCGGGCTCGGTGGCGATTGCCGAAAACATCCGCTCGACGGCGCCGAGCTGCGCCTGCAGGCAGCCGCTGACGATGGCGTCCATGGTGTTGCGTGGCTCGCTGCGAAAAACGCCATCGGCGAGCGGCAACTGCGCGGTGTTGCTCGCCAGCGCCGCCCGCATCAGGTCGTAACCCGGCAGGATCAGCCCGCCGCGAAACACTCCGGCCGCATCTAGCCGGTCGACGGTCGTCGCCGTTCCGGCACAGACCACCAGGCAGGCGCTGCCGAGCAAGGCGCGCGCACCGATCAGCGCCGCCCAGCGGTCGGCACCGAGTTGCCGGGGATGTTCGTAAGTATTGCGCACGCCGCAGGCCTCGGCGCTGGCGTGCAGGAACGAGACCTGGGAGTGCCGCCCGGCGAGGAGAGCCGTGATGCTTGTAGCGACCTCGCTGCCGGCGACGTTGCAGATCACCACCCGCGCCACCGGCCATTCGTCGGCGGCCTCGCTCAACCAGGCGACATCGGCGGTCGCCAGCGCGCCGTTGTCCAGCCACCGGCTGCCGTCATGGACGCCCCATTTGATGCGGCTATTGCCGGCGTCGATGGCGATGTTCATGCCACCTGCAGCGACAGATCGCCGGACAGGCAGCGCTCGACTCCGTTCGCCGTCAGTAGCAGGAGTGCGCCGTCGGCATCGGCGCCGAGACAGATCCCCTCGCGGTCCAGCAGCCCGCCGTTGAGCAGACGCACCTGACGATCCTGCCAGACATGACGCGCCTGCCATTCGCTGCGCAGCGCGGGGAAACCCGTCGCGGAAAAGTCGTCGAGAACGGCGGCAAGATCGAGCAGCAATTGCGCCAGCAATTGGTGGCGCTCGGGCACCGGCGACAAGCGCTGTGCCAGTGCTGCCGGGCGATGCAGGAATTCCTGCAGTTCCTCTGCGCCGACGGCAGGCATTTGCAGATTGAGGCCGATGCCGATCACCGCCAGCATGCCTCCCGGCGTGGCCTCCAGTTCGATCAGGATGCCGCCGACCTTACCGCCGTCGAGGAGGATGTCGTTTGGCCATTTCAGTCCGACACCGGCGACGCCACAGGCTTCGAGCGAACGTGCGACAGCGACGCCAACCGCCAGCGACAGTCCCGCCAGCCGCGCCATGTCCCCGGGGATATGCCACAAAAGAGAGAAGGTCAGACCGGCTTCCGGAGACGACAGCCAGCTACGACCGCGGCGACCACGTCCGGCCGTCTGCTGATCGGCAACCAGCAGCGCACCACTGGGGGCTCCTTGACGGGCGCGTTCGAGCAGCAAAGTACTGGTCGAGCTGCACTCGCGCAGTGTCTCGACCGTGAAGCGGCACTGCGCCGGGCCGAGCAGCAGACTCAGGCGGGCAGCATCGATCTGGCAAGGGCGGCAGGCATGGTCCATGGTTTCGTCATCACAGGCAAGGCCGCCATTATCGCCGATTATCGTGCGGATGAACCTTCCCGATCTTCGCTCGCGCCGCTGCTGTCGAGGCCAAGTTCCTGAATCTTGCGGGTGATGGTATTACGGCCGATGCCGAGTGCCTGCGCGGCCTCGATTCGCCGCCCACCGGTATGGGCCAGCGCACGGTTGATCAGGACACGTTCGAAAGCGTGCGTCAACTTCATATGTACCTGCCCCGGGTCGCTGCCCAACAGGCGTTCAACCTCGTTCGCCAGCGCACTTTCCCAGTCGTTGGCCGGCGTCGCCGGCACGGCCTCACGCAGTTCTGGCGGCAGATCGGCAAGTTCCAGGAGTTGCCCCGGCGCCATCACCGTGAGCCAGTGACAGAGATTCTCGAGTTGCCGCACGTTCCCCGAAAAATCGAGCGAACACAGATGCTTCAGGGCAGCATCCGAAAAGCGCTTGCCTTCAACGCCGAGTTCCTGCGCGCTCCGGTGCAGAAAGTGGCGCGCCAGGATCGGAATGTCTTCGCGTCGTTCGCGCAGGCTCGGCAGGCGCACGCGGATCACGTTCAGGCGGTGAAAGAGATCCTCGCGAAAAAGTCCCTGGCTGACTCTCGCTTCGAGGTTCTGATGCGTCGCGGCAATGATGCGAACCCTGGTTTTCAACGGCGAATGGCCACCGACTCGATAGTAATGTCCGTCCGACAGCACGCGCAACAGCCGTGTCTGCAATTCTGCTGGCATGTCACCGATTTCATCGAGGAACAGCGTCCCCCCTTCGGCCTGCTCGAAACGGCCCTGTCGCTGCGCCGCCGCACCAGTAAAGGCGCCGCGTTCATGACCGAAGAGTTCGGATTCGAGCAGGTCGCGGGGAATCGCCGCGGTATTGATGGCGATGAAGGGCTTGTCGGCACGCGGACTGTGGCGATGCACTGCGCGCGCCACCAGTTCCTTGCCGGAACCCGACTCGCCGGTAATCAGAACGGTCGCGCTCGATTGACTCAGGCGACCAATGGCGCGGAAGACTTCCTGCATCGCCGGTGCCTGGCCGAGAATTTCCGGCGTCAATCCCTCCTCGTTGGGTGCACCACTCTGGTGCATGCTTTCACCAATCGCCCGCCGAATCAGTTCCAGAGCCTGATCGACGTCGAAGGGTTTCGGCAGGTATTCGAAAGCCCCCCCCTGAAACGCCGACACCGCACTCTCCAGGTCGGAGTAAGCGGTCATGATGATCACTGGCAGAGTCGGGAAGCGTTCCTTGAACAACTGCAACAATTCCAGTCCCGACTGACCCGGCATGCGGATGTCGGAAACCAGCACCTGTGGTGCTTCGCCGCCGGCGTCTAGTTGCGCCAGCGCTTCAGTCGCCGAGGCAAAGCTCTGGAAAGCGATTTTTTCACGCGCCAGGGTCTTCTCGAGAACCCAGCGAATTGATTTATCGTCGTCAACGATCCAGACCGGTTTCATCGATTCCTCAGGCAGCTTGTCAATTATCATTGCTTGCTAGCAAGAAACCTGCCAGCCGGTTCAGACGAGCGGCAGGCGAATCGTGAAACAGGTATGGCCCGGCTTGCTTTCACAATCAATCGTCCCCTGGTGTTGTTGCACAAAACTCTGCGCCAGTGTCAGCCCGAGGCCGCTACCGCCCTCGCGACCGGAAACCAGCGGATAGAACATACGTTCGCGAATGTCCTCGGAAATCCCCGGGCCATCGTCGACCACCTGCACTTCGAGTGCCAGCCGGTATCTGCGCTTGAACAAAGTGACCTGGCGCGCGGCACGGGTACGCAGCGTGATCTGCCCCGGTGCGGCGACACTCCCGTCCGCTTGCCGGCGAATTGCCTGCGCTGCATTCCTGGCGATGTTCAGGAAGACCTGGATCAATTGTTCCCGATCACCGACCAGTTCCGGCAGGCTGGTATCGTAGTCGCGACAAACGCTCAGGATGGTCGGAAATTCGGCAGTCAACAGGCTGCGCACACGTTCCAGGATTTCATGAATGTTCACCGGTCCCGGCTGCATCGGGCGATGCGGCGACAGCAGGCGCCGCATCAGATCCTGCAGGCGGTCGGCCTCCTTGATGATCACCTGTGTGTACTCGCGCAGACCCGGATTGTTGAGTTCGCGCTCCAGCAGTTGCGCCGCACCACGGATACCGCCGAGCGGGTTCTTGATTTCGTGCACCAGGTTGCGTATCAACTCGCGATTGGCATGCTGCTGCTCGACCAGGCGCTCTTCCCGCGTCGCTCGCAACTGTTGATCGATTGGCCACAATTCGACCAGGAGGCTGGCTTCCGGGGAATCGACCGGGTTGACCGTGCAGTTCAGTTGCAAGACCTCGCCACCCACCAGCCGCAAGCCGATTTTCTGCCCGGTGTAGCCCCAGCCCTGGTTGAGAACGCTGTCGAGCGCTGCCAGCAGTTTCGGCGGGCACTCCATGACGTTTTCCAGCGGACAGCCGGCAAAGACCTTGTTACTGATCGCCAGCAGGTTCTCGGCTGCCGGATTCAGGTAGCGGATGGCCAGGCTCGCGTCGAGCAGCACCACCGCCGACGACAGCAGATCCAGCCCGGCAAAGGGATGTCCCTGAATTTCAGGCATCGGCATGGAGGGGCGGCAACAGACCCTGACGATCAGCGCAGATTGGTGATTTCTTTCTGGATGGCCTCGACATTGCGCTGGTGCAAGGCAACCTTGTCCTTGTAGGCCTGCAGCCGTTCCTGCACCTTGCCACCACTGATCGCCCCACCCTGCATGCGTTCACTCGGCAGAATGATGCCTTCCTGTTCGGCAAGGTCCTTCTTCGCCTGTTCGGCATTCTTCAGCTCTGCCGCCAGTTCATTCTCGAGGATGCGTCGACGATCGCCGTCGCGCGACTTCTGCGTCTGCTCGTCCACCTTCGGGAAATTGCCTGGCGTCGGCGTTTTCGCTGCCGCAGCCGGCGGCCTGGCCGCCGGAGCCGGCGCCAGGTTGACCGGATCGAGGACGAGTTTCCGGCAACTCCTGGTCGGCACGTTCGAGTAGGTGACCCGCCCGTCGGGATCGGCACATTTGTAGATGTCCTGCGCATACGCCGACACTGTCGTGAGCAGTGCAATCGAAAGACACAGGGCTGGCAGTTTCATCGTCGTCGTATTCCTTTGTCGCAGCCAGCCCTCGCGAAGGAAAACTGGCAAGCCTCATCCTGAACATCAGGCGACGGCAAGAGATGGATCGAGCCAATATTAACGCGGTGGGCGGACGATCGGTAGACAAAAAAAGGACGGGCAAGCCCGTCCTCCTCCCTGCACTGCCCGATCAGCAGCTGTAGTACAGTTCGAATTCGACCGGGTGAGTGGTCATGCGCACCTTGTTGACCTCGTCCATCTTGAGTTCGATAAAGGCGCTGATCCAGTCATCGGAAAAGACTCCGCCACGGGTCAGGAATTCACGATCCTTGTCCAGCGATTCGAGCGCTTCTTCCAGGCTGGCGCAAACGGTCGGGATCTTGGCATCCTCTTCGGGCGGCAGATCGTAGAGGTTCTTGTCTGCCGGATCGCCAGGGTGAATACGATTCTGAATACCGTCCAGACCGGCCATCAACAAGGCGGAAAAGCACAGATAGGGGTTGGCGATCGGGTCCGGAAAGCGGGTCTCGATACGTCTGGCCTTGTCGGAGGCCACATGCGGCACGCGGATCGAAGCCGAACGGTTCTTGGCCGAGTAAGCCAGCTTGACTGGCGCTTCGTAGTGCGGCACCAGGCGCTTGTACGAATTGGTACCGGGGTTGGTGATCGCGTTCAGTGCCTTGGCGTGCTTGACGATGCCGCCGATGTAGAACAGCGCCATTTCCGACAGACCGGCGTAACCGTTGCCGGCAAACAGGTTCTTGCCATCCTTCCAGATCGACTGATGGACATGCATGCCCGAACCATTGTCGCCAACGATTGGCTTCGGCATGAAGGTCGCGGTCTTGCCGTACTGATGCGCGACATTATGAACCACGTACTTGAGTACCTGCGTCCAGTCGGCGCGCTTGACCAGCGTGCTGAACAGGGTGCCGATCTCGCACTGGCCGGCGGTCGCGACTTCGTGGTGATGCACTTCAACCGGCACCCCGACCGACTCGAGCGTCAGCACCATCGCCGAACGGATGTCGTGCAGACTGTCGACCGGTGGCACCGGAAAATAGCCGCCCTTGATCCCGGGACGGTGACCCGTGCCGCCCTCACTCTCGCTCTTTTCGCCACTCGTCCAAGCCGCTTCCTGCGAGAAAATCTTCAGGGTGCAACCGGACATGTCGACGCTCCACGATACCGAATCGAAAATGAAGAACTCGGGTTCGGGTCCGAAGTAGGCGGTGTCACCAATGCCGCTGGACTTGAGATAGGCTTCGGCGCGCTTGGCAATCGAACGTGGGTCGCGGTCGTAACCGCGGCCGTCCGCCGGATCGACCACGTCGCAGGTGATGACCACGGTGGTCTCATCGAAAAAGGGGTCGACATAAGCGGTGCTCGGATCGGGCATCAACTGCATGTCCGAAGCCTGAATCCCTTTCCAGCCAGCGATTGACGAACCATCGAAAGCGTGGCCGTTCTCGAACTTGTCCTCGCCAAAAGCGCTGACCGGCACCGTCACGTGCTGCTCCTTGCCACGCGTATCGGTGAAGCGGAAGTCAACGAACTTCGCCTCGTTTTCCTTGACCATGTTGATTACATCTTGCGGGCTTGCCATTGCAAAATCTCCTGAAGAGGTGCCGGGCTCGCCGGCGATAGTAGAAAAATAGGGGTGCGGGGGGGATTAGCAGAAAAACGTGCCAATCACTGTCCCGGTGGATTTTCATTGTGCCACAAGGTTCTGGCGCGTTCTTGAGGTTTTTTCATTGCACCACGGCGGTGCGCCAAATCGATCCACGCACTGCAACGGTGCGTTACAGAAGAAAGCAGCCCGCCCTGCGAACGATTCAAGTGATTTATACTCCGAGCTTTATCGGGCGTCTTGTCGGGCGTCCTTCAACAGATACTTTAGCGGACACCATGGGAAAATTGACCGATCTGCTGCAACTCGCCCACGAACGCGGGCGCGAACTTGGCCTCCCGTACGCGGGTGCACTGACGCCGGAGGAGGCGTACAAGGTCTGGCAACTGGCGCCCGGCGCCAAACTGGTCGACGTGCGCACGCGTGCCGAATGGGATTGGGTCGGACGCATCCCCGGCGCCGTCGAGATCGAGTGGATGAGCTACCCCGAGAACCGGCCCAACAGTCATTTCCTGGCGCAACTGACGCAGCAGACCGATCGCGAAGCCCTGCTGATGTTCATCTGCCGCAGCGGCGCGCGTTCGCACCAAGCGGCCGCGCTGGTCAGCCAGGCCACGCCGCGCGACTGTTACAATGTGCTCGAGGGCTTCGAGGGGGACAAGGACGCCAGCGGCCAGCGGGGCAAGATCGGCGGCTGGCGTCACGCCGGCCTGCCCTGGCATAGCTGAACGCTGCCAGCTCGGCCTGGCTTTCCTGACATCGATTCGAGTACCACCATCATGCAAAGCGCGACCATCCACTTCGACAAATTCAACCAGTTGCAGGACGATGCCTGTCATCAGCGCATTCGTGCCGCGCGCGCGCGCCTCGGCAAGGAAGTCGTGCTGCTCTGTCACCACTATCAGCGCGCCGATGTTTATCAATACGCCGACCTTACCGGCGACTCGCTGAAACTCTCTCGCCTCGCCTCACAGACCGATTCCCGCTACATCGTTTTCTGCGGCGTGCATTTCATGGCCGAAGTCGCCGACATCATGTCGAAGCCCGAGCAGATCGCCATCCTGCCTGACCTGGCAGCCGGCTGCTCGATGGCCGACATGGCCAATCTGGCCAAGGTCGAACGCTGCTGGCGCGAGCTCGGCGAAGTGCTCGACGTGGATCAACAGGTCACGCCGGTGACCTACATCAACTCGGCGGCCGATCTCAAGGCCTTCTGTGGCGCACGCGGCGGCATCGTGTGCACCTCGTCGAATGCCGGCACGATTGCGGCTTGGGCGTTTGCGCGTCGCGAGAAGATTCTCTTCTTTCCGGACCAGCACCTCGGGCGCTGGACCGGCTTTCAGATGGGTATCGCGCTCGACGAGATGATGGTCTGGGACCCCGATCTCGAAATGGGCGGCCTCACCGCCGAGCAGATCCGGCGAGCAAGACTGCTGCTCTGGAAAGGCCATTGCTCGGTCCATCAGATGTTCCAGCCAGCGCACATCCTGCGTTTTCGCAATCAGCATCCCGACGGCCTGGTCATCGCCCACCCGGAATGCAGCTTCGAGGTCTGCCGGCAATCGGATTTCGTCGGCTCGACCGAACACATCGTGAGAACGGTCAAGGAGGCCCGGCCAAACACGCGCTGGCTGGTCGGCACCGAACTCAATCTGGTCAACCGTCTCGCCGAAGAAGTCCGGCAGGAGGGCAAGATCGTGCAGTTCATGGCGCCGACGGTGTGCATGTGCTCGACGATGCAGCGCATCGACCCGCAGCATCTGGCGTGGACGCTCGAGAACCTGGCCGATGGCCAGGTGGTCAACCAGATCACGGTGCCCGAGCATGAGCGGGCACTCGCCAAGCTGGCGCTGGAAAGAATGCTCGCTGTCTCTTGAGATCTGATCCGGAAACATGCTCGACGACTACCTGAGCCGCTTTCTGCTCGACGATCTCGACATCCTTGGCGCCGTCGTTCGCCTCGGACCGGCGTGGCGGAAAATGATCGAGAATCGCGACTACCCGGCGCCGGTTCGCCGATTGCTCGGGGAAATGAGCGCCACTACTTTGCTGCTCGGCGACAAGCTCAAGCAACCTGGCCGGTTGACGATCCAGATGCGTGGAAACGGCCCGGTGTCGCTGCTGGTCATCGACTGCGACGAGCAGTTGCAGATTCGCGGCATGGCCAGGTGTGCAACACAACCGGAGGAACATTCCGTTCCGGCACTGCTCGGCGACGGCCAGTTGCTGCTCTCGCTCGACATGCCGTCGATGCGTGAGCCCTATCAGAGCATCGTGCCACTCGACGGCGAGAGCATCGCCGAGGTCTTCGAGCACTACCTCGGGCAGTCGGAACAATTGCCTGCGCGCTTCTTTCTGGCTGCTTCTTCCAGCGCGGCGGCCGGACTCTTCTTGCAGAAATTGCCATCTGCCGATCAGCGCGACGCGGACGGCTGGGCGCGCGTCGAGGCGCTGGCAGCCACGGTAAAGACTGCGGAACTCTTGTCGCTGCCTGCCGAGGAACTGCTGCGCCGCCTCTTTCCGGAAGAAACCGTTCGCCTTTTTCCGGCGCGGATCGTCGTCCACAACTGCCCCGAGGACTGGGAAAAAGTGCGTTTCCTGCTACGTTCGCTCGGCCCCGCTGAAGTCTATGCCGTCCTGCGGGAGCATGGCGAAGTGCTCATCAAGGACGACATCTGTAATCGGGAGTACCGTTTCGACGCGCCGGCCATCGACTCCCTCTTCAGCGATGCGTTGCAGACGACGTCACCGACGCTGCATTGACCAATGGAACTCACAGCACCTTGCCAGGATTCATCAAGCCCTGCGGATCGAGGGTGCGCTTGATCGCCCGCATCATCTCGATTTCGACCGGGCTCTTGTAGCGCAGCAGTTCGACGCGCTTCAACTGGCCGATGCCGTGTTCGGCGCTGATGCTGCCGCCGAGTTCATGCACCAGGTCATGGACGATCCGGTTGACTTCGGGCTGCGCAGCCAGGAAAGCCGCGTTCTCACCGGCTGCCGATGTCGACTGGTTGTAGTGCAGATTGCCGTCGCCGATGTGTCCGAAGGTGACGATGCGAATTTCCGGATAAGCCAGCAGAAGCGCCCGGTCGGCGCGCTCGACAAACTCCGGAAGGCGCGAAATCGGTAGAGAAACATCGTGCTTGATGCTCTGGCCTTCGATTTTCTGCGCTTCGCCGATATTCTCGCGCAATGCCCACAGACAGCGGGCCTGCTCGATGCTCTGCGCCAGCAGCGCATCGCCGAGCATGCGCTGGTCGAGCGCAGCGGCGAGAAAGGAGGTCAGCGCTTCGCGTAGCGCCGCCTCATCGCTGCTGCCGGAAAGTTCGATCAACAAATGCCAGGGGCTTGCCGACACACTGGGATGCGCTCCCGGCAGGTGTTTGCGGACCAGATCGAGTGCCTGCTCCGAGACCAGTTCGCAGGCGGTCAACGATGCGCCGAATTGTGCCTGCAGTTCGGCCAGCAAGCGCACCGCCAGCGCCGGCGAAGCGATCGCCAGCCAGGCGGTGGCGGTCGACCGCGGCTTCGGAAAGAGCTTCAACACCGCCGCGGTGATAATCCCCAGCGTTCCCTCGGCGCCGATGAACAGATGCTTCAGGTCGTAACCAGTATTGTCCTTGCGCAGGGCGCGCAGGCCATCCCAGACTTCGCCGCTCGGCAGCACCACTTCAAGGCCCAGCGTCAGCTCGCGGGTGTTGCCGTAGCGGAGCACCTGTACGCCGCCGGCGTTGGTAGACAGATTGCCGCCGAGCTGACAACTGCCCTCGGCCGCCAGTGACAGCGGAAACAGCCGACCTGCCTCGGCTGCCGCCTCCTGCACCGTCTGCAGTACGCAACCGGCCTCGACGGTGATGGTGTTGTTGAGGGTGTCGATCGCGCGCACGCGCCGCATCCGGGAAAGGCTGATCAGCACCGACCGGCCGTCAGACCCCGGCGTCGCCGCCCCGCAAAGACTGGTATTGCCGCCCTGCGGCACCATCGCCACGCCGGCCTCGGCACAGACCCGGACCACCGCCGCCACTGCCGCGGTAGTCGCTGGCCGCACGACGCAGAGCGCCGCACCGCGATAGCGACCCCGCCAGTCGCCGAGGTACGCAGTCATGCTATCAGCGGCAGTCAGCACATTCTCGGCGCCGAGCAGTTCGCTCAGGCTTCTGATCAGATGCGCGTGATTCACGGAGGGCCTGCAGTCGGATTGGGATGATATTGAGGAAGAATGCGTCTATATTAACTGCAGCAAACAGGTTGAGGGAGAACCGATATGAAACTCACGAAACTGACCACCCTTCCCGCAGGCTCTTCGATCCCGATCCACGATCTGGACGAGGACAGGCTTGGCGAACTGCAGACTGCCTTGACCAAGCTTGGCTATCCCTTGGGGGATATCGACGGATTGTATGGGCCGAAAACCCGCAATGCCTGGGCCGAATGCGTGGAAGATTTCAAGCTGGGCGATCCGCTCACGATCGACGCGGGAGATGTTGCAAAGCTGCAAGGGATCCTTGATCAAGTCACGCCAATCGATGCCCAGCATGACTTTTCCACCAAGGAGGGCACGATAGCCGCCATCAAAAGCGAGTGCGCAAACCAGGGTCTCGGCATCAAGACCCAGATCGCCTACGTGCTGGCGACAGTCGATCACGAAACGGCGCATCGCTTCCAGCCGGTCAGCGAGGCATTCTGGCTCAAGGACCCGGATACCTACCTCAGAACACACCTTCCCTCGTCAAGATATTATCCTTATTATGGTCGCGGTTATGTACAGCTGACCTGGAAGAATAACTACGAAAAATACGCTCAGTTGTTGGGTCTGGATCTGGTCAATCACCCGCAATTGGCCTCAAAACCTGAAGTCGCCCTGTTCGTTCTGGTGCACGGATTCAAGACCGGGACATTCTCCGGGCGGAAGCTCTCGGATTACGTCGATATCCATAAAACGGATTTCGTCAATGCTCGCCGCTGCATCAACGGACTGGACAAGGCGCAGGCGATCGCGGAAATGGCAAGGAGCTATCTCGCCACGCTCTGATCCATTATTCTCCGCCACAAGCACCAGAGCGGGCGGCTGACGGCTGGGCCGGAAGCCCCGGGTCTGCCCGAGCTGTTGCGACAGCCGGTTAGGGCAGAACCCTGGGGGAATGCTTGCTCTGCAAGAAACGAAAGCCATGCCTGCCCAATGGCTGTGGCGTGCTGATTCGGCCAGTCCCGGCTTGACAGAACCCGTGTGGACCGGAGAGACTCCCGGACAACGGATGCCGGTACCGGGGAGAGAGCCGCAGAGGCTGGCCGGGTCTTTGAAAAATACCGTATTTGGTGCGAAGATTCGGGGCGTGCTCATCTCTTCGACCTGGCATTCATCTTCAACCTGCAGCAGCCGCCTGATCGAAACGACAGGCTCAGCTGCATCATCATTGTTCAACCACATGAGAATCACCGATCCTTTCCCCTCTATTGACTCTGAGCAGGCACTGCCATGACGCCGTATGCAATGCTGGTCGCCGACATCGGTGGCACGCGTGCCCGCTTCGCGCTGCTCGACGAATCCGGCTCACCGGAGCGGGTACGCATACTCGCGGTGGCCGACTTCGCCGGACCGGCAGAAGCGATTCAGGCCTACCTCACTGAAGTCGGCTGCCCAGGTTTGCAGGCGGCGGCGATCGCGCTGGCCGGCCCGGTTCATGATGAAGTGGTCGGATTGACCAATGGCGCCTGGACCTTCGCGCGCGCCGACCTCAAGGCGAGACTCGGGCTGAATCGCCTGCTGCTGCTCAACGACTTCACTGCCCTGGCCCTGTCGCTGCCGCAACTTGACGCCGCCGATCTGCATCAGGTCGGCGGCGGCGAGCCGATCGAGTTGGCCCCCAAAGCAGTGCTTGGACCCGGAACCGGCCTTGGTGTCTCGGGGGTGCTTTTCGATCGTGGCCACTGGCTGGCGCTGACCGGCGAAGGCGGCCATTGTTCACTGTCCCCTGCCGACGCACGCGAGTCGACGATCCTTGCCCTCGCCCGACTTGAGTTTGACCATGTCTCTGCCGAGCGCCTGCTTTCCGGCAGCGGCCTGCCTTTGCTGCATCGTCTGGTTGCTGAAGTCGACGGCCGCCGCGGTGAACCCTTGTCGACAGCTGAAATCGTCGCGCGTGCCGTCGCCGGCAACGATCTCCAGTGCCGGGCGGTGATCGACACTTTCTGCGCAATGCTGGGCTCCGTTGCGGGAAATCTTGCGCTGACGCTCGGCGCCCAGGGTGGCATGTATGTCGGTGGTGGTATCATCCCAAGACTAGGGGAATTATTTGATCACTCACCATTTCGCGCCCGTTTCGAGGCCAAAGGGCGATTCGCTGCCTATCTGGCCGCAATTCCAACCTATGTAATGCTTTCTCCAACGCCGGCCCTGCTTGGTGCTGCCCATGCCCTGGCCGACAGCGAAGCTTGCCCATGAACTTTACTGGAGTATCCGCCTGATGTCCGATGCCGCTCAAACCGATCCAGAAAGCGAAAAACTGCGCACTGAAATCGAGCACAAACTGCTATCCACCGTTGCTGCCGAGCCCTCCAGAGCCAGCACGGCCGACCTCTATCAGGCACTTTCGCAGGTGGCGCGCGAGCAGTTGGCGCAACGTTGGGTCAACACGCAGAACACCGATCGCAATAACAAGGCACGACGCGTCTATTACCTGTCGATGGAATTCCTGATCGGCCGCGCGATGAACAATGCCCTAGCGGCACTCGATCTGCGTGATCCGGCAGCGGCGTTGTTCGCACCACCCGGCCCGTCGCTCGACGAGGTGATCGAATGCGAGCCTGACGCGGCGCTCGGCAACGGTGGTCTGGGCAGGCTGGCGGCCTGCTTTCTCGATTCGATGGCCACCCTGGGACTGCCCTCCTGGGGCTATGGCGTCCGCTATGAATACGGCATGTTTGCGCAGTCGATTATCAACGGCCAGCAGGTCGAGCAGCCGGAAGCCTGGCTGCAGGATCGTTCGCCATGGGAGTTCCCGCGCGCCAACAAGCATTATACCGTGCGCTTCGGAGGCTATGCCGAACATCACGGAGAATGGGCGGAATGGCATGCCGCCGATGCCGTGGAAGCCAAGGCTTTCGACTACGTCATCCCCGGTCACGGCACCGAGCGGGTCAGCACCTTGCGCTTGTGGAAAGCGGCAGCGCCGTCGCATATCGACCTCGGGGCCTTCAATACCGGCGACTACCAGCGCGCCGCTGAGTTCAAGAATCGTTTCGAGAACATCTCCTGGGTCCTCTACCCGAATGACAGCACTTCGGCTGGTCGCGAACTGCGTCTGCGCCAGGAATACTTTTTCGTTTCCGCATCGCTGCAGGACATCCTGGTTCGCCATCTGGCCGAGCACGGCAGCTTCTGCAATCTGGCCGAGCAGGTGGCCATCCATCTCAACGATACCCACCCGGCGATCAGCGTTGCCGAGTTGATGCGTCTCCTGGTCGACGAGCACGGGATGGCCTGGGCCACCGCCTGGGATCAATGCCGACGCATTTTCTCCTACACCAATCACACCCTGATGCCGGAGGCCCTGGAAACCTGGAAGGTGACTCTGATGCAGCGCGTGTTGCCGCGCCATATGCTGATCATCTACCGCATCAACCAGGAATTTCTCGATGAAGTGGTTCGTCTCTACCCCGGAGACATCGACCTGATGCGGCGCGTCTCGATGATCGACGACGGCGGTGGCCATGACAAGGACAAGCGCGTGCGCATGGCGAACCTGTGCATCGTCGGCAGTCACCGGGTCAATGGCGTTTCGCAGTTGCACTCGGACCTGATGGTGCAGACCATTTTTGCCGACTTTGCCCGCCTCTACCCCGAACGCTTCCATAACAAGACCAACGGCGTCACGCCACGCCGCTGGCTGGCACAAGCCAATCCTGCCCTATCCACCCTGCTCGACGAACGTCTTGGCAACCGGGACTGGCGCCTGCATCTGGACCGCCTGCACGATTTACGGGCAAGCGCTGACGATGCAGGTTTCCGAAATGCCTTCGCAGAAGCCAAACGCGGCAACAAGCAACGCCTGGCCAACTACGTCGCCCGTGAAGTCGGTGTCACCCTGAATCCCGACAGCCTGTTCGACGTGCAGGTCAAACGCATCCACGAATACAAGCGGCAGTTGCTCAACGTGCTGCACGTGATCACCCGCTATAACGCGATTCTCAACGGCATGACCGAAGGGTGTGCACCACGCAGCGTGATTTTCGCCGGCAAGGCGGCGTCGTCGTATCACATGGCCAAACAGGTGATCCGGCTGATTCACGACGTCGCTGCGGTGGTCAACAACGATCCGCGCTCCCGTGATCTGCTGCAGGTCGTCTTCATCCCCAATTATGGCGTTTCCGTTGCCGAACTGATCATGCCGGCGGCCAATCTCTCCGAACAGATTTCGACGGCCGGCACCGAGGCCTCGGGCACCGGCAACATGAAACTCTCGCTCAACGGCGCACTGACCATCGGCACCGAGGATGGCGCCAACATCGAGATTCGCGACAACGTCGGTGCCGAGAACATTTTCATTTTCGGCAACAACACGGCACAGGTCAGCGCCATCCGGCAGGCCGGCTATCAGCCGACGGATCTTTACCGGAATGATGCCGGCCTCAAGGAGGCGCTCGACCGGATCGATAGCGGCTTTTTCTCCCCCGGCGAACGCTCGCGCTACCATGACATTTTCAACTGCCTGGTTCACTATGGGGATTACTATCTGTTGCTCGCCGACTATGCGGACTATATCGCCACACAGGCGCGCGTCGATGCCCTCTATCTGACGCCTGCCGAGTGGCAGCGCAAAGCAATTCTCAACGTCGCCGGGATGGGTCCCTTCTCGGCTGATCGAACGATCGCTGACTATGCCAACGATACCTGGAAGATTCACACACATAAGTAAGGAAGTCGAAAATGCTTGACCATGCTGAGATCATCGCCCTTTGCCGGGCAGAACACGGTGACCCTTATGCGGTCCTCGGAATGCACACCGACGCCGACGGAGGGCTATGGGTTCGCAGTCTGCAACCGGGAGCGCTCTCGGTGACCGTCCTTGATGCCAAGACCGGAAAGCAGGTTGCTGAACTGAAGCACATCGAGATCGAGGAAGTCGAAGGCTTCTTCGAAGGGCTGATGCCACGCCGTCGCGGCAGTTTTCCCTACCGCCTGCGGATCGTCTGGAAAGAAGGGGTCCAGGAAACCGATGACCCATATCGCTTCCCGACGGTGCTCGGAGAAATGGACGTCTGGCTGCTGGCCGAAGGCTCACACCTGCGGCCCTTCGAACGTCTCGGTGCGCATCTGTGCGAAATCGATGGTGTGGCCGGAACGGTCTTCGCGGTCTGGGCACCGGACGCGCAACGGGTCAGTGTCGTCGGCGATTTCAATACCTGGGACGGCCGTCGCCACCCGATGCGCCTGCGCCGGGAATGCGGGGTCTGGGAAATCTTTCTGCCGGGAGTAGGCGCCGGCGCGCACTACAAATACGAAATTCGCGCGCGCGATGGCTATCTGCTGCCGCTCAAATCCGACCCCTACGGCTTTCAGGCCGAGATGCGTCCGTCGACGGCGTCGATGGTCTGCGCCCTGCCCGAACCCGTGGAACCCGCGCCGGCAGCGGCCGGAGACGAACTGGGCGCACCGTTGTCGGTCTACGAGGTGCATCTGGCCTCCTGGCGGCGGGCTGACGATGGCGGCTTTCCGGACTGGCGGCGGCTGAGCGAAACCCTGATCCCTTATGTGGTCGACCTCGGCTTCACGCATCTCGAATTGCTGCCGATTTCCGAGCACCCCTTCGATGGCTCCTGGGGCTACCAGCCGCTGGGGCTGTACTCCCCCACTGCCCGCCATGGCGACCCGACCGGTTTCCGCAACTTCGTCCATTCCTGCCATGACGCTGGACTGCGCGTGATCGTCGACTGGGTGCCGGCGCATTTCCCGACCGACGAACACGGTCTCGGCCGCTTCGACGGCACCGCGCTGTACGAGCATGCCGATCCACGCGAGGGCATGCATCAGGACTGGGGCACCCTGATCTACAACTTTGGCCGCCGCGAAGTCAGCAACTACCTGATCGGCAACGCGCTCTTCTGGATCGAACGCTACGGCGTCGACGGCCTGCGCGTGGATGCCGTCGCCTCGATGCTCTACCGCGACTACAGCCGCGAAGAGGGGCAATGGCTGCCGAACGTGCATGGCGGCCGCGAGAACCTCGAGGCCGTCGCTTTCCTGCGCCGCATGAATGAGGTTCTTGGCCAGGAGCACCCGAGCGCTTCCACCTACGCCGAGGAATCGACCGCCTGGCCGATGGTCAGCCGTCCCCCCTCGATGGGTGGACTCGGCTTCCACTACAAATGGAACATGGGCTGGATGCACGACGTTCTCGACTACATGACCAAGGACCCGGTGCATCGCCGCTATCACCACAATCAGCTCAGCTTCGGAATGATGTACGCCTACACCGAAAACTTCATCCTGCCGCTGTCGCACGATGAAGTGGTGCACGGCAAGGGCTCGCTGATCAGCAAGATGGCCGGCGACTACTGGCAGAAGTTCGCCAACCTGCGTGCATTGTACGGTTACATGTGGGCGCATCCGGGCAAGAAACTGTTGTTCATGGGCGGTGAGATCGGCCAGTGGAACGAGTGGAATCACGATCGTTCGCTCGACTGGGGGCTGCTCGACTTTCCGCTGCACGCCGGCATACGCAATCTCATCCGCGATCTCAACGGCATCTACCGCAACAATCCAGCACTGCACCAGGTCGATTTCGAGCCGGCCGGTTTCGAATGGATGGCCGCCGACGATGCCGAGTGTTCGGTGGTCGCCTTCGTCCGCTGGTCGCGCGATCGTTCCCGTGCCATCCTCTACGTCGGCAACTTCACGCCGGTCGTTCGGCATGGCTACCGGATCGGCGTACCGATGCCGGGGAGGTATCTCGAACGGATCAACACCGACTCCGAGTATTACGGCGGCAGCAACGTTGGCAATGGCTTCGATCCGGTATATGCCGAGCAGGTGCCGGCGCACGGCCGCGAATGGTCGGTGAATCTGACGCTGCCGCCACTCGCCGCGCTGTACCTCGAATGGATCGCGTGAGCGACCGCGCCGATCTCGAAGCCGGGCGGCCGTGGCCGCTCGGCGCCTGTTGGGACGGACACGGCGTCAACTTCGCCCTCTTTTCAGCGCACGCCGAGCGCGTCGAGTTGTGTGTCTTCGACGGCGAGCGAATGCGCACGCTACCGCTGCGCGAATGTACCGACCAGGTCTGGCATGGCTACCTGGCCGGCGCTGAACCCGGACTGCGCTATGCCTACCGGGTGCATGGCCCGGATGCGCCCAAGCGCGGCCAGCGTTTCGATCACCGGCGCCTGTTGCTCGATCCCTACGCGCGCGAAGTGGTCGGCCGCTTTTCCTGGCGGAAGCATCATGACCCGGCGGACTGCCTGGCGGCTTGTGTCGTCGACGAACGATTTGACTGGGGCGACGACGCCCCACCCCTGATACCCCTGGCAAGCACGGTTCTTTACGAAGCGCATGTCAAGGGAAGCAGCCGGCAACACCCCGGCGTTCCCGAGGTTCTGCGCGGCACCTACGCCGGTCTTGCCACGCCGGCGATGATCGAGCATTTCCAGCGACTCGGAGTCACTGCCATCAACCTGCTGCCGGTGTGCCACTTTCTCGACGAGAGACACCTGGATGAAAAGGGTCTTGTCAATTACTGGGGCTACAACTCGCTCGCTTTCTTCGCGCCCGAGCCGCGCTATGCAGCGCGGATCGGTGGGCAGTCGGTGATTGCCGAATTCAAGACGATGGTCCGTTCCTTGCACGCCGCCCACCTCGAAGTCATTCTCGACGTGGTCTTCAACCATACCGCCGAATCCGACGAAGCGGGCCCGATCCTGTCGTTTCGCGGCATCGACAACTCGAGCTATTACCGCCTGCCGCCCGACCATCTCAACCGCTACGAAAATTTCACGGGCTGCGGTAACACCCTGAATCTCGCCCATCCACGCGTTCTGCAAATGGTCATGGATGCGCTGCGCTACTGGGTCGGCGTCATGCACGTTGACGGCTTCCGCTTTGACCTCGCAGCCACGCTGACACGCGACAGCGCGTTTCTTGCCGCACTCCGGCAGGATCCTTTGCTGCAGCGCGTCAAGCTGATCGCCGAGCCCTGGGACATCGGACCGGACGGTTATCACCTCGGCCGCTTTCTGCCGGGCTGGAGCGAATGGAACGATCGCTTCCGCGACGACGTACGCGCATTCTGGCTGACGCATGAGGCAGGCGCCGGACAACTGGCACAACGGCTCGCTGGCTCACGAGAAGTCTTCGGTAGCAGCGGACGTGCGCCCCAGGCGGGAATCAATTTCATCACCGCGCATGACGGTTTCACCCTGCGCGATCTCGTCAGCTATCAAAAGAAACACAATGAATTGAATGGCGAGGAGAATCGCGACGGACACGGCCATAACCACGCGTGGAACTGCGGCGAGGAAGGCGTAAGCACTGATCCGGTAGTGCTCGAAAGGCGCCGGCGCCTGCAGCGCACGCTCCTCGCCACGCTGATGCTGTCTCAGGGCGTGCCGATGCTGCAGAGTGGCGACGAAATCGGACGCACACAGGCCGGCAACAACAACGCCTATTGCCAGGACAATGCAATGACCTGGCTCGACTGGAAGAACGCCGATGCCGAGTTGATCGATTTTGTCGCCGGGCTGATCGACTTGCGCCGGCGTTTCCCGCAATTGCGGCAACACCGCTGGCTGACCGGCGAAGCGATGGTCGACGGGCAGCCCGATGTGGTCTGGTGGCATCCTGCGGGCAGACCGATGCGCCACGCCGACTGGGAGTCGAAAAAACTGGGCACCTTCGGTCTGCAACTCGCCCCCGACCGGCCAGCCGTGGGCAAAGCACAGGATGGCGAAACCTTGCTATGCCTGATCAACCGCGACGACAACCAGGCTTCCTTCCTGCTGCCGGCAGGGGTCTGGCAGCAGATCTGCGACAGCAGCACGCAGGCCCCCTTTGCTCCCCACATGCGCGAGATCAGCACCCCCCGTGGCGGCGCGCAGCGTGCAGATTCTCAGCCGTTCTTGATTCGCTGGCGCGACTTTTACCACTGATCTACCGCCAGCCGCGCAGCAGCGCGATGCCGTGTCCGCCGCGGCTCCTCGCGGTTTCGAGCATCTCGGGCTGCAAGCCGCCCAGCGCATAGACCGGTAACGACGAGCGTTCGACGAGCTGCGCGAACGCTGACCAACCGATGCCGGCTGTTCCGGGGTGGCTGGCCGTCGGCAGCAAGGGGCCGAGGACGACGAAGTCCAGTCCCAGTCCGGCGGCGCGTGCCAGGTCGGCAGCGCCGTGACACGAGGCGGCGACGCGAGCGAAATCCGGGCGCCGTTCGATCTGCCAGAGCTGCTGCGACGAGAGGTGCACTCCCCCGGCGCCGACCGTACGGGCGAGTTCCTGGTCGTCGTTGATCAGCACCACCACCTGCGCATGCCTGGCCGCCAGCGCCACGACCTGGCGCGCAAAAGCGTGCCGCTGCGTTGGCGGCAGCGTTTTGTCGCGCACCTGGAACAGGCGCAGTCCGTTCGACAGCGCGTTCTGCAGCCGCGCCAGTTCGGCCGCCACGCCATACTCCTCGGCATTGCTCAGTGCGTATAGCGACGGCAGCGCCAGCGCGCGCAGGATTGGAGCGTTGGCCGGCAGGATCGGTGCGACGCTCGCCGCCGCACCGGCCGGCAACCAGACCAGGTTGCTGTGCTCGATCGCCGCCAGTTCGCCGTGCCAGGTGTTGACGCGAAAGAAGCGCAGGCGAACCGTCGCGTGTGGATAGCTGAATTCGCAACAGACCCATGGCCAGGCTTGCTCGACGGTGATGCCGAGTTCTTCTTGCAGTTCACGAACCAGCGCCGCGCGCGCCGTCTCGCCAGGCTCGATCTTGCCGCCCGGAAATTCCCAGTAGCCGGCATAAACCTTTCCGGGCGGACGTTGCGCCAGCAGAAACTCGGGCGCCGCCGGATCGCCGCGCAGCATCACTGCCGCCGCCACTTCGGTCACCTGGGTCATCGGGCGCTTAATCGCCCCCTGCGGCGGCTCAAGCGACATTCCGCGAGCGCTTGCGCGCGGTCGTTGGCGAGGTGGACGGCGCGCTGCGCGGTCGCCTCTGGCGATCCGGCACAGCGAGTTGCCGGCCGGCCCAGTCCCTGGCGAACTGCCAGGCGACGCGTCCGCTGCGCGAACCGCGTTCGAGCGCCCAGTTGAGCGCATCGCGCTCGGCACGAACGATCTCGTCGCGGGCGCAGCCAAAGGACTGCAGCCAATGCGCCACGATCTTGAGATAGGCCTCCTGGTCGAATGGATAGAAGGAAATCCACAGACCGAAGCGCTCGGACGCGGCGTTGCGTCTGCCGCGGCAGGCGGCATAGCTTGCTCGATCCACATAACCGTTTTTAAAAACAAATAGTTATGTTACGTTGTGCGGGTTCGACAACTATCGTAGAATACCTGCGTTAAACATTGTTTTATAGGGGCTGACCATGCTCAAAACCATCACCAAAGTCGGAAACTCACAAGGCTTGATCCTTGACACCGCGCTGTGCGAACTTACCGGCCTCAAAGCTGGGGATCAGGTGAACGTGACCGTGCATGACGGCGGCGCCGTGGTCATTACGCCCATACGCAACGCCGCGCCCGCGGAGGTGATGAACAACACCATCCGCCAAACCGTCAAGGATTACGCCAAAACCCTGCGGAAGCTGGCGTGAGCAACACGCCGGATGATTGCATCCACCTTGCTCTAGCCGATGTTTGCGAAATTCACAACCAAGTCGTCGCTGCGTTCGGCGGCTTGGCGGGGGTGCGCGATGCAGGCTTGCTGCAATCCGCGATTGCCGCGCCGCAAGCTACCGCGTTTGGCGCTTCGCCATTCGCTGACTTGATCGAGGTCGCGGCGGCTTATCTTTTTTACCTCTGCCGCAATCATCCGTTTAACGACGGAAACAAGCGTGTTGCGATGGCCTCCGCCATCGTGTTTCTGCGTCTAAACGGCATCGAACCCGCGCCCGACAGTGATGCGTGGGAAGCGTTGCTGCTGGATGTCGCCTCCTCCCAATTGGATCGCACGCAGACTACGGACCGATTGCGCGCACTGATTCCCTCGCAGTAGACGGGACCGCCCATGACCACCGGCAGCACCCGCGCAATCACCTTGCTCACCACCGTCTTCGGCCACCCCGCGTTTCGCGGCGCACAGCAAGAGATCGTTATACCAAGCTCGGTCATAAACGACTTTAACTGTCGTGTCTCCTGGGATGTAGAATTGGGGGCATGACTTCTTCTTGGGACGTGCGGCCATGTTGAAATTGACATTTTCGCAAGCAGAGGCGCGAGTCTTGGCACACGAGCGCTTTCACCATCCGCATCCCCATGTGCGGCGCAAGATGGAAGCCTTGTGGCTGAAAAGCCAAGGTCTTGCCCATCAAGAGATCGAGCGGCTCGCGGGCGTGAGCGGAAAGACGCTTCGCAAGGATAGGATATCCAACGCCACTTCCGCCAGTGTTCCAGGCTCTGATAGGCCCTGACAGCAGTCGTGATTCGGGGAAAGCGTGCCGACGGAGCCTGAAAACCTCGCCAGAACCGCAGCATCAGGATGGCCATGATGGCCATGGGTCGCCGCGGTGGCTGACTAGGCCGCCGCGGCAACCCATGGTGCAAGCGCTCCCTGACGAGCCCGATCGGATCGTCTTCGTGCGGCCTTTCCCAGGCGATGCGCTGATCGAATGGGTCGTCCGGTGCCGGTTGAGCGGGCGGGCCGAACTCGCCCTGCTCGGCATCGGTGATCTCCCACAGCGGCGGGCCCCGGGCCGGCGCGATCGGCGGCGGTGACGTCGGCTCGCCTAAGTGCGAGAGGATCTCGCGCACGGCGCAGGCGTCGGTGAGGAAGGCGATGATTCGCCTCTCGCCGCCACAGCGTGGGCAGACGAGCGGAAAGACCTCATCGATCCGCGCGAGCAGCAACGCCCAGGCGTAGCGGGCCGCGCGACACAGGAGCGCTTCCTTTGCCTGCTCCTCGCTGTCGGACGACGCGCCTGGGGCGGTGATTTGCGCCGCGATTGGCTCAGTCTCCGTCTCAGTCGCTGTAAGAAGCGGCGCGGTCGGACTCTCTGGCACGCCGACAAGCGCGGTGACCTGTGCGCGTAGCGGTGCGTTGGGCGCAGTACGCCGTAGTACCGATGCCGATGACGGCGCGGGGGTGGAATCAGCGCCGCCAGACGCTCGAACCGTTCGAGCGGCGTGAGCATCCAGCGAACGCTGCCGCCGGGACCCGGCTTGACGCTCTCATAGACCCGGTGTTCGGCGTCGATTTCACGCAAGCGCTCCAGCCCAAAGGCAGGTCGAGCGCAATAACGCAACAGCCGTTCCAGGCCCTGGCGGTCGGCCCCTTCGAGGCGCACGCCGGCGTCGAGCGAGAAGCCGCCCCCGTGCTCCCAGTTCGCCATCGTTTCGGCGTCTTCCGGCTCAAGCACACCGCGCCGGGCCAGCGCGCGCAGCAGACGACGGCGGACCTTGGCCTGCACTTCGTTGAGCCACTTCTGGTCGGGGGCACGGCTTTCGTGAAACGTCGCCGCCCCCGAGGCGTCCGCCTCGAAGACACCCTCGATGACGAGGCAGTGGAAATACTCAGCTGGCACGCTTGATCCACACGCTGCTGACCAAGGGCGAGAAATACACGGACAAGAGACAGGATTACTACGAGGAGCGGTACCGCCAGCGCGCCATGCATCACCTTGCCCGGCGCGCCCAGAAACTCGGCCTGAAACTCGTTCCAATTCCCGACGCCGCTTAAAAACATGCCTTTAATCAGTCACTTGGAGTGTGTTTCTTGAGAGAGGGAAGGCTACACCGCCGCAAATTCAGTGTTTGAATCTTGACCTTGGCCCTGAATAATGTATATTGTTCGTGTATATAGCATTTCGGAAGCCAGCCATGCCTGCCAGCACCGTCTTCACCAACAATCGCACCCAGGCGGTTCGCCTGCCCGCCGAGCTGCGCTTTCCGGATTCAATCAAGAAGGTCGATGTGCGGGCCGTCGGCCAGGAGCGCATCATTGCCCCCGCCGAAGCGGCGTGGGACAGTTTTTTCCTGGGCGAAAAAACCGTGACCGACGATTTTCTGCCGGAACGGGCCATCCAGGAGCAGCCGGATCGGGAATGCCTTTAACCCGTGCTGACCCACCTGCTCGATACCAACATCGTCATCTACGTCGTCAAGCGGCGTCCGATCGAGGCTTTGGCGTCCTTCAACCGCCATTACGGCCGCCTGGCCGTCTCAGCCATCACCCTCGCCGAGCTGGTCCATGGTGCCGAGAAAAGCAGCGACCCCGCCCGCAACCTTTCCGTGGTCGAGGATTTCTGCAGCCGCCTGAGCGTCCTGCCCTATGGCGAGCGGGAGGCCTACCACTACGGCAGCATCCGCGCCGCCCTGGAAAAGCTGGGCCAGCCCATCGGCGTCAACGACCTGCATATTGCGGCTTTCGGGCTGCCGTCGGTGATCATCCGCGTTTCGTCGCCCATGATCTCGCGGATGCGCGCCTTGTCTTCCTCGGTCGACTTGTTGGTGCCGGTGGCGACGACCGTCATGCCCAGATCCTGCAGTGCCGAGACCACCGACCAGCTCTTGACGCCGCCGGTGTACAGCAGCACGCGCCTGCCCGCCAGGCGCGCCCGCCAGGGCTCGAGCGCGGCGCGAATCCTGGCTTCCTCGCGAGCGATCATGGCTTCGGTGCGCGCGCTCAGAGCGGGGTCGGCCAACAGCCTCGCAAAGTCGCGGAAGGCCTGCGAGGTGTCGGTGATGCCGTAGAAACTGCCTTCGAAGAAGGGTACGCCGAATTCGCCTTCGAGTTTGCGCGCCACATTGAGCAGCGCCTTGGCGCAGACCACCATCGACGCTTCCGCCCGGTGCATGGTCTGCACCTCGTGGAAGCGTGCGTCGCCCGAGAGCGTGCAGAGAATGCGCAGGCCGAGTTCGTCGAACAGTGGCGCGAGATACCAGAATTCGCCGGCGATGTTGTATTCGCCGATCAGGTTCACGTCATGCACGCGGATTCCCGGCCGCTGCGCCGCAGCGGGTACCGGCTCGGGCTCGCGGGTGCCGATCACGTACTTGAACATGGCCTCGCCGGCAATGCGGTTGCCCAGATTCTTGGTGCCGTAGAAGCCGGCGCAATCGACCGGCACCACCGGCACCCCCCAGCGCTCGCTGGCTGCCCTGGCGACGGCTTCGAGATCGTCGCCGATCAAGGCCGGCACGCAGGTCGAGTAGAGGAATACCGCTTTCGGCGAGTAGTCGTCGATGGCCTGCTTGATGGCATGAAACAGGCGTTTTTCGCCGCGACCCATGATCACGTCCTGTTCGGTGAGGTCGGTGGTCATGCCTGTTCGATAGAGTGTCGGGCCTGAAGAGCGCGCGCCGCGGTTGTCCCAGGAAGCGCCGGCACAGGCGATCGGCCCGTGCACGATGTGCGCGACATCGGCAATCGGCAGCAGAGCGATCTGTGCGCCGTCAAACGAACAGCCGCCGGCCGTCGCGCCCGGCTTGGTCCGGGCACAACCGGATTTCTCGTTCTTGTTGTGCGCACAGGCGGGCTCGTTCAGCAACTCGGCGATTTCGGCAGTCTTCATGGCATCGGTCCTTGGTTGACTGTGCTAGTGCAATCCGCGTGCCAGCGCCAAGTGATTGATTCTGCATGACTGCAGCGAGGGTGCGATTGTCGGGTTTGCGACATTGAGACATTGCGACATGGTCAGGAGGCAGGAGAGTTGCCGCTACGCGGCTGCTCCACGACTGGCCGCAGAGCCGCATGGGTAGCGCTTTTCCAGGGATGCACGCGCCATCACCAGCGTATGGGCACGGCTCTTGCGTAGGGTGGTGTATCTGCTGCCGGGAAATCCCATATGCTCGATCCGACCAAGAATCCGTGGCCGCCTACGCCGCACAAGCAAGACCTGTGCACACTCGCGTTCGTCGGCGTCATTGGCCAGTCTCTGGCAGCATGCCGCCAGCCGCTGCTGCGAGGCTTGTCGGAAGATCGCCTGCGGGCTTTGCTGGCGACGTATTTCCCTGGCACGGTGTGGGAACCCGCTGTCGGTGTTCCGGCCCCGGAACCTGGCGACGACGAGTTTCACGACCTCGTCGAACTGCTCCTGGAATCCCGTGCCCGACCCGACGAGGCGGGTGCCTGGCTGTGTCATGCGATCGCCACGGCGGCGATGGGAGAGAAGCATCTCTGGCAGGACATGGGTCTGCCCAACCGCCAGGCCTTGTCGGATTTGCTGCGCGAGAACTTCCCCGGCCTGGCGGCGAAGAACAGCGGCGACATGAAATGGAAGAAGTTCTTCTACCGGCAACTCTGCGAGCGCGCCGGGGTACCGATCTGCAAGGCACCGCATTGCGCCGAGTGCTGCGATCGTGCGCTGTGTTTCGGGCCCGAGGATGGCTCGCCATGATGCTGGTTATTTTCTTGCTACCGTCGGGTAGCAGGCGTTCAGCACGCGTCATGCCCGGTTCAGTGGCGAGGCGACCTGCATTGCTTCGGGATGAGCAGCCTGAGCCGTCCGAGCGGCTTTTGCATTCGGCGAACACCCTGTCGCTCGGTCGATCCAGCGATCCAACGCGAGCCGCGGCAGCTTCGTGCTACGCTGGGCGGTCAATTGCAATACAATGTATCTCGTGTCTGAACGGAAATTCCAAGAGCCTTGCCGCGCAAGGCTTTGAGTGGGTTTTTCAGAAACGAATATTTTATGCACTAGAGATATTTGGGGTTAAACGGCTCAAACTTCGTCATATTTATGCATATGAACTTCAAATGCCAAAATCTTCGTTTTGTAAAGTAGCACCTAAGGAACGTTTCAATAACAATTTGCGAAAGCTGATCAATGGAATCCCACCGTTTTCCCAGTCCAGCAATGAATTTCCGCAGGTTGTTTTTTTGAACGTTCCTAAGCATTTGTAGTAAAGGCGTTTTTTAGACTTTTCGTTCAGACACTATCTCACTGATTGACGGAGGCGATGATGGCTGCTACGACAATGGTGCATGTTCGCGTGAGCGAAGAAATCAAGGCGCAGGCTACGGAAACGCTGGCCGCGATGGGACTGTCGCTTTCCGACGCGGTGCGCGTGTTTCTGACCCGCGTGGCGGCCGAGAAACAACTCCCGTTCGCGCTCAAGCTACCGAATGCCGAAACGTGCAGTGCGATGGCCGAAGCCGACGAAATTGCCCACACGCACCGCGCACGCTTTGCTACGGCCACCGAACAGTTTGATGACCTCGAAAAGAACAGCCGCGAGTAAACGCGCGCTGTTGCCGCGTGCGGCAGACTATGCGAAGACCTTTCTGAAAGACTGGGAACGCTTGTCCAGGGCTGGCCGTTACGACATGAATCGGCTCAAGGAGGCCATGCTTCTCTTGATTGCCAATACGGCACCCCTGGGACCGGAATGGCAGGATCATCCCTTGCTCGGTCATTGGGAAGGCCACAGGGAATGCCATATTGGTGGCGATTTCCTGCTCACCTACAAGCTCGACGACAGCGGCAAGACCGGTCTGGTCGTTTTTGTGCGTGCGGGCACGCACGCCGAGTTGTTCGATTGAAATAGCGTGTCGGCTGTGCGGTAGTTTTGCTTACGGGCAAGCGCCGATGCACTTCTGTCTGTCGACTTGCAGTGCCGGCCAGTAAGTTGGCCTTCGAAGCCATCGGCGAGCACATCGCGTGCAGCCGTCACGACGACGTGAGCATCATGAACCTGCTGCCCGCGACGGTGATCGCCCATGCCGCCGAAGACCATCTGGCGCTGGCGCTGCTGCCTTGAAGGTCTTGTGCGACAACGAGATTTCGGTGTGCGGCCGCTATCGGCAACGATACTCTATGAGTACAATCGGCCAGAAGCCGACCCATGATACGAGGCGGACTTTCGATGCTGCATGGCCGGTGTGCAAACTTGAGCGGCCATTCCGCTCCCGCGATTGGGACGGGGCGAGGGGATCAACCGTGTCGCCCATGATATGCTGCGCAGTTACATGCAAGGAGCGCCCCAAAAGTGGCTCAGGCAACGCACAACAAAATCGTCTCCTTCATCTGGGGCATCGCTGACGACGTCCTGCGCGATCTTTTCAAGCGCGGCAAGTACCCGGACGTGATCCTGCCGATGTGCGTCATCCGGCGCATGGACGCGGTGCTTGAGCCGGCCAAGGAGCAGGTGCTCGCCACCAAGAGAATGCTCGACGAGGCGCATATCACCGAGCAACGCGCCGCGCTGTGTGATGCTGCGGGTCAAGCGTTCTACAACACATCGAAGTTCACCCTGCGTGATCTCAAGTCCAGAGGAAGCCAGCAACAGCTTCTGGCGGACTTTGAGGACTACCTCAACGGCTTCTCGCCCAACGTCCAGGACATCCTCGAAAACTTCAAATTCCGCAACCAGTTGCAGACGCTGTCGAGGGCTGACGCCATCGGCACGCTGATCAACAAGTTCCTCGACCCCGACATCGACCTCTCGCCGGCCGGCATCGACAACCACTCGATGGGAACGGTCTTCGAGGAACTGGTGCGCAAGTTCAATGAGGAGAACAACGAAGAAGCGGGCGAGCACTGGACGCCGCGCGACGCGGTTCGCCTGATGGCGAATCTGGTGTTCCGGCCGATCGAGTCCGCGATCCGGTCCGGCACCTACCTGCTCTACGATTGCGCCTGCGGCACCGGCGGCATGCTCACCGTCGCCGAGGAGACGCTGACGGCGATCGCCGCCGCGCGCAGCCAGCAGGTCAGGTGCCTGCTCTACGGCCAGGAGATCAACCCCGAGACCTACGCCGTCTGCAAGGCCGACATGCTGCTGAAGGGCGAAGGCGAGAGCGCCGAGCACATCGTCGGCGGCGCCGAGTGGTCCACGCTGGCGCACGACGCCTTCCCCGCCCGCGAGTTCGATTTCATGCTCGCCAACCTGCCCTACGGCAAGAGCTGGAAGAAGGACCTGGAAGCCATGGGCGGCAAGGACGGCATGCGCGACCCGCGCTTCAAGGTCATGCACCAGGGCGAGGAGCTGTCGCTCGTCACGCGTTCGAGCGACGGGCAAATGCTCTTCCTCGCCAACATGGCATCCAAGATGAACGGCCAGTCGGCCCTCGGCAGCCGCATCGCCGAGGTGCATAACGGCAGTTCGCTGTTCACCGGCGATGCCGGCCAGGGCGAGAGCAACATCCGCCGCTGGCTGATCGAGAACGACTGGCTCGAAGCCATCGTCGCGCTGCCGCTCAACCTCTTCTACAACACCGGCATCGCCACCTACATCTGGGTGCTGTCCAACCGCAAGCCTGCGCACCGCCAGGGCCGGGTGCAGCTCATTGACGCCAGCCAGTGGTTCAAGCCGCTGCGCAAAAACCTCGGCAAGAAGAACTGCGAACTCTCGCTTGAGGACATCGAGCGCATCAGCCGCTGCTTCCTCGACTTCGCGGAGACGCCCGAGTCGAAGATCTTCCCGAATGCCGCTTTCGGCTACTGGAAGGTCACCGTCGAGCGCCCGCTGCGCCTGCACAGCCAGCTTTCGCTCAAGGCCATCGAAACGCTGCGCTTCAACTCCGGCGACGAGGACCTGCGCGCCGCGCTCTACGAAGAGTTCGGCGACGACCTGTTCAGCCGTTTCTCGGCGGTTTCCGTCGCGCTCGAGAAGCGCCTCGCCGACTGGGGCAGCAGCGACGACCCCGAAGGCGAAGACGACGAAGGCGGCACGAAGAGGGGCCTGCCCGAGCGACAGAAGAAGAAGCTGCTCGACGCCAGGACCTGGGAACGCGACGGCCGCCTGGTCGACGTGGCTACCCGGCTGCGCGTGCTGCTGGGCGAGGCGCTCTTCGACGATCACAACGTCTTCCGCGACCGCGTGGACGCCGCGCTGAAGACGGCCGGGATCAAACTCGCCGCCGCCGACCTCAAGCAGATCCTCAAAGCCGTGAGCTGGCGCGTCGAGAGCGCACCGCCGGTCATCTCCAGGGTGCACAAGCCCGGCAAGGTCAGGGCCGAGCCGCTGCGCGGCCTCTACGCGGTGAGCGTGGATGGCAGGCCCGCCATCGTCGAGTACGAGCCCGATGCCGACCTGCGCGATACCGAGCAGGTGCCGCTGCTCGAAGACGGCGGCATCGAAGCCTTCATCCGCCGCGAGGTGCTGCCGTACACGCCCGACGCGTGGATCAGGGACGACGCCACCAAGATCGGCTACGAGATCAGCTTCACGCGCCACTTCTACAAGCCGCCGCCGCTGCGCACGCTCGAAGAGATCAGCGCCGACATCCTGGCCATCGAGAAGGAGGCCGAGGGCTTGCTGGATGGTCTGCTCAGGGTCGGTCAGCGATGAAGAAGAAGTCCACTACTTTGCCCCAGGAACTCAAGCCCTCTGCGCTACAGACCGGGAGGCAAGAGCACGCCGGGCATACCGCCAGGGCACAGGTGCCTGTCGTCGTGGATGAGGCGGCGCTCCTCACTGACTTGAGAGAACTGATCCAGTCCGCCCGCCAGCGGATTGCCACAGTTGCGAATTCGACCACGACGCTGCTGTACTGGCATCTCGGGCGTCGACTCCTCGCCGAGAGTCTTCAGGATGAGCGGGCGCCGTACGGAAAACGCATTCTCGCGACCGTGTCACGCGAATTGACCGTCGAATTCGGGCAGGCCTTTACCCTCCGCTCGCTCTATCGCGCCATTCAGTTCTGTCAGGGTTTCACGAACCAGGAGATTGTGTCGACGCTGTCGACACAATTGAGCTGGAGCCATTTCGTCGAGCTGTTGCCGCTCAAGGATCCGCTGGCCCGCGATTTTTACGCGGAGATGTGCCGCATCGAGCGTTGGGACGTGCGCACGCTGCGCCAGAAGATCGGCGGCCTGTTGTTCGAGCGCACCGCGCTGTCGAAGAAGCCGCAAGACGTCATCGCGGCGGAGATCGGCAGACTTCGCGACGGGCAGATGAGCCCCGACATCGTCTTTCGCGATCCCTACCTGCTCGACCTGCTGGGACTCAAGGGCGCCTACAGCGAACGCGACCTCGAGAGCGCCATCCTGCGCGAGATCGAGGGGGTGTTGCTGGAACTGGGCAGCGGCTTCGCCTTCGTCGCCCGGCAAAAGCGCATCAGCGTCGGCAGGGACGATTTTCATCTCGACCTGCTTTTCTTCCACCGTCATCTGCGCCGGCTGATCGCCGTCGAACTGAAGCTGGAATCCTTCCAGCCGGGCCATGTCGGGCAGATGGAACTGTACCTGCGCTGGCTGGACAAGCACGAACGCGCTCCCGGCGAGGAAGCCCCGATCGGACTCATCCTGTGCGCGTCCGCAGACGCCGAGCAGGTGGAATTGCTGCAGCTCGATGCCAAATCGATCCGCGTCAGCGAGTACCTGACGGAGTTGCCGCCGCTGCCTTTGCTGCGTGCGCGGCTGCACCAGGCGATCGAGCACGCCCGCGAGAGCGCCGCCCGGCGAGCGGTGGTGGGGGATCCATGATCGCCGACCTCAGGCCGTATGCGGAGTACAAGGAGTCCGGGTTGCCGTGGCTCGGGAAGGTGCCGAGCCATTGGGAAAACCGGCCCGCGTTTGGTGCTTTCGTGCCCAATCGCGAACGCAACCACGGCATGAAGGAGAAGACCGTGCTTTCTCTCAGCTATGGTCGCATCGTCATCAAGCCTGCGGAGAAACTCCACGGCCTAGTACCTGAATCGTTCGAAACCTATCAGATCGTCAATCCGGGCGACATCGTCCTTCGCACCACCGATCTTCAGAATGACCATACCAGCCTCCGTGTAGGAATGGTCCGCGATCGTGGCATCATCACATCAGCCTACTTAGCCTTGCGAGTGAACACAGGTGTCAGTCCCGACTTTGGTTTTCAGTTCCTCAACGTCTGGGATATGAGCAAGGCCATTTACGGCTACGGCTCGGGACTTCGCCAGGGCTTGGACTTCTCGCACTTCAAGCGGATGCCCGTCGCGCTCCCACCACCCGCAGAGCAGGCGGCGATCGTGCGGTTTTTGGACTGGGCGAACGGGCGGTTGGAGCGGGCAATCCGGGCGAAGCGGAAGGTGATCGCGCTGCTCAACGAGCAGAAGCAGGCCATCATCCACCGCGCCGTCACCCGCGGCCTCGACCCCTCCGTCCCCCTCAAACCCTCCGGCATCCCCTGGCTCGGCGACATTCCGCAGCATTGGCGGGTATGGCGGCTGAAGTTTGTAGCCCTGAATATCGTAGACTGCCTCCATGCGACGCCGAGGTATTCAGACGCCGGCACGCATCCGGCGATCCGAACTGCCGATATTGTCGCTGGGGTTGTTCTTGTCGACCAAGCGAAGAAGGTCTCTTCACGCGACTACGCGCGTTGGACGACGCGACTACAACCTCAAGAAGGAGATATTCTCTATTCAAGAGAGGGCGAACGTTTCGGAATCGCGGCGTGCGTACCGGCGGCCGCCCAATTGTGCATATCACAGCGCATGATGGTCTTCAGGATTGCGACCGAACACTGCAGCAAGTTTGTAATGTGGCTGTTGAATAGTCGATCCACATACGGGCAGGCCCTTCAGGATGTGATGGGCGCAACCGCGCCCCACGTGAACATCTCTACGATAAGAAACTACTATCTGGCGTTGCCCCCGAAGCGAGAGCAGGAAGCAGTCGTCGAGCGTATTGGGGCCGAAACCCATCCGATTGAGGTGGTGATAGATCGCCTCGAACGCGAAATCGACCTGCTCCGCGAATACCGCACTCGCCTCGTCGCCGACGTCGTGACCGGCAAGCTCGACGTGCGCGAGGCGGCGACGCGCCTGCCCGACGAAGTTGCGCCTGACATATCTGCAGAAGTCGTTGGCGAAATGCTCAACGACGCTGGCAATCTGGATGAAGTTGACGCTGAGGAGACTTGAACCATGCCCGACCCGAGCAACTGCATTTTGATCCGCCATCTGGCGCCAAGAAATTTTCTGTCTTTCGGCACTGACAATCCTGGCATTGAACTCCAGGCGCTGAATCTCCTCATTGGTCCCAACGGCAGCGGCAAGTCGAATCTTTTTGAAGCGATCAGCCTGATACGTTCGGCTCCGAAGGAACTTCGGGAGGTGACTCGAAAGGGAGGCGGCGTCGGGGAATGGATATGGAAGGGCGGGACGAAAGAGCCGGCGTCGGTCGATTGCGTCGTGAGAGACGCCAAAGACTCGATACCGCTGCGCCATCTGCTCTCGTTCCGTTCGGTGGCGCAGGCATTTTCCCTTGAGGACGAGCGTGTGGAGCGAGCGCGCCCGCAGGCGGGGCAGCCAGACGTTGACTTCTTTTACCGCTACCAGCACGGCCAGCCGGTCGTCAATACAAGTGGCCATGGCAAACGTGGTCTGACCAGGGCGTCGATCGAAGCGGATCGCTCGATCCTGGCACAACGGCGCGACCCCGAAGCCTATCCGGAACTGGCCTGGCTGGCCCAAAACTACGAGCGCGTGCGCATCTACCGGGAATGGGCGTTTGGGCGGAATGCAGTATTCCGCGAACCGCAAAGATCCGACAATCGCAACGACGTGCTCGAAGAAGATTTCTCGGCTTCCCACTTAAGCCGGGACAATCTCTAACTTCAATGGGTTATGCACAACCCGGTGGCGGGACTTCCTCGGTAAGGGAAGTTCCCCCATCTGGTTGAGCAGCCAATCGAAAAGATCAGGGAAAGAGGTGCTAAACAGACGTTCGGCTGCGATAGTGCCGTCACTACGTCTCACCCCATAGTTGTGGATAACCGTTAGCGCAGCCAGGCGGCATTTCGTCAGACCTCGCCCGTTATGATACAACTGGGACAAGCGGCCATTGCGCCCTTCGACGGCGGAGGAGCTGCGATGGAACTGTCGCACCATCCATTCCCCCCCATTCTAGCCAGCGCTGCAACTCACTCTCGGAGAATCCCGAATGGAACGGGTC
>NZ_SPMX01000057.1 GCF_012940005.1 Candidatus Accumulibacter contiguus | reverse complement strand
GTTGCAGCGCTGGCTAGAATGGGGGGAATGGATGGTGCGACAGTTCCATCGCAGCTCCTCCGCCGTCGAAGGGCGCAATGGCCGCTTGTCCCAGTTGTATCATAACGGGCGAGGTCTGACGAAATGCCGCCTGGCTGCGCTAACGGTTATCCACAACTATGGGGTGAGACGTAGTGACGGCACTATCGCAGCCGAACGTCTGTTTAGCACCTCTTTCCCTGATCTTTTCGATTGGCTGCTCAACCAGATGGGGGAACTTCCCTTACCGAGGAAGTCCCGCCACCGGGTTGTGCATAACCCATTGAAGTTAGAGATTGTCCCGGCTTAAGTGGGAAGCCAAACATTTCAAGTCATTTCTGCGCAGTGCCTAACGGTCATGACTTTTCCAGGCACCCCCGATCATGGAAGTCATGACCGTTTCCCTCTCCCCCAACCCCTCCCCCGCGAGTGGGGAGGGGAGGTTCGTGAGTCGCTGACGCGACTTTCATGGTAACGGTCATGACTTTTCCAGGCACCCCGATCATGATCATATTCAGCTCCGGATGCTGTTGCTGCCGCGGAGAGTCTTCGCGGCTCAGCCCGGCGCCTGATCGAGAGCGTTGATGATCGGCGTCAACGCGTCTACCGGGTAGACCAGGGGGATCATGGTACCGCCAACACGGGTGAAAACGCCGACCTGCTCGGGATTGGCGCTGAACAGCACATGATGATTGGCGATGCCATCGACGTCGAGCCACA
The DNA here is from genome assembly GCF_012940005.1 of Candidatus Accumulibacter contiguus. Classification (GTDB taxonomy): domain Bacteria; phylum Pseudomonadota; class Gammaproteobacteria; order Burkholderiales; family Rhodocyclaceae; genus Accumulibacter; species Accumulibacter contiguus. The sequence goes on along the minus strand of NZ_SPMX01000057.1, from coordinate 46,200 downwards.
GGGTGTTCTCCCGGTCGATCGGCGTGTGGCCAACGATCAAGGGCGTTTCCGGTTTCACTTGCAGGCATTGGCGAAAGCGTTTGACATCGCGCCGGTGATAGCCCTGTGGCCGGTTCGGCCGCTGCAGGCGGTTGCTGATCAACTCCATGACCAGCTTCGGGTGACGGTGGATTTGCACCAGCATCTCGATGCTGATCTTGCTTATCGGCGCCGCCGCATGGCAGGCCACGAAATTCTCGGAAGCCACCACGTAAGGCAACAGCTGGTAGAACTCTTGCATGGCTTTCAGGTAGGCCGTACCGCGTCGCTCGCCGAGTTCCCTGGCCCACAGCAGTCCCTGCGGAATTCCGTCCTTGGACATGTCCTCGGAAAACGAATCGTGGTTGCCGCGAAGATAGAACACCTGCTCCGGAAAGCGCAGTTTGAGCCGGAAAATGAGATCCATCATCAGCATCGAACTCTCCATCTCCCGCAACTGCCCATCCATTTCGGAATGCACGGCATCGCCAATAATCACCAGCGCCGCCGTACCCTGCTCCAGCGCGTCGAGAAAAGCGTTCTGGCTCAAAACCGTCAGCAGGTTATCGATCCGGGCATGCAGGTCGGCAACGATAATCGGGGTGAGCGTCGACGGTAGCCGCAGCAATCCACCCGGCATGCCCCGCTCATCGATTGGTCGATGGATCTCCTTCTGCAGCAGCCGATTGACGTCTTCGATGAGTTGCATCGCCTCATCCCTGGGCAACAGCGCAATCGAACCACCGAAAAGCGCACGCAACCGCCGCCAGAGTTTCTCGCGAAGCCAGCCATCTTCCGCAGGTGCCGGTCCGATCGCCGTACCGGCGTCGCTCAAATTGCGAAACACCAGCGCGTCGCGGCCATGGATCACCACCAGGTGCTCCTCATCGATGGCTGCGGGGTAATTGAACAGGGCCTGTTGGAGCATGTCCGCCGAACCCAGCGACAGCCAGCTCTTCGGGGTCAGGCGCAGAAAACCGCTGATGCGGCGACGATGAGCGCTGGGATCGACGATGATGAAGCTACCCAGCCTGAGCGGTTCACCGCGCGCATTGAGTCGCGTCTCCGGGTAGAGATGCAGGCGTTTGTCGTTGAGACCGAGCGAGATCTCGATCGGCAGACCACCAAGAGGAACCCGCACCTTGCTGCTGCCCAGTCGGTAGGAGTCGCCCAGTCTGAGGTCGCGCCCCCAGCCGAAGCCCAGTCTCGCCGCAACTCCTTTTAGCCACGCCAACAAGCTCGACAGCTTGAACGAGCGCCGGGCGGCCATCGTTCTCACGGCTGCGACTGCGGCTCATGGAAACGTCTCGGGTGGCCATCTGCCCCCTCACGGAGATACACCTTGAAGCCCTTGCGGTGCAGAAACTCGGCAACGCTGCGGAAAACTGCAAGCTGGGCAGTACAAATCTCGAGGCTCAGTTGCGCATCGACCGGATGGGTGCTGTGGCGAGCCCGCTCGACACGGCGCTCAAAGACCAGATCGGGAGGTGGCAGCAGGAATTCAAACACATAGCGCCGATACCAGTCGACCGAAAAAAAAATAACGCTTGCGAGGCGGCAGGACGATGCGATCGAAATCGACGGGTGGCAATGGGTCGCGATCGAGGAACTCGGCATCAAAGACCGACACCGCGTTGGCCAGGCCCTGAAACGGAAGTCCCAGATGGATCTCGCGCGGTCGCACCGACAGAATTTCCGATCGCCACCAATGCTTGCGGCCCAAATCCAGATAGCCCTCCTCCGACCAGCCGCCGAGACGCACGATCAAGGTGCTTTTGCCGGCACCGGGCGGGCCAGTCACCAGAATCTGGCCAAAGCGAATGTCCTCCGGGAAGTCGATCCCCTTGAAGTGCTGCAGCGATTCGATGGGCAGGGTAGGCAGTTCCGTCATGGCTGCAGTTTCAGTGGAAATATCCAGCAGGAAGAGGCATGATCATTCTATGGAAAATACTGCTCTCAGGAGATGGAAAATGCTGGCCCCCAGAAGAGCCCCGACCGGAACGGTAATGAACCAGGAAACGATGATGCCACCGACCACACGCAGGTCCAGGGCGCCGATACCGCGGGCAATGCCGACACCCATCACCGCACCAACCGCGATATGCGTGCTGGACACCGGCAGGCCCAGGCCGGAAGCGGCCACCGTCACGAACGCAGTGGCAACGGTGGCGCAATAGGCTCGGGTTGGCGTCAACTCGGTAATCTTGTGGCCCAGGGTGGCCATCACCTTGTAACCGTAGGTGGCCAGACCGGCAACCATGCCGAAGCTGCCGATCAACAACAGGAAGGGCGTGATTGGCGAGATGGCAGACACCTCCCTGGTCACCAGGATCTGAATCACCGCAGCCATCGGGCCAATCCCAATGGCCACTTCGTTTGAACCATGCGCGTAGGCCATCGCCGCGCCGGTGAACACCATCTGCGGAATGAACAGCCTCTCGACGCTGGCGTGCTGAAAAGCCCTGTCGAGATGCTCATCGAATTGCATGCGGTTCATCATCAGCCGGGCGGCAAGAGCCAGGACGACGCCGATCACGATCGCAAGGATCTGACCCGAGAACAGGCCGAAATGAATGTCCAGATGCTTGAGGCCCTTGCTGATGGTGACCAGAGAAACCATCCAGCCGACCAGGAAGACATACATCGGACCCCACTTGCGCGCCCGGGCGATCGGGTTGACGGTATTGAAAATCAGCTTGCGGATGCTCATGGTCAGCAGCAGGGCGACCGTACCGCCCAGGACCGGCGAGATGAACCAGCTAGCAACGATTTCGCCCATCATTTCCCAATGCACCGCATGCACGCCGAGGGCCGCAACGCCAACCCCGCACACGGCGCCGACGAGGGCATGCGTCGTCGCCACTGGCCAGCCGCGCATGCTGGCGACCATCAGCCAGACCCCCGCCGCCAGCAGCGCCCCGATCATGCCGAGCACCAACAGATGCGGCACCGGTTCGAAGAGCCTGCCGTCGATGATGCCTGTCGAAATCGTGTCGGCCACCTCTCCGCCGGCCAGATAAGCACCGCAGAACTCCATGATCGCGGCCAGGACGAGCGCCTGCCTGACGGTGATCGCACCCGAACCAACTGAAGTGCCCATGGCACTGGCGACGCCGTTGGCGCCGATTCCCCAGGTCATGTACAGACCACCGGCGAGGGCCAGGACATAAAACAAGGTTTGATACTGATCGATGATTTCCATACTACCGCCTTAGCTGGCGAATCCCCCCTTGCAGAACATGCGAACGGAGCAGCCGGAATTCGGATGGTTGAAGTCGAAAACGGGCAGGCCTTCTTCCTGGAATCTTCCTTGAATTGTGATCGTCAGCGGGTGATCAGCAAACGCAGCCGATCTCCGACCTTCTCCGCGTAATCGGCCAGATTGCCAACCCACTGGATCAACTGGTACCAGAACATCACCGACACCGGCTTGAGCTTGTCCTCCTCCGAGAACAAGGCTCGGGCCAGCGCCATTCCCATCAAATCGGTGTCGGATTCCATGTTCCCCAGTTCAGCAAGCATCTCATCCACCTGGCTGGCCTCGCGACCACGGAATCCGGCCTCCTGCAGCTCGCCAAGCTTCTCGACGACGATGTGCGCCTGCCGGCAGGTATCGATGCAGCGGGCCACGAGTCGCATCAGCGGTTCGGCCATGCCCGGGTATACCTCCATCCTACGTTCCACCAGCAAACCGGCGATGTCCTGCGCAGTGTCGGCAATGGCATCCTGCGCCGCCAGGAGTTCGAGCAGATCCTGCCGGCCCGCCGCCTGGCGCATGCTTCTCGGCAAATGCTCACAGAGCTCGTTCCGCATCGCGTCCGCCTCACGCTCCTTGACAAAGATGCGGTTCTTGCGTTCTTCAAGCTGCTCCTGATCGTCGTCAATCAGGGCCTGAAACAAGGGCTGCACTTCTTCGACGCATTCGATCACGATGCGCATGTGTTGCGGCAGCGGTTTGAACGGCGACTTGCCGAACAAGGCGGCCATCGGGTTGCTGGGTAACATGGGCGTTCTCCGCGTTCTCGGCTGAAGCAGGTGAAGAAATCTGGCGATTGCCAAAGGAAACGCCCCGTTGCCGGGGCGTTGCGCGCGCGGAGCAGGTCAGGTCTCAGGCATTCTGGAGCAGGATCTCTTCGACCATCTGGGCCGAGGCCTTGCAAGTGCGAAGCACTTTTTTCCTGCAAGGCATAGAATTCTTGCAAGGCCAGCGCCCGCAAGGCCGCCTGCTCATTTCCTTCGTTCGCATACAAGGCCTTGATCGCCCGCTGCATGACCCCATCGGATTTCTCTTCGATACGCTCGATTTCGACACAGAGGTTGACGGTCTCTTCGCTACGCTCATTCTTCTTCAGGGCGGCGATGGCGCGCGTCAGGCGTGAGCAGGCATCGACGGCCATCGACGCGAGTTCACGTGACTCGGCATTGGCCTCATGGATGTGGTAGATGCCGACCGCCTGCGCGACATCCTGCACCGCATTCATGATCCGGTCGATGTCCAGCGTCAGCTCGTAGACCTGGTCACGGTTGAGCGGGGTGACGAAGGACTTGTGCAGCATCAGCAGCAGGTCGGCCTTGATCTGGTCCGCACTCGCTTCGTTCATGTTGACTTCCTGGATCAGCGCGGCAACCTCCTGCCCGCTGACCCCGAGGTCGTTGATCAGGCGCAGCATGGAATTGGCACCGGCCAGAACCCGCTCGCTGTGTGCCTCGAGGAGCTCAAAAAACTGGGTTCGCTTGGGTAACATATATAACTCCCTTGATAATCATCTGTTGTTCTGCGACGCCCCGTTGCCGGGGCGCCCGTTCCGTCAAGCACCCACCTGTGTGGGTTACAGGAACTTGGTCCCTATGTACCAGAAGATCGCCGCAATCAGCCCGGCGGCAGGAATCGTCAGCACCCAGGCGACGAGCAGGTTCATGGTGATCGCCCAGCGCACCGCCTTGACGTCGGTGGCTGCCCCGACACCGATGATCGCGCCGGTGATGGTATGCGTCGTCGACACCGGAATGCCGCCGAGCGTCGCCAGCCCGAGCGTGATCGCACCACCCATCGAGGCGCACGAACCGCTGACCGCATTGAGCTTGGTGATCTTGGTGCCCATCGTCTTGACGATGCGCCAGCCACCCAGATAGGTTCCCCCAGGCGATCGCGAAGTAGCACGAGTAGATCACCCAGGTCGGCAACGTCGCCACGTCCTTGGTTGCCACGCCGGCAGTGATCAGCAACAGCCAGATGATGCCGATCGTCTTTTGCGCATCGTTGCCGCCGTGGCCCAGGCTGTACGCGGCGGCGGCGATCAATTGCCCGCTCTTGAAGTATTTCCCGGCCTGATACGGCGACTTGTTGCGGAAGATCCACGATACCAGCACCATCAGCAGACCGCCGATGATCACCCCGACCAGCGGCGAAATGATGATGAAGGCAAGGATCTTGCCGAAACCCTCCCAGACGATCGGCGCGCCCGAACCGGCCTTGGCAACCGTTGCACCGACCAGGCCACCGACCAGCGCGTGCGAGGACGAGGACGGAATGCCGTAATACCAGGTGATGATGTTCCAGGCGAGCGCCCCGACCAGAGCCCCGAAGATCACGTAATAATCGACGAAACTCGGGTCGACGGTGCCCTTGCCGATCGTCGCCGCCACCTTGAGCTGGAATACCCACAGTGCGGCGAAGTTGAAGAATGCGGCGAACAGCACCGCCTGCTTGGGGGTCAGGGCACCGGTGGCGACAATCGTCGAGATCGAGTTGGCACCGTCATGAAACCCGTTCATGAAGTCGAACGCCAGAGCCACTGCAATCAGCAGCCCCAGCGTCCAGATGCTCATATTTAGGCCTTCCATTTTGCGCTACCTCTCAGGAGTTCTCGATCAGGATCTCTTCGATCATTTTGGCCGCGTCCTGGCAGCAATCGAGGACGGATTCCTGCAGAGAGTAGAACTCCCGCATCTTCATCGTCTGCCAGACGTTGGCCCCCTCCTTGAAAAGCTCGGTGATCGCCTTCTGCTGTACCCGGTCGGCCTTGGTTTCGATTTCCTCGATTTCCTTGCACAGGTTCAGTGTTTCCTCACCACGCGCCTTGTCGCCCAAAGCCGCGACTGCACGGTTGAGGCGCATACAGGCATCGGCACTCAAGGAAGCCATTTCGCGGGCTTCGACCGTCGACTGCTTGATGCCGTACATGTCGATGGCGTTGGCCACCGATTGCAGGACATTGAGCGTCATGTCGAGATCGCTGATCAGCGAATGGATCTGATCCCGGTTGATCGGCGTGGTAAAGGATTGGTGCAGGCGACCAATCACCTTGGCCTTGATCTCATCGGCATTTTTTTTCGTTGAGATTGACTTCCGCGATCAGCGCCGCAGCGTTGCCACTGCCATCGCCCAGGCCATTGATCAGGCGCAAGGTTGCATTGGCCCCGGCAGCGACCTTTTCGGAATGCGCCGCGAGAAGTTCAAAAAAATTCCCGGCGTTGCGGCATCAGACTACTAAACATACGACCTCCCTTGGTTATCTGCTCGTCGGAGCAGTTCTCAGTCAAAACACGCCGATCGATTGTCGGCACCACTTATTCACTTATTCACAAACCCACTCGGGCAATGGCTCAGCATCGCGCAGGCTGGCCGCAGCGGGAAAGGAACTTCGGACGATCCATTCCCCCCACGCTCGATCAGTCGATCAGTCCTTCTTCTTGCCTTTCTCGGGAACGCTCACCGCGGCGAGCAAGGCTTTCATCTGCTCCATCTTCTGCTCGGCAAACAGACGCACCGCGGCGCGCAGGATGTCCGACTTGCTGGCCGCCCAACCCGCGGCCTTCGACAACTCGGCACGCACAGCCTCGATGGCCGCCTCTTCGCTCTTGAGCAATTCCACCGTGTAACGGACGAGTTTGTCGCCCTTTTCCTTGGCCGTCTTTTCGATCTTTTCCAGCGCTTCCTCCAGCCCGGCAGTCTTCTTGCCTGCCTCGGCGGCGGCCTCGACCTTGGCCTGCGGCTTGGCCGCGGCGGCGGCTTTCTTGCTGCCCGGCTTGGCCTTTGCCGCCGCAGCGGCTCCTTTTGCCGACTTGGTTTTTGCCGGTGCCGTATTTTTCGCGGCTTTGCCGGGAGCTTCCACAACGGCCGCCGGCTTCCCCTCGTCTGCAGGCTTGCTCAGCGGCGCCGCTGCGGCCTGGCTTACTGGCGCAACAGCGGCTTCGGGCTCCGGCGGGACGACCAGCGCAACGTCGGTTGCCACCAGACGCTCGGCGAGCGATTCGTCTTCCTTCTTGAGACTGGCGCGCAAAGCGGTCTTGTTGCTGCTGGTAGTACGTGTGGGTGTAGTCATCAGTTTTCTCCCAATTGTTTAAGAACGGCTGCGATCAGCTTGCGAACTTCATCCTGCGCTGCGTCGGCGCCAGAGGCCAGTTGAAAAACCGACGCGCCGACCACCGCACTTTGCGCATACGCGTTGCGCTGGCAGAGCATAGCATCGAGGATGGGTAAGGTAAATTCATGCAACAGTTCAAGTACATCCGTAGCCAGAGCGGTGTTTTGCACACGGTTGGGGAGAATGCAGCCGTGCAGGCGATGGCTTTGCTCCATGCGATTGAGAATCAGCCGCTCGACCGCCCGTGTCGACCACAGGTCGGTTGGACTCGGTACTGCCGGTACGATCGCCAGATGCGCCACCGCCAGCGCGGCCAGCGTAGACGGATGGTAGATCGACGGTGGGGTGTCGAGAACGACATAATCGGCCTCGCTCTGCAGTTCCACGACATGCTTGATCAATTCCAGGCCAGACATCTTGCGGACATCGAGTTGCAGGTCCGAGTCGAGCAAGGGCGCCGATTCTGCCCAGCGCAGCGCGCTTTCCTGCGGGTCCAGGTCGACCAGCAGCACCGAAGCGCCAATGGCATGAAACCCCCCCCCCGAGCTGCATGGCGACCGTGGTTTTGCCAGCCCCCCCCCTTTTGTGAAACCACAGCAATCACCCGACCTAATGACAAAGACATTTATCGTACCTTTGAAGGAACATTCTTATGGTGATCCGCATAACCCACGATTATGCCATCGCGAGAAAAACGGACAAGCCGAAATGGGCCCGCAATGGGCCATGAAATGGGCCATTTTTTGCAAAATGGCCCGCTGTCCTTGATTACGATCAAGGAAAATTCACTCACCAGCAGCCATGGCGGGCGAGCTGCACTTGCAAAACCCGATGTCGGCAGCCTCGGCAAGAAGGTGGTCAAGCGTCTGCGAGTAGGTTGAGTGTTCTGGCTCTGAAGACGGCTTCGCGGCGGCTCGATGCGCGCAGCTTGCGATAGATGTTCTGGGTATGCCGCTTGACCGTCGCCCGTGAAATGCACAACTCCTCCGAAATCTCGATGTTGCTCAACCGGACTGCGAGCAGTTTGAGGATCTTCAGTTCACGGCGGGTAAGGTCTGCACCCACCTGCTGGCGACCCGCACTGACCAGCCAGTCGTCGTTGAACGCGGCGAGAATCTGCCCGACGTAGCGGGCATTGGCCGCGTTGCCGACAATGCTCTGGCCGGTTTGCAGTCGTTTCAGCGGCGGCACGAGATCTTGCCCAAGATCGACGAACAGCCGGATGAAGCCACCAGGTTGCGCCAGCGCGACGGCACGGCCCAGCAGTTCGCACGCGACCGTCTCCTCGCCCTGGAGATGCCGCAGCAGCGCCTGCAGCGCCACGACCTCGATCAGGAAACGGACGTTGTGCCTGGCCATCATCTCGGTTTCCAGCAACTGCAGGAGGCGAGCCGCCTGCTCGTGGCTGTCGACGCTTCCCTCGGCAATCCACACGCGGGCCAGCGTCAGGTGGGGAGCGTTGCTGAAGCGGTAGACGAACTGGACCGGACCGGGATCGAAGTTGCGCGCCCATTCCCGAGCCGCGTCGGAGCGCCCCTGGCGCAGCGCCAGGTCGGCCTGGCAGGCTTGCGCACGAAACAAGGCCGGCGAATCGCCATTGCGCTGCAAGTGCTCGCAGACCGTATCGACGATCTCGCGTGCCAGGTTGGTCTGGCCGAGCGCCTGATAGACTGCCGCCAGAACGAAGGTGACTTCGGTTCGGTAGCCGGGGCGCGGCACCGGCTGCGGGGCGAGCGCCGGCAGCAGCGTGGCCTCCGCCAGCGCCAGATCGTTGCGCTGATACTGGACCAGACCATGAAAGTAGCGCCCGAGTACCGGGCTGCCTGCGCTGCGCAAACGATCCTCGCCGAGCGGGTAGTGCTGGTTGGCCGTCCACTGCAATGCCGACAGATCGGCAGCCATCCAGTCGATGAAGCACAAGGTCGCGAGCAGCGGCGCCTGGGAAACGTCGATCGGTCCCGACGCCCGCGCCAGCGCTGCATGCAGACTCTGGCGCGCGCCGACCAGGTCACCGCGCATTTGCCGGGTTCCGGCGATGACCGCCTGGGCCAGCACGCGGGCTTGCGCGCAGTCGATCGGTAAGCCCTGCAGCGCCTGCTCGGCAGAGCGGATAGCCATGTCGGCCCGCCCTTCGAGGTAATACTGCAGACTGCGCAGCGCCGACACACTGCCACAGAGCGCAGAGACAGCGGGCAGACCGCTGGCAGCGCTTTCGAGCAACACCTCGATCCGGTCGAGAACCGCCGGGGTCTCGACATGCCGCCCCTGGTGATACATCAGCCAGGCCTTCAGCAGCAGCAATTCGGGGTCTTCCGCGACGCTATCGGGCGGCAACAGACGCAGACAGCGTTCGAGCCGTTGTCGCTGCTCCTGGTTGAGAAGTCGCTGGCGATTGCGCGCCAGGAGATGTCCCGCCGCTACCGCGCCGCTTGCGGCCAGCGCATGCGGAATCGCTTCTTCGAGAAAATCCTGCGTTTCGAACCAGGCGGCCGCGCGTCGATGCAGTGCGGCAATCTCGCTCGCCGGATACTGCAGTTCGAGCTGCCGCTGCAGAAACTCCCGGAACAGACGCTGATGGCGATACCACTCCAGGCGATCGTCGATGGGAATGCAGAGCAGCGCGCCGCTCGACACCAATTGCATCAAGGCATGCCCGTTGCAAGCGTCCCCGAGAACGGCGTCGCACAAGGACGCGCAGAAACGGTCGAGAATCGAGGTCCTGAGCAGGCAGTCACGCGCGAGCACGCTCTGTTGGGCCAGCACTTCCTCGCAGAAATACTGCTCGACCTCGCGCGTACTGCCGCTGAAGCAGTGCTCGAGCGTGCCTAGCGCGTCAGCCGCATCCTTGTTTCGCAGCGCCAGTGCCGCCAGGCGAACACCAACCGGCCAGCCCTCGCTACAGGCCTGCAGTCTGGCCAATGCGGCTGCCGAAACGGTACGTCCGACGCAGCGTTCGAGCAGGATCGCCGCTTCACGCTCGCCAAATTGCAGGTCGCGCATCCGGATTTCGTTCATCTCCTCGCGAACGCGCAGCGCGCCCAGCGACAAGGGAGGATCATGGCGGGCGATCACCAGCAGATGCAGAGCACTCGCCGGATGCACCAGCAGGCGATCGAGCAGGGCATGGATCGGCGGCGAGTCGATGCGGTGATAATCGTCAAGAACCATCACCAGCGGCACCGGCAGCGCTGCCAGATCGTTGCTCAGACTGCCGGCAAGCACCGTCAGCGAGGTTTGCTGCCCGGCATCGAGATACGCCAGCGTCTCGGCGCAGGCATCGGGAATCGCCGTGCGCAATGCGGCAGCGAAGTAGCGGATGAACACGATCGGATCGCTGTCTTCGTGGTCGAGCGAGAGCCAGGCAGCCAGGCCGTCACGGCCAGCGAGCCAGTGCGTGACCAGCGCCGTCTTGCCATAACCCGCCGGCGCCACCAGCAGGGTCAGTGGCCGGTTGCTGCCGGCTTCGAGCCTTGCCAGCAACTCGCTGCGCGCGACGAAGTCGGCGCTAGCCCGGGGACGCTGCAGCTTGCTACGGACGATCTGAAGCAATGGCATTTCTGACCTGAAACGAAAGAATATGATGATACGTCAGGCGCTCGGCGCTGCGGGAACTGTGCACTCATTTCGCGGCCACCGAGAGCGGCGGCCACTGCCTGACGGAGGCACAAGCCCAGGGTCGGGGCTCATTGGTCGGCGAGCAATCCTTCGATCTGCGCGTCCTTGTCCTGCCAGATCTGCTGCATCCACTGCTGGAAAGCTTCTCGAATCGCCGGGTCATTGGCGTAGTCTCCGCTCGCCAGATGCCTCGGCACCGGCAGTGTCTGTACGCGAACCTGCACGCGATGCATCCGACCGCAAAGGAACTCCCAGAAATTCGGAGCGCCGGCGGGATAAACGATGGTTACATCGAGAATCGCGCGAAACTTGTCGCCCATCACATTCAGTGCCAGCGCAATTCCTCCGGCTTTCGGCTTCAGGAGGTGTCGATACGGTGACTGCTGCCGCTGATGTTTGTCCGGCGTGAAGCGCGTCCCCTCGCAAAAGTTCATCACGCTGGTCGGAATCAGCGAAAACTTCTCGCAGGCCAGGCGGGTCGCCTCCTGATCGCGGGCGCGCAATTCCGGGCGCGCCTTGAGAACTTCTTCACTATGGCGGCGCATGAACGGAAAATCGAGGGCCCACCAGGCCAATCCCATCACCGGCACCCAAAGCAATTGCTGCTTGAGGAAGAATTTGAGCAAGGGAATGCGCCGCGTCAGCAGATGTTGCAGGACGAGGATATCGGCCCACGATTGATGATTGCAGTTGACCAGGTACCAGCCGCGTGGGTCGAGCCCATCGATCCCCTGGACATCCCACTGCGCCTGCTGGGTCAGCGCCATCCAGCCGCTGTTGCACGCGATCCAGGCCTCGGCGATATGCACCAGAACCGGGTCGAGGCGCAGGCGAACCACCCGGAACGGCAGGAGCAGCTTGCAACCGGCCACGAACACCAGGATCGGCACCCAGAAGAACGAGTTGAGCGCCAGCAGTGAGAAAGCGATCAGGCCGATCAACGGCGCCGGCAGGAAATTCAGCATCGGTCAAGCGTGCGCGGCTGGCAGATCGTCGTCCAGTGCCGTTCCACGGATCACCGTCTGCGTCTGCTCAGCCGCCAGCATGGCGCTGCGCGTCAACGGAGTCTCCAGGCTGATGCGGCCGAGAACACCGTCCCGGTAATCCTGCAGCAGCATCTTCGCTGCCTTCTCGAGATCGGCTTCGCCGCCACGGACGCGCAGGCTACGGCGTCTGGCGATCTCTTCGATGACCGCCACGGCATCGAGATGCTCGATTGCATCGGCCGGGAAGCCGTAGCGCTTCGCCAGCAAAGTCGGGTAACGCGCCAGCAACAGCCCGGCGAGAAAGGTCGCCACTTCCTCGTCGATCATCGCATTGCGACCGACGGCATGGCTCGCAGCGAGCATCAGACCGTCGCTTGGATGTTCGATTTTCGGCCACAGCAGTCCGGGCGTATCGGTAATCGAATGCCGAACATCGAGCTGCGAGGTCTGCTGCGCGCGGGTCACTGCCGGTTCGTCACCGACCTTGGCCAGTTTGCGCTGGAGAACGACATTCATCAGCGTCGATTTGCCGACGTTCGGGATGCCCATGATCATCATCCGCAGCGGCTTGGTGTTTTCGCTGCGATGTGGCGCCAGAGCCTCGCACAGTCCGGGAAGGCGGGCCACGTCGCCGGGTTTCTTGCACGACAGTGCCACCGCGCGCACGCCCTCCTGCCGGTTGTAATAGGCGATCCACGCCTGCGTCACCTGCGGGTCGGCCAGGTCGGCCTTGTTCAGGACCTTCAGGCATGGACGCTGGCGATGCAGGCGAAGCTCGCGGACCAGAGGATTGGTGCTCGCCTCGGGCAGGCGCGCATCGAGCACCTCGATGACCACGTCGATCGACGCCATCGTCTCGGCCGCTTTCTTGCGCGCCGAGGTCATGTGACCGGGATACCACTGGATGGCCATGCAGAGTCCAACAATCTGAAAGAGTGTCATTATCCCACCGCTTCGGCCAGGCTGGCGCTTCCGCGGCGCTGGCAGCAGCGTAAACCGCTAAAATGAGATCTTTCCCATCCCTCGTCAGGAAACCGCTTGTCGGCGATCCCCGAAATCAGGCCCGGGCAGTCGATCGAACTGCTCAAGGCGTTGCACATCCTGACCCGCGACGGCAAGCTCAACCAGGACAGCCGGCGCAAGCTCAAGCAGGTCCATCACCTCTGCCATTTCATCGAACCGCTGCTCACCGAGATCGTCGCCAGTGGCAAGGGCCTGACGCTGGTCGATCACGGTGCGGGTAAATCCTACCTCGGCTTCCTCCTCTACGATCTGTTCTTCCACACCCGGGACGATGGCCACATTTACGGTGTCGAGGCGCGCGCAGAACTCGTCGAGCACGCGCGCAGCCTTGCCAGCCGACTCGCTTTCACGCGCATGTCCTTCCTGAACCTGCATGTCGAGAACGCCATCGAGTCGTCTGGGCTGCCCGCGCGGGTGGACATCGTCACCGCTCTGCACGCCTGTGACACCGCCACTGACGACGCGATTCGCTTCGCCCTCCACAAGCAGGCGAAATTCATCGTTCTCGTCCCCTGCTGTCAGGCCGAAGTCGCCGGCGTGCTGCGCCGCAGGAAAGGCGAATCCCTGGCGCAGACGCCGCTGTCGGAACTCTGGCGGCATCCCATCCACACCCGCGAATTCGGCAGCCAGCTGACCAATGCCCTGCGCTGCCTGCAGCTCGAAGCGCAGGGCTATCAGCTGACGGTGACCGAGCTCGTCGGCTGGGAACACTCACTGAAGAACGAGCTGATCATCGCCAGGCACACTGGTGTCGCGCGCAGCAACGCCACGACGCGGCTCGAACAGATCCTGCAGCAACTGAACCTCGACGAGTTGCGTGCGCGTTTCATCTACTGAGGATAGCAGCAGGCAAGCGTCTGCTGGTCAGCCACTGCCACCACTCAAGGACTGTCAATGGAAAAATGGATTATCCGCACCGTTGCCGCCATCTGCGCCGCCGGAAGTACCGCCCTGTTCTGGACCTTCGGCATATTCCTCTGCGTACCCTGGCGGGAAAGCCGCATGCTCTCGCTCAACAGGATCGAATTGCAAGTACTGGTGATCCCGCTGATCGCCGGTCTGGCCGTCGCCTGGGGTGCCCTGCACATCCTCGCGATGGCAGACCGTACCGGCAGCCCCGGCTTGTACCGCGCGCTCTGCGTCGCACTGCTGATCGCGTCGTTGCTGGCAGTATCCGGCGGCATGTCGTGGACCGCAGCGCGCCTCCCCTGACCCAGGCTCGCCGATTGGCCTTGGGCAAGCGGCCCGCAGTGGGAAGAACTGCGATGATTGTCAGAGGCCAGAGGCGTTCGGGGGTGCGAAAGCGATAGAATGATCAGTCAACCATACCCATCCGGATTTCATCATGACCAGTCTGAAAATTGATTTCGTGGTAAAGAAAGCGATCTTCCCGGTCGCGGGTCTCGGCACGCGCTTCCTGCCGGCCACCAAGGCCAGCCCGAAGGAAATGCTCGCCGTGGTGGACAAGCCCCTGATTCAGTACGCGGTTGAAGAAGCCTACGCGGCCGGGATTCGGCAAATGATCTTCGTCACCGGCCGCAACAAGCGCTCGATCGAAGACCACTTCGACACCGCCTACGAGCTGGAGGCGGAACTCGCCGCTACCGGCAAGGACGAGTTGATCGCGCTGGTGCACTCGATCAAGCCGGACGACATGGATTGCGTCTATGTACGCCAGCCGCGGGCGCTGGGCCTCGGGCACGCGATACTCTGCGCCGAGCGCCTGATCCAGGGTGAGGCCTTTGCCGTCCTGCTGGCCGACGACCTGATGATCGGCACGCCACCGATCATGCAACAAATGACCAAATTGTTCGCCGAGCACCATTGCAGCATCCTTGCCGTGCAGGAGGTGCCTGAGGATCAGACCAACCGCTACGGGATCGTCGAGGGTGAGCCACTATCGTCCGATCTGATGAACATCAAGGGCCTGATCGAGAAACCGCACCCAAGCGCTGCGCCATCGAATCTGGCGGTGGCGGGCCGTTATATCCTGACCCCGGCGGTATTTGAACTGATCCGCAAACAGCCGCGCGGTGCGGGTGGCGAAATTCAGCTCACCGATGGCATCGCCGCACTGCTGGCCAGTGAACCAGTGCTGGCCTACCGCTACCATGGCCAGCGTTACGACTGTGGCAGCAAACTCGGCCTGATGCAGGCCAGCGTCGTCCTCGGGGAAAGCCACCCTGAACTCGGGCACGAGTTCTCGGCCTGGCTGAAGAACCGGCAGGAATTGGCGTTGCCAATGATGGCCGGGATCCAGGAATCAACCCAGGCAGCAGGCTTGTCATAGCCTCTGCCCGTGCTATAGTTGCAGCCCTTTTCGACAGGATTCCCCCTTTTGCCGCTTCGCTTCGACGTTCTCATCATTGGCAGTGGTCTGGCCGGACAAGCCGCAGCACTCCGGCTGGCACCAACCCGCAGAGTGGCCCTGGTCAGCAAGCGCAGCCTCGAAGACAGCGCTTCGAGTTGGGCGCAGGGCGGCATTGCGGCCGTGCTCGATAACCGCGATTCGATCGAAGCGCACATTCGCGACACGATCACCGCTGGCGCTTTTCTCAATGACCCGCGGGCGACTCGCTTCGTCATCGAAAACGGTCGGCGCGCGGTCGATTGGCTGATTGCGCAGGGTGTTCCCTTCACTCGTGATGACGAAGGCTACCACCTGACCCGCGAGGGAGGTCACAGCGCCCGGCGCGTGATCCACGTCGCTGATGCGACCGGCCTCGCGGTTCAGAACACGCTGACCAGCCTGATTCGCCGGCAGCCGAACATTACCGTCCTCGAACAGCACATCGCCATCGATCTGATTACCGGCGACAAGTTGCGACTCGGAGAGCAGCGCTGTCACGGTGCCTATGTACTCGACAGCACCAGCGGTGAAGTCCTGACCGTGGGCGCCAGGAACACCCTGATCGCTGCCGGCGGCGCCGGTAAAGTCTATCTCTACACGACCAATCCGGACACCTCGACCGGCGACGGCATCGCCATGGCCTGGCGTGCCGGCTGCCGCGTGGCGAACATGGAGTTCATCCAGTTTCATCCGACCTGCCTCTACCATCCACAGGCCAAGTCCTTTCTGATTTCCGAAGCGGTGCGAGGCGAAGGCGGGCGCCTGCTGCTGCCTGACGGTACCCGCTTCATGCCCAGGCACGACGCGCGCGCCGAACTTGCACCCCGCGACGTGGTCGCCAGAGCAATCGACTTCGAGATGAAAAAGCGCGGCCTGGACTGCGTTTATCTGGACATCTCGCACAAGTCAGCCGAGTTTCTCGGCGAGCATTTCCCGAATATTCTGGCGCGCTGCCTTGATCTGGGAATCGACATGACCCGCCAGGCGATCCCGGTCGTTCCCGCCGCGCACTACACCTGTGGTGGCGTCGTCACCGACCTGCGGGCGCGCACCGACATCCCAGGCCTCTATGTCGCCGGCGAGGCTTCGTGCACCGGCTTGCACGGCGCCAATCGTCTGGCCAGCAATTCGCTGCTCGAATGCCTGGTTTTCGCCGAAGCCGCAGCCAAGGACATTCTCGAACAGCCTGCAGGGGATTTCCCGCAGCTACCTTCCTGGGACGCCAGCCGTGTCAGCGACCCGGATGAAGAAATCGTCATTTCCCACAACTGGGATGAACTGCGCCGCTTCATGTGGGACTATGTCGGCATCGTCCGCACCACCAAGCGCCTGCAGCGCGCGCAGAACCGGATTCACCTGCTGATGCGTGAAATCGATGATTTCTACTCGCAGTTCCGGGTCAGTCACGATTTGATCGAACTGCGCAACCTCGTGGTCACCGCAGACCTGATCATCCGCTGCGCGCTGCGGCGCCACGAAAGTCGGGGACTGCACTTCAGTCGCAATTATCCGGAAACGCTGCCGCGCGCGCGCAATACCGTGGTCAGACGCCGCCCACGGCCGAATCGCCAGGATTGACTCGCCAACGCAGCCATAGACGCAGTAGACGAAACTGCTCTGGCGGCATGCTGTCGGTCAGCAGGACCAGGCTCGAGAGCCGCCCAGCGTTCTCGTCATCGCGCACGCGCAGGACGATCAACTGACTGAATACTGCGGTGTCGGCCTGCACCGATCCGAAAAGGACATCGCCGGCGGCAAACAGAAGCGTCAGTTCGCCGCGCTCACCGAGGCGCAGCCCGACGATTGTCGACGGTCGCAGCGCGTCCGCCAAGGACAGCGCAACGATCAGCAGCAGCAGGCGCGCCTCCTCTGGCCAGGGCAGCACCCACAGGCAGCCCGCCGCCAGAGCGTGCAACAGGACCGTCAGGAAGGACAGCAGACGCGAGCGGCGCAGCTCGATAGTGATCGGGAATTGCACGGCACTGCCGCACTACCCGGGTAGCGCGCGCTGATTCCGGGACTAGATGCGTTTGAAGGCGACGGTGGCATTGGTACCGCCGAAGCCGAAAGAGTTCGAGATTCCGACCTCGATCTTCATCGGACGCGCGGTGTTGGCGCAATAATCGAGATCGCAGGATTCATCCTGGTTGAAAATGTTGATCGTCGGCGGCGAAACCTGATGATAGACCGCCAGTACAGTAAACAGGGCCTCGATGCCGCCCGCGGCGCCCAACAGATGGCCGGTCATCGACTTGGTCGAATTGACCACCAATTTGCGCGCATGCTCGCCGAAAGCCCGCTTGACGGCAATGGTCTCGGCCTTGTCACCCAGCGGGGTCGACGTGCCGTGCGCATTGACGTACTGCACCTCATCCATATTCAGCCCGGCGTTGCGCAAGGCGTTTGTCATGCAACGCGCCGCACCTTCACCGTCCTCGCATGGCGCAGTCATGTGGTGGGCGTCGGCACTCATGCCGAAGCCGGCGAGTTCACAGTATATCCGGGCGCCACGCGCTTTCGCATGCTCGTATTCCTCAAGCACCACGACACCAGCCCCTTCACTGAGCACAAAGCCATCGCGGTCCCGGTCCCACGGGCGGCTTGCCGTCTGCGGATCATCGTTGCGCGTCGAGAGGGCGCGCGGCGCACAGAAACCTCCCAGGCCGAGTTTCGAGATACAGCCTTCGGACCCTCCGGCGATCATGATGTCCACATCACCGTATTCGATCAGACGCCCGGCGTCACCGATGCTGTGCGTACCCGTCGAACAGGCACTGACCAGCGAGATGTTGGGACCTTTGTAACCGCACATGATCGACAGGTTACCGGAGATCATGTTGATGATCGAGCCGGGAACAAAAAACGGCGATACCTTGCGAACGCCACCCGCAGCGAAGTCGTCACAGGTGTTTTCAATCATCGGCAGACCGCCAATCCCCGAACCAATCGACACGCCAACCCGCTCCGGCGCCACCGGCTGCGCATCCAGACCGGCGTCCCGTATGGCTTGCAGTCCCGCCGCCATTCCGTAATGGATGAAGACATCCATCCGGCGCGCTTCTTTCGACGAGAGATACTGGCCAATATCAAAATTCCGAACCTCGCCAGCGATGTGCACGGGAAAGCCGGACACATCGAAACGGGTCACCCGGCCAATACCCGAACGCCCGGCAAGAATGTTCTGCCAGGCTTCTTCGACGGAATTTCCAACCGGAGAAACGATGCCTAGGCCTGTGATGACGACTCTGCGACGTGCCAACTTGGACTCCGACGATTGAAACATTCGGAAACGGATTTCCTTTACCCTCAAACGCACTGCCGAAGACAGCCGCTACCGCGAACTGTCGGCAAGGCTCCTGGTCGATTACTTCTTGTGAGCGGTCACGTAGTCGATGGCCTGCTGCACGGTGGTGATCTTCTCGGCTTCATCATCCGGAATCTCGCACTCGAACTCCTCTTCCAGAGCCATCACCAACTCCACCGTGTCCAGCGAATCAGCGCCAAGATCATCGACAAACGACGATTCGTTCTTGATGTCCGCTTCATTGACACCAAGCTGTTCTGCGACAATCTTCTTGACACGCTGTTCAATATTTTCCATCAAGGTCTTCCTTCTCAAGGTTCAAATGTAAAACAAAAACGCGCCATTCTAACAAAATGGCCGCAAGTTACCAATGCTCACAGCAGCCGGCTGCAAGTCTCCGGCGGCCGGCATTGCTCAGCCCATGAACATGCCACCGTTGACATGCAGTGTCGTACCGGTGACATAAGCAGCCCCCGCGGATGCCAGAAAAGCAACTGCAGCAGCGACATCCTGAGCAGATCCGAAGCGACCGAGTGGAATATTCCCGAGCAGCGCGGCCTTCTGCTTGTCGTCGAGGGCCTTCGTCATATCCGTATCGATCAGCCCGGGCGCCACACAATTGACGGTGATATTGCGACTGGCGAGTTCTCGGGCCAGCGCCCGGCTCATGCCGGCGACGCCAGCCTTGGCCGCGCAGTAATTCACCTGACCGGAATTGCCTGCATGAGCGACCACCGAGGTCACGTTGATGATCCGCCCATACCTGGCCTTGATCATGCCGCGCATGACCGCTCTGGAGAGTCGGAAAACGGCTTTCAGGTTGGTATCGAGGACCGTCTCCCACTCGTCGTCCTTGAGACGCAGCGCGAGGTTATCGCGGGTGATACCGGCGTTGTTGATCAGGATCGATACCGCACCGTAGGTCTTCTCGATATGGCTGACCAGCGCATCCACCTGTCCGGCATCGCGCACTTCGAGCAGCGCCCCCTCACCCTTGCTGTCTGCATCATTCAGGTACGCCGCGATATTCGCAGCACCCTCGGGACTCGTTGCGGTCCCGATCACGGTTGCTCCCAGGCGGCCCAGTTCGCGTGCGATCGCCTGACCGATACCACGCGAGGCACCGGTCACGAGTGCCACTTGCCCTTCGAGCATGATCCTTACTCCAGGTTCGCTACGGCAGCTTCGATCGCCGCCCGATCAGCCAGCGCGATACTCGTCAACGGCTCTGCACAGCGCTTGCTGAGGCCTGCCAGAACCTTGCCGGGTCCGCATTCGGCGATCGTCGTGATGTCCATGGCAGCCATTTTCCGGATCGTCTCGACCCAGCGCACCGGAGAGTACGCCTGCCGAACCAGAGCGTCCTTGATCCGAGCGGGGTCCGACTCGATGGCCACATCCACATTGTTGATCACCGGTATCTGGGCTGCGGCAAAGCTCAACTCGTCCAGACGGGCTGCCAGTTTGGCAGCCGCCGGCCGCATCAGCGAGGAGTGAAAGGGTGCGGAAACCGGCAGCAGCAGCGCGCGCTTGGCGCCATTCGCCTTGCACACGGCACAGGCACGTTCCACTGCCGCCTTGCTGCCAGCAATGACGGTCTGCCCGGGCCCGTTGTAATTGACCGGTTCAACCACCTCGGCAGTGCTGCCGGCCACCCTGGCTTCGGCACAGGCCGCGGCAATTCTATCGTCATCGATCCCGAGAATGGCGGCCATCGCCCCCGCGCCCGCGGGGACCGCTTCCTGCATCGCCGCCGCACGCAGGCGAACCAGCGGCACCGCATCCTTGAAGGCAATGACGCCGGCGACCACCAGCGCGGTGTACTCGCCGAGGCTGTGACCGGCGAGGAGCGTCGGCACCTCGCCACCCATGTCGAGCCATAGGCGATAGACCGCAATCCCGGCGCTCAGCATCACGGGCTGGGTATTGACGGTCTGTGCCAGGGCTTCGGCCGGGCCATCGGCAAGCAATTTCCAGAGATCCTGGTCGAGTGCCGCCGAAGCCTCGGCGAAAGTGGCACGCACCACCGCGGAATCGCCGTAGGCCGCCATCATTCCCACCGCTTGCGAGCCCTGACCGGGAAAAACAAAAGCGAACGCCATGCATACTTCCTTTAGAATTCGAACAGAACTGCGCCCCAGGTGAAACCACCACCAACGCCTTCGAGCATGATCTTCTGTCCGGCCTGCATGCGTCGATCGCGAATGGCCTCATCCAGAGCCAGAGGAACCGAGGCAGCCGACGTGTTGCCATGCCGGTCGACGGTGACAACCAGCTTGTCCATCGGCATTTTCATTCTTCTGGCCGTGGCTTCCAGGATGCGAATATTGGCCTGGTGCGGAATCAGCCAGTCGATATCGGAAGATGCGATGCCGGCCGCCTGGCAGCACTCCTCGCCAACTTCCGCGAGGACGCGCACAGCAAACTTGAACACCGCCTGCCCATCCATACGCAGGAAAGGATCGCCCGTCACCCGACCGCCGCTGACACCACCCGGCACCGACAGGATAGCGTGGTGCGCACCGTCGGCGTGCAGGGCGGTTGCCAGGATTCCCGGCTGATCGGACGTCTCCAGAACGACTGCACCGGCACCATCGCCGAACAGCACACAGGTGGCTCGATCATTCCAGTCGAGAATATGCGAGAAGACTTCGGCTCCGACCACCAAAGCGCGCCGATGACTCCCCGAACGGAGGAACTTGTCGGCAATCGCCAGCGCGTAGACGAAGCCGCTGCAAACCGCCTGCACGTCAAACGCCGTAGCTCCATGATTCCCGAGTTTGGCCTGCAGCAAGCAGGCGGTACTCGGAAAAATGAAATCCGGGGTCGAGGTCGCCACAATGATCAGATCCAGATCGGACGCCTCAAGACCAGCGGCGTTCAGTGCCCGACGGCTCGCCTCCAGGCCCAGATCACTGGAAGTCTCGCCCTGGTCCGCGAGATGACGGCAGCGAATGCCGGTACGACTGACGATCCAGTCATCGTTGGTTTCGATGCCACGGTGCACGAGATCATCGTTGCTGACTGGGGGGCCGGGCAGAAAACTGCCGGTCCCGGTAATGCGGGAGAACATGCTAGGCGGTCTCCTGAAGCGGTTGTTGCTGCGCAACGCGTTCGCTGATGCGTGCGAGAACGCCACTACTGGCCTCATCTGCAGCACGCTGCAGCGCGCGCGTAAAAGCAATGACATCGGCCGAGCCATGGCTCTTGACGACGATACCCTTCAAGCCGAGCAGGGTGGCGCCGTTGTACTGGCGATGGTCAACCCGCTTCTTGAACCTATTGAGCACCGGCATGGCGACCACAGCCGCCAGCCTGGTAAACAGATTGCGCCGGAATTCCTGCCGCAGGAAAGTAGCCAGCAGTTGTGCCAGACCTTCCGAAGCCTTGAGCGCGACATTGCCGACAAAGCCATCGCAAACAATGACGTCTGCCTCGCCTTTGTAGAGCCCGTCACCTTCGATATTACCGACGAAATTCAAACCCGACTCCCAAAGCAACTCGGCAGCCCGCTTGGCGACATCATTGCCCTTGATGTCCTCTTCGCCGATGTTCAGCATCCCGACCGTTGGTCGATCTCGATGCTCGATGGCAGAAACCAGCGAAGCGCCCATGATTCCGAACTGCAGCAGATGCCCTGGGCTGCAATCGACATTGGCGCCGAGATCGAGCACATGCGTGTGCCCGGTGAGCGTGGGCAGCACCGCACAGATCGCCGGTCGATCGATCCCCGGCAGCATCTTCAGGACGAATCGGGAAATGGCCATCAGCGCGCCGGTGTTCCCGGCCGAAACACAGGCATCCGCCTCGCCCTGCTTGACCAGGTTGATGGCGACACGCATCGACGAGTCTTTCTTGGTGCGCAGCGTCAGTGCCGGCGACTCATCCATCGCCACCACTTCCGTGGCATGACGTACGGCAACCCGGCCGATCGCAGCGTCGCCCAGAAAAGGGCGAATGCTCTCGGCGAGACCCACCAGAATGACGCGCACGTCAGAACGATCGCGTACAAACT
This sequence comes from Candidatus Accumulibacter contiguus, assembly GCF_012940005.1. Classification (GTDB taxonomy): domain Bacteria; phylum Pseudomonadota; class Gammaproteobacteria; order Burkholderiales; family Rhodocyclaceae; genus Accumulibacter; species Accumulibacter contiguus. The sequence continues at coordinate 23,522 of NZ_SPMX01000057.1, read as the reverse complement.
GGAGTGCTGCCGGAACGGTCACGCAGGGACCGTGGTCCCCTCCCATGCAGTCGATGGCGACGGTAATGGTCATCCGATGACAGACCAGGACTGGCAACTCACCATCACGGAAAGGCGCTCACCCAAGCCAGCAGAATCACTCGCCGGCGCTTTTGACGACCTTCTTGCCCCGATAATAACCCGACGGGCTGACGTGGTGACGCAGGTGGACCTCGCCGGTCGTCGGCTCGATCGCCAGCGGCATGCCGCTCAGGGAATCGTGCGCACGATGCATGCCACGCTTGGAAGGGGATTTCTTGTTCTGTTGCACAGCCATCACGAACTCCTAGAATCAAACTTGCTCAGCCTTGCCCTGAAGGCCGGCCAACACTGAAAACGGTGACACATTTGCCGACCCCGGAGCAACCCCGGGCAGGGCGCAATGATCGTGGCGCGGAGCGAGGGGAAGCGCAAGCAGAATTTCATCCTCGATCAGTACGGCAACATCCAGTTCCTTCTGATCGGGAAGAAAGTCCCTGGAGTCATCCTCCAGTTCCTCCTGTGTCAGGTCACCGTCGCTATCGACAAATTCCAGCAGACTACGCACCTCGATCGGGTAGTCGATCGCCTCGAGGCAGCGTTGACAGCACAGGGACAAGACACCATCCACCTCCACCAGTAACTGTGGGCGCTTGCAAGGCCCCATTCGTCCCTGGATCCGGTACGTCAGAGAGCCATCTGAAGCAGTCAACAGATCAAGCAATCGAGTCAGTGCTGCGACGGGCAGCTCGCCTTGCAGCGAACCTCCTTCACGTGCAAATACCTGGCTGTCAATCACGTCCATCACGACTCGTCACGACACAAGGGGCGCATGATATTATCTTCGGCTTTTGAAGTCAAAGCAGCGACGCGGCAAATTGCGGCATTCCCTGGTTTTTTCCGCTTTGCCCCGGTCTTTGCGCAGAAGTTGACCCTCCGATGCCCATGCCACCGCTCATTCTCGCCTCGACCTCGCCGTATCGCCGTGAACTGCTGGCTCGCCTTGGTTTGCCGTTCGAGACCGCCAATCCCGCCGTTGACGAAGCCCTGCTGCTAGGCGAAACCCCTGAAGCTGGCGCCCTGCGCCTTTCGGAAGCCAAGGCCCGCGCCGTCGCCGGTTCGCACGGCGACGCCCTGATCATTGGCAGCGACCAGGTGGCCTGTCTGGACGGCCAGATTTTCGGGAAACCGGGAACCCATGACAATGCACTGCGCCAGTTGCAGGCCATGCGTGGCCACCGCGTGAACTTCTTCACCGGTCTCTGCCTTCTGAACGCAAGAACCGGCAAAGCACATCGGCGCGGCGTAGCGACGCTGGTCACTTTCAGAAACCTGCAAGACGAGGAAATCGAAAGCTACCTGCGCAAGGAACAACCGTACCACTGTGCCGGCAGTGCCAAATCGGAAGGGCTGGGAATCGCCCTGATTGCCAGAATCGACGGCGAAGACCCGAATGCACTGATCGGACTGCCGCTGATCGCGCTCTGCGACCTGCTGCGAATCGAGAACGTCTCGGTATTCTGATCGTCAGGGGATCGTTCGGAGGCCAGGCACTGCATGAAAACCGGCCGGCTTTATCTGATTCCGGTGCCACTCGGCCAAACTCCGGTAGCGGACGTACTGCCAGGGCCCGTTCTGGCCTGTGCGCAAAGACTCGTGCATTTCGTTGCCGAGAATGCCAAGACGGCGCGCGCCTTCCTCAAGTCGCTGCCTTCCGAGACGCCGCTGCAACAGATCGAGATACTGGAACTCAACGAACATACCGCGGCCAGCGCGCTACCACAACTTCTGGCGCCGGCACTGGCTGGCAATGACCTTGGACTGATCTCCGAGGCCGGCTGCCCCGCAGTGGCCGACCCTGGTGCCGCTCTGGTTGCGCTGGCCCATCAGCGAGGCGTCCAGGTCGTTCCCATGATCGGTCCCTCGTCGATCCTGCTCGCCTTGATGGCTTCAGGACTGAGCGGCCAAAGTTTCGCGTTTCACGGCTACCTGCCAAGCGGCCCCCAGGAACTCGGAACACGCTTGCGCGAGCTGGAAAGAGAATCACGGCAGCAACAGCGAACCCAAATCTTCATCGAAACGCCCTACCGCAACCGCCAGATGCTCGCAGCACTCGTCCAGACCTGTGCGCCGAGCACGCGCGTCTGTGTCGCGACCGACCTCTCGCTCGATGAGGAGCAGATCACGACTCGAACGGTTTCCGAATGGCGGCGCCAACAGCACCCCGAGATCAGTCGCCGACCGACGGTATTCCTTTTGCAGGCCTAGTGAACACCTACGCGGTCAATGAAACAGTGGCCTGCCGGCGCCAAGCAGCGAGCCCGCCACACCCTGCACGGCATCGGCACGCAGGCGCTTGGCAAAACGTTCGGCGATATTTTCCTTGATGGTGAACTCGACGATCCGCTCCGCCTTGATCACGTCACGCGCCACCGAACCGACGGTGCCAAAGCCATCGGCGAGACCCAGACCGACACTTTGACTGCCGGTCCACATCAGGCCGCTGAACATCTCCGGCGTTTCCTTGAGCCGCGTGCCGCGCCCTCGCCGGACGACCTCGATGAACTGCTTGTGGATCTCGCGCAGCAACACCCGCGCGTGTTCCTTCTGCTTCGCGTCCTGCGGCGAGAAAGGATCGAGGAAACCCTTGTTCTCCCCGGCGGTCAGCAGCCGACGTTCGACGCCAAGCTTTTCCATCGTCCCGGTGAAACCGAAACCGTCCATCAGCACACCGATCGACCCGACGATGCTGGCCTTGTCTACGAAAATCTTGTCAGCCGCCACAGCAACGTAGTAGCCGCCGGAAGCGCAGAGGTCTTCGACCACGGCATACAGCGGAATCTGCGGGTGCTTGGTACGCAAGCGACGAATTTCGTCGTGGACGATACCTGCCTGAACAGGGCTGCCACCCGGGCTGTTGACCCGCAGGATGACGCCCGCCGTTCCCTTGTCCGCGAAAGCGGCTTCCAGCGCGTCGTTGACATTCTGCGCACTGGCTTCGCCCTGTGCCTCGATCGTGCCATGCAGATGGATGACCGCCGTATGCCTGCCATCGGCAAGCTGCTCGGAGCCGCCCCAATCAACGACCAGCACCAGGACTGCGACCAGGTAGGCCAGGCCAGCCAGCTTGAAAAAAATACCCCAGCGCCGCTTCGCCCGCTGCTCGTGCAGCGACGCGAAGGCAACCTTCTCCAGTAACTGCCGTTCCCAGGGTGGTTCGTTTTCAGGGGTACTCAAGATATCTGCTCGCTGGGGGTGAAATAGATCGCGCCATCCCGTTCTTCGACGGGTAGCGGCGTCAGCCCTCTGCCGTTACAACGACCGCCCAGGCAGCGGCCGTCTTCCGGCGAGTAGAGCGCGCCATGCGTTGCGCAGATCAAGTATAACTTGGAATGATCGAAGAATTCCTTGGGCTGCCAGTCGAGTTCAACGGGAACATGCGCACAACGATTGCAGTAGGCAAAGACACGACCCTGAAATCGCACCGCAAATGCCGGCTCTTCGGTGCCATAGCGCCTGACCGTGAAGCGTACCCCCGGCCCGCCGTCCAGCAAATCACCGGAAAGACAGATCAGGCGTGCAGCCATGGCCACTCGGACAGTCCCGTCCACTCAGACCTTCTCGCCATAATCCTGCTTTTCCTTCGCCGAAATGCTGTGCACGAAGCTCTTCAGCGCCGCCGGCAGCGCCGCTTCCACCACCAATTCCCGCTCCTCCAGCGGGTGTGGCAGGCGCATCCGCCAAGCGTGCAGAAACATGCGCTTCAGCCCTTCCCTGGACAACGCCTTGTTCAGCGCAAAGTCGCCATATTTTTCGTCACCGGCGATCGGAAAGCCCAGATGCGCGAGATGGACTCGGATCTGGTGCGTTCGCCCGGTTTTCAGCTCGGCTTCCAGCAGGCTGAAACGTTCCCAGCGCGCCACGAGGCGGAAGAGGGTATGCGCAGTCTTGCCCTCCTCGGAAACGCGCACTCGACGCTCACCCGATGCCTGCAGATACTTGAGCAAGGGTAGCCGAACATTGCGCAGCGGATCCATCCAGCGACCGCAGACCAGGACCAGGTAACGTTTGTCGGCTCCCTGCCCCCCCCCCACCGAGACCGCCGCTACGGAACATCTGGTGCAAGGCCAGGAGCACCGAGCGTTTCTTGCCCAGCAAGAGGATTCCCGAGGTTTCGCGGTCAAGCCGATGCGCAAGTTCGAGAAAACGCGCCTGTGGCCGCTGCCGTCGCAGCGCCTCGATGACCCCGAAGCTCTCGCCACTGCCACCATGCACGGCGATGCCGGCTGGCTTGTCGACGACCAACAAGCCCTCGTCTTCGAAAACAATGGGCAGGTGCACCTTGAATTCGGCGCCGGCGACCACTTCCTGTTCGATGCTGGCGATTCGCAACGGCGGGATACGCAGCACATCGCCACTCTGCAGACGGTAGGAAACCTCCGCTCGCCGGCCGTTGACTCGCACCTGTCCGCTGCGCACGATGCTGTAGACGTGGCTCTTGGGCACCCCTTTGCACTTCTTCAGCAGCAAGTTATCGAGGCGCTGTCCATGCTCATTCTCGGTAATCAGCGTCTGGGAAACGGAGTTTTTGCTAACTTCGGCCATTTTGAATATACTTGACTTGATTTGCGTTTTGGGTTGAAAGAGGCGCTGACCCGTGAGACCGTCGAGCAGCGCCGATTGTAAAGCCATTGCGACGCACTTTCCGGCAGGCCTCAGCCGCCTCTCTTGCGCCAAGCTGCGCAAGATCACTCAACGCCAATCACCTGGTTAAGTACGCTCACCACGAAGTAGCGATACTACTTGAACTGCGCGCGCCTAGCACCTGTGGAGCGGCCCTGGCAGATTCCCGAGTCCTTGGCTTTCAAGGCCCGACGAGAAATCGAGTCGGCGAGATACCCCTATTAGTTGCACTACTGGAAAGTCTCTCAAGCATTCCCCCCCACAACTAATCCGTTACTGCCTGCACAAGGCCCTTGCCCCCGGCAAAGCGCGCGGGAGCCCAAATCATGAAACGCATGCTGTTTAACGCCACACAGGCCGAGGAACTCCGTGTTGCCATTGTCGACGGTCAGAAGCTCATTGACCTGGACATCGAATCGGCGAACAAGGAACAGAAAAAGAGCAACATTTATAAAGCAGTCATTACCCGCATCGAGCCCAGCCTCGAGGCGGCGTTCGTCGACTACGGATCGGAACGACACGGCTTTCTTCCCTTCAAGGAAGTCTCCCGCGCCTTCTTCCAGCCCGGAGTCGACGCGGGCCGCGCCAGTATCAGAGAAGCGCTGCGCGAAGGCCAGGAACTGATCGTCCAGGTGGACAAGGACGAACGCGGCAACAAGGGTGCCGCGCTGACGACCTTTGTCAGTCTCGCCGGCCGATACCTGGTGCTGATGCCGAACAATCCGCGCGGTGGCGGCGTCTCGCGCCGCGTCGAAGGCGACGAGCGTACGGAACTGCGGGAAGTGATGGATCAGCTACAGGTCGCACCGGGAATGAGTCTGATCGCCCGCACTGCCGCGATCGGCCGCAACGCCGAAGAACTGCAATGGGATCTCAATTACCTGCTGCAGTTGTGGAAAGCCATTGAAGCCGCCGCCCAGCAGCAGAAGGGTGCCTTCCTGATCTACCAGGAGGGCAGCCTGGTCATCCGCGCCATCCGTGACTACTTTCAGCCCGAAATCGGCGAAATCCTGATCGATACCGACGATGTTTTCGAACAGGCACAGCAATTCATGGAACATGTGATGCCGGGAACCGTCAATCGCATCAAGCGCTATCGCGACGATGTGCCGCTGTTCTCCCGCTTCCAGATCGAGCATCAGATCGAATCCGCCTACTCCCGCCAGGTCACCCTGCCGTCGGGTGGCGCGATCGTCATCGACCATACCGAAGCGCTGGTTTCCGTCGATGTGAACTCTGGCCGCTCGACCCGTGGTGCCGACATCGAGGAAACGGCGCTGAAGACCAACCTCGAAGCCGCCGAAGAAATGGCCCGCCAACTGCGCCTGCGCGATCTCGGCGGTCTGATCATCATCGACTTCATTGACATGGAGAATCAGCGCAATCAACGCGAGGTTGAAAATCGCGTCCGCGAGGCGCTGCGCTTCGATCGCGCCCGCGTGCAGACCGGCAAGATCAGCCGCTTCGGCCTGCTCGAGCTGTCGCGCCAGCGCCTGCGCCCAGCACTCGCCGAAACCAGCTACATCCCCTGCCCGCGTTGTTCGGGGACGGGCCACATCCGCAGCACGGAATCTGCAGCCCTGCACATCCTGCGTATTCTCGAAGAGGAAGCGATGAAGGACAACACTGCCGCCGTGCATGCGCAGGTGCCGGTCGATGTCGCCACCTTCCTGCTCAACGAAAAACGGGCCGACGTCCAGGCCATCGAACAGCGGCACAAGGTCACCATCCTGCTGATTCCCAACATTCATCTCGAAACGCCACAGCACACGTTCACGCGCCTGCGTCAGGATGAAGCAGGCCCGGAACTGCTGCAACAGGCCTCGTACCGCATGGTTGCCCTGCCGACCGAGGACGACAGCAAGAACGTCGCCGTGACCGGTGAAAGCAAAGCGCCCCGAGCGGAAGCGGCAATCAAGGGAGTGACCTCATCGCAGCCGGCACCGAACCTTGCCGAAAGGGCATCGGGGAATGTCGAAAAACCCGTCACGGCAGGCCAGCATTTCTGGAAAAAGATCATTTCCTGGTTCCGCCACCAGCCTGCTGCCGTTCCGGAACCTCCGCAACCGACACGCGTCAGCACCCCTGCGCGCGAGGGACCGCGCGACAATCGCCGGAGCGGTGTTCGCGGACCTCGCCGTGACGAGGCACGCGAACTCCCCGAGACACGCGTCAATCGGGATGCGAGGGAAACCCTGCCGCAATCGCCCGCGCCAGCACGAAGCGAAGCGCAGAAGCCGCGCGAACCGCGGGATCCGACGCTGGCACGCGAACCGCGCCGCCAGCGCAGCGAACGCAGGCCACAAACGCCTGCAGCGGTCACGGCAGGCAACGAAGTGGCGCCGGTCACGCCGCCGGCGCTTGCCACTCCAGTTCCAGAGCAAGCCAGCGACGACCCCGGCAGCGCCGCGCGTCGCCGTGGTCGGCGTGGCGGACGCCGCGAGCGCAGCGAACGAACCGAGAGTACGGTCGAAGCACCGGGAATCGCTGCCGCGAGTGCTGCAAGCAGCAGCACTGAAATGGCAAGCCTGACCGTCGAGCCAGTGGCTCCTGGCGAGGCAGTTGCAACGCGGGTTATGCCAGACACCGCGCAGCCATCTGCTCCCCTTGCCGAGACTCCTCCGGCAATTGCCGAAACCGTTTCAGCACCTGTGGCATCCCGCGAGGCACCCATTGCCGAGGCAGTTCCCGCAGCCCTGGTCGATGTACCCGGCACCGGCGAGGCGCCAGCAAACGTCGAGTCCCCGATGGTCGCGGTAGTCCCGGCAACCCTGGAAGCAGCCGCGGTGGTCGCCACGCCAGCAGCGAGCGAAGCCCAGCCGGTGGTCGTGGCGCCGCTCGGCATCGAAGCACCGTCGGTCGTCTTGGCCGCTGCAAACATCGACTTGCCTCCTGCAGCGGATGCGCTTGCATCGATCGAGCCGCTTGCCGCCATCCCACTCGCACCCACCATCCAGGAAGCGATCGCCGGCAGTGGCCTGATCATGGTGGAAACCAGCAAAAACCAGGTTCAGGGGTCGCCGCAGCAGAGCAGCCCGATTACCGCGTCCAGGCCGCCACGTCGCAGACGGGCTAGCGTGGTCGTTCCCGATGAGCCGCTGGTCATGATCGAAACCCGCAAGTAGACCTGCCGCAGACCCTTCGGGAGGGCCGGGAATTCCCTTATGGAGCGCGCGACCAAGCGCTTCGTGGAGGCCCGGCCCCGGATTCCACTTTCTGGAGCCAATCCGTAACCGCAGTGGCCACCGAATTGCGCCAGACTGCCGATGAAAAGGTGTGGTCGGCGTCCTCGATATCCACGAATGCCACATGCCCGCGCTGCAAGGATGCATGCCAGGCGCGATCGGTTTTCAAGGCCTCGGAAAATTCCTTCGCAGTCAAATCGTTGCCACTGAGGATCAGTAATGCAGCACCGCCAAAGCTCTCGAGGCCACGTGCCATTCTTTTCTGGAATGGAAGCATCTGATCGCTGCTTGTCGAGCGACTGTTCTGACCTGCGCTTCGAATGTTGGCCATGAGATCCTTGAGTGACCGGCCCAATCCAAGGTTTCCCGTGAGCAACTTACGCCAGAAGTCTGCCTGCAGGAGCCGTTGACCGTAGTAGTGCTTGAGGTGGGTCTTGGCCAGTCCAGCCTCGGTACGGACCCACGGGTTGAGCATCACCACCCCGGTCACCCGCGCATCCTGCGTCGCATCCCAATACAACAGGCTAGCCGACGCCGCATCGCACAATCCCCAGAGGACAATCTGCTCAAGCTGAGGACAGGAAGTGCCAAAGGCATCGATTGCCGCAGCAATATCCGCATTGATGTGCTCGAAATCGCGAATCCCACCGGTGCTGTCACCCATTCCCCGGCAGTCGAAACGCATCACCGGGAAGCCAGCCTCCGCCAAAGTACGCGACAAGAGCACGAACTGGCGATGGCTACCGACGCGATATTGCGGTCCACCCACAATAATGAGCACCCCTTTCCTTGCGGGCTCCCCGGCAGGAGAGGCAACGATGCCGACCAGGCTCTCGCCGGCACAAGAGAAGAGCAAGACCTGTTCTGTGTAATTCATTGCCAGGACTCCAGTACCGCTACCGTCGCCTCGATCAGTTCGGGTGCATCTTCGATTTCGCTGCTCTGCCAGAAGCCTGGGCCATGAATCATCCGGGCATCCAGTCTGTACCCACCCGCCGCTTCCCATTGCCCGATGCATTTCCTGGAAACCGGAGAAGGGCTTGCACCCTCGCGAGTCGAGAGTTCCAGCCACGCTACGCGTCCGCCCAGATCGATGGGAGGGTTGAGCTCCGCAGCCTCCAGACTCTCGACAAGCGCCGGAGAAAAGGTATAGCCGGCGATTTCAACAGACTGGCCGTTCGACAATTGCCGCCGCAATTGCTCGGAGACGGTTTTCGCCTGCCCTGAAGCCAGCTCTGAGGCCATCTTCAGGCGTATGAACTGTTGCCAATGTTGTTTTCCGGAGACCACCGGCTGCCAATAAATGAAATTGGCTGCTTCCTTGAGCGTGACTGCCGCACTCGCCGCCAGCAGACAGCCAGCACGCAAGCCCCAGAGGATCAAAGGCGCATCGCTCCTGGTGCGCAGCCAACGACAGGCCCTATGAACATCGTCTTGCCAGTCTCGCCAGCCGGCTTCTGCGAAATCCCCGGAGCTATCTCCACAGCCCAGCAGATCGATCTGCAGGACATCGTAGCCAAGTTTGGCCATTTCCCTCGCCTGCAGGGCGGCCATACGGCGAGATTTGTTCATTTCCTCGGCAAATGGATGCACATAAATGATCGCGCCACGCGCTGCACGGTTGACTGTCGGGTGATAGACGCAGAAGCGATATCCCCTCTCTGCTTGAAGAAAAAAATGGCTGCAAGGATAGGAGCCCCCTTAATAACGACTGGTTTGCGGAGTCGATAAGCGCATTGCCGGCACTCCGACGGTCTCGCTCCACATCCATCCGACTCGACAAAGCAAGAGCAAGAGCAACAGGAAGCGCGGGGAGTCTATGATGCTATCGACACTGCCGATGAACAATACCCCAAGCAGTGATGCCAGAAAGCACCCGGCCATGATGTCGCCTTGTCGAGCCCGACGCCCGGTCCGCCAGACTCCCAGCAACAACATGACCGCAAATGCCAACAGGCCGATCACGCCCTGCTCGAACAGAATGGCCACCGGCATGCTCCACACATGCCAGGGCAAGTCATCGTCAACACTGAAAAACCAGCGATCCAGAGCACGAGAAAAGCCACCGTTATCCGTCAGATCTGCGCCATCCTCGTTCAGCAGGCGTACGTTGTCGAGGTCCAGGCTGGCCGCAGAGGTGTTTTGCAGGGACAACTTGACCGGTGCGTGCAACAGCCCCGATCCAGCACCGACCTCGCCGCTGGCCAAACGAATTTGGTGTTCCTCCCATTGTCTTCCCTCGCTGGCCGCAGTACCGAATACGCAGCGCCCGGAAGTGAGCAGCCATTTCTCGCACAGGGATGCCGAGAGCGTCACCGGTTGAGAACTTCGCAGCGCCAAGTGCAGCACGTAGTCCCGATGCGGCTGCACCGTGACCAACTGCTCCATATACAGCGACAGGCCGGCACCAAGCCGCAGGAAGACATTGCCGGCCTCGCTTTCCAGGCGGTAGCTTGCCGCCCTGGGTTCGCTGCTGCGCCAGTAGTGCCTTTCCGGAAAGCGGCCAAACCCCATGCCGAACAGCGTAGAAGCCAGTCCGGAGTCGCGCATGGCCAAGGTATCTGCCCAGTGGGCCTGTCGAACCGCCAGGTCCGCACGCACCTGGGAGAGGCGCTCCTGGGCAAACGAACCGCTGTAGATCGGTAGCGCCACCACCACTGCCAGCGCAAGCAAACCCACCGGCAGCGCCCAGCGACTCAGCGCGAAGACTCCAAGCCCCTTGGCGTGGTTTGCATGGACTGGCGGCGCACCCGGCTCGGGTCCCTTGCGCGGCGACAGCAGGATCACCAGACAGGCACCTGCCAGGGCAATGCCATAGCCAGCATAGCCGGCGCGGGAGAAGGTCACCATTAGCGCGTAGGTCGCAGCGGGGAAAAGCAGGATACCGACGAGCCGGGCCCAAAGCGTACGGATCATTACCAGCAGCACGACAAAAGGCACAGCGGCGGTCAGGTAAACCTCGATGTCCGCCCCGCCGGTATGCATCTGAGAAAACGGCCCGGTCACACGGTAGACATCTGCAAAATTGAACAATCCGGGAAAAACGGCGCGCTCCCAGACCACGACAGCAACGATCCCGGCAAGCCCGACCACCATGCCGCCGGCGAACAAGCCGCGGATATCGCGTCCGTCGGCCTCGAAGCGTCGGATCAAACCGAACAGCAGCAGTGCCCACAGAGCACCCTTGCCGGCCCGCAGGGCATTGTAGGGGCTGTAGTAGTTGGTGAAGGCGTTGACATCCGGCAAGGACAAGGGAAGCAGCCCGCCCCGCAGGGCAGAGATAGTCAAAGTCAACGCCAGCAGTCCGGTCACCGCCAGAGCCCACCAATCGCGGTACACGCCTCGCTGGAGAGCGCGCGTGCGGACGTAGCCCAGCGCGAGGCTGACCATGACCAGGAAATCGAATTCATCGAGGAAGAAGCGTCCACTCCAGGGGGCAAGGTCAAGGAGCGGCAGGGCAGCCGGGATGACCATCCAGAGCAGTTGCGGTCGAAACCAGAGCAGCGCGGCATAGGCAAGCAAAAGTACTGCCAGCAGGAGTGAGTAAATGGGAAAATCAACGGCTACCCAGGCCGCAAGTGCCAAGGTTCCGGCCAGAGAAAACCAGGAGGAAACGGCGATCCGTGCCGGCTCGGCGGTCGTCGTGGCTACCTTCACAGGCCGTTCTTCGGGTTGCTGCACTTCATCTGCCACGGCGGAGTAGAATTGCCGGAGCAAGCTCGTAAGCGACCAGGCGGCGAATGCAGCGATCAACAGATTGGTCGGATCCGGGTGAAAGCCGGCGAGGAAAAGCTTGCTGGTCTCGATCATGCCGGCAACGAGCAGGGCAAGCCAGAACGCGACGGCCGGCGACAGTCGACGCAACCAGGCCAGTCCTCCGATCGGTGCATACATCAACGCCACCGCAGCAACACTGAGCAAAGCCGCTTGCTCGGTGGTGTAGTAGTGGTAATAGAAGGGCAGGAAGCGAGTCTCTGCAACCGTCTTGCCGGCCAGTTCCAGGCCATGCCACGAATGATCGAACCAGCCATTGACGGCGACCAGGGCTGGCAGGTAGAGCAGGCCGAGCCATGGCGCCAGCCGTTTGCCGACGCCGGAGTTGGGCAAATCCCGAAAGCGCCGCCGCTCCTGCCAGAAAAGAGCACCAAGATACATGCCGCCAATGCGCGTCAGCAACGATGCTCCCTGGCTGACGCCCGAGAACATCAGGAACTGGATGGCCTCGATGGCCAGCCCAAGCAGTCCGCCATAGAGCAGCGCATTGCCGGTCGCCGACCGCCCTCGCAACTGGTTGCGGCGCCCGAGCATGACACCGACAGGTACGACGGCGAGCATTTCGGCCAGCAGCTTGGCAGCCAGCACGATCGCTCCCCGTTCCGTGGTCTGACCCGCAAGAAACCAGCCCCATCCATCCGCATTCAGCTTGCCGGCAAATTCGCCTGCAGAAATCATAAAATCGAACGGAAACAGGCTGAATACCAGATAGCCGACCGCGTAGGCCTGCAACGCCCGGACCAGCAACTGGTCGAGCGTCCCGACCCAGGAGGCAAGCAATTGACTGAACCAGTCGGACCAGTTCGCCGCCAGGAGGATACCCACAAGACTGCCAATCACCTCGGCAATCACATCATTCCGTGAAAATGTTCGCTGTGGGAAGAACAACTGGGTAAACTCCACCGCCAGAGCAAGAGCGATGCAGAAGAGGGCGCGCCCGCCAGCCGGGGAAAACGCCGCCACAGCCCACCCTTCCCACCCCCCAGCACCACTACCGTCAGAAAGCCCGCCGGAACATAAAGGACTCCGTTGGCCACCCAATCGGCCCGGCCCTCGGCACCGATCTGCAGCATCGGCAGTTGTCTGAACTGTGCCCAAGCCTGATCGAGAGGCAGGGCATGGAAATCCAGGGGAACCAGGCTGCCATAAACAATGAAGACGAGATAGAGAAGCCAGCCGAGACGGAATGCGCCAGAGTCGGCAGCGGGGACAGGTGTGTGAAGGCTACCGATACGATGCTTGCTCATGCTCAGGATCCTGTTGGTGGCTGCCACTCGTTGTCAAGTATGCCTGATATAAGACGCGTACTGATCCTGCAATCTTAATGTGAAAGTCGCGTATGCGACTCACGAATCTCCCCTCCCCCTCGCGGGGGGAGGGGTTGGGGGGAGAGGGAAACGGTCATGACTTTCATGATCGGAGGTGCCTGGAAAAAGTCATGACCGTTGGCTTGAAAGGAAATTTCACACAGTAGAAGTCATGGCTTTAGCGTAGCATCGCGTCCGCCAATCAACCTGCAATCAACCAGACACTTTATGAAAGACAGACTTTCGGGCCAGCTTGACCTGACCAGCCTCCTGGATCCCAGCACTGCGCCCATGCTGATCCAGTCGCTTGTCCTGCAGGGCGACGAGGTTGCCCGCGACGCCGATAGCGCATGCGTGGTGATCGGCTCACCCTCCTTCCGGGACGAAAGTGTCGCCGGCGCTTCGCGATCGGCAGGATTTGCCACTGCGCTTCTCGAAGCCTGGCGGAAGAGCGGGGCAGAAGTCGCCGCGCGCATCCGTGGATCCTACGCTCTGGCGATTGTGGATACGACGCGTGCCTGCGTATTCCTGGCCGTTGACCGCTTTGCGATCGAGACGCTGTGTTATCGCACCGACGGCAAGACGCTGGCTTTCTCGGATCGTGCCGACTGCGTTCAGGGGCGTGGCGACGAACTCGACCCGCAGGCGATCTTCGACTACCTGTACTTCCACATGATCCCGGCACCACGCACGATTTTCCGCCAGGTGTGCCGGCTGCCGGCGGCACACGGCGTGCTGATCGACCGGAATGGGGTACACGAAGCCCGCCACTGGCCCCTGCTTTTCGACGAGCAACACCGCCAGCCCTTCGCCGCAGCGCGCGACACCTTCCGCAACCTGATCCGCGACAGCATCGCCGAAGAGGTCGCCGGCCACGAACGCGTCGGCGCCTTCCTGTCTGGCGGCACCGACAGCTCGACGGTGGCAGGCATGCTCTGCCAAGTGACCGGCAGAGCGGCACCCGCCTACTCGATCGGCTTCGACGCCGAAGGCTACGACGAAATGGAATACGCTCGTCTCGCCGCCAGGCACTTTGGCTGCGAACACCATGAATACTATGTGACACCGGCCGACCTGGTAGCCAGCATGCCAATGGTCGCACAGCATCACGATCAGCCCTTCGGCAACTCCTCGGCGCTGCCGGCCTATTACTGCGCCAAGATCGCGCAGGCCGACGGCTGCACCAAAATGCTGGCCGGCGATGGCGGCGACGAACTGTTCGGCGGCAACACCCGCTACGCTACGCAACAAGTGTTTGAGTTCTACCACCGCGTGCCGCATCGCCTCAGGCGATTGATCGAGCCAATTTGCACAGACGGCAGCCCCTTGCGGCGAATCCCCGGCCTCAGGCAGGCAACCGGCTATGTTCGCCATTCACGCGTTCCGATGCCCGATCGCCTGCAGAGCTTCAACCTGATCACGCAACTCGATCCGGAAAAAGTACTCACTGCTGATTTTCTCGCCCAGATCGATTCGAGCGAACCGTCCAGGCACATGCAGGGCACCTGGAACGAGTGTCAGGCGCCGAGCCTGATCAATCGCATGCTCGCTTACGACTGGCGCTACACGCTGGCCGACAGCGACCTGCCGAAAGTTCGCGGCGCCACCCAGATGGCCGGCATCCCGGTCGCCTATCCCTTGCTGACCGACCGCCTGACCGATTTCTCGATGGGCCTGCCGCCCGACTGGAAACTTCGCCGCTTCAAGCTGCGCTGGTTCTTCAAGGAGGCGCTGCGCGGTTTCCTTCCCGACGAAATCCTGACCAAGAAGAAAAAGGGCTTCGGACTGCCCTTTGGCGTGTGGACGACACGCACCCCGGCCCTGATGCAACTCGTCGAGGACTCACTGAGCACCCTCGCGACGCGCGGAATCGTACGTGCTGACTTCATTCAGAAGCTGATGAGCGAACATCTGCCCGAGCACCCTGGCTACTACGGGGAGATGGTGTGGGTCCTGACCATCCTGGAACAATGGCTGCGCGCCCAGGAGAGACCAAAAAGCGCGAGGGATGGCTGCGACTGAGAGATGAAGTTCATACGCTTTGACCCGAAACCCTGTGGTTTTCCAAAACCCCGGATATCCCCCTTACCAAACACACCCCTCCTCCCATCGCCCTCGGCCTGGCTCTGCAGATCGATTCCGCGTCGGGCAAGCAGGAACTTCCGGCATTTCTCGCGCGGGCGATACGCGCTGGGCGAGGCCTATCGGCTGGCTGGTCTGAATCGTGAGGGTGCTCTGCTGGCTCCAGCGTATCACTGCGTAACCATGCTGGACCCGGCCATGGCCCTGGAAGCGGAAGTCCATCTCTATCGCCTCCAGGCCGATCTATCACCCGACCTCGACGCTCTGGAGAAACTTCTTGCCAGCATCGAGAAACCGGTCAAGGCGCTGCTGGCGACGCATTACTTCGGTATCGCCAAGGATTTCAGCCGATTGAAAGCATTCTGCGTCAATCGCGAAATCACTTTGATCGAGGACTGTTCACATGTGCTGTTCACCGAGCACTTTCGCGCAGCCGGTACCGGCAGCTATGGTCACTTTGTCGTATCCAGCCCTTACAAATTCTTCGCTTGCGATGATGGAGGCTTGCTCTACACACCAGAGGATCACCTGCTCGATCGTGTGAAAACCGTACCAGCCACGCCAGTCGAGGAGTTGCGCGGCATCAAGCACGCCTGGGAAAGAAGCCGATCGGCACGGATCATGATTGGGGACATCTCTTCGATCGACTTGCGCCTGGAGTCCCTCAGTGCCTGTCCAGTAGTCCCCGGCAATGACGAGATCGAGGAACGCTCGGCTCCCTCCGCCCTTTTTTCCGGAGCCTTGGCCCATAGGGAATCACTGCGCTGCTCGCGCCTAATCGTCGACCAGTCTTCCATCACCGACAACATGCGTCGCCGCCGCGAGAACTACCATCGCTGGCTGGAAGCCGTCACCCGCATATCGAACTGCCAGACGCTGTTTTCTGACTTGCCGGAACACACTGCGCCATACATGTTCCCACTGTATATCGCCCATCCAGACCCACATTTCTACTGGCTGAAGCATCTCGGTGTTCCGATCTGGCGCTGGGATGAGATGGCCGACTCCAATTGCCGGATCTCGCAAGACTATCGGCTTCACCTCCTGCATTTGCCTTGCCATCAAGCGCTGACCAGCAATCAACTGGAGTGGATGATCACCGCCCTCGACAAGACGCTCAACCGTTCTTCCGCGAAAGGCTTTCAGTAATGGGATGGGAAATCCATGATGCAAAGACCGCCTTCCGACAGTTTGCCGACGAATGGGACCGCCTGAATGCCAGACTGTACGATCGCCACCCTTTTTTCGACAGTCGTTTCATTGAACCTTTGCTGGATCATTTCGGCGACGGTGGCGAACAGTTGTGCATTCACCGGACGGATGCAGGCATTGTGGGTGCGCTGATCCTTTGCTCGGGTGGTTTTGGCCGGTGGTCCTCATTTCGTCCTGCACAGGTACAAACAGGCGCCGTCCTGCTCGATGACGCCTGCCTGCTCGAAACCCTATGGACCGCACTGCCGGGTCTGGCGTGGACGATTGAACTGTACGCAGTAGATCCACGCTATCTCCCTGACTTCTCGCGTCTACCGTTGCCCAGGATCGTCCTCGCACAGGCACGCACGATCGGTATCCGGCAGGAGAATCATGATTTTCGTAGTTACTGGCAAGAACGCCCGAAAAAATTGCAGGGGAACCTTGCCCGATACTTCCGGCGCACGGAGACCGAGATCGGACCTACTGGACTGGCGGCGTTCGTTGAGGCGGCAGACATGGAAGCCTGCATTGGCAGGTACGGCGCACTGGAAACCGCTGGCTGGAAAGGACAGCGAGGGACTGCAATTTCGATCGGCAACCCGCAAGGCGCCTTCTATCGGGAAATCCTGCACCGTTTTGCGCTGAGCCACCAGGCAGCGGTCTATGAACTCCATCTCGGCGCGCATCTGGCATCCTCTCGCCTGGTGATTGCAAACGATCATCTGCTGATCTGTCTGAAAACGGCATACGACGAATCCCTGGCGCGTTTTGCTCCAGGCCGACTCCTGCTCTATCGCTTGATCGAGGAACAATTCTCCATGCCCTCCAGAAAAACGATCGAGTTCTACACCAATGCCACCAGCGATCAGAAGGAATGGGCGACATTTGCCTGCACTCTTCAGAACATTCAGATTTTCAGGGGTCCGCTGTACGCTGCTGCATTCTCTGTGCTGAGAGCTTTCCGGCGGAATCTTCGGAAGCTCCGGGCTGAAAGGCCAGAAAACGCCCGGCTGAAAGACGAAGTGAAGGACTGCAAGCGCATCGGGAACTTCAAGGATACACCGTACCACCTCGGCGAGTTCGCCAGCGCAGACCGTTTGGAAGCGTCCGCCGCCTGGTTCGAACTCCTGGAAAGCAATGTGTTCCCGAGCGATCCGGGTATTCGTTACTACTTCACTGCCGAGAAGCAATTCCCGGCAGTGCTTCTTCCAGTAAGGTTGAGAGCGAAAGGACCGGTCAAGAGCGTCGAATCCCTGAGCAACTACTACACCTCACTCTACGCTCCGCTGCTCAGTAAAGACGCCGACTTGCTGGATTTGAACGATCTGCTCGCAGCGGCCGATCGAGACCATGGAGGTGCCCATGTGATGCGTTTTGCCCCCATGGATCCGGACACCCCAGCATACCAATCCCTGTTCAACGCGCTGAAAGCGAACGACTGGATCCCGTTTCCGTTCTTCTGCTTTGGCAACTGGTTTCTTACTGTGAGGGGTACCTGGCAAGACTATCTTAAGAGCCGAAGTGCCAACCTGCGCAGTTCAATCCGTCGCAGTTGCAAGAAGTTCGCCGCTGCAGGTGGAACGCTTGAAATCGTAATGACGCCCGAGAACATTGAACCATCCATCGCCGAGTTCCAGCAGGTCTACGCAGCAAGCTGGAAGAAACCGGAACCTTATCCGGATTTCGTCCCCTCCCTGATCCGGAAGCTTGCTGGCATGGGCACGCTCCGTCTAGGAATTGCTCGGCTGCAAAACCGCGCGATTGCGGCACAACTCTGGTTCATAGACGGCAATAAGGCCAGCATCTACAAGGTGGCGTACGATGACAGTTTCGCATCGTACGCACCGGGAACCGTTCTTGCCGCACATCTCATGCAGCACGTTATCGACTGTGATCACGTTCACGAGGTGGACTACCTGATCGGCGATGATAGTTACAAGCAGAAGTGGATGAGTGACCGCCGCGAGCGCTGGGGAATCATCGCCTACAACCCCGGGACGATCATTGGCTTCACATTGTTGGTCAAGGAGGTTCTGGGTCGGGTGGTCAAAACCATCGCCGCAAGGATCAAGCTGGCTTGGCCGCAAGCAGGCTTTTTCCGCCCATTGCGGGAAAAATGAACACCGACCGGCAAGCACACACTTGGCAAGCCAATGTCATGTGCAGGCTTGAAATTGCACCAAAGCATTCAGCAGACCACCTTACAATAGTGAGCCTATTGCTCCGTAAGCGCCAAGGTTTCGTCTCGGAACAGGCTCCTTCGAGTCGTAACCTCGTCCCCGCCACACACCTTTCAAGGAATGCGCAGAAATGTCTACCGACAGAAGAGAAACGCAGCCCCCAGGATCATGGGATCATTCGACCAACGTCGGTTTTTTTTGACTACTACTCTCAGCAAAGCCTTTCGCCTGCGACCATAGAACGTTTCACCCGGGTACGTGACCAGGCCTTGGCGCTCCTCGCTACCACGGCTGGCCGCACGAGCAGACTGGAGGTATTGGACATCGGCTGTGGTGCTGGTACTCAGTGCCGCCTCTGGGCGCAACTGGGACACCATGTCCATGGTCTGGATGTCAACGCGTCACTGATCGAAGTGGCCAGGCAACGAGGGCGCGAGGAACAGTTCGAAATCGAGTTCAATATTGGATCAGCGACAGATCTGCCCTATGCCAACGAATCAATGGATGTCGCCCTGGTACCAGAACTTCTGGAACATGTCTGCGACTGGCAAAGTTGCCTCAATGAGGCGGTACGTGTGCTGAAACCCGGCGGCCTGCTGTATCTCAGCACCACCAACTGCCTGTGCCCGGTTCAGGAGGAGTTCGACTTGCCAATGTACAGTTGGTACCCCGGCTTCGTGAAGCGCAGGTTCGAGCACCTTGCGGTAACTACCAGACCGGAGATCGCCAACGATGCCAAGTACCCCGCGGTGAATTGGTTCAGCGTCTATTCTCTCTCCGCCTATCTGAAACCACGCGGCTTTCGCTGCCTGGATCGTTTCGATCTGATTGATACCGATCAGATGGGGACGCTGCAGAGGCTGACCGTCAACATGGCGCGGATGATTCCGCCGCTGCGCTTTGCCGGACAAGTGTTAACTCCCTGGACAGTGTTGTTCGCGATCAAAGAACGGTGAACTGGAGCGACAGACCAGTGGGGGCCCGCACCAGTCTCGGCCCCTCCAGTCGTCGGACCGGTATTTCCGGACGTATTTCTCCTTCCCGAGTCGGCAAAGTCAGCAACCGTTTTCGAACTCCAGCAAATCAACAGCAATGCATGAGACCATGAAAGTCTATCTGACCTTCGATATCGAGATCTGGTGCAACAACTGGGAAGAACTGGACGTCCGCTTTCCTCACAGTTTCCACCGTTATGTCTATGGCCACTCGCAAAGCGGTGACTATGCGCTGCCCAAAACTCTCGAGATTCTTGATCGCAATGCGCTCAAGGGGGTTTTTTTTCGTGGAGCCACTGTTTGCCGGACGCTTCGGAATCGAGCACCTGGCCGTCATCGTTGACATGATTCGTGCCGGGAATCACGATATCCAGTTGCACTTGCATCCGGAATGGACCGATGAAATCCGTCCCTTGCTCTTTCCTGGAGCGAATCGGAAGCGCCAACATCTTTCCTACTACACCCTGGAGGAACAGTGCACCCTGCTGGCCTACGGCCGCAATCTTCTGGCCGCTGCCGGACATGACCAGGTGACTGCCTTCCGGGCTGGGAGCTTTGCCTGTAACACCGACACCTACCGCGCTCTCCGGCAATGTGGGATCACTCTGGACAGCAGCCTCAACGCGGTGCATCCGGATTGTGGAATTGACCTTAGGAACACCCTGGATTTCTATCGGCCACAGGTATTCGAGGGAGTGCGCATCCTGCCTTTGACGATTTTTCGCGACGGCTTCGGTAAACCGAGGCCAGCCCAGCTCGGTGCCTGCAGCTTCCCTGAAATGCGCAATGCCCTGGAATCCGCGGCCGACAATGGAACCAGGCACTTCGTCATCCTTTCCCACAATTTCGAAATGCTGCGGCAGGGGCGCAGTGAGCCCGACGGTATCGTGGTCAGGCGTTTCGAAGCGCTTTGCGCGTTCCTGGCGGCACACCGGGACAAATTTGAAGTCAGTACGCTATCTCCTGCCCCAACGATCGATACCCAACTGCGGCAGGATTATCCATTTTGTCCATCCTATCCATATCCGGGAAAGGCGAGCCTTTCCTCGACATTCCTGCGTCACGGAGAGCAATTGGCACGAAGAATTTTCGGTTAGAAGAACTGGCCCATGATCCCTCGAGCCATGATCGCTTCCATCGATGACAGGACAGATCTTCATTCAGCAGTTGGACTAACAGCACATAGGAATCCCACGAATGTTCAGGTACACGAAACCGAGGAAATATCTGTCTCGAATCGCCGCGCGACATCTGGCACTCGCTCTGGCGCTGATGAGCACGGCGACCACCACCCTGGCAGAAAAGCCTCAGAACGTCACAGTGGAGGAAATGCGCCTGATTCCGGCTTACTGCCCCCATACCCAGAGCTGGGTGTATGGGAGCCCCGAGAGCAAAAGCTGGGAAGCTCGGATGGGCAAGTCGTTCTCGCACATGCACCATTATTGTTGGGGGCAGATCAACCTGCTGCGCGCCCTGAGCAGCGGTACCCCGGAAGCCACCAGAAAATCCATGCTCTCCAACGTACGCGCGGATTACCAATACGTTCTCCGTAACTCCACGCGCGATTTCATCCTGCTTCCGGAAATCCTCACTCGAACCGGCGAGGTGGAACTGCGCCTGTCCCTTTTCAAAGAGGCCAACAATTCATTTGCCCAGGCCCGAGCCCTGCGGCCTGAATACTGGCCGGCTTATTCACACTGGGCCGAGTTTCTGATAAAGGCTGGAAAGAAAGCTGAAGCAAAGCAGTTGGTGAAATCAGGCCTGGAATATAGTCCGGGTTCAAGGGTGCTGCGTGAGCAATATCGCCTGCTTGGTGGAAATCCATCCGAGATCGTGCCGATTGTCCAGAAACCTGCTCCGGAAAGCGCCGGCGAGACCGCTGCGCCAGAGCTCGCGGAACAGGCGACAGCCACCCGGGATGACGGCGAAGACCCCCCTGTCTCGGGTCCGGAGCAGCAGAAATGACTCTGACAACCGCAATACCCCAAATGGCCGACCACAGAAAGTTACTCATGATCGCCTACCACTTCCCGCCATTCCAGGCCAGTAGTGGCATACAGAGGACATTGAAGTTCTCTGCGTACCTTCGCGAGTACGGCTGGGAACCACTGGTTCTTACAGTCTCTCCCAGGGCCTACGACGCGACCAGTCCTCATCAACTCAAGGAGATCCCGGAGGATGCCATTGTTCGACGTGCTTTCGGGCTGGACACCTCTCGCCATTTCTCGATCGGAGGCAGGTATTTTCGCTGGATGGCGCAGCCCGATCGCTGGGTCAGCTGGTGGCCTGGGGCCGTCTGGACCGGTATGCGAATGATTCGCCGTTACCGCCCTGCAGCCATATTTTCCACGTCCCCCATTGTCACGGCTCACCTGATCGGGCTCAGCCTGTGCAAGCGAAGCAGGCTACCATGGATCGCAGACTTTCGCGATTCGATGACCGAGACGGGCTACCCGCGCGACCCGAGAACATGGAAAATTCATCGCAAGATCGAACATGAAACGGTTCATCACTGCTCAAAGGCGGTGTTCACCACCGAGCCGACGCGACAGATGTATGCCGAACGCTACCCCGAGATTCCGGCATCGCGCTGGGCAGTCATCGAAAACGGCTTCGACGAAGACAACTTCCGCAGTGCCGAGTCCGGTTTCACAAACACTCCCCTGGGACGGCCTGGGCAGATCACGCTCCTTCACAGCGGCATCCTTTACCCCACGGAAAGAGACCCGCGCCCTTTCTTCGCTGCATTGGCAATGCTGAAACATTCGGGAGACATTGATGGCTCGAAGCTTCAGGTTGTCCTTCGGGCAACCGGCAACGACGAATTGTACAAGCCGATGATCGCCGAACTGGGCATTGACGACATCGTCAGGCTGGCGCCAGTGGTCAGTTATCATGAGGCACTTCAGGAAATGCTGCGAGCCGATGGGCTATTGTTGTTCCAAGGCGCATGCTGCAACCATCAGATCCCGGCAAAGATTTACGAATACTACCGCTCCGGACGACCGATTCTCGGGCTCGTTGGTCCCGAGGGCATTTCCGCAAGTATGCTGTCGGAGGCCAGGGTGAACCATATTGCCAATATTGCCGACGCAGAAAACATCGCTGGTACACTTCGGTTATTCGTCAAGAAGCTGTCCGAGGGAGTCGATTCGGGCGTTTCCAGGGAGTTCGCCATGAGACACTCGCGCAAGGCAAGAACGAAGGAGCTTGCGGCGCTTCTGGATGGACTGGCAAGAACCTGAGCTACTGTGTATTCCATACCAAACTGGACAACTGGATGCCCAGGAGGCTGGTCAGACCCATCCGGGCAAGAAGCTATCGGACCCCGGCACGACAGCCCGTTTCTACCAAGCGGTCGCTGCGGCGCATCTGGCACACATCATCAAGGTCGATCTCTCCTCCGAGGTGTTCACCGACGCGATCGATGAACGTGCGCTGAAGCGCGCACGGCTGATGGACGGGAAGTGGATCCTCGTTTCCAATGTGCCGGATTGTCCCCCGTCCGAGATCGTGACGCGCTACCAAGCGCTGGCCGACATCGAACGAGGATTCCGAATTCTGAAGTCGGAGATCGAAATCGCGCCGGTCTTCCCTCGCCTTCCGGACCGAATCCAGGCGCATGCCTTGATCTGCTTCCTGGCACTGCTCTATCGGGTGCTGCGCCTGCGTCTGACGGATCTTCCTCCAGCCAGCAAGCGCAATTATGCTTTAAGTATCTGTTTTTGTTAAACAAATAGCCGATGCCGCGAAAGCGGCGCCTGCCTACGCGGCGAGCTTGTCGGCTTTGGCCTTGAGCGGGAAGGACAGACCGATGGCGCTGAGGATTTTGGCCTGTTGATCGTCCGGGCGTGGCAGATGCGTGTGACGCTGACCGTTGCGGTCGGTGGTGTAGAGATAGGTCAATCGTCCGAGGGCCACCAGGGCGTCGTCCGGAGTGATGGCGGCGGGGTCGTCTTCGGTGCTGCCGAAGGTCCGGTGCAGATCGGCTTCAAATCGCCGCGTGATCTTCAACGCGAGCATCGCCACGAAGACATGCGCCTTGGTACGCTCGGCCTTGCGCAGGAAGATCGGGCGAATTTCCAGGAAGGTGGTTTTCACGAT
>NZ_SPMX01000056.1 GCF_012940005.1 Candidatus Accumulibacter contiguus | reverse complement strand
ATCACATCCTGGGGCTGTAGTCGGTCCCAAGGGTATGGCTGTTCGCCATTTAAAGTGGTACGTGAGCTGGGTTTAAAACGTCGTGAGACAGTTTGGTCCCTATCTGCCGTGGGCGCTGGAAATTTGAAGGGGGCTGCTCCTAGTACGAGAGGACCGGAGTGGACGAACCTCTGGTGTACCGGTTATGACGCCAGTCGTATCGCCGGGTAGCTATGTTCGGAAGAGATAAACGCTGAAAGCATCTAAGCGTGAAACTCGCCTTAAGATGAGATTTCCCCGGGGACTTGATCCCCCTGAAGGGTCGTGGTAGACCACCACGTTGATAGGCTGGGTGTGGAAGCGCAGCAATGCGTTCAGCTAACCAGTACTAATTGCCCGTGAGGCTTGATCCTATAACCTTGAGCAGCAACTCCCATTCGTCCCCCCCAATCACCACCCCTTCTTCCTCCGCACCCGCTCACCCCGGCGTGCGTACCCCTCATGCTTGGCGGCCATAGCCCTTTGGACCCACCCCTTCCCATCCCGAACAGGACCGTGAAACGAAGGTACGCCGATGATAGTGCATACTTCATGTGTGAAAGTAGGTCACCGCCAGGCTCCCCTTCCCCCCCAAAGCCCTCCCGCTCCTTAGCGGCGAGGGCTTTCGGCTTTCCCGGGTCAGATAGACTGAATCCTTCGCTTGATGCGCTACACTCGTTCGTGCTACGGTCACCTTTCTGATGGCGAATGGTGGCGAGATGGAATCGAACAGCGAAATGGCAACACTTGGCGGTGGCTGCTTCTGGTGTCTGGAAGCGGTCTTCGAGCAGATGCGGGGTGTTCAGTCAGTAGTCTCCGGTTATTGCGGCGGATACCTTGACTACCCCAGCTATGCTGCCGTCTGCACAGGCCGGACGGGGCATGCGGAGGTTGTGCAACTGGCCTTCGATGCAAGGCAATGTTCCTATCGTGAAATCCTGGAGGTCTTCTTTGCGATTCATGATCCGACGACGCGCGACCGTCAAGGCAACGATATCGGAACGCAGTATCGGTCGGTGATCTTCTATCACACGCCCGAGCAGCAGCAGATTGCAGCGTCGCTGATTTCGGAACTCAACGAAGCGGGGTTGTGGGCAACACCGATCGTTACCGAATTGCTCGCCGCGCCACGGTTTTTCCCAGCCGAACCGGACCATCAGCAATATTTTCGCAGAAACCCCGATCAGGGTTACTGTCAGGTCGTTGTCAGTCCGAAGCTGGCGAAGTTTCGCAAACGGTTTGCCGGTCGCCTCAAGGTGAATCAATGAAGTCAAGCAAATCGCGAACGAAGCGCTCGCGTTCCCACTGGTGTGGCGAGTGATCGGTACCTTCGTAAACATGTAGTACGGCGTTGGCGATTCTGTTCTGGACGTAGTGCGCGGTCTCGCTGCGATAGTAATTACTGGCACCGCCATAGACCAGCAGGGCAGGAATATCGATTTTATCGAGAGTCGCCCGATAGTCGGCTTCGGTCAGGCTTTCCCAGCAGGCAATCAGCGGTGCTGGATCCTGGTCCTTCAGCCATTGCCGCGCCTTGTCGAGGCCCCTGGAGCCCTGATGATACTTTTCCCTGGCGCGTGTGTTGAGGCCCATCGCACCCAGCCGGAGAACGGATTCCGCAAAGTCGGTCTGGAGATGGTTCAGAAAAGCTGCGGAACGGTCGTGATCGAAATCGCCGTAGATCCCATTCAACCATTCGGAATCGGTGAGAAGTTTTGGTGACTGGTCCAGAAAGCAGACCTTGCGCAGCTTTCCGCAGCCATGTTCCTTGATGTACTGCCACAGGGTCAAGGCGCCCAGGGAGTGGCCGACTGCCACCAAATTGTCCAGATGATAGTGGTCGATCAGGTTATGCAGGTCTTGCGCCATACGCTGAACCGTTGGCACGGTATCTCGCGTCAGCCGATGTCCACCGTGGCCGCGGGCGTCCCATCGGAAGACACGATGATGCGGTGTCAGTTGGTCAAGAAACGGTGACCATTCACGGTGGCTGGCTGTCCAGCCGTGCAACATGATGATCGGCGAGCCGTTGCCGGAAACCTGCAGGTGGATCACTTCGCCATCGTCGGCCAGGAAATGCATCATCGAATCGAACACGCAAGGGAATAAACGGAGAGTGTCACATACACCAGACAATGGCAAGCATACACCCCATCGAGAGGGAACGCTTCCTGACCGGGATGCCTTACGCGGCAGGATCTGGCATCACTGGCTGAGTCGTCACCTTCGCCAAAGGCACTGCGAGGTCTGCATTCAGCGTCGGGCGATGCGCCGAAAAAATGCGCGTCGAAGGGGATCCGGTGCGGCTGTAGTGTTGCCAGGCTTGGAACCAGGATCCTCTTCGCAGATCCTGCTGAACATCGCATCGAGTGCAGCGGTGGCGGCAGCGCGTGCAGCGGTCTGCGAGGCGATCTGGCTGGGAGGCGCGAACAAGGGGCAATACTGGTACGAGGGGATCACTGCGGATGGGTTGTAATCGGCAATGAACTCTAACGGGCCAATCGGAAAAGTGATCTGGCAGCGCTCGCCGGAACGTCGGTCAGACCACAGGTTTCCGCCACCGGGCAGGATAAAGAGATTGATGAACCAGGGCGTGATGACTGCTCCCACCCAGTCACCCGACTCGTGCTCTGCATCGCCGGCTCCCGGTGCAGGCAGCGACGGGCCGACGGCAGACCAGTGGGTGGAATTCCAGCGGCGGAAGCCAACCGCTTCAACCGACAAGGCGGCATTGACGAAAGGCAGATTGTGCATACTGGTCGTCCAGATGTGCAGATACATCGCCTCCAGTCGCGCTGCCGGGTTCTCGATGATGGGTTCAGCCGGGGGAGGTTGCGGTGCCTGAAAGGCCGCATTGCGAGAACGCGGGCTCATTGCCGGTCGTTCAGGTCGTTGAGCGTATCGCGCAGGTCGGTAAAATGCTGCGACGAATCATAGCGACCCGCCAGAGAGGCGGCGAGTGCGGCAAGCGCATCTTCGATCAGAGCCCGCTCCCGATCATCAAGAACTTCCCTGGCCAAGCCGAGGGAAGCCAGAATCCATGTCCCCGGCGGTTGCCGGCCGATCAGCATCAGGTTTACCCGTTCCCGCCGCAGCGACTCTCCTTCTCGCCGCTCGACGATCGCGAACTCACCGCTTTCGTTTTCCAGCGCAACGATTTGCATGGGGATCGACAGGCACATCAGGCAGGTTCGCCAGCGAGCGGCGACGCGCTGATTCCCAGCATCGCCAGTTCCTCGACCAGCATGTGCAGCAGTTTCGGCATGCCGGCTTCGACTGCACTGCTCAGCTCCATGCCCAGCGCCAGAGACTGCGGCTGCAGGCCAAGGATAGTGGTGTGTCGCGGAGCCCTGCCCAGCATCGCGAGGGTGGCCAGAACGTCGCATAGACCGATCTGGTGCGGCGACAGCTTGGTCTTGAAGAATACCGGTACGGCTGTATCCGCCAGCCGGATCGGCGTACCCGGGGGCTTGCCGGCGCGTATCGCGTCAATCATGATCAGCGCGTCGAGGCCCTCGAGATTCTCGAGCATTTCCATGCCGCAGGTGCCACCGTCGATCAGCTCGACTTCCGGTGGCAAGGAATAACTCAGCGGCAGGCGCTCGACGATACGCACGCCAAGCCCTTCATCGCTTAGCAGGATGTTGCCAACACCCAGGACGACAATGCGCATCGCTAGTGCGGGTGCAGGGCGAGTTGCGAGGGATCGGGATGGCATCCCGGTGCCTCTGTGAATGCAGCCGCGTGCCCGATCATGCTGCCTTGACCTTGACCACCGGTTGCTTTTCCTGATCGACGACATGCACCGCACAGGCCAGGCAAGGGTCAAAGGAGTGCACCGTGCGCAGCACTTCGAGCGGTTGATCGGGAATCGCGACTGGCGTTCCCGCCAGGCAGGCCTCGTAGGCGCCAGGTTCGTCCTTCTCGTTGCGCGGCGCTGCATTCCATGTGGTGGGAACGACGCACTGGTAGTTCCTGATCTTCCCATCGTTGATCACGATCCAGTGCGAAAGAACACCGCGCGGTGCTTCATGGATGCCGACGCCGGAGATCTCGCCTTTCGGAAATGCCGGCTTGTTGAAGGTCTTCAGGTCTCCCTTGGCCATGCTGGCCAGCAGCAGATCCCATTGGCGAGCCAGTTCATCAACCTGTACCGCACAGCCTACGGCGCGCGCCGCGTGACGGCCGATTGTCGAGTGCAGCGCATCGATGCCGACCTTGGTCTTGGCCACGCTGGACACCAGTTCAAGCGTGTGCGTGGCATAGCCAATGGTCGGCTGATGCCCGGCTGCGACCATACCCAGAACGCGCGGCAGCGGACCGACCTGCATCGGCTTCTCATAAAACGTCGGTGATTTCAGCCACGAGTACTTGCCATTATCCTGGAAATCGGTGTATTGCGGTCGCGTTTCTCCCTGGTAGGGGTGCAATGGACCCTTGCCGCCCTCGTACCAGGAATGTTTGACCGATTCGCTGACGCCATCCTTGAAGTAGGGGTCGTTATGCGTCTTGATTTCCTTGAAGCTGGCCAGGTCGCCTCCGGCGATGTGACCGCCAGGGAGGGCAAACTGGGTGTTCTTGCCATCGAGAGGAATGTCCGGCATCGAGATGTAGTCGACGATGCCACGCCCGATGGTCGTCCACTCGGGATAGAAGCCACCTACCACAGCGACATCGATCAGGTAGACGTTTTTCACGAAGTCGCTGAGTTGATCGATCCATTCCTTCACCGCCAGTAGGCGTTCGACGGTCAGTACCGATTGCGAGTCGATGGCCAAAGCGTTGGCGACGCCACCGACTGCGACGTTCTGGATATGTGGTGTCTTGCCGCCGAGAATGCTGACCACCTTGTTGGCATGCCGCTGCACTTCCAGCGCTTGCAGATAGTGCGCCACTGCGATCAGATTCACCTCCGGCGGCAGTTTCATCGCCGGGTGACCCCAATAGCCGTTGGTGAAGATGCCGAGTTGTCCAGTGCCGACAAATCCGCCCAGGCGTTCCTTGACCTTGGTGTATTCGGCCTTGCTGTTGCCGGACCAGTTCGACAGGCTTTCGGCGAGGCTGGCTGCCTTGCCCGGGTCGGCCTTGAGGGCGCTGGTCACATCGACCCAGTCGAGCGCCGAAAGGTGGTAGAAGTGCACAATATGGTCGTGTACAGCATGCGCCAGAATGATCATGTTCCTTATGTACTGGGCGTTGACCGGCAGTTCCAGTTGCAAGGCATTCTCGACCGCGCGCACCGAGGCAATCGCATGCACTGTTGTGCATACGCCACAGATGCGCTGTGTGATCGCCCAGGCATCGCGCGGATCGCGACCAATCAGAATATTCTCGACACCGCGCCACATCTGGCCCGAGGCCCACGCTTTCTTGACCTTGCCGCCGTCGACCTCGACATCAACACGCAAGTGACCTTCGATTCGCGTGACCGGATCAATCGTGACTCTTTGCGACATTTTCGTGTCTCCTGAAGCGTTAATGTGAACGTCGCGTCAGCGACTCATGAATCCTGCCCTGAGCCTTGCCGAAAGGCTCCCCTCCCCCCTCGCGGGGGAGGGGTCGGGGGGAGAGGGAAACGGTCATGGCTTTCATGATCGAGGGTGCCTGCAACAGCCATGACCGTTAGCTGCGCGCAGGCAGAGCATACGTTTCTTCACGAGGTAAAACCGGGAAGCGACGGGTAATGATGATGTAGCCGAGAATTTCGGCGGCGAAGATGCCGATGGTCACCAGTAGTTCCGGCACCGACGGGAAGTAGCTCCAGCCCGGACCGGTGTCGAAAGCGATCAGGAAACCGTTCAGACGCAACAGGATGCCACCGAGCATCACCGCGATGCCCGCCAGGAACAGCCTGGCCGGATTGCGGCGCGCTGCGACCGTGCCGATCAGAAGTAACGGTGCAATCAAACAGGCGTTTTCAATCCAGAAAGTCAGTGCGATGTAGGTGGGCTGGAATGCCTCGCCAAGGACGCCACGCACGGCGATATCGGTGAACCGTACCAACAGAAAGACTGCGATGATGCCGAGCATCACTCTGGCCATCGGATTGAGCATCGACACCTCGATTTGCCGCCGGTAAGCAGACGCGGCAACGCAGGACTCGAAGAGGATCACCCCGTAGCCCAGCGTGATTGCCGAAAGCAGATAAATCAGGGGCTGCATCGGGGTTTGCCAGAGTGGATGGACCTGGCCACCCATCACCACCAGCATCGTTCCCAGTGAAGCCTGGTGCATCATCGGCAGGACGACGCCGAGCGCGATGAACAGGAACAACACCTTTTCAAGTTTTCTGCGGGCGTCACGCAGGCCCATTTTCTCGAGGAAAACCGGCGAGAACTCGATCCACATGACAATGATGTAAAGGGTGATGCAGGCTGCGACTTCGAACATCACCGAATTGACGTTGAAGTAGCCCGGCCAGAAAATATGCCAGAAATTCCACCAGCGACCCAGATCGAAGGTGATGGCAGCACCGGCCAGGGTGTAACCGAAGAGGCTGCCAAGCAGAGCCGGCCGCACCAGCGGGTGGTACTTGCCCTTGTTGAAGATGTAGACCAGCAGCGCCATGCAGAAGCCTCCGCAGGCGAGGGCCGAACCAATGAAGACGTCGACCACCACCCAGATACCCCAGGAGTAGCCATCGTTGACGTTGGTGGTCGAAGCGAGCCCGAAAAAAAGACGCACCAGGATAATCGTCACCATCACGGCAATCAGCACGCCACAGACCAGTGTCGTGGCATTGAACAGGCTGCCGCCAACCGGCGCCGGTGCAGCATGTGGCTGAGCGTTCATGATGACTCCTTACCTGCTTCCTGCGCCGACGCATCGTCCTCATGATGAACATTGCGCCTGGCGACGTAGGTCATTGCCCCGAGGACGGCGAAGGGCATCAGCAGTCCGCCGTAGAGCGTGTGCTGAATCGTTTCGGAAGTGGATGCCGACGATTTGGGTGCCAGGTAGGGCATCCCGACCTTCTCGAAGTCGACCGCCGAGAGCTTGAGCACCTGTGTGCCACCGTACTCGGTCTCGCCGTAGATATGCTGCTGGTACTTGCCGACGTAGCCTTCGTAGCTCTGATCCTGACCGCCGCTCAGATTGCCGCGCGGATAGATGGTCGTGCTGCCCGGTTTGAGCGCCAGGCGTCGCCTGGCTTCGATCAGCAGGTCACTGGTACGACCGTAGAGCGTCGCGCCGGTTGGGCAGACCTCGGCGCAAGCCGAGTAGTGACCCTCCTGGTAGCGATGCCGGCAGAGCTCGCACTTGCCGATCTTGCCGGTCGGCGAGTCATACTGGTACTTGGGAATCCCGAATGGACAGGCAACGACGCAGTAGCGGCAGCCAACACAGGCCTCGGGATCGTAGGCGACGATGCCGGTTCTGGGATCCTTGGTCATCGCCGTCACCGGGCAGGCCGAGACACACGACGGGTCGGCGCAGTGCATACACGAGGTCTTCATGAATGCGTAGCCGTTGCTTTCATCGTCTTTGGTGCTCATCGTCCCGCTACGGTACATCTTGATGATGTTGAAGGTGTAGCCGCTGGTGTCGAGCGGGGTATCCCACAGCTTGTCGGCCGTCGAAAACTCAGCCGGATTGTCGTTGGCCCGCTTGCAGGCAGCGACGCAGGCCTTGCAACCGATGCACAGGGTCGCGTCGTACAGCAGACCGAGCGCCTCGGGTGGACGCTGGTAGGTGTCACGCGCCTCGACGGTGGAGCTGACGGTACCGGCAGTGACCGCTGCGCCGGCGGCGTTGACGCAGCCTTTCAGGAACTTGCGACGGGAGTTCTCGTCTGCTGGAGTGGTCGTGACCTCTGTATGCATCTCACACCTCCGTTTTTTCTGCTGCGGCCCTGGCTTTCTTGGTTTCCTCGGCCTGGTGTGACAGGCCCAGATTACGTGCGACCATCGCCGCGCCACCGGCTGCTGCACCGGCTACGGCAGCGAGTACGGCTGCCGAGCCAAGTGTCGCACCGATCCCTTTTTCCTCTACGATACGCGGGTATTGCTGCGGTGGCTCGACGTTTTTGACCTTCGCCAGCATATGCAGCGGTTTCGTGAAACCGACACCCTGCTCGGTGCAGCCAATGCACGGACAACCGCAGCCAACTGGCCAGGTGCCGGCGCCAGCGTCTCCGAACAGGATGCTCGGGCAGTTTGCGTAGGTCTCCGGGCCCTTGCAGCCGACCTTGTACAGGCAGTAACCCTTGCGATGGCCTTCATCGCCGAATTCGATGACAAAGCGCCCGGCGTCGAAGTGGGCGCGGCGCTCGCAGTTTTCATGGATCAGGCGTGAGTAGGCAAACCTTGGTCGACCGAGTTCATCGACCGGCGGTAGGCTGCCAAAAGTCAGAAAGTGCACTACTGCGGACAGGAAGTTGTAGGGATTGGGTGGCAACCGGGAATCGTCACCACCGGTTTGCCGAGTACTGCCGCGACCCCTGAAGAACCGGTTGGGTTGGGGTCGGTTGATGGCATGCCACCCCAGCTCGCGCAAGAGCCAATGGCGATCACCGCTGCCGCGTCGGCGGCACATTCCCTGGTCAGCTCGATCGCCGTCTGGCCGCCGACCTTGCAGTAGATGCCTCCGTCGCGCGTCGGGATGGCGCCTTCAATGACCAGCAGGTAGCTTCCCTTGTTCTCGGCCATGGCCGTCTTGCGCGCCTGCTCCGCCTGGTGGCCGGCAGCGGCGAACAGCGTTTCGTGGTAGTCGAGCGAGATCACATCGAGAATCAGCTTTTCCAGTGTCGGATGCTCGGCGCGCAGCATGGACTCGGTGCAGCCGGTGCATTCCTGGAAGTGCAGCCAGATCACTGAAGGCCGCTTCCGGGTGGCCAGCGCTTCGGCAACGGCCGCGTCAGCACCTTGCGGCAAGCCCAGGCTGGCGGCGACGGTGGCGCAGAACTGCAGAAACTCCCGCCGCGGCAGGTTGAGTCGTTGGCTCACCGCGGCGATACGCGAATCCCCTTCCAGCTTCAGCAGACTGGTATTTGCCATCTTACTGCCCCCTATCTCGTCGTCCGACCGCTGGTCGGGAGGTTGATATCGACACACCTAACACCTGTGCGCTCACAGCAGAGAATGCAATCAAGAAACGTGCCAGGGAAGAATAATGATAAAGAACATCGATGTACGGTTTTCAAAGGGTACCGAAATCGATTTCTTCTTTGCGCTTGCTGTGCGAAGTGGAAACTTTCTTACCAGCACCATCGACGGTGGCCGACGCACCTCGGTACCCACAGATCTTGAGCGTGTCGAGCAATGGTAACCCGGTGGCAGGGGAAGCCCCTCGGACCCTTCAAGCAGTCCGACCGCCAACAAGGCAGGCAGCGCGAACAGCACTCCGCCACGCGGTACGGCAACGGCCGCCTGGAACTGGGGGAGCACCGCATTCAGCCCACCCACGCTTGCTGCCACCCGGGCGTCCACGTTGCTCGCCCCGACCCCCATTGGGGCAGCGCTGTCGAGCGCGCTCCGCTCGCTCTTCTTGACCGTCCTGCTTCCCGACAGACAGCAGGTCCTTGATCGGCGTCACGGCATCAGGAAAGATCGGCAACAGCAGTTGGGGCATCGGATTCTCCCGCAAGATCGGCGGGTCGCCGGCCAAAAAAGCCCTACCTATCCGCCTCTATCGGTATCTTCGCAATCCTAGACGATATCGAGGTGCCCGATGCCTGCCGTCAGATCCCGGTCTTTCGACTCCTTGCCATGCAGCTTGATCTGCAGGCGCAGGTCGTTGAGTGAGTCGGCGTTGCGCAAAGCGTCGGCGTAGCTGATCTGTCCTGCTTCGTAGAGGTCGAACAGGGCCTGGTCGAAGGTCTGCATGCCGAGTTCGCGCGATCGCTTCATCGCCTCCTTGATTTCGTGTACCTGGCCCTTGAAGATGAGGTCGGAAATCAGTGGCGAGTTGAGCATGATCTCGATCGCCGGGGCGCGTCCCTTGCCGTCCTTCTTGGCCAGCAGACGCTGCGAGATGAGGCCGCGCAGGTTGAGCGAAAGATCCATCAGCAGTTGGTGGCGGCGTTCCTCGGGGAAGAAATTGATGATCCGGTCGATGGCCTGGTTGGTACTGTTGGCATGCAGTGTGGCGAGGCAAAGATGTCCGGTTTCGGCAAAGGCGATGGCATAGTCCATGGTCGCGCGATCGCGGATTTCTCCCATCATGATCACATTGGGCGCCTGCCGCAGGGTGTTCTTGAGCGCTACTTCCCAACTATCCGTATCGACGCCGATCTCGCGTTGAGTGACGATGCACTTCTTGTGCTCGTGGACGAATTCGATCGGGTCTTCGATGGTGATGATGTGACCCTGGCTATTGCGGTTGCGGTGATCGACGAGCGCTGCCAGTGAGGTGGTCTTGCCGGTGCCGGTGCCACCGACGAAAATGACCAGGCCGCGCAAGGTCATCGCGATATCCTTCAGTACCGGCGGCAGGCCGAGTTCGTCGAGGGTCGGCACCAACAGGTTGATGGTGCGGCAGACCACCGCGACACGCCCCTGTTGTACCAGGGCATTGACGCGAAAGCGGCCGATTCCGGCAGGCGAGATGGCGAAGTTGCATTCCTTGGTCGCCTCGAATTCAGAAGCCTGCCGGTCGTTCATGATCGAGCGCGCGAGTTCTGCAGAGTGCTGGGGCAGCAGCGGCTGGTTGGACACCGGCACCACCTTGCCGTCGATCTTGATCGCCGGCGGAAAATTGGCAGTGATGAAGAGGTCGGAGCCATTCTTCTGGGCCATCAGGCGCAACAGCTCGTGCATGAATCTTAATGCCTGGTCGTTTTCCATACTTTCTCTCTTCTTATTCCGCTTGCAAGGCCAGCCTACATGCCCATGAAGTTGTCTTTGTTGGCAGCCTTGTTGCGCGCCTCGATGGACGAAACGATATTCCGTTTGACGAGTTCGGTCAGACATTGGTCAAGCGTCTGCATGCCATACTGCTGTCCGGTCTGCAGGGCGGAATACATCTGCGCGACCTTGTTTTCGCGGATCAGGTTGCGAATCGCCGGCGTACCGATCAGGATCTCGTGTGCCGCGACCCGCCCCTGGCCATCCTTGGTCTTGAGCAGGGATTGTGAAATCACCGCGCGCAGCGATTCGGATAGCATCGATCGGACCATTTCCTTTTCGGCAGCCGGGAAGACGTCGATGATCCGGTCGATGGTCTTGGCGGCGCTCGAGGTATGCAGGGTGGCAAATACCAGGTGGCCGGTTTCCGCGCCGGTGAGCGCCAGGCGGATGGTTTCGAGGTCGCGCATCTCACCTACCAGAATCACGTCCGGGTCTTCCCGCAGAGCAGAGCGCAGGGCATTCTGGAAGGAGAGGGTGTGCGGACCGATTTCGCGCTGGTTGATCAGGCATTTTTTCGGCTGGTGAACAAACTCGATCGGATCTTCGACGGTGAGAATGTGGCTATACGCTGTTTCATTGATGTGATTGATCATCGCCGCCAGGGTGGTCGACTTGCCTGAACCGGTCGGTCCGGTGACCAGGACGATGCCGCGGGGATAATCCGAGATGTCCTTGAAGATCTTCGGACAGTTGAGGTCTTCCAGCGTCAGCACCTTCGACGGAATGGTCCGGAAGACCGCGCCGGCACCGCGATTCTGGATGAAGGCGTTGACGCGAAAACGCGCCAGATTGGGGATCTCGAACGAGAAGTCGCATTCCCTTGTGTCTTCGTACTGCTTGCGCTGGAGGTCGCTCATGATGTCATACACCATGGCATGCACGTCCTTGTGCTCCATGGCGGGCAGGTTGATTCGCCGCACATCGCCGTTCACCCGGATGATCGGCGGCAGGCCGGCCGACAGGTGGAGATCGGAAGCCTTGTTCTTGACACTGAAGGCCAGCAGTTCGGTGATGTCCATGAGCTTCGGTCCTGGGGCGGTGGGCGGAGCGCAGTGTTATAATTCCAACAATCTGCGTAACGCCTGATTATGACCATACTTTCCGCCAAGCTGCAAGCCGTTCGCGCGCGAATCGCCCGCGCCGCGGGGCAGTGCGGTCGTGCTGTCGATACGATCCAGCTGCTCGCAGTCAGCAAGACCTGGCCCGCCATGCAGGTACGCGAGCTGGCAGCCGCCGGCCAGCGGGCTTTTGGCGAAAGCTATGTGCGAGAAGGCATCGAGAAGATCACCGAACTGCGCGCGCTGCAACTTGAATGGCATTTCATTGGCGTGCTGCAGACCAACAAGACGCGTGCGGTTGCCGAGGCCTTTGACTGGGTACATTCGGTGGACCGTCTGGAGATTGCGCAACGCCTCTCCGAGCAGCGTCCGGCGTCGCTGCCACCCCTGTCGGTGTGTCTGCAGGTCAATGTCAGTGGCGAGGCATCGAAGGGCGGGGTCTCGCTTGCCGCAGCGCCGGCACTGGCGCAGGCGCTGACGGCGCTGCCGAAGCTGCGGCTGCGTGGTCTAATGGCCATCCCGGCACCGAGTGATGACTTCGTCGAGCAGTGCCGTCCATTCCGTCTTCTGCGGGAACTTTCTGAACGACTGCAGGCCAATGGCCTGTTGCTTGACACCCTTTCGATGGGCATGTCGCATGACCTGGAAGCAGCCATTGCCGAAGGGTCGACGCTGGTGCGTATTGGCACCGCAATTTTTGGTGAGAGAAACAGAGCATGAGAATCACTTTCCTGGGCGGTGGCAATATGGCCAACGCGATGATCGGTGGGCTGGTGAAGACCGGCTTTTCGGCAAGCGACATCGCCGTCATCGAACTGGGTGCGCAGGGGCGCGCCAAACTGCGGCTGGCCTACGGGGTGCGTTGTTATGAAGCGGTGAGCGCCATTGCTCTGGATTGCGACGCCGTGCTGTTGTCGGTGAAACCGCAGCAGATGCGCGAAGCCTGTATGCCGCTACTGAAACACCTCAAGCAGCAACTGGTGATCAGTATTGCCGCCGGTCTGCGCCTGGCCGATGTTTCGCGCTGGCTGGGTGGCTACGGCAAGATCGTGCGCGCGATGCCCAACACTCCGGCGCTGGTTGGCGCCGGCATTACCGGATTATGTGCGATGCAGGCGGTGTCGATGGCCGAGCGACTCGGAGCCGAGCGCATCCTGCAGGCGGTCGGCAGCACCTTGTGGATCGCCGACGAAAACCACATGGACGCGGTCACCGCCATTTCCGGCAGTGGTCCGGCTTATGTCTTCCTGTTCATCGAAGCCCTGCAGCAAGCGGCAAGCGAGCTGGGTCTGACGCCGGCACAGGCACGCCAGCTCTCGATCGATACCGTGCTCGGCGCCGCCAAGCTTGCCGCACAATCCGATGAAACGGCCTGTGTGCTGCGCGAGCGCGTGACTTCGAAAGGTGGGACCACCGAGGCGGCATTGCGTACCATGGCAGAACGTGGTGTCAAGGAAGGCTTTGTCGCCGGGGTGCTGGCCGCCAACCTCCGCGGTCGTGAGTTGGGCGAACTGCTGGGCAAGGATAATTGATGATCGCACAGGCCGGCTTGTTCCTGCTCGAAACGCTGACCGGTTTCCTGACCTTCGCGCTGCTGCTGCGTTTCTACATGCAGGCTTGCCGCGTTTCCTTCAGCAATCAGATCGGCACTTTCGTCGTCGAGTTGACCAACTGGCTGGTCAGGCCCTTGCGCAAGCTTCTGCCGGGCTGGTACGGCCTGGATCTGGCGAGTCTCCTGCCGGCCTATCTGTTGCAGGTGATTTTTGCCGGCGCGGTGATTCTGCTGCATGTCGGCAGCGATCTCTGGGCACCGGAAACCTTGCTGCCGCTGCTGCTCTGGCGAGGTCTGCTGGCCACCTTGCGTTTCAGTATCTACCTGCTGATTGGCGCGCTGCTGGTGCAGGCCGTCCTGTCATGGGTTAGCCCGTACTCGCCCCTGAGCCAGCCGGTATCGCAACTGACGCGGCCCATCCTGCGTCCGATCCAGCGTTTCGTGCCGCCCATCGGCGCCATCGACCTGTCGCCGCTGGTGGCCATCGTCCTCGCGCAGTTGCTGCTGATTTTTCTGTAAACCGTGCTCGACTGGCTGCGCGAAGCCGACGGCGTGCTCACTCTGACCGTCCATGTCCAGCCCGGCGCGAAACGCAGCGAAGTGGCCGGCCTGCACGGCGACGCGCTGAAGATTCGCCTTGCCGCGCCACCGATCGATGGCCGGGCAAACGCCGCGCTGCTGGCGTTTGTCGCGCAACGGCTGGGCCTGGCAAAGTCGGCGGTCGAACTGAAAAGTGGCCAGACCTCGCGGCACAAGGTACTGTTGCTGCCTGGTACGCATGCCGACGCGGTACGGCGCCTGCTTGGGCAGTGAGCAGGCGTCTGCCTGACGGATCAACATTTGTGCATCCTCAACCAGGAAATTCCATCTACTTACGCACCAATCATTCGGCATGAATTGATCGCATCAACTCGACTCCGAGCAATTGTCCGGGCAGCGGGAAGTCCCGCCTCACTTCCACATCGCCCGCATGCGCGTCGCGAGGTCGAGCGTCTGCTGCCTGGCGTTCGCATTGGCGGGCGGCGCTTCGGGCGGCGGCGGCCAGGAGATCTGTTCGAAGTGCGGCAGCAGGGCATTGGCGATGAAACGCGTACGATTGGCGTAGACGTGGCGGTCGCCGAATCCCGGCTGATGGGAAACGTAGAAGCGCTGCGGCAGCAGGAGGTCGAGGTGCTCTTTGGCACGCGTCATGGCGACATACAGC
This sequence comes from Candidatus Accumulibacter contiguus, assembly GCF_012940005.1. Lineage (GTDB taxonomy): Bacteria > Pseudomonadota > Gammaproteobacteria > Burkholderiales > Rhodocyclaceae > Accumulibacter > Accumulibacter contiguus. The sequence continues at coordinate 43,950 of NZ_SPMX01000056.1, read as the reverse complement.
AGGCGCCGTTCCTCCTCGATTTCGCCCGTGGAACCGCTGGCCAGGTCGGAGGGGATGCAGCCGTCGACGGCATTGAGAATGGTAACGGCGGTCCATTCCTGTCCCTTGGCCGAGTGGATCGTCGACAGGATCAGGTAGTCCTCGTCGAGTAGCGGTGTTCCCGCCTGGTCGCTGCTGGCATCGGGCGGGTCGAGCGTGAGTTCGGTGAGGAAGCGTTCGGCATTGGCGTAGGTGACGGCGATGCGCGCGAGCTGTTCGATGTCGGCTTGCCGGATCGGCGCGTCTGCATGCAGGCGGTCGATTTGCGCCTGGTACCAGCCGCAGATGCGGTCGAAAGCGGCTGGCCAGGGGGTGCTTGCGCTGGCTTCGATCAGCCTGGCAAACTCGATCCAGGCGACTCTTGCCGCTTCCGGCACCGCTGCCTCCCCGAGCAGCGCGCCCGTCGAGTGGGCCGTGCCGACCCGGGTCAGTACCCTGCCGGCGGTTTTCGGGCCAATGCCTGCGACCAGTTGCATGGCCCGAAAACCGGCCATGCGGTCGCGCGGATTCTGCACCCAGCGCAGGATCGCCAGCAGATCCTTGACATGCGCCGCTTCGAGAAACTTGAGGCCACCGTATTTGACGAAAGGGATATTGCGCCGCGTCAGTTCCAGTTCCAGCCGCATGCTGTGCTGTGCGGTCCGGAACAGCACCGCCTGCGCCTTCAGCGGGATACCGGCCTCACGGCGAGCGAGCGTCTGTTCGACGACGTAGATCGCCTGCCCGGTGTCGTCGCGCACCGTCACCAGCCTCGGTTTCTCGGAGGAAGCGCGGTCGCTCCACAGATCCTTGGTGAAGCGCTCGGCGGCAGCAGCGATCACCTGGTTCGCTGCGGTCAGGATCGGCTGCGTCGAGCGGTAGTTGCGCTGCAGCGTCACCAGCTCTGCCGGGGGATCGAAATGGCCGGGGAAATCGAGGATGTTGCGCACGCTTGCGCCGCGGAAGGCGTAGATCGACTGCGCGTCGTCACCGACCACGGTGAGGCCGCGGCCATCGGGTTTCATCGCCAGCAGGATCGCCGCCTGCAGACGGTTGGTATCCTGGTACTCGTCGACCAGCACATGCCGGAAGCGCTCGCCGATTTCCCGGCCGAGTTCGGGTTCGCCGACCATCTGCGCCCAGTAGAGCAGCAGATCGTCGTAGTCGAGCACCTGCTGCGCTTGTTTGCTCTCGACGTATTCAAGGAACAGCCGCTGCAGGTCGGACTCCCATTCGCTGCACCAGGGAAAGGACGACTGCAGTACCTCGCCGAGCGTCGCCTGCGTGTTGATCACTGCCGAGTAGATGGCCAGGCAGCTTCCCTTGAGCGGAAAGCGTTTGCCCTTCGCCGAGAAGCCGAGGCCGTAGCGGACCAGGTTCATCAGGTCGGCCGAGTCCTGCCGGTCATGGATGGTGAACGCCGCGTCGAGACCGATGCGGCCGGCGTACTCGCGCAGCAGGCGCGCACCGATGCCATGGAAAGTGCCGGACCAGGCCAACGTGCTGATGCCGGCCATCCAGCAAGCGCCGGTGTGCCGCGTCAGAATGCGTTCGACGCGGCGGTTCATCTCGTTGGCGGCGCGTCGTGAGAAGGTCAGCAGCAGGATACGTTCGGGATCGGCGCCCTGCGCGACAAGTTGCGCGACGCGGTGCGCCAGCGTACTGGTTTTTCCCGATCCGGCACCGGCGATCACCAGCAAGGGACGATGCGTGCTGTCATCGCCGGTACTGCCCGGTGCCTGCAGGATGCCGAAAGTGGCCGCCGCGCGTTGCGCTTCGTTGAGCTGCGCGAGTGGGTCGACGGCGATGCTACGGCTGCTGTCCTCGAGGATTTTCATGGTCTTGTCTGATTCATTCACGGTAAGGGTTCTCTTGTCACGGTGATTATCAACGGTTTCCGCTCGAAAGGCATTGCGTCACTCGTGCCGATTGATGACAATGCCGGCGATGCCTGCGGCAAGGCGGTCGCCAGCCTCCCAGCGGTGCGGGGGACGACCGGCTGTCGTGCGACGACGGCAGTGACCAGAAAGCCTGATGGCGACTGGTGCTGATCACTTTGGAGCGGGAGGGTGACATGCATCGCAGGGTACTGGCGGGTGACCGACTGATCGCGGCTTTCCTGGTCGGCTGCGTGCTGTTCAATTATCCGCTGCTTTCGCTTTTCGACCGGCACACCGCGGTCTTCGGAATTCCCCTGGTGTATGCCTATGTTTTTTTCGCCTGGGCCGTCGTCATCGCCGTGATGGCCTGGGCCATCGAACGTCGCTTCAAGTAGGCAGCAGCGATGCTTGAAGCCCCGGTCGTCATCGCCGTTTCGCTGTTTTACCTCGGGCTCTTGTTTGCGGTCGCCTGGTGGGGCGACAAGCGCGCTGATCAGAAAAGATCGCTGATTGCCAACCCGACCATCTACGCCCTGTCGATGGCCGTCTACTGCACGACCTGGACCTTCTACGGCAGTGTCGGTCGCGCGGCGGTGTCGGGAATCGGTTTCCTGCCGGTCTACCTGGGGCCGACGCTGGTGATGGCGCTCGGCTGGTTCCTGCTGCTCAAGATGATCCGCGTCGTCAAGGCCAACCGTATCACTTCGATCGCCGACTTCATTTCCTCGCGCTACGGCAAGAGCCATCTCCTGGGTGGGCTGGTGACGATCATCGCCGTGCTCGGCATCATTCCGTACATCGCCCTGCAGCTCAAGGCGGTCTCCAGCTCGGTCAGTCTCTTGCTCAGCTACCCGGAAATCGTCATGCCGAGCCACAGCGCGACGATGTCGGTGGCGGCCGACATCAGTTTCTATATTGCCCTGATCCTCGCGGCTTTTACGATTGTCTTCGGGACGCGTCATCTCGATGCCACCGAACGACATGAAGGCATGGTCGCGGCGATTGCCCTGGAGTCCGGCGTCAAGCTGGTCGCTTTCCTGGCCGTCGGCGTGTACGTCACCTATGGCATGTACGACGGTTTCGGCGATATTTTCGAGCACATCGACGCCAATCCGGAACTGCAGCGCCTGGCGACGGCGATTCCCTCGGGCAAGGGCTACACCGGCTGGTTTTCGCTGATCGTGTTGTCGGCGATGGCGGTACTCTTTCTGCCGCGCCAGTTCCAGGTCACGGTCGTCGAGAATGTCAACGAGGCGCACCTGAAGCGGGCTGCGTGGCTCTTTCCGCTGTATCTGCTGCTGATCAACATTTTTGTGTTGCCGATCGCCCTCGGCGGTCTGCTGCATTTTGCCGGGCAGGGCGTCGATGCCGACACCTTCGTGCTGACCTTGCCGATGTCGCAGCGGCATGAGGGCCTGACGCTGCTGGTTTTCGTCGGAGGCCTGTCGGCCGCAACCGGCATGGTCATTGTCGAAACCATCGCCCTGTCGACGATGGTCTGCAATGACCTGGTGATGCCGCTGCTGATACGCCACAAGCGCGTTGCACTCGAAGAATCCGGGGACCTCTCGCGGCTGTTGCTGAGCATCCGGCGCGGCGCCATCGTGGTCATCCTGCTGCTCGGCTACCTGTACTTCCGGCTGGCCGGCGAAGCGTACGCGCTGGTGGCCATCGGCCTGATCAGTTTCTCTGCGGTTGCCCAGTTTGCACCGGCGATGATCGGCGGCATGTACTGGCGCGGGGGAACTCGCGGCGGCGCCCTGGCGGGCCTGTCGGCAGGTTTTCTGGTCTGGGCCTATACCTTGCTGCTGCCGTCGTTTGCCAAGTCGGGCTGGCTGCCGGATGACTTCCTGACGCAGGGCCTGCTCGGGACCGAGTTGCTGCGGCCACAGCAATTGTTCGGTCTGACCGGTTTCGACGAGATTGCTCATTGCCTGTTCTGGAGTTTTTTTCGCCAATATCGGCGCTTATGTTGGCGTCTCGCTGCTGCGGCCGCCAACGGCGGCAGAGGCGACGCAGGCGACGGTGTTCGTCGACGCGCTGAAGGATGCCGGACCGGTGGGCGCAGCGCTGTGGCGGGGACGCGCGAAAGTCAGCGACCTGCAGGAACTGGTCGGCCGCTTTCTCGGCCCACAGCGGGCGCAATCGCTTTTTACAGCCTATGCGCGTCGCCGCGGCGTGGCCAGCGGGGTGATGCTAGAGGCGGACGCGCAACTCGTGCAGTTCGCCGAATCGCTGCTCGCCGGTGCGATCGGCAGCGCTTCGGCGCGCGTGATGGTCGCTTCGGTGGCCAAGGAGGAGCCGCTGAGCATCGACGAAGTGATGCATATTCTCGACGAAGCCTCGCAGTTGCGGACCTACAGCCGCGAACTCGAGCGCAAGTCGCGCGAGCTGACGGCGGCCACGCTCGATCTGCAGGAAGCCAATGAACGTCTGCAGGAGCTGGATCGTGTCAAGGATGACATCATGTCGTCGGTGACGCACGAACTGCGGACACCGCTGACCTCGATCCGTGCCTTTTCGGAGTTGCTGCGCGACGATCCGAAGATGCACCTGGCCGATCGCGAGCGTTTTCTCGGGCTGATCGTCAGCGAGGCCGAGCGCCTGACCCGGCTGATCAACCAGACCCTGGACCTGGCGAAGATCGAGTCGGGCCGGGCCGACTGGAACGGCTGCGAACTGGACCTGAAGGAGGTCATCGAACAGTCAGTGGCCGCGACCGGTCAGTTGTTCCGCGAGAAAGGGGCGCTTGTCGAACTCGATCTGCCCGATAATCTGCCACGGATTCTCGCCGACCGGGATCGCTTGATCCAGGTCATGCTGAATCTGTTGTCGAATGCGGTAAAGTTCCTGGCGCCAGGCAGCGGACGGGTTACGGTGATGTTGCGCATGCTGGCGGACGGACTGGAAGTCAGTGTCGCCGACAACGGGCCGGGAATTCGTCCGGAAGATCAACAACTGATATTCGAAAAGTTCCGTCAGGTGGGCGACACGTTGACCGCCAAGCCGTCAGGAACCGGGCTCGGGCTGCCGATCAGCAGGCGCATTGTCGAGCACTTCGGGGGGAGGCTGTGGGTGGAAAGCGTGCCGGGAGATGGGGCGACCTTCCGCTTTACCCTGCCTTTCGCTCCCGTTCAGGAGCAGGCGCTTGCGCAGGCTGCAGCAGCATAGTGGATTGTGGCTATTGATGATCGGAGAGTTGATGAGCAAAAAAATACTGATTGCCGACGACGAGCAAAACATCGTCATCTCGATCGAGTTTCTGTTACGCCGCGAGGGTTTCGAGGTGCTGATCGCTGGCGATGGTGAAGAGGCCTTGGCGAAAGTGCGTGCCGAGCGACCGGATCTTGTTCTCCTCGACGTGATGATGCCGAGGATGAATGGCTTCGACGTCTGCCAGGCCCTGCGTGCCGACCCGGACCTGAGTGCGACGCGTATCCTGATGCTGACCGCCAAGGGACGCGACACCGAAGTCAGCAAGGGTCTCGGGCTCGGTGCTGATGGCTATATGACCAAGCCTTTCTCGACCAAGGAGTTGCTCGCCGAAGTGCGGAAACTGCTCGGGATGTAGCCGGTGAAGCACATGCGCAAGCTGCTCCTCGCAGCGGCGGCCATCGCTCTGTTTCTGCTTGCCGTGGTGGTCGCGACAGCGCTTCTGATGCTGGCCAGCGAAGCTGACGCCAGCGGCAGCGGCCGGACTGCAGAGGAGAGGATCGTCGTCCTGTTGGTGCTGTTGCTCGTCGCCTGTGCCATCAGTTTCTGGGTGACCTACCGGCTGCACGAGCTCTATGTCAGCGCCCCCTTGCGAATGGCCGAAGAACTGGCTGCGGCGGTGGCGCACAGTGGTTTGCGGCTGGGTGAGTACGCTGCCGGCGAACTGCAGGTTCTCGGCAAGGTGGGCAATCAATTGCTCTCGCTGCGCGAAGCTCATGAGAAAGATGTCGCTGAACGCGTGCGCGAAGCCCGCGCTTCGCTCGAAGAGGAACGTAGCCGTCTGGCTGCACTGATGGCCGATCTGAGTCAGAGTGTCGTGGTCTGCAACCTCGACGGCCGGGTTCTGCTCTATAACCAGCGGGCCAAACAGGAACTCTCGACCGCTGCCGACGGCAGCAATGCCGAATTGCTCGGCCTTGGACGTTCGATTTATACCGTCTTTGACCGCGCGCTCATCGGGCATGCGCTGGAACGTCTGCAGCAAGCGAGTCGAGACGGGAGCGACGGGGACAGCAAGAAGCTCGTCGGTTCGGCGCAGTTCGTCACGGCGACCCGTTCCGGGCGCCTGTTGCGCGCGCATATGTCGCCGGTACTGGGGGAGGATGGCCCGCACCACGCCCGCGTCGGCGGACTTTCCATTACCGGTTTCGTGCTCGTTCTTGAAGACGTCACCAGTACCAATGAGCGGCATGCGCGACGTGATGTGCTGATCCAGTCGCTGGTCGAGGGCGGGCGCGGGCCTCTGGGCAGCATTCGTGCTGCCGGCGAAATGCTCTCCGACTTTCCCGACATGCCGAGCCAGCAGCGCGATCGCTTCCTGCGTGTCATCCGCGACGAAGCGGGGGTACTGACAGCGCAGTTCGAGAAAACGGCGAGTGCCTTCTCGAATGATTTGCGTGAGCGCTGGTTGCTCGAGGAAATTCTTGGAGCCGAACTGCTTGCCGTGGCCGCGCGCCGTATCGGTGAACGACGTTCGAGCGAACGGCGCGCGCTGGCCGTCAAGACCGAGAATGTCGATGAAGAACTGTGGCTGCGTGTCGACAGTTTCGGGTTGCTGCAAGCCCTGCACTACCTGGCCCTGCGCCTGCAGGACGAGTATGAGGTGCGCGAGGTACGGCTGTCGTTGACGCGCAGCGGACAGTTGGCGCAGTTCGATCTATCCTGGCTCGGCACATTCATGAACAATGAAACGGCGATGAGCTGGCTGCAGGATCCGATGACCACTGGCGGTGAAGCGTCGCCGCTCAGCGTTACCGATGTGATCGAACGCTGCAACGGCGACATCTGGTTTCAGCGCGAACGGGTTTCGCATCGCGCCTTTTTCCGTACCATGCTGCCGGCCGCCGAGGCGCCGAAGGATCTGCCTCGGGCGATCGTCGCTGCACCGGAGGGTGAGCGTCCGGAATTCTACGATTTCGATATCTTCCTCTGGTCGGCCGTCAGCCATGAACTCGATGATCGGCTGCTCACGGAACTGTCCTATACCATCTTCGATACCGAAACGACCGGGCTGCAGCCTTCCGAGGGCGACGAGATCATTCAGATCGGTGCGACGCGTATCGTCAATCGTCGGCTGCTGCGCCAGGAGTGTTTCGACCAACTGGTCGACCCGAGGCGTTCGCTGTCGCCACAGTCGGTCGCCATCCACGGCATCACTCCGGAACTGCTCGTCGGGCAGCCGTACATCGATGCCGTATTGCCGAAGTTTCATGCTTTCTGTGCCGACACGGTCCTGGTGGGCCACAATGCCGCTTTCGATATGCGCTTCCTGCAAATGAAGGAGAAGCAGACGGGTCTGCGTTTCGAGCAGGCGCTGCTCGACACCCTGCTGCTCTCGGCCGTACTTCACCCCAACCAGACGACGCATCGCCTGGAAGCCATCGCCGAACGCCTCGGAGTATCGGTCTTCGGACGCCATACGGCACTCGGCGACGCCATCGTGACCGGCGAAGTTTTCCTGAAAATGCTGCCCTTGCTTGCCGAGATGGGCATCAAGACGTTGCGGCAGGCACGCGAAGCCAGTCAGAGAACGTACCATGCCCGGCTCAAGTACTGAACAGACGAGGCGCGTTGCACCCTTCTCGCCGTACGTTGCGTTGCGTCATCTGGTGCGTGCGCAGCCGCTGACCATTGCGCCGGGGGCGAGCATCCGCGAGACCTTGCTGCTGCTCGACCGGATGCGCGCGGATGCGGTGGTGGTAATCGATGCGGACAGTCGCGTGCCGCTGGGAATCGTTACCCTGCCCGACGTGGTTCGCCGGATTGGAATCGAGGCTTGCGACCTGCAGGCGCCGATTGCCACGGTGATGACCAGTGGTCTGATCACCGTGCCGGCCGACGGCACGGCACACCAGGCGAGTGTGGTGATGGTGCGTCGTGGCGTGCGTCATCTGGTGCTCACCGAAGCCGATGGCAGTTACTTCAACCTCGTCTCGCAGACCGATCTGTATACATTGCCGGGTGCGCAGCACGCCGACCTGGTGCAATCGATCCTGGCGGCGCGCGATATCCGGACGCTGGCGGTTCTGGCTGGCGATGTCCGTGCCTTCGTTTCCCGCCTCGTTGCCGAGCGGGTGAGTGCCGATGCCCTCTGTCATCGCATCTCTGCGCTCAACGATCTGCTGACCCTGCAGGTGATCGAACTCGTGGCCAGCCAGTTCGATCTGCCTTACGTACCCTGGTGCTGGCTGGTATTTGGCTCAGAGGGGCGACTCGAACAGACGCTGGCCACCGATCAGGACAATGGGCTGATCTTCGCTGCCGATTCCGATGCCGAGGCGTCAGGCCTGCGCGAAGCCTTCCTACCCTTTGCACGAGCAGTCAATGAGGCACTCGATGCCTGTGGATTTCCCTTGTGCAAGGGCAACATCATGGCCGGCAACCCGCAGTGGTGTCTGTCCGTCTACGAGTGGCGAACAGCTTTCTCCGGCTGGCTGAACTCCCCACAACCCGAGGCGCTGCTCAATTCTAGCATCTTTTTCGACCTGCGCGGCCTCTATGGGCAGGAGTCGCTGGTCAATGACTTGCGGAGCTGGCTGCTGTCGAGAGCCTCTTCCTATCCCATTTTTCTGCGTGCGATGGTTGAGAACACGATGAACTGGGAGTCACCACTCAATTGGTGGAAAGGTTTTCGCTATGATCAGGACAAGGAGTTTCCGCACACCATCGATCTGAAGAAGCACGGATCGCGGCCCTTCGTTGACGCCGCCCGGATCTATGCGCTGGCCGGGCAGATACCCGATACCAATACGGTCGAGCGTCTGCGCATCAGCGGCGAACAGGGGGGCATGGCCGCCGACGAACTGGCTGCGCTGATTGACGCTTTTCATCACATTCAGCGTCTTCGACTGGAGCATCAGGTCAACAGCGGCGTCGCCATGGACTCCAACCGCGTCAATCCCGATGAACTGCACGAACTCGATCGCCTGATCCTGAAAGAATCGCTCAAGCAGGTCCAGCATCTGCAGAAGCGGCTGACTCGCCAGTATCTTTCGGCGTACGGCAGGGTGTAGGTTGAGGGGGCGGCGCCCCTATAGCGATGGTGCTGTTACCCGCAGGCGGAAATGGTCGGGCACTGCGGCCACCTTGCGCGCAGCGTAGTCGAAGAAAACGATTCCCGTCTTGCCCCGTGCGACCTCGCGCTGACTGGCCTTTTCCCGCATGCTCCACAACAGGTCACAGCCCTTGCTGCCGAAATCGCTGGTGGTCATGCGAACGACCATCACCTCGCCGTGAAAGGCCTCGGACTTGTACTGCAGCGCAGCGTCGGCGATGACGATGCCCAACCCTTCGACATCGAGTTCGCTATAGCCAAGCGACTGGAAAAAGCGTGCTCGTGCTTCCGACACCACCGACAGCAGCGCAGCGTTGTCGAGGTGGCCGGCATAGTTCATGTGACTGAGATAGAGCGGAATCTCGGTCGTAAAGGCAAAATTCTCTGGTAGCTCGATCTGTATTCTGGGCATGGCCTGGCCTGTATCGGATGTTGGCAAGAGAGGAACGCTGCACGCATCGTGGCCCGCTTGGCCTCGATGCGTGACGCTGCCACTCTCGCTTTCAGGGCAAGCGCGGATACATATTAATGTGAAAGTCGCGTATGCGACTCACGAATCTCCCCTCCCCCTCGCGGATCGCTTGAATTACGACGGTCCGATCGCTTCAGTGGTGCGCCGTCGGCGACATCAGCAGGAGATGCAGGAACTTGTCGATCCCTCTGGCCAGCCAGACAAGCGTCTTGCGGGTTGCAGCGGCATAGAGGTCGCCGGTGGCGAGGCTGCGCTGGTATCGTGCGCGCTCAACGATGATCATCATCTGTTCGCGGTTGAGGTCGGTTTTCATTGCTTTCTTCCTTGTGTTGTTCTCGGTCCCCGAGACTGCAACGCTACTGTATTTGTTTGCCGATGCGCCGGCAAACGATCAATAATCAGCCAATGCGTGAGAATATCTCATTCATATGACTTACCGATTGCCCCCCCTCAACTCGCTGCGTGCCTTCGAGGTGGCCGCTCGCCATCTGAGTTTCAAGGATGCCAGCGAGGAACTTGCGGTCACGCCCACAGCCATCAGCCACCAGATCCGGGGTCTTGAAGAATACCTCGGCTTTCCGCTCTTTCACCGCCTGACGCGCGCGCTGGAACTGACGCGCCAAGGGCGGGCGATGCTGCCGAAGGTGCGCGAAGGCCTGGAATGCTTTGCTGCGGCGATCGAGAGCACACGCTTTCACGAAGCCGCCGGGCGCCTGCTGATCACGACGCCGCCGGCTTTCGCCAGCCGCTGGCTGATTCGCCATTTACCCGCTTTTACTGCCGAACACCCGGAGATCCAGTTGCACATGGCAGCGTCGGTCGATACGATCGATGCTCACGACGCTTCAGGTATTTCGGGGCTCGAAGGAATCGATGTGCGCGACGACGAGACCGAATTGTTCATTCGTTTCGGTCGGGGTCAATACGACGGCTGCCGCGTCGACCGGCTGTTCGTTCCGGCGTATGCCTGGTGTGCAGTCCACGTCTGCTGTTCGGGATGCGGCCCCTGAATGTGCCGTCCGATCTGCGGCGACACAACCTTCTGCATGACGAATCGATCATGGAACTGATGGACCGCCCGACCTGGGCCGAATGGCTGCAGGTCGCAGGGGTCACTGGCATCGACCCGGATGCCGGCACGCATTTCAGCGACTCGGCATTGGTTCACGCAGCGGTGGTCGATGGCGTCGGGGTGGCTATTGCCTCAATACCGCTGGTCGAAGCCGAGGTCGCTGCCGGGCGTCTTGTGGTGCCCTTCGACATCATCATTCGCCGCACCCAGGCCTATTACCTGGTGGTGCCCCAGGCCGTTGCTGATCGCCCGATCGTCAACGTTTTTCGCCAGTGGTTGCTCAGCGAAGCAGCACAGGTTGCCGAGAAATAGTCGGGTCAGGCAATGCTTGCGAAAAGCGCCGGCCGAATCGTCCGGCGCTGAAGGCTTTACGCCGTGCTGGCCATCATCGGCGAATCGTCATTCTCTGCAGGCTCGGCTGCCGTCTTCGCTTTGCCGGTCGCCAGCTGATGTACCTCGGCAGTCAACTCGATGACCCGTAGCGAGAGTTGTTCGATGTCGCGCCTGGTCGCCAGGAGAACGAAATCGAGCGGCCGCAGAAAGCGTTCCCTGACCACCTGCTCGCCGCGCTGAATGGTGGTATTGGCGGTGTTCATCAGTTCGGCCGACTTCTCTTCGATCTGTTGGCACGCTTTCGGTTGCATGGCTTTACCTTCACGAACGAGCGTCTCGACGGTCCTGACACTGCTCCTGGTGGCCAGCGAATAAGCACCAAGACCACAAAGCCACAGCTTCCGTGCCGCTTCCTGAGCCTTCGTCAGGAGTTGCTCGTTGCCGACCCGATCGACCAACGCGGTGAGTTTCCTGCTCATGTGTTTCTCCTTTGTCTGACTGTATTTGAAATTTCCTGCAGTTGCCTTTGCAACCACTGCGGATCAGTCTAGCGGGAAGATCTAGAGGAAGCACACTAAAGGATTAGGCACGGTCCTCTGGAACGGCCGTCCCTTGATGAGGTATGCTTGGCGCGCCATGACGCCGGGACCAAGGCTGCCTGCGCTTGTCCGGAGAAAGATTGTCGGTGACCGCATGCCAAGGGGGTTCCTCGCAAACCCTTGCCAGTCTCACGGAGATGCGTCAGTCAGTTTGCAGGATAACCATACGAAGGGCGAAGGAAACCTCGATGAACAAACTTTCCTTGCTGGATGTGGCTTTCTTCATCGCCGAGTCGGAGGCCAGCCCGAAGCATGTGGGCGGCCTGATGATCTGCAAGCGCCCACCCCGAGCGAAAACCAGTTTTGCCGCAGATCTGTACCGGGAATTTCTCACCTTCACCGATGTCCAGGCGCCGTTCAACCGGATCATTCGTTTTTCTCTGACGGCCATGCCCAGCTGGGAGGAGTGCGATTCGGTTGAGCTCGGCGAGCATGTCTTCTATCACAAGCTGCCGCGCGGCAAGAACGGTCGGGAGGAATTGTACCGGCTGGTATCGGATCTGCATCAGCCGATGCTCGACCGCTTGCGGCCCTTGTGGGAAGTGCATGTCATTGACGGCCTGAGTGAGGCTCGTTTTGCCATCTATGTCAAGACCCATCACGCCAGCGCGGACGGCGTGACCATGATGCGCTGGGCTGTGAATTCGCTGTCCCCAAGCGCTGACGATCTCGAGCTGAAACCGCTCTGGTCCGTCCCGCACATCGCTGCTGGGACAAAGGAGAAGCGACTCCAGGAGAAAATGGCCAGGTCGCTGCTTGGCGATCTCGCGGGCGCCGGCAAGCATGTTCTGGGGATTGGCCGTCTTGCCGCGATGTTGCTGCTGGAGAGTGTCAAGCTCACCAAGAATGCCATTTCGCTGCCGTTTGTTGCCGACGGCAATACGCCGCTGACCGGGCAGGTGACGGCCGGCCGCCAGTTTGCTACGACCAGCGTGAGTATGGAAAGGGTCAGCCTGATCCGCAGCAGAACTCGCTCGACCCTGAACCATGTCGCACTGACCTGCCTGGATGGTGCCTTGCATCGCTATCTGCGTGACGAACGCGTCGACCTGCAAAGGCCGATCACCATACAGATGCCGGTCAACCTGCGCAAGGAAGGCGATCAGCGCGCGGGCAACAAGATCGGTATCATCCAGGTCGAGTTATCGCCGCCGACCGATGATCCCTACATTCGTCTGCGCAACATCGGTTTTTCGCTGCGCAATGTACGCACCATGATCGACAGCGTCGAACCCGAGGCGATCGAGTCCTACACCCTGATCACCGGTGTTGTCGGGCAACTTGCGGAAATGCTGAAGCTCAGCAAGCACTTGCCGCCGACCGGAAATACGCTGGTCTCGAATGTGCCTGGTCCGGCCGAATATCTGTATCTCAAGGGTGCGCGCCTGGAGGAACTGCATCCAATCAGCACGCTCCCGGCCGGCAACCTGCTCAACATCACGCTTTTCAGCTATGCCGGGCAACTGCATTTTGGTTTGATTGCTACCGACGAATTGCCGAACCTCCAGCGTCTGAGCCACTATGTTGCCGAAGCCTTCACCGAACTCGAGCAGTCCGTCCTGGACACCGGCAAGCCCGCTGCCTAGCGGCTGTTTCGGCTCTTGAACTACATCATTGACGCCGATAAACGCCAATCCAAGCAGGACACCCGCGACGTGGCATCGTTAACTACGGGAAGATTTTATGGAAGCCGGTTTGTCATTGCCGGCCAGCAGTAACTGAAATTCCTCGAAGGATATGTCGAATACTTCGGTAAGCTCCGGGAGACGACGATCCGGAATGCGGCGACGGTCGGGGAGCTTGTTGGGCCGGCCAAAGTCGTGTTCGCGCCTGTCAAATCCGCTTCGAGGTTTCTCGATTTTCATTGCTGGTTGTCTTTCAACACGTGCCGAAGTGATGTGCTAACGATACCGGCGACCAACACATGGCACTGTGTGCAATGTCACAATGCCAGGCAATTGTCGTTACGAGAGAAGGGAATGGACGGCTTTTCCACTGACAATCATGCAAGTGCTCCCCTGGCCGAGCGCTTGCGACCGAAGTCGCTGGCCGAGGTGATCGGGCAGGCGCATCTGCTCGGTCCCGGAAAGCCGCTGGCGATGGCTTTTCAGTCCGGCCAGTTGCACAGCATGATCCTCTGGGGGCCGCCCGGAGTCGGCAAGACGACACTGGCGCGTCTCATGGCGGACGCCTTCGCTGCCGACTTCATCGCCATCTCGGCGGTCTTTGCAGGCGTCAAGGACATCCGCGAGGCGGTGGCACGTGCTGAAGTGACACGCGCCCGCAGTGGACGGCGGACGATTCTCTTCGTCGACGAAGTACATCGCTTCAACAAGGCACAGCAGGATGCCTTTCTGCCCTATGTGGAAGGCGGGCTGCTGACCTTTGTCGGCGCGACGACCGAGAACCCGTCGTTCGAAGTCAATTCGGCGCTGCTCTCGCGTGCTTCGGTTTACGTCTTGCATCCGCTCTCGGCCGACGAGATGGGCCAGCTCTTCGAGCGCGCGTGCCGGCAGGTCTTGCCGGGGCTGACTTTCGACGATGATGCGCGCTCGCGCCTGATCGGCCTCGCCGATGGCGATGCCCGACGCCTGCTCAACCTCATCGAGCAGATCGATACGGCAACCCAGACCTCCCCGGCGCGCAGCATCGACGGCGCCTTCATCGACCGCACGCTGGCGCAGAATCTGCGTCGCTTCGACAAGGGCGGAGATGCCTTTTTTGACCAGATCTCGGCGCTGCACAAGGCAGTTCGCGGATCGTCTCCGGATGCCGCGCTGTACTGGTTCTGCCGAATGCTCGACGGTGGCGCCGATCCACGCTATCTGGCGCGTCGCATCGTGCGCATGGCCTGGGAAGACATTGGCCTTGCCGATCCGCGCGCGGCGCGTATCGCGCTCGACGCGGCCGAGACCTTCGAACGTCTGGGTTCTCCCGAAGGCGAACTGGCGCTTGCCGAAGCACTGCTGTACCTGGCCATGGCGGCCAAGTCGAACGCCGCTTACCTCGCGTATAATGCCGCGCGCGGCTTCATCGGCGGTGACGGTTCACGGCCGGTGCCGGCGCATCTACGCAACGCGCCGACGCGACTGATGAAGAACCTGGGGTATGGGAAAGACTACCGCTATGCGCACGACGAGGTAGATGCCTACGCTGCCGGCGAGACCTATTTCCCCGAGGGTATGCCGGCGGTCGAGTGGTATCGACCGGTCGATCGCGGTCTCGAGATCCGGATTGGCGAGAAGCTCGCACATTTGCGCGAACTCGATCGCCAGGCAAGACAGAAGAAGGACTAAGCCCGCCGCTGCGCTTGCCGCTGTGCGCAGCCGGGAAAACGGACAGATTCGCGAGTCGCCGCGCGACCGCCAACGTGAGGATTGACCATGCTCGACATTCAGCTGCTGCGCAACAACATCGATGGCGTTGCCGAACGACTGGCCACGCGTGGTTTCACGCTCGACCGCTCGGCCTTCCAGGCACTCGAAAGCGAGCGCAAATCCCTGCAGACGCGCACGCAGGAGCTACAGGCGAATCGCAACAGTCTCTCGAAGCAGGTCGGCGTGCTCAAGAGCCGCGGCGAAGATGCCGCAGCAGTCATGGCGCAGGTGGCGGCACTGAAAGACGAGCTCGAGGCCAATGAAGTCCGTCTTGGCGAATTACTGAAGGAACTCGACGCATTTCTCTCGGGGCTTCCCAACCTGCCGCAGGACAGCGTGCCGATCGGCAGGTCTGACGCCGACAATGTCGAGATCAGGCGCTGGAGGGTGCCGCGCAGATTCGACTTCGCGGTCAAGGATCATGTCGATCTCGGCGAGGGGATCGGCCAGCTCGATTTCGCCACTGCCGCGAAAATCGCCGGTACGCGCTTTTCGCTGATGAGGGGAGAGCTGGCCCGCCTGCACCGTGTGCTTGCCCAGTTCATGCTCGATACGCACGTGACACAACATGGCTACACTGAAGTCTACGCGCCTTATCTGGTCAACGCTGCCAGCCTGACGGGTACCGGGCAGTTGCCGAAGTTCGAGGAAGATCTGTTCAAGATCCTGCGCGCGGACGCCGAACCCTTGTACCTGATCCCGACGGCGGAAGTGCCAGTCACCAACATCGTTCGCAACGAGATTCTCGCGGCCGATGAACTGCCGCTCAAGCTCGTCTGTCACACCCCGTGTTTTCGTTCGGAAGCCGGTTCCTATGGTCGCGACACGCGTGGCATGATCCGCCAGCACCAGTTCGACAAGGTTGAACTGGTGCAGATCGTCGCCGCAGGCGATTCGCTGGCTGCGCATGAGGAACTCACCGGGCATGCCGAGCGGATCCTCGAAATGCTCGATCTGCCTTACCGGCGGGTCACGCTATGTACCGGCGACATCGGTTTCTCGTCGGCGAAAACCTATGATCTTGAGGTCTGGCTGCCGGCACAGCAGGCCTATCGTGAAATCTCGTCATGCTCCAACTTCGAGGCGTTTCAGGCCAGACGCATGCAGGCGCGTTGCCGCAACGAGCGCAACAAGATCGAACTGGTGCACACCCTCAATGGCTCCGGTCTCGCCGTCGGACGCACCTTGGTGGCGATCATGGAAAACTTCCAGAATGCCGACGGCAGCATCAGCGTTCCGGAAGTGCTGCGTCCTTATCTCGGCGGGACCGAAAGAATCAGCGCGCGCTGAGCCGGCTGGCGATTCTCGCAAGAAAATGGCACCGTCCGTGCCTCATCGCTTCATCTTGTGCTACCATTCGCGCCCGACGGAGAGGTGGCAGAGTGGCCGAATGTACCTGACTCGAAATCAGGCGTAGGTGTGAGCCTAC
This sequence comes from Candidatus Accumulibacter contiguus, assembly GCF_012940005.1. Classification (GTDB taxonomy): domain Bacteria; phylum Pseudomonadota; class Gammaproteobacteria; order Burkholderiales; family Rhodocyclaceae; genus Accumulibacter; species Accumulibacter contiguus. The sequence goes on along the minus strand of NZ_SPMX01000056.1, from coordinate 27,503 downwards.
CGAGGGTTCGAATCCCTCCCTCTCCGCCAGTAACATATTGATTAAAAAACATATTGTTGATCTTTTGTCACTGTGTTCCAGCATGCTAAAGTCGCGATGTTTCCGCAACTATCGGAAACGATTTCCGCAACCTACGCTACCGTGTTGGTCGCACGCGCTTCCCGACACGCTGGTAGACGACCTTCGTAATCTGCTTGTCGGTGTGCCCGAGCAGGTCGCTGGCGTGATCTAAGGCCATCTCGCTCGCAGCCTTTGGGCGCGCATCGCGGAACTGAAATTGCCGGATACGAGCAGCGAGGCGTTGGTCACCAGCCTCTTCGGCTCGGACTGCAGCGACGTTACGAGCCGACGTGAACCGCAAGCGCAGCATGCCTGCGGTTAGCCTTTTTCCATCGGGTGTTGCTAATAGCCACAGGCTGCGCACCGTACGCACGCCGATACGATCCAGGAGCCGGCCGAGCTCGGTTCGGGCACCACTGTCCGGGTCTGTCAACATGATCGCCAAGCGCTTGGAGGTCTTTCCCTGCTGAACCGTAAGGGCGTCGTCTACGATGTCCCGCTGGGTGAAGCGGAGCACGTCGCCGGGGCGCTGGCCACTAAGATAGGCAAGGTCCATGGCGTCCTGGAGTTCGATGGCGGCGCAGTTTCGAACCGCTGTCCAGACGTCATCGTCAGCGTAGAAGTCACGCGGGGCTTCCTTGTTCTTCGCTACGCCAGCGCATGGATTCGTCTTCGCCGTATATCCCCACTCGCGCCCCTTGTTGAAGATGTGGGAGAATAGTGCAAGCTCGCGGTTTGCGGCGACAGTCGCGCGCTTTGCCGGGACGACCGTGCCGTCCTTGAGCGTCCGGGCCCGGGTCATCCGGTTGTCCCTATACTGTGCGATATGCTGCGGCGTGATGGCGTCAATTGGGGCCGCGTCGAAGACCGAACGTAACTTCGCGAGCTCGAGCCGGTTGCTGGCTTGGGTTTTTGGTGCCTTGTCAGGAATGACTTCGCGTGCGTAGCGGTCGAACACGATGCGCATTATTCCGGTTTCGACCGGGGCTGGCCTGCACTCCAGTTCAGCCCATTTGCGCTTCGCCTCGCCGAGGTCGGTGCCGAGTGGGATTTCCTTCCGGTTCCCCGCGTCGTCCCGCCCATCGTAGTAGTAGCCTTCCCACCGCTTGCCGCCCGCAAGCGTCCGTACTCTACGGAGCATGCGGGGTGGCAGGTCTCGGGCTGAGGATTTCGGGCGCATACGGATAGAATAATACTTCGACTAGCGGATACTGGAAAAGTCCGGCACCCATTTTCCCATTGTAGCCATAGTCGCGGGGTTGATCCCTGTGAGCTTTAGCCGGGCGTACAAGCGCCCGACAATGGGATTGCCGGCCTTGGTCTTGTGGAATGTCCAGGCGTTGTCGGTAAGCCACTGAATCTGGTCGGATCTTCTTCCGCAGCCGGTTATTTCGGCGATTTCATCCGGAGTCAGAATCTCGCTGGAGAGGGCCATCTCGAAAACTGCGGGCATATCTTACTCTGTCAATCAGGGTTCGATGCTGCAAGCACGGCATCCGACGAACCTATAGGGTTTCGTGCAGACGATTCTGCGGCGGTAGAACGGACTGCGGTCGCGATGTAGTACCCGGGTGTCAGCCGGTAAGGAGGTCCGAAGCCTCCCGAAGTTCTCAGTGTCTCTGGTCGAACTTGGGTTCATTTGCTCACCGTCGACGAACACCATGCGCAGAGACGTGTTGCGTACAACAGTCGGGATTCGCTGACGGGGGGCATCACGTCAGACGTGAAACCAAGAACATCATTTGGCGATGGGTTGCAACGCAATTCCAAAGGTTCGTCATTTAGTATCCGCCCCATATCGTCAGCGACCGTACGAGTGATCGCTGCCCTAGCGAGAACCGGTAGCCGGCTTTGGCAGCCTGCGACAACCGCTCGGTCGTGGAACGTGTTGCACTGCACCTAGTTGTCGTCCAGTGGGTTTCCAGCCGAGGCTTCCGCCGCTATTTCGAGATCCTGACCAAGTGTGGTCTCACCTACCTCATCTTCCATCTTCCCCTCCTCCTTCCTCCGCGCCGCCAGCACCGCCCGGCTGGCAATCTGCCGAATCTGCCCCGCCAGACGAAGAATCCGCCGTTTCCAGTCGTACACCCCGCGCGCGTACTGGCTGTCCGTGACGACCGATGACAGCCAGAGGGCATCCATCTGGGCCAGCATGCTGTCGAACTCACGAATGATCGCCAGATACCGGATCGCCCGCGGCGAGGTGATCTGAGCGTCGACGGTCTTGGCGCTGGTGTAGCCGATGGCGGTTTCGATCCCGTTGCTCTCGACGACCTCTCGGATGCGCAGGGATTCCTGGCGCAGATCCTCCAGGGTCTGGTCGATCAGCGCATCGACCAGGGCGTCGACTTCCTGCGCCTGAGCTTCCGATCCGATGAACCGCAGGACCACGCTCAACGAGAACAGCGCGTTGGCGCACATCTCGTAGCCGCGGTCGAAGACCTGCTGCGCATGTAGCGAATTGAGCATCGCCTTCTGCGTCAGGAATGGCCGGCTGTGGTCCTGCCTGACCGACGGAATCTGCGTCGATACGCTGCGCTGCTTTTGCGCCATGGCCTGTCTCTGGTGGTGTCGACCAGTCACAGCGTAGCCATTGGACTTCGGTGGAGACGTTCGAAAAGCAACCAGAGAAAGCGCTTTTCACTCTCCTGCGACGCTGGCCCGGGCCACAGAATTCAACCATCTCTCGTTCCGCCTAGGCCGATCGAAGTGAAGGTAGCTGGCCTTCGTCACAAACAGCATTTTCTTCCACCCCCGGCGGGGTCGCCCCGTCAGGATACGGCGGCATCCCTGCCTTCATCATCAGGAGGCCCCATGCCCTCGTTGAACCGAGTCACCCTTATCGGCCATCTCGGCGCCGACCCCGACCTGCGCGTCACCCCGAACCGCGAGACGATCGCCACGATCCGCCTCGCGACGACGGAGACCACCAAGGACAAGTCGTCCGGTGAACGCAAGGAAACCACCGAATGGCACCGTGTGGTTTTTTTTAACCGTCTGGCCGAAGTCGTTGGCGAGTATCTCAGGAAAGGCGCCCCGATCTACGTCGAAGGCCGCATCCAGACCCGCAAATGGCAGGACCAGGCGGGTCAGGATCGTTACACCGTCGAGATCGTCGCCAGCGAGATGCAGATGCTCGGCGCTCGCCCGTCCGCGAACGCTGCGCCAGCGTCTGGTCAGGCGCAGCGTCGTGCCAAGAGTGCTCCGTCTGATCCGGCAACCGCTCCGGCATTCGACGAAGTCGCGGCGATCGAGCCGTTCTGAGCCGATCGTGACTTCTTTCCCCCACCGGGCGGTCCGTCTCCCCGGTCGGGAGCCGACCCCAATCCCATTTCAGGAGGTTTGTTGATGGAGCGCGTCATTCTCGTTCTCGCCCTGTTGGCAGGGTTGCATCTGATTCTCTCCTTTCTCCGCTCCGCCGCGCAGACCGTCCAGGACTGGCTTCTCCAGAAGCCCGCACCGACGGTCACGCCCGAGCTGGCAAAGGAAGCCAGGACCGACTGGCGGCCGTACCACGTTCCGGCTTGCCAGCGCCGGAGTCTGATCGAACCCGATCGCGTCAAGAGCGGCGAGGCTTCCTTCGAAGTCATCGCCTGAAATCTCATCCCCGAGCGGGGGCATCGTCCCCGTGTCAGGGGAGGGTGCCCCCTTTTTCTTTCCTGGAGGCATCTCATGATTCTCGTTCTAATCGCTTGCGGCATCTCCGGCTGGATCATCAGCCGGCCAATTGTCCGCGTTCTGGGGCTCTGACCATGGCCCTCGACCCGGCGCAGGAGGCCATCGTGCCATCCAATCCCCTTCTCGATCGACTCTTCAAGGCGCTCCCGATCGCACCTGCCTGTGATCTCCACCAGAGACTCCAGGCAGGCCGCACCGATCCGGAAACCCGCACGTTGCTGCGCAGGGCACTCGCCCTTTCGCAGCCAGCGCGAACAGTCGCCTGAACCCCGCCCCGGCCTGCCGGGGCTTTCCCGAGCGCGTTCGCTGAGCGCCTTCCGGAAAGCAGTCTTTGAGCGAGCGCCATGGATTCTCATGCGCCCGAGCAAGTCGCGGTCGCTGGCCGCAGAAAAAAAGCAGCAATTCATCCACCCGTCCGGGGACGCTTTCCCCGGTAGGGGCAGGTGACTCCGGCATTCTCATTCTGGAGGCACCATGCATCCGAGACATCCTGGCCTGCTGCACCTGCCGGCCAAGCAGTATCACGCCGATCAGTCGATCGGACACTCCGGCATCCTCAAGATGCTCAAGAGTCCCGCGCATCTGCGCGAAACGCTGGACCATCCGCCGCCACCGACACCGGCGATGGCGTTGGGTAGTGCGGTTCACAGCTATGTCCTCGAGCCGGAGCGCTTTTCCGAGGAGTTCGTGGTCGCCGAGAAGTTCGATCGCCGCACCAAGGAAGGCAAGGAAGCCGCTGCCCGGTTCGAGGAGGCCACCCAGGGCAAGACCCTGATCACCCCCGAGGATCTGGCGACCCTGAGCCGGATGCGTGCAGCCGTACTCGCCCACCAGGGAGCGGCCAGACTGCTCGAGCAGGGAGAAGCCGAGCTATCGGCTTTCTGGAGCGATCCAGCCACCGGCATCGCCTGCCGGTGTCGTCCCGACTGGTTCAACGAGACAGCCATCGTCGATCTCAAGAGCTGTCTCGATGCCAGCAGCCGCGGCTTTTCCCGCGCCATCGCCAACCTCGGCTACGACGTCCAGGCGGCGTTCTACGTCGATGGAATCAAGCGCGTGACCGGCAGGGAGCTACCCTTTCTCTTCGTCGCCGTCGAGAAGGATCCACCGCATGCCGTCGCGGTGTATCGGGCCGATCCGGAAATCATCGAGATCGGTCGCAGGAAGTATCAGGCCGCGCTGCAGCTCTTGAAGTGGTGCCAGGAGTCCGGCACCTGGCCGGCGTACCAGCCGGCGGGCGAGGTCGAACTGATCTCCTTGCCGCGCTGGGCCGCCAACGCCGAAGCCTTCGCGTTCGACGCCGCCTGAGCGGCCGTTTTCTGTAGTTCATCCACCCCGGCGGGGAACCAGTCCCCGCTTTGGGCGACAGGGTGTCTCCGCCGTTCCTCTTTGGAGAAAACCATGTCACAAACCTTGCGCAACCTCCAGAAGTCCCGTCAGGGGACTCCGACCCATGTCGTCTCCTTTCCGGCGATGCTCGAACAGTTCAAGGGCGAGGTCGCCCGGGCCTTGCCCCGGCATCTCAGCCCGGATCGCATGGTGCGGATCGCGCTGACCGCCTTCCGCCTGAATCCGAAACTCGCCGATGTCGATCCGCGCAGCGTCTTCGCGGCCGTCATCCAGTCCAGCCAGCTCGGCCTGGAAGTTGGCCTGATGGGCGAAGCGCACCTCGTCCCGTTTGGTAGCCAGTGCCAGTTGATTCCCGGCTATCAGGGCTTGATGAAGCTCGCCCGCAACAGTGGCCTGGTGCAGGATATCTACGGTCACGAAGTCCGGATCAACGACCGTTTCGACATCGTCCTCGGTCTCAATCGATCGTTGATGCACGAGCCGTTGAAGCAGAACGGCTTTCCGGCTGCCGACGAGGAGCGAGGCGCGATCGTCGGGTTTTATGCCGTCGCGGTGTTCAAGGACGGTACCCGCACCTTCCACGCCCTGTCGAAAGAGCAGGTCGAGCAGGTTCGGGATCATTCCCGCGGCTACCAGATGGCCAGGAAACTCCGCAAGGAGAGTCCGTGGGACACGCATTTTGTCCCGATGGGTCTCAAGACGGTGATTCGCCGCTTGTGCCATCTGCTGCCGAAATCACCCGAGCTGGCGATGGCGCTGGCGATGGATGAGATCAACGAGCGCGGTGAGACCCAGAACCTCGGGATCGCCGAGGCCATCGACGGCTCCTGGGCGCCGGTCCTCGACGAGCCGCCGGATGACGCCGGCCAGGCGTCCGACCCGGCACGCGTGGCGACCCGCAAACCGCTCGCCGATCTGCTGGCGAGCATCGGTCAGGCGTTATCGATCGAGGCCCTGGACGAGGTCTACGCGCAGGCGGAAGACTTTGTCGCCGGCGACGATCTCGAGCAGCTCCTACGCGCCTATCGCAGCCGCAAGGCGGCGTTGACGCAGCCGTCGCAATCGTCCCCATCGTCACCGATCCGCGGCGTGGTCAACAGCCCGTCGGTCTGAGCAGCGATGCCGAGGTTCTCCCCGTCCCGGGCGAGCACCTCGGCCGCTCACCTCGGAGACAGTGATGCACGCGGACGACGAACCCATGCCGCAGCCGCCGGCGTCTGTCAGAGGGAAGGGCGGGGCAGGAGCCGAGAGAAACGCCTTGTGGACTGACGAAGATCTTGTCCGTCTGCATGGGCATCTCCTGGAGAAGTCACTGCGCGATCTCTTCGATGCGCGGGTTTCCGCGGCGACGCGGCGCGACATTCTCGCCTGGCTGCGTGCACCGCAGGAGTGGCCAGGCGCCTTCTCGTACCGCAGATGCTGCGCGCTGTTTGGCCTCGACTCCGACGACATCCGCGAGCGGGTGCTGGCGCGTCATCGGCATTGTTTTCCAGATTGATCAACCCATCGCGGCAAGACGGCCCAGCCGCGTTCGGGAACCACCGGTCGCCCCGGGGACTCCTGCCCGACCAGGCAGTGGTTCCCGGGGCATTTTTTTGCCGCCGTCTGCTGCGGGGTCACGTGATTGGCGCCATTCGCTGGCCAGCGGACGGCCTCGCGGATCAACGGCCCTCGGCACACGAGTTCCCGGACCGCCGTGGCTCAGTCGATGCGCAGCAGCACGACGCGATCGTTGTAGGTATCGATGACCCAGACGTAGGGCGCGCGGGCAAGCACGGCCTCGGGCTTGTGGAAGGCATCAGCGGCGCGGCCGCGCTTGCCGCTGCCGAGCACACCGAGCAGTTGATGGCTGCGATCAAGGAGCAGGATGCGATGATTGTACTCGTCGGCCAGCCAGACGCGATCGCCGTCGATGGCGAGGTATTTCGGCCCGCTCAGGCCGAGCGCAGCGCCGAAGCTGGCGCGATGCTGCAGTGCGGCGTCGAACACCTGGACGCGGTTATTGGCCGAATCGACGACATACACCGTGCCATCGCTTGCGACTTCGACGTCATGCGGATTGCGCAGCTCGCCGTCCCTGCTGCCTGGGCCGCCGGCCGTTTGCACCAGCTTTCCGTCGCGAAACACGCTGAGCGTCGCCTTGCGCGTGTTGGTGACGAGGATCCGGCCGTCGGGCATGACCGCTACCCCTTCCGGGCCGGCGAGACCCTTCAGTTCGCCGACCAGCTTGGCCTGTGCGCCCTTGATCTCGTAGATTGCCACGCGGTCGTTGCCGGTGTCGGCGACGAGCAGTCGACCGGCTTGGTCGAACTCGGCATCGTGCGGATAGGACAACTCACCGGCACCGAAGCGGCCGACCGGTTTCAGCGTCATGGCTTCGAGAACCTGGATGCGGCTGTTGCGCATGTCGGTCAGATAGATGAGTTGGCCGTCCGGCGAAAAGGCCGCGTCGTGAGGTTGCGAAAGCCCATCTGCGAACTCGGCCAGCTGCGTTGCGCGCAGGCCCGTTTGCGCAAAGGTTGGCAGAGACAACAGGAAGAGAGCGGCCAATACAAAGATGCGCATGCTCATTCACCTCGCCGGTGTGAATTCAGTCGGGGTTTGATCGAACCGAGCAAACGGGGCTCGCCCGATCCGTTCAGCGCGAACAGACTGCCGCCACCTGACGCTATGCCCTCGCGGGTGAAGGCATTGATGGTGATCTGATGCGCGACCAGAACCACAGGTGCGCCCTTGTCGGCAGTCCAGCCAGGAGTGCAAGCAAAGCAGCCAGCGTGATCTTGGGCTCTTTGTGGAGCGTGGATAGAAGGAATTCAGCGCCGGCAGTGGCTCGACGGGACGCTGGTTGAGAAGCCGCGCGGTAGCCAGGCAAGTCTTACATGTCCTCAAATCGCAGCTTTGCTTCCACTGGGCCAAACTGCCTGATCTTGGCATCGATGCGGCTGGCACCCGGCGATGCGCTTCAGTTTTGGAGACCGGCTCTGCATCTTGTTTCTCCCCTCTCACTCGCCTGCTATAGCCTCGGTCAGGGCTTTTCCCGGCTTGAATTTGACGACCTTCTTGGCGGCGATTCTCAGAGCAGCGCCGGTGGCTGGGTTTCGTCCCTCTCGGGCCGCGCGTTCGGTGACCTCGAACGTACCGAAACCAATCAGTTGCACGGACTCGCTCTTGACCAGAGACTCCGTGACGGCTTCAATGAAGCCGTCGAGCAGCACCGCGGTGGCCGCTTTGGTTTGACCTGTCTTTGCGGCCACGGCATCAACCAGTTCGGCTTTGTTCATGTCATTTCCTTTGGATTTGGGTTGTTTCAAAGCGGGCGTTGAAGGCTAATTGCGTATTGTGCCTCAAGGGGTCGCTCAGAATAGCACTGGACTAGCACGGGCAACTTTTCGTCATTCTGGCGCTTCGTCATTGGAGTGCGCGCGGCCAGATAGAACGCAGTGGGCCGGAACCGACCCTGAACCGATGGCCGGGGCTTTGGAAAGCGGTCATTCATCGCAACGGCCCGACACGCGAGAGCGGCCGTTCGGTTTTCGGCGGTGCTGTTCTCGCCTGACCGGCAGCTTTGAAGCGGTTGTGGTCGTTCAGCATCGCCGGGCGTACTCGCGCAAAGTGACATCGAGCAGTCGTTCAGCCAGAGGTGCGGCTCGCGGAAATGACCTATGAATGATGCACGGGGGACGTAGGCTGTCCGCGATGCAAGTTCATGAGCGGGTGCCTTGCGTTCCTTGCATATTTTTTCGTCGGCCGGACCGCCAAGCTGCATGGTTGCCGCGCGAAGGGCGCGCGGTCCTCCCCTTCGCTAACCCCACCAGCAGCACCTAAGCATAAGGAGCACCGCAATGCTGCAGCAAGTAATTGATTATTCGCTACGATTTCTGCATTGTCTGTATTATATCGCGCAACTTACTGGGTTGGGTTGGGTTCCATGATGGATGCGCAACCTTAATCACCGCAAAGCAGATTCACGCACTTAAGTAGCACTGGATTCGTGCCAATTGAATCATTGCAGTGGTTCGTCGATAGAAGGACACTTCTACCATCAGAAACGGAGCCCAGCATGGCCAACTCAAAGCAATCCCAGACCCGGCGCCTCAAAATGTCCGAGCGCGCGCAGCAGCAGCTCGCTCTGCATTTCCCGGACGTGCCCGAGACACTGTTGTGGCGGCGCAAGAGCAACGACGGATTCACAAACCGCGTGACAGATGCGGAATGCGGCCGGTGGAGCGCATCGTTAGGCGTCATTTGAAGGCTCTGCGAGTAGCCTTTCAAGTTCCCCTGACTCGTGTATCTGCTTGAAGGCTGAAGCTGCCAACGAGCGTGCCTTCTCCTGATGCCTCAATCGCTCAATGAGTACACGTGCGCGTTCGTACTGCTCATCAAGGTACTCGCAGAGCGCGATGCATCCTTCGTTTGACTCCAAGTCGTACACGAGCAATGTTGAATGCACTAGCTGATTGCGCTCCTTTGTAAGGCGCTTCCACTCGGAGCGCATCTGCTTCAAGACTTCGGGAGTGGCATCAATCGAATGCGAGAATGAGAACAGGATCTCTGACCCGATTTCCGGCTCCTCCGCGTCTTGTTTCGGACCCAGCACCTGTCGTGAATAGGTTTCCGTCAGCGTCCCAAGGCTGGCCTTCTTCGCGGCTCGCTTGTTCTGCAAAATCTGGGACTCGATCTGCTGAAACGATCCCACGAGCTTGGTTGTGGGCAGCAGCAACTTGAGCAGCGCCTCAATGGACTGGAAACGCTGAAGGTTGCGCCCCACACGCCAGAGGGCGGAATCTCTTGGGCTGAGTTCTGGCTGAGCCGGATGCATGTATGACGCCTAACGTGGCGCTCAGCTGCGCGCCTCAGCGCGTCGGTTGCGGCAGCGGGTTAGAGAGCATTTCACCGACGCTCCAAACCACCGACCCGATGTACGGTCTGAACGGGTGTGCCCCCAAGCCTAGACACTTCTCGGCGAGGCGAATTGCCCCTTCCCAGTGCGCTGAAGTGCACGGGTTTGGGACGTCCGGGGCATTAGCAAAGTAAACGAACAGAAGGTAGGCATCGCGCTTATTGAGTTCTCGTAGATAGTAAAGGTGTGCAAGACGGTTGGCGTACTGATAGAGGGGCTCTTCCCAGTTGGCATCTGCTGTGGCTCGAAATGCAGCTTTGGCGGTTGCCAACGCCTTACTGATCCTCGCCTTCGAATCCGCGCCAGCCTTGCTCTTGTAGTCGACTGCCTCCTCGATGTACGCCTTTGCTTCAACGAGGATGAGCTTACCCGACTTGGTTCTAGCAAGACCATCCCATCGCGGGCCGCTTTTCGGCCAAAAGTCGTTCAGCGGGACATCAAGTTCGCCAAGACCAAGGCGATCGACGAATTCTTGATCGAAGTACTCCGCAAAATCGTCGGAACGTACGGGTGAAAGCCACTCGATGGTGTCAGTAGCGTCGATCCCAAGGGCGGTCTGGACGCGTTGGTTCAGTACGACCTCGTATTGGTTGACCGCAACCCGCAGCCAATGTTCGCTGCGTTGAGTTGTTGCTGGACGAGTGCGACGAGGCATGCTTTGCTCTCTAACGTTCGCGTTCAGGGGCCGGACACGGCCTTGTGCGGCCGGCACCTTGGAACGTGGGGTTGGGCACCAGGTTACTGAGGACGGAGTCGAGCAAGCGCATCATACAACGCCCTCGTAAGGTCTCGAGCGTCCTGTGCGTAGTGGGTTGCTCGGTGGCAGTTGGGGCATAGCGCAACCGTGTTGCATACCGTATCCCCGCCTCCATCCGCGAGTTTTCGAACGTGATGTATTTCCAAGTATGGAGTCCCTCTCACAGTTCTAAATGGTGCGTGGGCTCTACAAAGTTCGCATTTGCCTTCCGCGTACTGCTGGACCCGTGCAGCGACAAGGGGATCTCTGTAGTAAGCGGTACCGCCAGAAATTTCTACCTTACTTGGGTGTATGTTCCCCGGCGGATCCTGTGTTACTCCTTCGGCAAGAAGGACGGCTACTCTCTTCTCGAACTCCGTGAACTCTGGGGTAGGTTCCAGTGCAGCAACTCTGCAGGCCGTGCACTCGAATCCTGGCTTCCCGATTTCGTTGACGCGCAGATACTCAATCGCTTCGGTTGCTGAGTCAAAGCAGTGCTTTGAGTAGTTGGTCCTAGCCTCGGGATGGTTCCAAAACGAATTGCATTTCGGCCGGTGCGCCTTTAGGTAGGTTGGGTTCAGTCGGCCAGGACTGGAGTTCACAACAATCCCGCCAGGATTGCTCAAAGCCCATTCCTCAAACTCATTCTCCTGGCCGTCAAAGCGGCGATACGTCATTCAAATTGCCTTTCGTCCGAGCGCACGATCTGGTGCTCAACAGCTATTAAACGGACCCACCGGTCCGCATATGTAGTGATAGTACGGAGAGGATGACATTGGTGTGTAAATAAGGGGTTGTCTCAACTGTGAATGACCGCTGATGAGCAAGTTTCTGATAGGCCGCTTGTGGCCGATTGCCGACCGACGCCATCCTACACCCGGTGACCGCTCCCGCTTAAAAGCTGTCGGTCAGGCGAGAATAGCACCGCCGAAAGCCGAACGGCCGTTTTCGCGTTGTCCGGTGGTGCGGTGAAAGACTGCTTTCAAGAGCCTCCACCGTCTGCCCCGGGTCGGGAGTGTGAATTTGCCAATATGGCAAGTTGTCGTTCGGGACGGCCCTCAGCCCAATGGCTGAAATGCAGCGCATTGCGGTTTGAGCTGGCACAGAACCCCACCGGCAGCTGACGCCGACAAGCGGAAGATCACAACGACTTTGCGAGAGGCGGCTTCACTTCACGTAGCCGACGATGACGACCTCGACCGTCGAATGGATTTACGGGTGACCGCGAAGGCAAAGAACTTCAACATCGAAGCCTGAAGCGTCGAGGACTATGGCCGCCACCGTTAGCCCGATATTTCGTTCCGGCGCTGCTGGACAACACTCGGCATCATGAGCAACTCGTTTTGCCGCTCCACTCGGGAGGCTGCTCAAACCGACCATCGCTCAACTCTGGTCACAGATTCCGGGTTGCCGTAGGGCTGCTCCCCAAGCCAAGAACTGCACGCGCCCTGCCAATCTTGAAGCGGACAGACGGACTACCGAAATCGATACTTTCCGGTCACGTTTCGGCGGTCTGGATTCACCGTGACTACGTACCATCGTCGCTGCTCGCTCCCTCGCAAGTCTTCCCCGGCCACCGCGCCGGGGCTTTTCGGAGGGGGTTCGCCGAGCCCCCTGCGCAAAGCCGATCGAATTTCGTTCCCGCACCCTAAGGGCAGGATCGAGGTGTGGTAGCTGGCCACGACAAAACAAGCAGCAGCATCCACCCCGCCGGGGAGCGTATCCCGGCGGGGCTACCTCCAGACCGCGCGGAGATTTCCCACCCGGCCGGCCGGGACCTTTCCAGGGATCCCCGGTCAGGGGTGCTTCGGAAGGTCCCGGTCGGGACATTCCATGGAGGCACCAATGATGAAATACGAGTACCAGGCGTCGCGTGTCAAGGAAGACGCCCGCGGACGGTGGCAGCGGGTCCTGTCCGACCTCGCGCCGGCTTTGCAGGACGCCGTGGCAAAGCGGGGGAAGCATGTCCCTTGCCCGGTCCATGGTGGCCGCGATGGCTTTCGGGTTTTTCCCGATGTCAGCGAAACCGGCGGTGGCGTCTGCAATACCTGCGGCTACTTCGTCGACGGATTCTCACTGCTGATGTGGATCAACGGCTGGGATTTTGGCCAGACGATTCGCGAAGTCGCGCAGCAGCTCGTGGGCCCCAGCCGCCAGCGTAGCGAGGAGAGCGTCGCCTGGGGTGGGCCGCAGTGGCTCTGCGGACGATACCACACGCCGCGAACAGCTCAACCGCACCTGGCGGGAATCGCTGCCATTTACCCACCCAGCAGCTGAACCGGCTCGCCGGTACCTGACGCGACGCGGCCTGGCCGCACGAGCGCCCGAGGCCCTGCGCTTTCATCCCGACCTGGGGTACTACGCAGATCAGCGCCTCGTCAGGTGCTATCCCGCAATCCTCGCGCAGGTGACCGGGCAGGGCGGCGATGCCGTTACCCTGCATCGCACCTACCTGACCGTCGATGGCGACAAAGCGCCAGTGGACGCGCCGAAGAAGCTGATGCGCCACGAGACGGCGAAACAGTTGACCGGCGGCGCGATCCGCCTGGTCGCGCCGGGCAGGCGCCTGGCGGTGACCGAAGGCATCGAGACGGCGTTGGCCGTGATCGAGGTCACCGGCCTCCCAACCTGGGCGACCGGCAACGCTCATCTTCTGGAAACCTTCGTTCCGCCGCCCGGCGTGCGTCAGGTCCTCGTCTTTGCCGACAAGGATCGACCGTCTCGACAGCATCCTTCCGGTCACGGACAGGAAGCGGCGAGAGGACTGGTGACTCGCCTCTGGGCCATGGGGATTCGCGCCGGCGCCATCGCGCCAACGCTCGATATTCCCGCAGAGAGAAAGGGCGTCGATTGGCTCGATGTGTTCAACCGGCTTGGCAAGGCCGGGTTTCCTGCCCTCGGCAGCGTCGACACGGCGCTGACCCGAGCCGCCTGATCAGGAGAAAGCCATGTATGGAGTCATCGACTTCAGCCGGGTCGAGACCCTGCCCGGCAGTTGCGGACCCTTTGCCCCGCCCGAGGGATGGCAGGGCGACTACCGGCAATACCTGCAAACGCGTTTCGATGGCGACATCGGTGTGCGCCAGCAGATCGCCGTCGTCAGCCGAATCCTCGCGCGCCAGGCGGGCGGCACGGCGCCCCGGTTTCTCGGACCGCATGCCGTCGAAGCGCGCGAGTTTGCCTTGTCTGTGTGGTCGTCGATTCACCGCAGCTGACGCAGCACCCATCGCCGGCCTCGACCGGTTTCTTCATCCCACGGGGAGTGTATCGCTCCCCGACGGGGGCGGTGCCTTCCCTCTTTTCCTTGGAGGCACCATGTACGACCAATTCGCACCCTTACTCGAACGGGCTCTCACCGAGCCCGGGATCATTAGCGCGGCCTACCGCCGGTTCCACCGCTTCAGCATTGGCAACCAGATTCTGGCGGCCATTCAGCTCGACCAAAAGGGTCTGCCCCTGTCACCGATCGCGAGCTTTGGCCGCTGGAAGGCGCTGGGCCGCTCGGTGCGCAAAGGAGAGAAAGCCCTGTCGCTGTGGATGCCGATCACGGTCAAACGGCGGGACGAGCCCGTTTCTGGGGAGTCCGCTGACGCCGAAGCGGTGTTCACCCGCTTCAAGTGCTTGCCACGCTGGTTCAGCCTGGAGCAGACCGAAGGCGAGGACTACACCGAGCCGGTGGAATCACCGCAGTGGCATGCCGAAGCGGCCCTGACGGCGCTCGACATCGCCGCTGAGCGCTTCGATTATCTGGACGGCAACGTCCAGGGCTATGCGGTGAAACGTCGTATCGCAGTCAGCAAGCTGGCCGACTATCCCCACAAGACCCGCTTTCACGAGATGGCGCACGTCGTGCTCGGGCACACCTTGGCGGCTGATTGCCAGGACGCGGCCTCGACGCCCAGAAGTCTCCAGGAAGTCGAGGCCGAAGGCGTGGCCTTTCTCCTGTGTTCGATCCTGAATCTCCCGGGTCAGGACGAGTCGCGAGCCTACATCCAGTCGTGGCTCGAAGGCGACCCGCTGCCGGAGAAATCCGCGCAGCGAATCTTCAAGGTCAGCCAGGAGATCCTCGAAGCCGGCAGCCCCAAGGGCGACCAGCGGTAACCCAGTCAGTCAAATACCTAACCCCGCGGGGCGTGCCATCGTCCCGCAAGGGGAGGGTGCCGTCCCGCCTTGCCATTTGGAGGCACCCAAGATGATCCACTCAACCGATCGCGAACTGCTCTCGATCCTGCTCGGTGAAGAGGCCCAAAGATATGCCCTGTACTCCCTGGCCGAGCTGTTCGGGCTACGTCGGATTCGCCTGGACCAGGCGCTGCGGGTGGCGGAGGAACCCTTCTCCTATCCCCTGCCGAACCGGCTGATGGCCGCCCGCGAACTCCTTCGCCGCGCACTCGGGGAAACCTTGGCGGATACGTCCGTCAGTCTGGCTTCGCCCGGGGCAGTTCGCGACTACCTGCGGCTGTTCCTGGCCGGGCAGGCGTACGAGAGCTTTCTCGCGCTCTGGCTTGATGCCCAGAACCGGCTGATCGCCGGCATGGAGCTTTTTCGCGGCACGACGACGCAGACCTCGGTCTATCCCAGGGAAGTGGTCCGCGCCGGGCTGAAACTCAACGCCTCGGCGGTGATTCTGGCGCACAACCATCCCTCGGGGCAAGCCGAGCCGTCCCGCGCCGACGAACTGCTCACCAGTGAGCTGAAGCAAGCGTTGGCGCTCGTCGACATCCGCGTGCTCGACCACTTCATTGTGGCCGAGACGACCGTGCTGTCCTTCGCAGAAAGAGGACTGATGTGATCGCAACCAAAAATACCCGCTTCGGCGGGTATTTTTTTGCTGGAGCCGCCTGACCCGGGGCGATGCAATGTAATGGAGAATTACATCAAGGCCCGGCGAACGTAATGATCAGCGAATGCGACCAGAGAAGACCACCGTACCGCAGATGACGGCGTCGTCCGGCAGCGGCAGGATCGCTGTCGGCCAGGCGGGATTGAGCGTCTTGAGAAAGCGCCCCTCCGGCGTGACCACCAACCGCCGGAAGAGGGCGGTGGCTCCCTTGAGCACCACGACATCCTTGCCGTGTGCCGGGGGAACATCCGGGTCGACGAACAGGATCTCCCCTTCGCGGTAGCCCTCGTCTCCGCTCATCGCCTCACCCAGCACGGGCAGGGCGAAAGTCTCATCACTGTGTTCGACCGGGCAGGCCAGCCAGGTGCCTTGACACCGATCTTCCGGTGAGCCGGCCGGCAGCAGGTTCTCCCAAGTCAATACCGGTACCACGCCGCGGGCGAGCATGCGGCTGGGGATAGCCGCCCGGCCGGTCAATTGATCGGGCGTCACGCCGAGCACGGCGGCGATCTTGTCGAGCGTTTCCTTCCGCGGCTGCTTGGCCTTCGAGCGTTCCTTGAGGATTCGGTTGATGGCCGGTTGCGAAACGCCCGAGCGGTTGGCGAGTTCGGTCTGATTCAGGCGGTGCTTGCTCATCAGCGCTTCGAGGATCTCCGCCACCGGGTTGCTGCCGGCAGTCGTTGGGTTGTCTGAAGCTGTCATGAATCATGCTCCGAAAGGTTGCAATTCGGTCATAGTGTAATATAAAATGCGCTCGTGTGTTCACTTCTCTGATTGCCTATCATGGAAAAGCGCGACGTGCAGAAGATCAACCGGCAGTTCCTGTTGCTCACGCGACAACTGGCGCGGGAGGGGAGGGCGGCGGAAGTCATGACGGGCTTGCCGCGCGCGGTGATCGACAAGATCGGCTCCCTCGACCTCGATGAGATCGACGAGTTGGCCGAGACCGTCCCGGTATCGCTCTACACCTTCCGGCTGACCGATGCCGCGCTCAACCGCTTGCTCCAGATGCCGAGGGAGGTGAAGGGCACCTATGCTGAAGCGACTCTGGTCTAGCGATCATGTCGGCGCTGCTGGCTCCTGACCAGTTGGAGAACAGCCGGGTAGCCCACGAGCTGATCCGGCTGAAGCTGCGTGTGCCGATCGTTCATTACCTGACGGGCATCCACCCGAAGCCACTACGCCTGCGCTGGCGCCAGCTTCACGGCCAGAGTCCGCCCAACGGCAAGTTACCGGATTCAGTGCGGCCGTTCATCACCAGCGCGAGGAAGCTGGCCGATCTCTCGACCTTCGTCGCGCTCTACAATCGGCTCGACGATGGCGATGGCCGCATCGTTACGGCGGCGATGCTCTTGTCGGTCTGGGAGGTGCATTGTCGGCTTGCTCAGGATCACCTGGACATCAACGCCGCCTGGTATGCCATCAGGGACGTCCGCTCCCGGATCGTCAGTTGGCACCGGTGCGCGAGGTGTCAGGCGATGTTCATCTACGAGCCGGATGTCTCGCAGGCGCGGTCTTGCCCGTTTTGTCGTCTGGCGAAGGCGCGGGGCTGAGCGTGCTCCGAACCAGGGGCCATCGGTTTAAGGCGCAGGGTGGTCTGCTTGGGTCTGGCGTTCGGGCTGAGCGATCGAAAGATTATGACCCCTTGCCGGTGCATGGTTGTCAGTGCCTTGCCCTGGAGGGCACTGCAGCTTTTCTTCTGGGACCGCGACGGCAAAGAGCAGGTGTAGGAGCAGGCTCTTGAGGTAATCGGCGCTTCTTGATCGCCACTGACACCACTGGCAGGCGTCGCAGGAGACTGGCAAGTCGATCGGGTGGACGCATGATTCGGCGCTTGGGACGCGAATCGGTACCGGGGGTTCGAATCCCTGCGTCCCCGCCAGGATACCGGCTGTAAACTCTCTGCAGCAAAAATGAAGACCCCGCTCAACGCCATGTTCTGCGGGGTTTTTCGTGTAAACCTGTTGACCTCGACTACCCAACAAATGTCATATCTGCGCTCTTAGGCGGCATTTCTCTCGAAACCTCCTGACTTCGAAAATTTAGTACGGTTTTTTCAAGTGGTTGTTTTACAGTGGCTTTTCGAGTGGCTTGGACGGGTTTTGCGTTGGCGTGTGCTTTGGTTTCGTGAGGTACGCCATCGCGGAATGTCTGGTTGGTGATGGACGGCTGTCGGCCCGGAGGAGGCGTTTGAGGCCGCTCGTGGGCATGATGACTATTTGCCAACTACGCTGGTCGTCTGCGGCAGCGGTCTGATGCCGACGCACCGCATTATCTCAAAAAGACTATCGCTAGATTGGCGCGGTTGGCGGCCTGGGCGAGGCCGCGTCCGACTAGCAAGAACCTCGGTTCGAGATGAGTGCCGGCAAGGCTGTCTGGCTCGTGGCAGTTAGCAAGCGGCAATGCCCGCCATTCATCAAATCTCCCGCATTGCTGCTGCTGACTGTCTGGCTGAAGCCAGATGGGCCACCTCAGGCCACTTGTCCGGCCATTCACAACAATCGACACTGGTATTTCAGAACATCGCTAGCGGCCAAGGGCGTAAGATGCTCATACCATTGAATATCAAGAAGCCGCCTGCGATGCTCAGTCCAGAACTCCGTCCCCGTGAACGCGATGCTCTGATCCAGTCTCTACGTGCGGGTGTGACGCCCCGGCTGGGCGCACGACACATCCAGGTTGGCCGAGATGCCGAAATCATGGCTCTCGACAAGGATCTTGGTGGCATCACTGAGGGCGGCTCGGCCTTTCGCTTGGTCATCGGCGAATACGGATCCGGCAAGACATTTTTCCTGAATGTCGTTCGAGCCGAGGCCATGGATCGCCAACTGGTGGTCGCTCACGCCGACCTCAACCCAGGTCGGCGCCTGCAAGCATCGGGCGGTGAAGCCCGCAGCTTGTACGCTGAGTTGATGAAGAATGTGGCCACCCGTACCAAGCCGAGCGGGGGAGCCCTGACCACCGTGGTCGAAAAATTCATCACCACCGCCCTCGCTGAGGCACGTAAGACAGGTCGCAAGCCAGAGGACATTATCCACGATCGACTAGAAAACCTGACTGAACTCGTCATGGGATACGACTTCGCCACGGTGATCGCCGCCTACTGGCGTGCCTACGAGAAGGACGACGATACCCTCAAGGCGAGCGCCATCCGGTGGCTGCGCGGCGAGTTCAGCGCCAAGACGGATGCCAGGCAGGCTCTCGGAGTGCGTGAAATAATCGGTGATGCAGCCCTCTACGATCAGATCAAACTTCTGGCCCGCTTTTGTCGACTGGCGGGCTACAAAGGCCTGCTCATCTGCCTCGACGAACTGGTCAATCTCTACAAACTCCCCAACCCATTATCACGTAATAGCAACTACGAACAGATTCTTCGCATCCTTAACGACCTTGAACAGGGTGGCGCCGAAGGACTCGGCTTTCTTCTTGGTGGCACCCCAGAATTCCTAACCGATCCGAGGCGCGGCCTCTATAGCTACCCGGCCCTGCAGTCCCGCCTCACTGATAATCCATTCGCACGGAACGGCCTGGTTGATCACACTGGGCCCGTACTTCGCCTCGACAACCTGAGCCGGGAGCAGTTCGCCACGCTATTGAGCAAGGTCCACTTGGTCTATCACGGAGGGAACAACCATTCATTCCCGCTTCCCCATACGGCCATTGCTGCGTTCATGAACTACTGCGAGCAGCGGATTGGCGAGGCCACTTTCCGCACGCCGCGTACCGCTATCAAGGCGTTCATCGGGTTGCTGGCGGTGCTGGAACAGAACCCAGGGAGCAGCTGGGAAGACTTGCTGGGGGAAGTAGAGCTGACTACGGATGCCGACGTTTCAAGTCGGGAGATCAGTGACGAGTTGGTTCAGCTCACACTGTAATCCCTAGCCAACTGGCCAGCCTGCTATGAATACTTTCGGAAAGATCAGCAAGCGTTGGCGAAAGACACTGGCGGAAAGTGACTTGCCGATACCGAAGCCGAGCATTGCCGGGAATGCCGAGCAATTCCGAAATGCTAGCCAGCACTTTATGGACAATCGTGACGGTACCGTAACAGACATGCGTACGGGACTGATGTGGATGCGTTGCGCGTTAGGGCAGACGTGGGAAGGAGCTGCTTGCCTCGGCGCAGCTGATACCTTCAGTTGGGACGAAGCGGTACAGTTACGTCATAGTTTTGGCGGTTACGACGACTGGAGGCTTCCAGAAATTGATGAACTGAGAACGATCCTTGATAGAGAAAGAAGCGATCCGGCTATCGATACCGAGGCTTTTCCTAACACCCCAAGCAAGTGCTTCTGGTCGTGCACACCCGAGCATGCCTTCTCTCGAGACGGATTCAGGGCGTGGTTAGTAAATTTCAAAATTGGTGACGCAGGTACTCTTGGCAACAAGAATAGCCGCAACGTTCATGTTCGTTGTGTCCGCGGCGGGCCGTCTTTGGTTAGATTTGGACTGCAGACAACTATAGCTGGCTTGGGCTTGGGCTCCGTTACCGTCGAGCGACAAGAGCATCTTGGTGAGGCCGATGGCTCTGAAGGGTTCCCAGCCGGCGCCGTTGTTATCTTGACCGCTGTTCCAAGTGGTGGCGCTGTTTTCACAGGTTGGAGCGGCGCTTGCTCCAGCTATGACAAGAGTTGTACGGTTCTCATGGATGGGCACAAGAGCGTGATCGCTAACTTTTCACCACGGCCAAAGTTCTCACCTCAGCCACGGTGCTACGACGAGCACAGCAATTTCCTTAATCGGCCCGGCGGGACTACTATCGATAAGCGTACCGGGTTGATGTGGATGCGTTGCGCCCTGGGGCAAACATGGGACGGCACGACCTGTGTTGGGAAGCCCGACTCTTATACTTGGGATCAAGCCACGACGCTACAGCACCGATTTGCTGGCTTCAACGATTGGCGGCTCCCTGATATTGTAGAGTTGCAGGGCCTCGTAGATCGGACCAGAGGTAAGCCGGCCATTGATATCAAGGTCTTTCCGAAGACCCCAAGCACATACTTTTGGTCAGCTTCTCACAACGCCGATCATCCGCAGTTTGCTTGGGGCGTGGATTTCTACGATGGCAAAGTCAGCAATCTCGGCCGCACTTTTAATGACCACGTTCGCCTGGTGCGGGATACACAGTCTGATCGCGTAGACCTAAGCAAACCTGAATTGGCGGGGACTGTCGAGAGAGTCGAAAGGTTCGAAGCCGCGGATGCGACACTCGACACCTGGCTGGGAAGATTGGAACAGTGGATAGAAGCTCCTGAGCAGATGCAATTGCTTGCACGCTATGCAATTGACCTCATCAAGCGAAACCCGTCGCTCTTGCCGGCTGAGGTTGCCGAGCTCTCCGCTTTGTGGCTCGCTGGGTCTGCACCAGCCGTCACGGAGCCGGTCATGGTTAAGGAAGTTCTGCCCGAGCCGGTGCCCACATTCGCGGAAGTCTTACACTGGTTGGCTTGCCAGCAACGTGTTTCGTTCTCAGATCTTCGCGTGCGGCTCCTGCCGCTTGACCTCCTCCCCGGAGCCGTCATTGACCAACTCAACGAACGTGCGCTCGATCTAACGGGCGACATCGCCCTTGAAGAAAACGATGATGAGATTATTGTCTTCAAAGAGGTGCTTGCGACCGTGATTGCCAACTGGGAGTGAAGCCCGCCTTGTTCTCGTGCCAGCCACGTCGGACGGCCAGTTGATAGACATATGCTGGAATTCGAGGAAAATCTGACCGTCGTTGCTCAATTGGAACTCGGCTGATTCACATGGCACCGGAGACACGCGCGACCTTCGAGCATCTTGCCCCACCTCTCCAGCGCTGGCTATATGAGCAGGGTTGGTCGGACCTTCGGCCCGCACAGGCGGAAGCATTGTTGCCCATCCTGGAAGGCAGGCTCGATGTGGTGATCGCGGCAGCCACCGCTTCCGGCAAGACGGAGGCCGCTTTCCTGCCCCTGCTCACCCGGCTATGGCAGGGCGGTGCGGAAGGCGTTCTGCTCTATGTGGCGCCGATGAAGGCGCTCATCAACGATCAGCGCGATCGTCTGAGCGTTCTTTGCGAGCGACTGGGGATCGCCGTTTATCCATGGCACGGCGACATCGGAGACGCATCTCGAAAACGCTTCGTCGCTGCGCCCCGTGGCGTGGTGCTGATCACTCCAGAGTCCCTTGAATCCCTCCTGTTTCGTCGGGGCGCTGAGTTGAGCAATTTGTTCGGAACGCTCGAAGCGGTGGTTGTCGATGAGTTGCATGCGTTCATCGCCAGTGAGCGCGGCCGCCAACTGCAATCGCTGTTGCATCGTCTGGAGGCTGCACTGGGGCGACGGATACAGCGCGTGGGATTGTCGGCTACTCTTGGCGACATGGGAATGGCGGCGGATTTCCTGCGGCTGGACGAAGGGCAAGATGTTCGGGTAATTGCCAGCACGGCAGAGACGAAATCACTGCGCCTGGTGCTTAAGGCGGTGTCGCAACCCGCCAATGGTGGAGATACCGCTGAGACGGCCCACACGAGTATTGCGACAAGCCTATTAAAGCGGCTGCGCGACGCGAATTACCTGATTTTTCCCAACAGTACCGGCATGGTCGAGTTCTACGCAGATACCCTGCGCCGTCTCTGCGAAACCACGGGATTGCCGGTTACCTTCCTCCCGCATCATGGCCGCCTAGGCAAAACGGAACGTGAGAGCACTGAATTTGAACTGAAGCGCGGCAATCTGCCGGTCAGTGCAATTTGCACCAGTACCCTGGAAATGGGCATCGACATTGGCGCCATTCGCGGCGTGGTGCAAATCGGTGCTCCTGAATCTGTGGCAAGCCTATGTCAGCGTATTGGGCGAGCTGGAAGACGAGAAGGTGAGGCTGCCGAACTTTGGCAGTATTGTGTGACGGAAGAACTGGCTGCAGACTCGGGCTTCGCGGCTGGTCTGCACGACGACCTGTTGCAGTCCATCGCAGTGATTCGGTTGTTTCTGGCCAAGTGGTATGAGCCACCACCTCCCAGTTCGTTCCATTACTCCACACTCGTGCAGCAGATTCTGAGCTTGATCGGCGAGCGTTGTGGGGTGACCGCAGCAGAGGCTTACCGGGTCCTGTGTGTGGAAGGTCCGTTTCGCGTTGCCGCAGACGATTTCATCGAACTACTGCGCAGCTTGGCGGCGAACGAGCTAATCATGCAGGATAGCAATCGCGTTCTCCTGCACGGCCGCGTTGGGGAGAGGCGCGTGAATCACTTCACTTTCTTCGCCGCCTTTCAGGACACTCGCGAGTACCGACTGCGGCACGCGGGCAAGGAACTGGGCACCTTGCCCCTGAAACGAGCCCATGGCATCGGTGATGCACTGATCTTTGCAGGGCGGCGTTGGCAGATCGCCCAAATAGACCATGACAAGCTGCGCGTGGAACTGATCGTCGCAAGCACCGGTAAATTGCCGAGAACAGGCGGCTCCGGCATGCCAGTTCATGATCGCGTGCGCAAAGAGATGCGCATGCTGCTGGCCGGAACCGACTACCCGGAATGGCTTGATGACACTGCTTGCGAGGTGCTGACAGCGGCACGCTGCCACTACAATCAACTGAATCTGTCTGAAAAGCTTATGTCTACGGAAGGGCGCACGGTGAGTCTATTTGCCTGGCGGGGTGATGCCACGCAGGACGCACTGGTTTGGCTGTTGCGAGCACAAGGATTGACGGCTGAAAACATGGGCATCTGCCTGCGAGTACGTGCCGCTGCCGAAGCCGAGGTCAGCGATGCGCTGGCTGCAATCGCCACTGCGCCGCTGC
The DNA here is from genome assembly GCF_012940005.1 of Candidatus Accumulibacter contiguus. Lineage (GTDB taxonomy): Bacteria > Pseudomonadota > Gammaproteobacteria > Burkholderiales > Rhodocyclaceae > Accumulibacter > Accumulibacter contiguus. Next base: position 4,169 of record NZ_SPMX01000056.1, on the reverse strand, counting down.
CTGACCCGGCAGATATTCTCCAGCGGCCCGCGATGGGTGCACCCGAAAAGTGGGACTGGGCTCTACCCGACCGCTTGTTCTTCAATAGCTTTGCCTCACGACGACTTAACTTAGCTGCGGCCCGTGATTTTGCATCAAAGGGGATTTAGGCGATTTGTCTGGGCAGGGAGCCTTGGCCACCTTGCCATGGCACGTGGGAGTGCACATTCGTACAATGGCGCCGAAATTTGAAGGCGATACGACGACAAATGGGAAGGGCAAGCAGAAGGAAAGCGGCCAATCGCTCGCGGGGCGTCGTGACCGCGGTTCGCCATGACTGACGCCAACGCCGCCGCACTCGACCGCCTTGCCGGCCTCGTTGAGCGGGTCACGTTTCACAACGAGCAGAACGGCTTTTGCGTCCTCCGACTGAAGGTGAAGGGTGAGCGAGAACTGATCACTCTGATCGGCCACACTCCCATCGTTTCCCCCGGTGAATACGCTTCCGCCTCTGGGACCTGGGTCACTGATCGCGAACATGGCCGCCAGTTCCGCGCCGTGTTCGTCAAAATTTCCCCGCCGACCACCTTGACGGGCATCGAACGGTACCTTGGATCGGGTATGGTCAAGGGAATCGGGCCGATCTACGCCGGCAAACTGGTGAAGTCCTTCGGCGCGGCCGTTTTCGATGTGATCGAGCAATCACCCGAACGTCTTCGTGAAATTCCGGGCATCGGGGAAGTGCGAGCCAGAAGGATCACGTCCGGCTGGGCCGACCAGAAGGTCATTCGCAGCATCATGGTCTTCCTGCACGCGCATGGCGTTTCGACATCCCGCGCCGTTCGCATCTTCAAGACCTACGGCCAGGGTGCCATCGACATCGTTCGGGAAAACCCGTACCGGCTGGCCCAGGATATTCGCGGCATCGGCTTCCTTTCTGCCGACACGATCGCGCAGAAGATTGGCATTGCCAAGGATTCTCCCCTTCGCGCCCAGGCCGGCATTTCCTATGCGCTCACCGAAGCCTCGGGCCAAGGCCACTGCGGTCTGCCCTATGCCGAACTGGTTCCCCTGGCAGTGAAACTGCTGGATATCCCGGAATCCATCATCGAAACCGCCATTGCTCAGGAAATCACCGACGAGGTACTGTTCCCCGATACCGTCGAAGGCCAGCCCTGCGTGTTCTTGGCGCCTCTGTACTACGCCGAGCAATCGATTGCCGCTCAAATCCGGCGCCTCAAGACCGATCCAGGGACTCTGCCGGCCTTCGATGCCGACAAGGCCATTCCCTGGGTCGAGCAGAAGCTCTCAATCCAGTTGGCCGACAGCCAGAAGGAAGCCATTCGTCTCGCGCTGTCTTCGAAAATCCTGGTGATCACTGGCGGGCCTGGAGTGGGCAAGACCACCCTGGTCAATTCGATTCTGACCATCCTGACCGTCAAGGGCGTCAGGCCGCTGCTGTGTGCGCCCACCGGACGGGCGGCCAAACGCCTCTCCGAATCGACAGGTCTCGAAGCCAAGACCATCCATCGCTTGCTGGAAGTCAATCCGCTCAGTGGCCAGTTCAAGCGCAACGCGGAAAATCCGCTCGAATGTGATCTCCTGGTTGCCGACGAGTGCTCCATGATCGACGTGCCACTGGCGAACCAACTCCTCAAGGCGGTCGCCACCTCCACGGCGATGATCCTCGTAGGCGACGTGGATCAACTGCCCTCGGTCGGTCCCGGTCAATTCCTGACCGATCTCATCGACTCGGGCGCCGTGCCCGTGATTCGCCTCACCGAGGTATTCCGTCAGGCAGCCACCTCGCGCATCGTGCGTAGCGCCCATCAGATCAACCAGGGTGTTTTCCCCAGCCTGCCGAATAGAGGAGAGACCTCGGATTTTTACCTCGTCGCCGCTGAGGAACCGGACGTGATCGCGCAAACTGTGGTCGATCTGGTGCAGACGCGCCTGCCCCGAAAGTTCAACGTCGATCCGGTTCGCGACATTCAGGTGCTTTGCCCGATGAACCGGGGAATTACCGGTGCCCGAGGCATCAATCAGGCACTGCAGGAGGCTCTGAATCCTCCCGGCGAACACAGTGTCGATAAGTTCGGCAACCGCTTCAGCGTCGGCGACAAGGTGATGCAGATCGAGAACAACTACGACCGGGATGTCTTCAACGGCGACATCGGCTTCGTGACCGGCATAGATCGGGACGAAGAGGAACTCACCGTGACCTTCGATGGCCGGGTGGTCACCTATCCGTTCAACGAACTCGACGAATTGGTGCTTTGCTACGCGACGACGATCCACAAGTCCCAGGGCTCAGAGTACCCGGTGGTGGTCATTCCGATCTCGACCCAGCACTACATGATGCTCAAGCGCAACCTGATCTATACGGGCATCACCCGTGGCAAAAGGCTGGTGGTGCTCGTCGGCCAGAAGAAGGCGCTGGCCATGGCCGTCAAGGGGAAGCAGGTCGAACGGCGGTGGTCGAAGCTGAAGGAGCGTCTCTCCACGACGGGCCGATAGCGGGCCACCACTCTTGCGTCACAAGGTAATCGGCGTGGGGTCGTCGCAACTATGTGCTACGTCCCGTTTCGACCCTGAACCGACGGTCGAGGATTTTGGAAGCGGCCATTCATCGCAACCGCCGACAACACGGAAGCCGCCGTTCGATGTTCAGCAGTGCCATGCTTGCCACCACGCCTGATGCTTGCCCGTGTGTCGCCGTTCCGGCAGGGCCTCTACACCACCATGGGCGAGCTCTAAGCGCAGCCCAACCGGTGCCGATCTGAAAGTGCCAACACGCAACGCTCGAAGCCAAAGCAAAACGAGCTACCATCGCCCGTCGTGGGACAACTCACTGAGCGGGGCGGGTTTCGCATGACTTGTCAGGGCCTCCCGGGGCCAAATGCGAGATTGACGCCGCTTGATGGAAGCTCATATACTCCCTCTGGCTCATATACTCCCTTTGGTACCTTTGGATTTCCTATCCTTTGCCCCTGCAGGAGGTCCGGCCATCAATAACGTGTAACCGGGGGAAGCCATGGCAATCAAGGTGTCAGTAATCAACTTCAAAGGCGGCGTTGGTAAATCCACGCTCACCTTCCACCTTGCGGCCCATCTGGCAGCAAGCTCCAAGGTCTTGGTCGTCGATGTTGACCACCAATCCAGTCTGTCCATTGTCATGATGGGCGGCGCGCTGTGGGACAAGGCGGCGATCGCGAGAACTACTTGCAACACCATCTTCGAGTCGTTTTGCAATCGCAAAGTAAAGATGCCGGGCACGGAGATAATTCACAAGAATATCCTGCATAGTCGTAGCCCAAAATACGATCTCTTTCCAAATCTTGATCTCGTGCCCGCACAGTTTGAATTAGACGACACGGAAATCGAAATGGCATCTACGACAATGGGGTCGGCAATGCTCTCGGAATGGCACAAGCGCACATTGATGGCCGAGTGGCTTGACAACGTGAGAGCCGACAGCAATTACGACTACATTGTTTTCGACTGTCCACCTGCCACGAAGCTCGTGAGTCAGAATGCTCTGGCCGCGAGCAACTATTTCCTTATACCGGTGATACCAGATGCGATGTCAAGTCGTGGGGTAACACACTTTCGCACGCTCGTAACGAACAAAATTGACAAGAAGCTTGACTTCTTGCGCACCGGATCTTCGGTCGCCGACAAGGACGTGCCAGGGGCCTACTGCCCGAAGACGAAAATGGCAGCCATCGTTCCATTTATGGCGAAGACTGCCGGTAACGCAGCGTCTGGATTGACCAATATTCATACAGAACAACTAGCTGCTCTGCGCCGTCAATGGGGCGACGAGATGATCAAACCTGTTGTCAAGCACATGACTGGTGTTGCAGAGGCGATCGACGCGGGCTGGCCGGTATGGACGGCTTATGAGACTCAGAACATCAAGAAGGTCATTCCCATGATGAAGTCAACTTGTGAGGCAATTGCTAAGAGGTTGTTGCCGTGAATAATGATCGAGACTCGAATGAGCAACTTGAGGGTTTCGCCGAAGTTATCGAGCTGCTTGACAAAAATCTTCGATATCTCGAATCACTTGGATTTGGAGAGGCAACAACTCAAGACTATCGAAAGATTCTGTCTTATCTGCGGTCTAGATCGTCTTCGGAAGTCGCAAAAAATTCTCGGCAAGAATCTCACTAGACGAAAGCCTAAAG
>NZ_SPMX01000055.1 GCF_012940005.1 Candidatus Accumulibacter contiguus | reverse complement strand
CAGTCATACCAGCGCCGCGGTGCGATGCACTCCGGTAGGCGCGAACACGTGCGCTGGCATCCGCTGCAAAGGTAGCGGCAGATCGGCACCGGATTGAGCGACCGCTGCTCCAGTTGCCGACCGGCCTTGCGCTCATAGTGCCCGTGCCGCCAAAGGAGCTTGATGCCGCAGTGGGGGCAGCACCGCGGCCGGTAGTGCTCGGGGTTGGCCTTGACTGCCTCGATATGCTGCTCAAGACTGGTGATGCCGATTACAATTCGTCGCATGGGCTGGGCTCCTTTCTATCCGGGTGGTCTCGATAACTTCCCACGATAGCAGAGGTGTCCCAGCCCTTCCTCTTCCCCCTTCGTCCCGACCTCTTTCAGGCAGTGCTTCTTTCTTCTTCCCGACCGTGCGCGGGATATTTCGAGCCCTTAGACCTCAGCCAGGGGAGGACGTAACAGCACCGAGCCGACGACCTTCGACATCGTGCACCTATCTGTATTTCTTCTACGACATCGATGTCGAGATCGTCGTCGTCGAGATCGCCGACGACGATCTCGACCTGCGGCAGGTCCAGGACACGCTCTACCGCTTCGGGCGCGCCTAAGCGCCCTCGGATAAGTTCTCCGATCTTCAGAAGGCTACGGGCCTCGGCAAACCGGGCACGGAAGCACGGAGAACTTTTTGATGGCCGCTTATCCGCCCTACTGGGACGACGACGGCAGCGGCGGCCACTGCCTTCGGCGTGCCGAATGGCTGACATCGGACGGCAAGGTTCTGGCTGTCTCCGATTACGAGAAGCGCAGCAAGTACCTCTCCTTCGTCAGTCGCTTCCGCGCGCCGTGCATCTCGTCCCACTGGGAATTCCTGTTGCGGCCGCTGGTCCTGCACCATTCCGACGAGGACGGCCCGGTCCGTTACCGACAGATCGAGTATCACCGCATGCCGTTGCTCGCCTAGCTCCCTGATCCTCCCAAGATGATGCCGACCCTGCCTTTATCAGACTGGCCATCTGGTGTATAGATAGTACAAGTAAACGGATATATACGCCTTTGAACCGTAGAATAGCTTGACATTTGCTGCATAGATAGTACACTTAGTTCAGTAGCAACGTGGAGGGGAATAGAGATGAAACCGAGAGATCTCTGTGGTTTGATCGTTCCGAAGACTGAGACTGTCCGTAACGACACGGAGCGGTTCTTTGAGGCGCTATCCGACGAGCAGGCTGTCAACACCGATGATTGGATCTTGGCCTGTAAGGGGAAGCAGTGGGTGCAGGACTTTCTGCTGGAAGCGGTCCGCGCGCGCTTGGAGGGCTCGTCGCAGCGCCTGGGTGCTCTCTTGGCCGGCACATCAGATCAAAGTCGCGAGGAGATGTACCAACTCGAACCCGACACCGATCTGGGGCGGACATCTTGGGCCGCCTTGACGTACCTCGCGGTCTTGCACAGCCACGATAGCTGGCACCAGCGATGGCACCATGATTTCTACTCCGCCGACGCTGCCTGGAATTCACTGCGCGGAAAACTCGGAGATAAGTCAGCAAGGCGGGTCTGCGCGATGATCGCCTTCCAAAATACGCTGCGCGGAATGCTCCATTCTCGACTTTCGTGTGAGGTGTCGACCTATGGACCTCCCAAGACGTTTTGTGATGACGGTGCGCGCTGCCTGGGCAAACTCAAGACGGTTATTTCAGCGGCGCTGGGCGAGACGCTTCCAACATCTTATTGGCGCTCCTGCGCATATGCGGCGCTTGCCCTCGACGGCCGTCGTCGGGTTTCCTCGGGGAATACAAACTCGGACCTGGACGACGACCTGCAGGAAGTCGAGAAATTCGTGGGAGCAGAGGAGGAACCCCAGGCCAAGCCTGAGGATTCCGCCCTCCTTTCATTCGAGTACGGCAATTATCTTGAGGAGGCTCTTTGTAAAATACGGCAGCTAATAGTGGAAAAGGTCCTAACTCTTTCTCAGCCAAAGCAGCATTTCTGTTCAATCAGCTTAGGCCGTCACTGGCGCAAATCTGACGTGGAAAACTTGCATATGGCAATTTGTGACAAGGAGTTTACAGTGGATGTCGATAGCGTCTCACGACGGTGGTGTGCTACTACCACTTCGAATAATTATTCGTTCCATCATGTCCATCTGCTAAAGCCCTTCAATCTTTGGCTTGACGTCAGAATCCCCGAACCCAGCACTGGCATGTAATGGTTCGCCATCGCCCAATCAGACGAGAGGAGCGCCACAATGAGCAATGACACGACTAGCGATCTTGATCCTTGGTCCCTTATCGGAAAAGGGCTCTTAAAGTATATAAAATGGAGCGCCCGATCTTGGGAATTTGGTGGCCATCATTTCCTGCCGGTTCCGTATGTGGACCGGCTGCTTCGGGAACTTCATCGAGAACATAGCAAACAATTTTGCCTGATGACGTTGAGGTGGTCGGCACCGGCGAACGAGAAGTTCACTGTTAGGGCTTTTGCACTGCCCCTACCATTGATCGCTCCAAAAACCCGCGATCTCCAAAGCACAGTCGACCGCCTGCCTGGGCCAGATAAAGGCGCAGAGCCGAGCACGGTTGCGGAGCTCTATAACAATGGAGGCTGGTGGAATCCGAAACTTGTAGTCGCTCGCTGTGCTGCTGCAGCATGGGTTAATCTTCGCATGTTGCTCGGACCAGGGGATCTTGAAGTCGACTTTTTGCAAGCAGAGTCTGGCAACAGAATTAATTCCGCTCGCCGGGACCAATGGATCAAAGCTATCAAGTGGGTTCAGGAGAAAGACAATCATGAAACTTTGCGGGCCTATTTGCTCCAGGTTGGCTGCCAGCGTTATCTCAATTTAGCTGACCAACCTGTCCGTACCGGAATTCAACATAACGCAGGTGATAAATCTCCCTATCTCCTCGGTATCGACATTGGAGGCACGAGCATCAAATGGTGCCTCTACAAACACGTCAAGGTTGAGGGCAAGCCCTCCGCCTTCGAACCATTTATTCCCGGTAAACTGCTCACAGAACGAGGAACAAAGTATAGGAACGGTGAGGATTTTTGTACGTATGTTTGCGGTCATATAAAAGCGGAGCTAAAAGCGAATCCAGAAGCGAAGGATATAGATCTGAAGGGCCTATGCGTGGGAGTAACGTGGCCGGGCCCGGTGCGGGGTGAGCCAGGACGAGAGTACGTCGCGGGGACGAGTGGGATTCTCGCAAAGTTTGAGAAGCTTAGCTCGACCATCAAGGACAATTCGCCCGATGATATTCACGGTTTGAAAATCCGCGAGGGTTTTGTAAGTCAATTTGGGGATTATGTTCGACTGATTAACGACGGTGACGGCCACGTCAACGCAGCTCGGGCCAGACTATTAGGCGAGTCGTGGACAGGGAAACGCCTGATGGTCGTGGTGGCCGGAACCGGAACGGCACTTGGGCTCGTCGAACACGACAAGATAACCCCATTTCTGAACGAAATCGGGAAAATGATCATCAATCTGGTTGAGCCGTTTCTTGACTACCAGAAGGGAGGCAACTTTCCTGCTGGGGTTGCCAATCAGCTATTCTCAGAAAAGACAAATCCTCGGATCGCAAAGGATCTTTTCAATTCCCCCATGAGCAACAGGGAAGTGAGCTGGCTGTACGAACTCTCCAAGTCCAATGAGAAGCAGTTTAACACCAACGAGTGGGAGAAGGAGGTTTTCGATAACTTGCCTGCGCATTTGACATGGATGAAGGATGACTGTAAATGCAGGGAATTGCTTAAGCAAGTGCGCGAGCAACAACTTAGCGGGTATTTGAGCAGCATGAGCAATCTGCTGGAAAGAGCGTCGTGGCTAACAGCGGATCTTATTGCTATGTGTGCCGACATCCTCAAGGCAGATGCTGTCTATTTGTCGGGTGGGCCTGTGACCGTTATCGGTGAAAAATTGGGGCAGGAAGCGAAGGAGCACTTGAAGACATTCTATGGCTTCGAGACCGAAAGCCCGGATGGGTCTCATGCTATCAAGGGCTTGAAATTTCTGCGATGCGAAGCAGGTGAAACTAATGCGGCGGAGGGAGCCGCACGCGCGGCATGGGAGACTTTTTTCTCTCCTTCGTCGTCGAGCGGCGGCGACGACTCGATCCGTGAGATCGACCCCGTGTTCCTTGTCTGAACCTGCGAAGACCGATCCGTGGCTTGTTTCGCCCAATTTGCACTTCTCGATCTCCCGGCGGGGACACCGGCCCGCGCGTTCTTCCCTGGAGCGGCGGCTGTGTCGAGTCCAAGCTACGGGTACGTACGATCATCCTTTCGGGCCGAACGTATTGCCCTGGCCCGGAACGAAGAACCACGCGTTGAACTCCCTTGGCGCGATTACGGCTCCGATGTCCGGTGCGCAGCCGATGTTCTGGCCCGCAGCGAAGGACGGGGGCATTCGATGCTTGTCGGTGCACGCAACGTGTTGAACGAGTTCGGTTTCCGGCTGCGCCTCAAAGGATCCTGGTTCGGTCGGGCCGGCGATCCGCCCCTTGATCCCTGCTGGCCGGTTGCGGCGCTTGGCGGGAGTGGTGTCTCGTTCCATCCATTGGGCAGCCTTCCGGAGGAACCCGATATCCTGACCGGACTGCCTCTGGTTATCGATGGCAGGCCTGTGTCGCGATCCTTTGTTGTTGCCAATTGCTCCGACCCCGCCCACGCCTACGAGGTGCACCCGAAAGGCTTGATCGGACCGTCGGCGCAGGCTTGGCATGAACTCGCTGATGCCTGGGAAGTCGGTAAGCAGGATGGCCTTGATGACGAATCCATTTGCATGCGGATCGATGCGATCGCGGAACGCCATCGCGCGAAGCCAAGCCGTAATATCCTGCATGGCGTGCTGGGCGGACGTGCCGACGGGTCGGTGCTGTGCGCGGCAATAACCGGCTCGCTGACCGACATCGCCTGCAGGCTGGTGGCTTTGGACATAGAGCAGGCGATTGTTCTGGATAACGGCGGCAGTGTCGGCTGGTATTACTGCCCGAAAACCGGCGCCACGCCGGTTGTCGTCGTCGCCGGCCCTAATCATCGTCCTTCCGGCACGGTATTCATTATGTTCGACTTGGGCAGCTTTCCGCAGCCGGTGAGTCATCCCGTGCTTGGCGGTCACTTGTAGGTAGGGAAGCGATGCCTCGCGAAAGGATGAGCCTCACGCGGCGAGACATGGATTCCCTCGTCCGACTGGTAGCGAGGAAACCTGCCTCCAAGAGCGAAGCGGCCATGTTTCTTGGGGTGGACCGAGCCTCCATCGACCGCCTATTAAATCGGATAGACGAGGTTGTCGGCGACACCGGCCTAAGCTGGAATGAAGGACACCGGTTGGTCTTCCCCGCAGAGGTCAAGCGGTTGGCTGAAGCAATTCGGCGCAATGACGACGAGATTGCCGCTGCCATACGGTTTCCTCGCGTTTCTGCGGGCAGTCTGTCGGCAATGCTCGTGCGCCAAGTCTTTGCCAGACTGGATTACACACCTCGCGCATTGCTTCTACGGTCGACGGCAGCGGTAGACGCCCTGCGCGACGGCGACATTGACCTTGCCATCGTGCACCGAGGCTCGGCAACCACGATCGACGAAGATATTGCTATGGTTTCTCTCGCCCCGTGGAGGGCCGTCATCGCCGCCCCACGGGGAACCAGCGCAAGAGTGCTCTCGACGCTGACCTGGGAATCCGGCGGTTATGGGGAAAAACTTAACCACCGCGTTGCGCTGGTCGAACCAGAGGTTATGACGCCTCACGGACCGCTCGCAACCTCCTACCTGTCCGCGCTCGAGATGGTTCGGCGCGGGCTGCCCTACCGCTTAGTGCTGCCCGACATCTATCTCAGCAAATTCGACTGGGAATACCTGTCGGTCAATCGTCCCGCGCGAGACGTTGTCGATGAGTTGGTCGCGCTTCATCGAAAGGTGGACGAGCGCAGACTAGGTGGCGTACTAGAACCGGACTTGTGGAAGGAGGTTGTGAAAGCATGAACACGACACGGTCGTCCACTAGCGAAGAAAGCCCCACCGGGTCGATGACAGGGCTCGTGGCACCTGGTTTCCCCCCGCCCACGCACTACCGGCTAAAGCACCTTCGGTCATCCATAGAGGATTTGATCAAAGTGTGTCCCTTGTCAGTGCGTCCACTGCGGGAGTTCGCACCCCAGATCAATCACAGCAACTCACCATCACGTCTCGTCATTGTCGGTAACCCCTCTGCTCAGGCTGTCTCCGGTCGGTCCATTCAGCCACCATGCGCGGCTGATTCAACTGGTTCGCACGGGAGCAACGCGTTCGCAAGCCACAGCCAACCTTTTCGGCGCTACTCCTTTCGCTGTAAAGGCGTTGACTTCCTGGTCGCTTGCGATGGGGATGCGATCTACGTGAGAGAGCAGCTCTTTAACGAGTTAGGTGTAGATTCCGATGATCTGCGTCAGTTACTGCTCTTTGCCGCATGTTACCACTCGCTGACGAGTCAAAATCGTCGCGACCCCGTGCCCGCCGGCACGCGTCGCTGGGTGCTCGATCGCCTGATAGTGGTAAACCAGCAGAGCCCAGGCCACGGAGTTACGCCTCTCCAAGCAGCCGAGCTTGCGTCCGATGAGGACTTTCTGGACAAGCTCGACCTCTTGCCTGGCATGGGCCGTCAAGTTCGCGCCAATGCCAGTTACTTCATCGCAGAGCGTCGCGCGAACGGCTTTCGACGCACAATTGGGCCGGACGATGGGCTCGTGCGGGACGCACTAGCTGATATCCTAGCCAAGGAGTTTCCCATCACGCCGACAAGCATCGAGTTCGTGACGTTCGGCTCTCCATGGCACTACGCCTTGTGGAATAACCTCAGCGTCGAAACGCTGACCGGTGATTTGCTTGGGGAGTATGGCGACGAAGTCGCCATCACCGTGCGTCGGCTAGATCGTCTCGACTTAGTCGATAGAGCATTCAATCGTGAGCGCGCTGCTTTCCCTGCTATCGTCGGATTGTCGGTCGAGCTCGGGACGCTACAGCTCGTAGACCGTTACCTTGACCTGTATAGCCAAGATCCCAGAGCACAGGGATCGATTCTTGTTCTTGGCAATCAGCTGCCAACCTATTTCCCTGAGCGCTTTCTAAATGACTTGCGCATACCTACGGCGATCGTCTGCCTACATGAGGGGGAATTGGTCATGCGCGGCCTCGTCGAGTTCATCCGCGGGCGGACCCAGCTCCAGTACATCAACAACATCGTTTACCGGTGCAATGAGACGCGCGCAATCCATCGCACACCACTGGTCAACTTGGACCTAACCGCGCTTCCGCATCCTCCGTCAGCCGACACGGTCAAGCCGGGCATCACAAACATGATCCAGACAAGCCGCGGCTGTGTGTTTAGCTGTACCTATTGCACCCGCTGGCGCAGCTTCAACGCCTCAACCAAGATTGACGCCATTGGCGACGTGACCACTCCGTCGCCCTCCACAAAGTGGCGGCATTTCTCCCTTGAGCGAGTATTTCAGAACGTCGAGATGTTCGTTTCTCGAGGAATTCGGGAAATCGAGTTCTGCGATGACGAGTTTTTCGGCGGCCGAAGCGTGACCGCTCTGAACCGGATTCATGATTTTGCCCTTGGGATGGCGTCGATAGCCCAGAAATGGGACACTCAGGTCTCGTTCCGAATTTTTACGACGCCTCTGATCATTTCCAGGGAGCCAAGAACGCAGAAGATCGCCGAAGAAAACAGGAGAATTCGATATGCGCTCCAGCTTCTTCGGAATGCCGGGTTGACCCGTGTCTATATTGGGCTCGAAAGCGGCAGTTGGGCGCAGAAACTCAGATACAACCGAAAAGAGACTATCGATGATACGTTGTGTGCTTTAAAGGTGCTTCAAGAGTTGGATTTAGACATTGATGTCGGCTTTATAATGTTCGATCCAAACTTAACAATTGAGGAACTTCTTGAGAACATCGCCTTTTTTCAGAGCGAACGGTCTCGTGCGCTACAACACATGGCCGTTTCGGCCACTAGTGGTCAACGAGGGGACTGCTATTAAGCAGACGCTAGACAGCCAGGGCCTCCTGACCGGGGAACAAGATCCGAACTTTATGTCATCCCGCTACCGGTTTGCTGACCCGCCAGTCGCCCAGTTAGCCGAGGCCGTTCACAGGATATCTCGGTCTAGTGCTCCGGTCTTCTACGCCTTAAAGACCATCTCGAAGAGCCATTGGCACGGGGGGAGATGAAGCGGTCGACTTCGCGACACAAACCGTTCAGGCTAATGCTGAGATCTATCTCGACATGATGGAGAGTCTAGGCGAGGCAGCCGTGATCGGTGGTATGGATGATCAGCTTGGGCAAATCTGCACCCAGGCGGAACGTGAAGTACGTGACCTTGTGAATCAAGTGTCGCAAATGATCGCTAGAGGTGTTTTTCGAAAGAGGAGTGAGGATGAGGCCATTCTGTTACGTCATATCGAGGCATATAGTAGAGAGCTCGATCGGCAGCACCTGCCGGTCGAGTAATTCAAGAACAAGACCCCGGGAACAAACGTGATAGGCGGGGTACGAGTTCTATCGCTGCTCACCGATCTGCCGAAGCCATCCAGAGTTGTCCTCACTACAACTCTCGCTGGTGCTAGGCAACCGGTCACAAAGCATGACAGTAGCTCCAAATACAGCAGCCATAGCGCTGCTCGAGGGTGAAGGCTGCAAGCCGCGGGGAAGAGGTATTCCATCAAGGAGTTGGCCAAGAAATCCGGCCACAAAACTATCCAAACACCAGGGACTGGGATGTTTATGACAAACGATCAGCATTCAATACAGGCACGAATTCAGCACTTGATCAGCGAGAAAGGCCTGGGCGAAGGTGCCTCCCTTCCGAGCACGGCAGAACTTGGCAAGATGTGGGGATGCAGCAAGGAGGCCATCACTGAAGGGCTAGAGGCCGCAGCGCAGAGCGGCTGGATCAAGCTTCAAGGGGACGGCTCTGCCATGGTGTTGTCCGCGCTCATCCACCATGAGGCTGAAGAGTTCAGCTTCACACGATCAGCCCATCTTCTCGGAGAAGAGGTAAGAACGGAGGTCATCGCGAGAGAAATGGTAATGCGTTTGCCATTTGCGGATAATCCCTTAACGCAAATGGAAACGCGAGCTTATACCGCTCTGGGCTTAATGGAGCCAGAGCCTTTCATAGTAATCCCACGGATACGCTATCTGGGGGGGAAGCCTCGAGCCCTCCACCGCGTTTACTTAGACCCAAAACGATTCAGTCCGACCTTCTTGGCCGACCATGACTTCGCGAAGGAGTCGCTAATCACTGTCTATGAGTCATATGGGTATACCTTGACTTCGCGAGACACAATCCTCACAGCGCGCTTCCCCAATCGCCTCGAATTGCACGATCTCGCTCTCCAAAACGAACCATCGTATACGCCGGTTCTCGTCGCCGAGCAACAACTTTTCGCGCTCGATCCCGCGACCAGGACTCCCTTTACTTTGGAGTTTCTGCAAGGCACGTACTTGCATTGGCAATACCGAATTCAAGACAGACCTCCACCTCGGATGCTTAAGAAAAACTCGGGTCGATGATTAAGCCGCTTAGATGCGTCGGACTGCAGTTACCCCAAAACTGCAGAGCGTTTGTAACCGTTCACTCCCCCTATGCGTAATCGTTCACTCCCCCTAAGCGGTCTTGGATAAGTTCTCCGACATTCCGAGACGGCATTTCCTCATGGATTAGCTGTTGAAATGTCGGAAGACTTCTTCACGACCGCTTATGCTGCTGCCGGGATGGCTGGGAGCGGCGGGAGCGGCAAGCCCTTGCGCGCGGCTGCGATGACGGTGCCGAGGTAGCGCCAGGAGGATGCCCCACGACGGCGGCAGGTTTCGATGACGCTGGCCAGGAGCGCGAAGGCGCGAGACCCCGCTTCGGAGCGGGTACCGTGGCTGATGTGGCGTGCAATCACCCAGTGGCGCAGCGCCTGTTCGGCAGCGTTGTTGGAAAGCGGCAGAGGGGGCTCGGCGACCGGGCGCAGGATCACCTCCCAGTCGTAGAGAAATTCGCGCACGACGCTGCGTAGCGCCGGGTGGGCATCCATCCAATGCGCCTCGCATAGGTGCCGGAGCCGCGCGATGTCGACCGCGTAGCGCACAGGCAGCCCTTCCGGCGGCGGATCGATCCTCGCCGCGTAGATGGCGTCCATCAGCGTTTGCATGAGGCCTTCCATTTCCTTGCCGACCCCGGCCACCCGTCTATCGGTCGATTCGGCCAGGCCTCGCAATTTGCGCATCAGATGCGGCCAACAGCGCAGGCGGTTTTTCCAGGCGCGGTAGACCACGTAGCCATCGCTGATGAGCATGCCGTGATAGCCGTCTTGCAAGGCGTTCTCCAGAATTTCCGCGGTGCGCGGGCCAATGAGGAACCGCACCGTGTGGGTCGTGACCAAAGCCCACAGCCACAGCAGCAGGCCGGATTCCTTCCATGAGGTTTCATCCCATTCAGTTGCGGCGCCGGCACGAGGTCCGCTACCAACCTATCCTCCAGCGGGAAACTGGCGCGCCCCGCTTCCCGGATCGTCTCGTCGATCACGCCGGTGCTCAGCATCAGGCCGAATAATTCCATCAGCCCCTCGCGAATACGCGCCCGCGACAGGCGCATGCGCAGCCCGAGGAAGACGAGGACTCCGGCCAACTGGGGGCCCACCAAGCGCCACTCGCCCAGCTCGACCTTCTCCCACTGGCTGTCCGGCGGCGCCCGCCAAGGCTGCGCACGGCTGACATGACCACAGGTACACTCCACTTCGAGCAGGAGATGACGCGTGACACTGAACAGCAGCCCTATCCTGCCTTCTGCCGGCGGGGCAATGTCGATTTCGTCCCAGCCCGTGTAAGCCTCTGACTTGGCGTCCGCCGCCAGCGCTAGCCCACACGCCGCACAGTTCTCCGGTCGGTGCTCGCAAGTGGCGGTGACCGTCAGTTTCTGGGTACGGCCAAAGCCCTGACTGCCGAGCGGCTTGCCGGCCTTCTTCTTTGCCGCCTTCGGCGCTGAGGGGGACTTCTCTTCCGATTGGGCCGTCTCTTCCCTTACCTCCCCGGTTTCCGTCTCCCCTTCATCCGCTTCTACCGGGTTGGTCTCGCTTGGCGAATCCTGGCCCACCTCCGCGTCGCTGGCTCTCTCCCAAGGGGCCTGGCTCGTGGGCGGGCGCGAGCTGTTGTCCGGGTTTTGGTTCAGCCGATCATGTCACTCTTTGACGTCGTCCAGCAAACGCTTCGACACCTCCAGCAATCGCTCCGCCGGCAGCTTCTTCAGCCACTCGTCGTTCATTTGCAGAAGGTCGTGCTTGCGCAGGTGCATCGCGTCGTGTCGTCGTTACGTTACGCCAATTATGACATAGAACTTGCCGCTGCGCGTGAATTTTTGCGGGGGTGTGAACGGTTACCCCGGCCGCTTACTTCGCCACCGACACCCATCTCGACCCCGGATCGTCCTACAAGATCAACCGCACCCAGGCGATCGACAAGATCAAGCGCCAGATCGGTCGCTGGCTGCTTCTCGGAACGGCCACCACGCGCAGTCTCCAATCCCTGATGCAGGAACTCGCCGCGAACCTTCAAAAATTCGTCCCCGATCGGTCCCGGCCTCGAAAACCTCAGCCCAAGCCTCATCTCTCCATGCCTATAAACTATTATGACAAAGTGCTAAGTTGTGAGGATTGATGCTTGCGCCCGGCTGCACGAAAACCGGGACATGCGGCAAAAAGCCCTTGACCGCGCGGCGCGTTTTCATTAAGTGTGCACGGATGTGGCCAGCATGGACGGCGGGCATGACCTGCGGCTGACGGATCTGGTACCCTTGCTGCAGCACCGCTGTCTGGCATGGGCGAGCAGCGCCATGCACGGGAATTGTGAAAGCACTTGCCTGACAATTCACTTGCCCATATCGTACTGGCCCGCAAGGGTCGTTCACCTCAGCAGCATTGCACTTTCAGGATAACGGAAACCATGAAAAGAGATTCTCGCTTTCATATCGCTGTCATTCCCGGCGACGGTATTGGCCCTGAAATCGTGGCTGCCAGCCTGCAGGTTCTCGACATCCTGCAAGAGCGCCTGGGTGGCATCGGTTTCGATTTTCGTCACCTCGAAGGTGGCGCCACTCTTTACCAGAAAACCGGCAACGCTTTCTCCGACGAGAGCATGGCCGTGTGCAAGAAAGCCGATGCCGTGCTATTCGGCGCCATTGGCCTGCCGGATGTTCGTTATCCCGATGGAACGGAAATCTCCACTCAGTTTGATCTGCGGGTTGAAATGGATTTGTACGCCGGTCTGCGCCCGATCCGCAGCTATCCCGGCTTGCCGCGAGTGCTTACCGACAAGCGAGCAGCGCTGATCGATCTCGTTCTCGTGCGCGAGCAGACCGAAGGGCTCCTCTACTCGCGCGGGCGAGGGACGCTGGAGGAAGACCGGATCGCCTGGGAGACGATGAAGATCTCGCGCAACGGCAGCCGCCGGATCTCCGAGTTTGCCTTCCGTATCGCCGCACGACGCTCCAAGAGCCGGCGGCGTTCGGGCAAGGTCACCTGTGTCGACAAGGCCAATGTGCTCTCTTCGATGGCCTTTTTCCGCAAGATCTTCGCCGAGGTGGCAGCCAATCATCCTGAGGTCAAGGCCGAGTATGCGTATGTGGATGCAACGGCCATGAACCTGGTCAAGGCGCCTTGGGAATTCGATGTCCTGGTAACCGAGAACGCTTTCGGCGGCATCCTTTCCGACCTCGCGGCTGGCGTCGTTGGCAGCCTCGGTCTGGCACCATCGGCCGACATCGGGGACAAGCACGCCGTTTTTCAGCCTGCGCACGGCAGTGCCCCGTACATGGCCGGTCAGGGGATTGCCAACCCGATAGCCCAGATCCTTTCGGTGGCGCTGATGCTGGACTGGCTGGCCGACCAGCATGGCGAACCCCGACTGGCGCATGGCGCACGCATCCTGGAGCGTGCGGTTGAAAAAGCACTGACCATGATCTGCCCGATCGAATTCGGAGGACAGGACGGAACGGCAGCAATTACCAAAGCAATCATGACCCAGATCCGCAAGGTCTGACCACTAACGGTCATGGCTATTGCAGGCACCCCCGATCATGAAAGGCATGACCGTTTCCCACTCCCCCGCCCCCTCACCCGCAAGTGGAGAGGGAGCCCTTCGACCAGGCTCAAGGCAGGATTCGTGAGTCGCGGATGCGATTTTCACATTAATCGATGCATGCGGTGCGACTGCTACAATGGCGACTACCGACAAGAACAAGGATCCCTTCAATGACTGCCAAGCCGACCCCTGCCACCGCTGATCGCCAGTTGCTGCCCACCGTCGAGCGGCAAACCGGGGAATCCCCAAGGTGCGCGATCATCTGGCTGCACGGCCTCGGGGCCGACGGGCATGACTTCGAGCCGATTGTCGATGAGTTCGACTTTGACCGCTTGCCAGCGCTCCGTTTTATCTTTCCGCATGCGCCCATGCGCGCAGTGACCATCAATGGTGGCTACGTGATGCGCGCCTGGTATGATATCGTCACGCTCGATTTTGCGCCGGGACGAGAAGAGGCAGAGGGTGTGCGTACATCGGCACGACAGATCGAGGACCTGCTCGATCGGGAAAATGCACGCGGGATAGCGGATGCGCGAATCGTGCTTGCCGGTTTCTCACAGGGCGGAGTGATTGCCTTGCACACCGGCCTGCGCCATCCACGGCGCCTGGCGGGGATCCTGGCGCTGTCGTGCTATCTGCCGCTGGCCGATACCCTGGCTGCAGAAGCGCAGCCGGCCAACCGCGATGTGCCGATCTTCATGGCGCATGGGCGTGCCGATCCGGTCATTCCCTACGACCTGGGAAAGCGTTCAGCCAAGTTGCTGAAGGCAGCGGACTATCCGGTACAGTGGCACGGCTACGCTGCCGAGCATACGGTGTGCCTCGAAGAACTGCATGACATCGAGGCCTGGCTGAGCAAAGTACTGGCAGACGTCTGCTGAGCATCCTGTCCTTACTGGGCGTAGCGCAACAACCTAGATCGAGTTGATGATGCCTTCTCGGGCATGCGTGCTCCTCGACTCGCCCCGCGGATTTGGCTACACTTCATGAAATCCTTACCATTCATGGGGAAATGTCATGCGCCGAGTCGTTTTCAATCAGAAGGGAGGCGTTGGCAAGTCGACGATCGCCTGCAACCTGGCGGCCATTGCCGCTGCGCAGGGCAAGCGAACGCTGGTGGTCGATCTAGATCCACAAGCCAATGCTTCCCGCTATCTGCTCGGCAAGGCACTCGACGAACAGACCAAGACCCTCGCCAATTTCTTCGAGGACATTCTTGGCTACAAGCTGTTTCCCGAGACACTCGATGCCTACGTTGTCCCCACACAGTTTCCCGATCTTGCCGTGCTGCCTTCTGACGCCAAGCTGGAGGAAGTGCAGTTCAAGCTCGAGTCACGCTACAAGATGTACAAGCTGCGGGAGGCGCTGGAGAAGCTGCAGGGGTATGACGAAATTTTCATCGATACCCCGCCGGCCCTGAACTTCTTCTCCCGCTCGGCGCTGATCGCCGCCGACACCTGCCTGATCCCGTTCGATTGCGATGATTTCTCGCGTCGCGCCCTGTACTCGCTGTTGGACAGCGTGCGCGAAATCCAGACCGACCATAACCGTGGCCTGCGGCTGGAAGGCATTGTGGTCAACCAGTACCAGGCACGTGCCAAGCTGCCCTTGCGTCTGGTCGATGAACTGCGCGCCGAAGGACTGCCGATCCTGGATGCCTTCCTGTCGGCGTCGATCAAGATTCGTGAGTCACACCATCAGGCGCTACCGATGATCCACCTCGACCCTCGGCACAAGCTGACCTGCGAGTTCACGGCTCTCTACGACCGGCTCCTTCGGTAGGTACGTGAAAGCCGTGACGCCATGACCGTTGACGCTGCTCCGACGCATTCCCGGCCGCATCTGCTTGCAGTTGTGCATCCAGAAAAGCATTCTGCTCGTATGCAGATGCATCGACCCACTCAACAATTCATCCGGGAAGGGCAAGATGCACGTATTCGTGACCGGCGGCACAGGCTACATTGGCAGCCACCTGATTCCGGAATTGCTCGCACGCGGCCATCGGGTTACGGCGTTGACGCGGCAGGAGTCGGCAAACCGGCTAGCACCCGGCTGCCGCATCGTCGTCGGCGATGCGCTCAATGCCGCAAGCTACGTGCAACAGATCGAGGGGGCCGACGTCCTGGTCCATCTGGTTGGGGTTGCCCACCCAGGGCCGAGAAAGGCTGCGGATTTCCGGAGCGTCGATCTCGCCTCCGCAGGCGCGGCGCTGACCGCAGCGATGGAGGCCGGAATCAATCACCTGCTCTACCTCAGCGTTGCCCAACCGGCACCGGTGATGCAGGCCTACATTGCCGCGCGTGCCGAGGGCGAAAGATTGATCCGCGCCAGTGGCATCGCAGCCAGCTTTCTTCGCCCGTGGTATGTGCTGGGACCCGGCCATCATTGGCCGTTGCTGCTTCTCCCAGCCTACCGCCTGTTCGAGCACCTGCCGCCAACACGCGAGGCGGCAAGGCGCTTCGGTCTGATCGACATCGAGCAGATGGTGAGAGCGCTGGTACGGGCAGTGGAAAACCCGCCCACAGGTGTGCGCATCTGGGGAGTACCAGAAATTCTGCTGGCAGCCGGGTAGACGAACCGGGCGGCGACGGGGCCAGCGTGCAATATGCCGGCGATGTACGGTCAGCTCAGGTGTATGCAACTTGACGCCGGCAAAGGGAAAGCAGGATCCCGCCTCCTGTCCTGCCTGCAACCCGAGACTGCGGCACTCATTGCGGCATCAGCGTTCTACCGGCGTTTCGGCTTCGTACAGCACACCGAGCCATTCCCTGATCTGCCGATAGACGCGCGTGTCGTTCAGCAATCCCAGGTGACCGAGTTTGCCGATCCTGGCGCTTTCGACGTCGCCTTCAATTTCGTGTGTGATCGCGCTACTCAGAGGCACCAGCCCATCGCCAAGGAATTCGCTGAGCGGATGCTCGACATTTTTGGCGAGACTGGCGCCAAGAAAGCGGAAAGCAATCGTGTGTGGCTCGGGTAGCGTCTGCGGAGCACCGGGACCTCGGCGCAGATCCTTGATGCCTTGGCTGCGCGTCGCGGCAATATTCCCGAGGGGACGGGTGACTGCGCTGAGTTTCAAGGCGGTGGTTGCCAACTGACCGAGTCGCTCAAGTGGTGAACCGAGATGCGGAGATCCGAGGCAGATCAGCATCCGTGTCGACTGCGGCCATTGCATTCCCGCCGCCACCGCCTGATCGCAGGCGCCACGCGCGATCAGTCCGCCCATGCTGTGACCGATGATCAGCAGTTCACTGGCTGGCTGCGGCCAGGCAGTCAGCAAATCCTCGAGAAAAACTGCCAGTTGCGCACAATTTTCGGCAATCGGCAGGCCGGTGTTGTAGCGCAGGTAGAGCGGTGTGCAGGCGAATTCCGCTTGCAGCTGGTGTCCAAAATGGCTTTCGCACGCGGCTGCAGGTTCGCCACGATCGGTACATTCCCAACAATGTTCGTCACAACCCAGTCCGTGGACGAAAACGCACAGGCGCCTGTCCGCTTCGGGAAAAGCGCTGCGCAGCGCATCGGTATTCAGCGGCACGCTGTTGCCGTGTACCCGAATCGCCATGTTAATCGCCAGCAAGTTGTTACTGGCAGCAAGATGGTCTCCGAAAGCGCCATTGAGTGCGCTGTGCAGGCCGCTTGCGAAGCGCCCCGGTGGCTTGCCAGGGGAAGAGTGCTGCCTTTCGAGTATTGCCGCAGCCTCGAGAATACCGCCGCTACCGTGGTGAATTGTTGCGTAGACGCCTGCTGAAATGCTGTCATGAACGGCTTGCACGAGCTGAGCCGGCCAGCAAAGCAGCGGAATTCGCCGAAAGACATTGAAAGATTTGTCGGCAATGGCGCCATGCATTTCCTTGACACACAGAGTGGTTTCCTGAACCGCAACTTTGGCGACCTGACTGTAACCAGTCCTCTGCGGCGTTGATCCGAAGTCTTTTCTGCCATGCGGCATGGGTTATCCTTCGCGGGTGGTGATTGGGAAAGATGAATCCGTGGTCAGTGCGTCCGTACTGCTTGTGCCCGAACAGCGACCGTCAATGAGTTACCCCCTCTCTGCGCAGAACCTTGGCAAAAGTCAGCCACAGTATCCGAATATCCAGCCACAAGGATTGGCGTTGCAGGTACTCGCTATCGAGCTTGACCTTTTGGGAAATCGGCAGTTCATCGCGGCCGTTGACCTGTGCCCAACCGGTCAGTCCCGGTAGCAACTCATGAACCCCGAGTTCGCTGCGCAGGGCAATCAAGTCATGCTGGTTATACAGGGCCGGACGCGGCCCGACAAAGCTCATGTCGCCGACCAGAATGCTCCATAACTGGGGCAGTTCATCGAGGCTGGATCTGCGCAGGAACGAGCCCACGGGCGTCAGGCAAGCCTGCGCATCCCTTAGTAGATGGGTCGCCACGACCGGGGTTCCAACCCGCATGCTGCGGAATTTCGGCATTCTGAAAATCCGGTTGTGACGTCCGACGCGATCAGACCAATACAGCACGGGTCCGGGCGACGTCAGCTTGACCAACAGAGCGAGCAGACCCGCAGGGAGCAGTAGCAAAACCGCCGCCAGGCAGGCGAGTGACAAGTCAAGAAGGCGCTTGACTGGAAAAAGCGGCATGTGCATGTATCTGCACCCTGCGGGAAACGGCGCAGCTGCAGGTGCTAGCTGTTGCCGTTGTCCAGAAAGCTGCGCAACTTGTCTGAGCGTGATGGGTGGCGAAGCTTCCGGAGCGCCTTGGCTTCGATCTGTCGAATTCGCTCACGGGTCACGTCGAACTGTTTTCCGACTTCCTCAAGGGTGTGGTCGGTGTTCATTTCGATTCCGAAGCGCATGCGCAATACCTTCGCTTCGCGCGGAGTCAGGGTGTCCAGCACGTCCTTGGTGATGAAGCGCAGGCTCGAGTAGAGGGCAGCCTCGGTCGGTGCGAGCGTCGCATGATCCTCGATGAAGTCGCCAAGATGCGAGTCATCGTCGTCGCCGATCGGCGTTTCCATCGAGATCGGCTCCTTGCTGATCTTCAGGATTTTGCGAATTTTCTCTTCCGGCATCTCCATCTTCTTGGCCAGTGTTGCCGGATCGGCTTCCAGACCGGTTTCCTGCAAAATTTGCCGGGAAATGCGATTCATTTTGTTGATCGTCTCGATCATGTGCACTGGGATGCGGATGGTGCGTGCCTGATCGGCGATCGAGCGAGTGATCGCCTGGCGGATCCACCAGGTGGCATAGGTCGAAAACTTGTAGCCGCGCCGGTATTCGAATTTGTCAACGGCCTTCATCAGACCGATATTGCCTTCCTGGATGAGATCGAGAAATTGCAGGCCGCGATTGGTGTACTTCTTGGCAATCGAGATCACCAGTCGCAGATTGGCTTCGGTCATTTCCCGTTTGGCGCGGCGTGCCTTGGCTTCACCGGTAGACATCTGCTTGTTGATGTCCTTCAATTCGCGCAACGGAATGCCGATACGGTCCTGCAGAGCAAGCAATTTCCTCTGCTCTTCCTTGATGTTCGGCGCGTTGCGCGAGAGGATCGCGCCATAGGTCTTGCCGGCCGTAGCGATCTCGGCATCCACCCAGTCGATGTTGAGTTCGTTGCCGGGGAAGACCTTGATGAAATGCGCCCGCGGCATGCGCACCGTGTCGACACAGATCCGCTGGATCTTGCGCTCGCAGGCACGCGCCTCATCGACCATCGCGCGGACCGAGTCGCACAGACGCTCAATCGTTTTCGAAGTAAAGCGAATGCCCATCATCTCTTCCGAGATCTGCTGCTGGAGCCTGAGGTAGGTTTTGTCCTGGGAACCTTTCCTGGGCAAAACGCCATGTGCTTGTGCGTAGTGCAATCTGATCAGTTCAAGGCGTGCAAGCCCTTCCGTCTTGAGTTTGAGCAACGAGGCGGCAGCAGCAGCGCCCTCGACCGCCTCGCCGCCTTCTTCCTCGTCTTCCTCATCGTCCTCAGCCACCTCCTCGGCCAACTCTTCGAGTGAGTTGTCAATTTCGGGGTCGATCAGCCCATCGATCAATTCATCGATGCGCATCTCATCGCGTGCGATCTTGTCGGCGCAACTGAGGATCTCGGCAATCGTTGTCGGGCAGGCGGAGATCGCCTGGATCATGTGCTTGAGGCCATCTTCGATGCGCTTGGCAATCTCGATTTCGCCTTCACGGGTCAGCAACTCGACCGAACCCATTTCGCGCATGTACATGCGTACCGGGTCGGTCGTCCTGCCGAACTCGGAGTCCACCGTTGACAGCGCCTGTTCCGCCTGCTCTTCCACATCGGCATCGTCTGCACCGGCCGCCGGGGTGGCATCCGACATCAGCAGCGTTTCGGCATCCGGCGCTTCATCATAGACCTGGATGCCCATGTCGTTGAAGGTGCTGATGATGCTTTCGATCTGCTCGGCATCGACGACATCATCAGGCAGATGGTCATTGATTTCGGCGTAAGTAAGAAAGCCTCGTTCCTTGCCGAGCTTGATCAGCGTCTTGAGACGCATCTTGCGCGTTTCGTCGTCAACCGGTACCGGTTGGCTCCCGACTTGCGCCAGAAGGTCTGCCGCTGCCTTGGCTTTCGCCGCCTTCGTAGTTACTACCTTTTCCCTTATCATGACCATTTCCCGAATAGCGTTAGACTGGAAAAACTCTTGATTGTATCATCCCTTATACTCCGGTGCCGTGCCGCCCACGCGCAGTGAGCGCCGCTAGATATTGCCGCTTTTCTTCGCTCGAGAGTCCGCTCACCCCAAGCCTCTGAGCCTTCTCCTGCAACTGCATGAAGACTCGTTTGTGTGCGCCTTCGAGTAGCTGCTGGACCGCGCCAGTAAATTCGGCATCAATCTCGTCTTCGGCAAAAGGCTCTTGCATTAGTTCAGCCGCGGCTGCACGCAGGATGCCCTCACATTCGCTGCCTCTGAGCTTTTCGATCAGGCTTGGGTAGGCCAGTGACTGGGTGCCGGCAGCAGCAATCGTTTCACATATCAGACGCACCGCTCCGGCTTCAGTCGAGTTGCCGGGAAGCAGGTCGAGTGGCAAGCCTGAGGCCAGTTGCGGTTTCTGGAGCAACAGGCGCAGCAATGGCCGTAGCAGCGAAGGTGCTTGTCGTGGCGCGCGCGCCGGCTCTGGCTGCGTCAGTGGTCGCAGTTCGCACAGCCCTTCCACCTCGGCTTGCGAAAAACCACTGACCTGTGCCAGGCGCTTGACCAGTTGCAGTCGAAGCAGGGAAGACTGCAGGCGGCCCAGCAGCGGTTTAGCGTCGGCGACCAGCCTCGCATTGCCTTCGGCACTGCTCAGATCGCAGTGTGCCGACAGTTCACTCAGCAGAAAATCGGAGAGCGGTGTCGCCTGCGCGATCATCTGCCGAAAAGCCTCGCCGCCGTGTCTGCGAACAAAACTATCGGGGTCCTCGCCGTCCGGGAGAAAGACAAAGGCAATGCTTTTCTGTTCAGTCAACGCCTCAAGACTGTTCTCCAGGGCACGCCACGCGGCCTTACGTCCGGCGGCATCGCCATCAAAGCAGAAAACGATCCGCTCCGCCTGGCGCAGCAGTTTCTGTACCTGCATGCTCGTGGTGGCTGTACCGAGCGTGGCAACCGCATTGCCGTTTCCGTACTGCGCGAGAGCCACGACATCCAGATAACCTTCGACGACAATCACCGTATCGCGCTCGCGTATGGCCGCGCGTGCCTGCGGCAGCCCAAATACCTCGCGGCCTTTTTCGAACAGAGGCGTTTCGGGAGAGTTCAGATATTTCGGCTCGCCCTGCCCAAGTACACGGCCGCCGAAAGCGATCACCTCGCCCTTCTGGTTGATGATCGGAAACATCACTCGCTCGCGAAAACGGTCGTAGAGACGCCCTCGCTCATTGCTGATCACCAGGCCCGATAGTTGCAGATCAGGACTGCTGTAATCATCGAAAGCGGCAGCGAGGTTCTGCCATCCCTCTGGCGCATAACCGAGGCCAAACCTGCGGGCAATTTCTCCGCTGACCCCCCGTTCCTTGAGGTAGCGGATTGCCTTTTCGGAACACTTGAGTTGCTCGTAGTAATATCTGGCGGCCCGCGCCATGCTTTCGGCAAGCGCTTGTGATTTCGGAGCGTGTGCTGGAGCATGTCCCTGATCCTCGGGAAACGGCATGCCGGCGTGAACAGCGAGTTCCTTGATGGCGTCAACGAAGCCCAGGCCGGCGTACTCCATAAGAAAGCTGATTGCATTGCCGTGCGCGCTGCAGCCGAAGCAGTGGTAAAACTGCTTGCTCGGGCTGACCGTGAAAGAAGGCGACTTCTCGCTGTGGAACGGGCAACACGCGGCAAAGTTGGCGCCCGTTTTCTTCAGCGGAACGTAGCCGTCGATCAGGTCGACCAAGTCGACGCGATACAGCAACTCCTGAATGAAAGTGTCCGGGATCAATGGGGCTCCCTTGAACAGCTACAGTTTCAGAAGCGACAAAAGCCGCCCGTCTACAGACGGGCGGCTATCCAGGCAACGCCAATCCGGTGTCAGTACATCTTGGGCGGCAAGGTCTGGCTGCGCATCCGCTTGTGATGACGTTTGACCGCTGCGGCCAGCTTGCGCTTGCGCTCGGCAGTGGGCTTTTCGTAGAACTCGCGAGCTCTCAACTCGGTCAGCAGACCGGTCTTCTCGACGGTTCGTTTGAAACGGCGGATCGCAACTTCGAACGGCTCATTTTCCTTGACGCGAATAGCAGGCATCGACTCTTCCCAGGTTCAAAAACATCAAAATATAGTTTAGCCGCATATTATAAACAGACTTGCCGCGGAACTCCAGGGAAATTTTTGAAGGATTTCGGTATCAATGCACATGCTGCATGTGATCGGTCAAAGCCATGCGCGCACCGCTGCCCGCCCGGATCAAGAAGAAACGGCTTCACGCACAGCGCTTGCCAACTTCTCGGCCGCTCGACAGACTGTCGCCAAGTCCTGACCCTCGACCATCACGCGCAGCAGCGGTTCAGTCCCCGAAGCACGCAGGAGCACCCGCCCACAACCATCGAGTTCGCTCTCCACCTCGTGCTGCGCGGCTCCGATCAGGGGGTGGTCTTTCCAGGGAAAGCCCTTGCTCAGCGCAACATTGATCAGCTTTTGTGGATAGAGCTTCAGGTTCCCGAGGAGTTGTTGCAGATCGCCCCCCGCGTCACGCAGCCCAGAAAGCACCTGCAGGGCGGAAACGATGCCATCGCCAGTAGTGTGTCGGTCGAGGCAGAGAATGTGCCCCGAATTTTCCCCACCATAAAGCCAACCCTTTTGCCTCAGCATGTCCATCACGTATCGGTCGCCGACATTGGCGCGGACAAAAGGTACATTGAATTCAGCCAGCGCATGCTCAAGGGCGAGATTGCTCATCAAGGTGCCCACGACACCTGCCACACTGCCCTGGCGCAGCCGGCTCCGCACTACCGCAAACAGGAGTTGATCACCATCGTAGATATTGCCGACAGCGTCAACCATCATGACCCGGTCAGCGTCTCCATCCAGCGCAATCCCGAGGTCGGCACCTTGTGCCACGACAGCGTCACGTAGGGCTCCGGGAGCCGTGGCACCGACCTCCTGGTTGATGTTGAGGCCGTTCGGTTCGGTGCCGATACTGCTCACCTCGGCGCCCAGTTCGTGGAAGACATGCGGTGCGATGTGGTAAGCCGCACCGTTTGCGCAGTCGACAACGATTTTCAGCCCCCGCAGATCCATTTCAAACGGAAAAGTGCTCTTGCAGAACTCGATATAACGACCATCCGCATCATCGATTCGCCGTGCACGGCCAAGACCGGCCGAAGGCACACAAGTCAGCGGCTCGTCGAGCGCTGCTTCAATCTCGGACTCCATCTCATCGGGCAACTTGGTGCCCCCTGCCGAAAAGAACTTGATTCCGTTATCATAGTAGGGATTGTGCGAAGCAGAAATGACGATTCCCGCCTGCAAGCGCAGGGCGCGGGTGAGGTAAGCAATGGCTGGCGTGGGCATTGGCCCGACCAGGCAGACATCGACACCGGCGGCAGAAAACCCGGCTTCCAGCGCGGCTTCCAGCATGTAGCCGGAAATACGTGTGTCCTTTCCGATCAGGACCGCTGGCCGCTCTCCCGCCTTGACATGGCTGCGCGCCGTGTCGCGGGCAGCGAGCACCCTTCCTGTCGCATGCCCCAGGCGCATGACGAAATCCGGCGTGATCGGGACTTCCCCAACACGCCCGCGTACGCCGTCCGTCCCAAAATACTTTCTTGTCACGATTTTCTCTCCCTCGGAGCGCAGATGAGTCGACGTCTGTCGAATGGGTTCCATTCTACGCAAACGCCGGTGAAGCGACTGTCAAGAAAGACACAAACAGGCTTATTGATCTTCCACGGCTTGCCAGATGGCCAGAGCGTCGCGTGTCTGCGCGACGTCGTGAACACGCAACAGGCGTGCACCGCGTTGCACGGCCAGCAAGGCGGCGGCGACGCTGGCAGCCAAGCGGTCTCCGACCGCCCGCGCGGTAATGGCACCGAGCATCGATTTGCGTGATATGCCCGCCAATACGGGCAGTCCGGCAAGCGGTAACTCGGCGAAGCGACGCAGAAGTTCGAGGTTGTGCTGCAGCGTCTTGCCGAAGCCAAAACCCGGATCAAGCACCAGACGATCACTCGCTATCCCGGCTGTTCTGACCTGCGTCACACGGCTATGGAGAAAGTTCAGGACCTCGGCGACGACATCGGTGTAGACGGGACTCTCCTGCATCGTCAATGGCTCGCCGCGCATGTGCATCAGGCAGATTGCACAGTTGCTGTCGACCACCGCAGCAAGTGCACCGGGCCGGCGCAGCGCGTAGATGTCATTGATCATCGAAGCGCCGTGCAGTAACGCTGCACGCATCACTTCAGGCTTGTAGGTATCGACCGAAATCGGCACACCGCATCCGTCCAGCGCATCCAGCACAGGCAGCAGGCGGCTGAGTTCCTCTTCAACGGTTGTCGGAATGGCACCTGGGCGCGACGATTCGGCTCCGATATCGAGCAGATCTGCACCTTCTTCGATCTGTCGGTGAGCGCGCACGATTGCCCTTGCGGCGTCGCCCGCCAAACCGTCACCGGAGAATGAATCCGGGGTCAGATTGACGATGCCCATCACCAGAGGACGGGCGAGTGTGAGTTGAAAATCCCCGCAGCGAAGCAGCATAAAAAAGCCGAACAAGCGTTGGACCGGACCCGCTGACGCGGGTCCAACTGGCGCTACTCCACTCAGGCCGGCGCGGTTGCGCTGGGCGCGGCATCCGGCGTGTTGTGGTCCGGCTTGCTCGGCGACGGTGCCTGTGGCTGCTTGGGTGGGCGTGGTGGCTTGCCTTCCATGATGTCATTGATCTGGTCGGCGTCTATCGTTTCCAGTTCAAGCAGCGCTGCTGCCATTGCCTCGACCTTGTCGCGATGATTTTCGAGCATTCGACGCGCCAAAGCATACTGCTCGTCGATGATCCGGCGTATTTCCGCATCGACCTTCTCCATCGTCGCTTCGGACATGTTCTTGTGCGTGGTCACCGAGCGTCCGAGAAAAACCTCACCATCGTTTTCCCCATAGACCATCGGACCGAGTGCATCGGACATGCCGTAGCGGGTGACCATGTCACGCGCCATTTGCGTTGCCCTTTCGAAGTCATTCGACGCCCCGGTGGTCATCTGGTTCATGAACAGCTCTTCAGCAATACGGCCACCGAACAGAACGGCAATCCGGCTCATCAGGTAGACGCGGTCGTAAGCGTAGCGATCCTCCTCCGGCAATTGCATGGTCAGGCCGAGCGCACGACCGCGCGGGATGATGGTCACCTTATGCACCGGATCGGATTTGGGCATCAACTTGGCGACCACTGCATGCCCGGATTCGTGATATGCCGTATTGCGCCTCTCGTCCTCGTTCATGACCATGCTGCGACGCTCGGCGCCCATCATGATCTTGTCCTTGGCCTTTTCAAAGTCTTCCATGTCGACCAGGCGCTTGTTGCCACGCGCGGCGAACAGGGCCGCCTCGTTGACCAGGTTGGCCAGGTCGGCTCCGGAAAAACCGGGGGTCCCGCGGGCGATGATGTCCGCTTTGACGTCGGGGGACAGCGGCACCTTGCGCATATGCACCACGAGAATCTGTTCCCGCCCACGGATGTCGGGAAGTGGGACGACGACCTGACGGTCGAAACGTCCCGGACGCATCAGCGCCGGGTCGAGCACGTCGGGACGGTTGGTGGCGGCGATCACGATGACCCCGACGCTGGCCTCGAAGCCGTCCATCTCGACCAGCATCTGGTTGAGCGTCTGCTCGCGTTCGTCATTGCCACCGCCAAGTCCGGCGCCACGCTGACGACCCACCGCATCCAGTTCATCGATGAAAATGATACAGGGAGCATGTTTCTTGGCGTTTTCGAACATGTCGCGAACGCGCGCAGCGCCGACACCGACGAACATTTCGACGAAGTCGGAACCCGAGATCGAGAAGAAAGGCACCTTGGCCTCGCCGGCAATCGCTTTGGCGAGCAGCGTTTTACCGGTACCGGGGTTGCCAACCAGTAGCACGCCCTTCGGGATACGCCCACCGAGTTTCTGGAATTTTGACGGATCGCGCAGGAAATCAACGAGTTCCGAAACCTCCTCCTTGGCCTCGTCGCAACCGGCAACATCGGCAAAGGTAATGGTATTGGTCGATTCGTCGAGCAGCCGTGCCTTGCTCTTGCCGAATGAGAAAGCGCCGCCGCGTCCGCCGCCCTGCATCTGGCGCATGAAGAAAATCCATACGCCGATCAACAGCAACATCGGGAACCAGCTGACGAAGATGCTCATCAGGAACGATTGCTCTTCCTCGGGCTTGGCCTCGATCTTGACTCCGTGTTTCAGCAGGTCGGAAACCATCCATAGATCCGGTGGCGCGTAGCTGGTCAGTTTGCGGCCGTCGGTCGTCGTTGCCTTGAGCACACGCCCCTCGATGACCACCTTGGCAATCGTACCCTTGCCCACTTCCTCGATAAACTGCGAATACTCCATCGACGACTGGGTTACTTGGCGATTGTTGAACTGGTTGAACACCGTCATCAGAACAAGACCGATCACCAGCCAGACTGCCAGATTTTTGAACATGTTATTCAATGCGTTACCTCTTCCACGTTACCCGATCCGGGATTTCTCGCGAAACCTTGCCATTTCACAAGTTCACATTAGTACATTCTAAACCGATTCGCCCCTGCTGAAGCAAAAGCGACATCGAAGATACTCTCACTCTTTCAAGGTCCTGCCCAGCAGATATACTTCCGGGCTGCGATCACGCGAGGCGTCCGGCTTGCGTGCGGACACCACATTGAAAGTCTTGCGCATTTCCAGCAGAAAATCAGTAAAACCCTGACCCTGAAAAACTTTGACCAGAAAAGCGCCTTCGGGTTTCAGCCAGTTGCGGGCGAATTCCAGAGCCAGTTCGGCGAGGTGCGAGCCACGGGCCTGGTCGCAAGCCGCAACGCCGGATATATTGGGCGACATGTCGGAAAGAACAAGCCCTGCTTTCTCACCCCCGAGCAGGTTTTCGAGGACATCGAGTACTTCCTGCTCGCAGAAGTCTCCCTGGACGAAGGTCACACCGTGCAAAGGCACCATCTCCAGCAGATCGACGGCGATGATGCGGCCCCGGCCCTGCATCCTCTTCGCTGCGACCTGCGACCAGCCACCGGGGGCCGCCCCCAGGTCAACGACCACGTCGCCAGCGCGGATGAGATGATCCTTGTCATCCATCGCAAGCAGCTTGTAGGAAGCGCGCGAACGATAGCCTTCAGCCCGCGCCCGCTGCACATACGGGTCGTTGACATGTTCACGCAACCAGGCATTGCTCGATCTACTTCGATTCATTCGCCAAAACCCGCTAAAATGGATGCTTCAACAAAGGTACCCTGCATGCTCAACCTCAGTTCCAACGAGCGACGCGCCTTGCGCGCCCGCGCGCATTCCCTGCATCCCGTGGTCTCGATCAGCCAGAACGGCCTCTCCGAATCGGTCGTCAAGGAGGTCAACGCCAGTCTCGCCAGTCATGGGCTGATCAAGATCCGGGTCTATCACGATGACCGTGAAGTCCGTGAGCACTTCCTCGCGACAATTTGTGAGCAGCTCGACGCGGCGCCGGTCCAACATATCGGCAAACTGCTGGTGATCTGGCGCCCGCCAGCGGACAAGCCAGCCCAGGCTGCCCGGCCACACACCAGACCCCTTGGTCGGCGCCCCAGCAAGCGCAGCTTCCAGGGAAATTCGGAGCGCTGATTCTGCTGTGACCGGGGAAATCGCCGGAGGAGGTGTCTCTCGGACAGCGCACGTCCTTATCTGCCGCCGCGCTCGGCACGGGTCACGAGCAGCAGGCCGAGCACGCTCTGAACAAGGTAGAGAATGCTCGAAACGCCATGCCAGGCAGCGAAGCGGTTCCGCAACACGCTCTCCATCACTTCGCGCGGCAAGGCGTCGGCCCTGAGCTGCGCCAACAGCGGCTGCAGTCCGAACAGACTGACCGCGGTGAGTACGAGCATCAACAGCAGCAACCAGAAGTTCCAGCGCCGCATGACCACGCTGCCGCTACGCAGCAACAGGAACAACAACAGGTAGGTCGCACAGGCCAGGCCCACCCAGCCCATCAACTCGAAGAGCTTGCCGGCAAGCATGCCTGCCGTCTGACGGTCTCTACTCATCGCGGCGAACAGGGTCGGCGCCACGAGATAGCCGATCGTCCACAAGCCACCAACCCAGAGGGTCAGCGCCACGTCGTACAGTGCATCCGCAAGGCGTCGCATGCTACCTACTCGTAGCGGACTTCAATGATTTCGTATTCGCGAATACCACCGGGGGCCTGAACCTCGGCGATGTCACCGGCAAACTTGCCGATCAGCGCACGTGCGATGGGCGAGTTGATCGAAATCTTGCCCGCCTTGATGTCGGCCTCATCCTCACCGACAATCTGATAGCTGACGCTGAGGCCGGTTTCCTGGTCCTCGAGATCGAGCGTTGCCCCGAAAACGCAACGCCCGTCGGCGTCGAGCAGCTTCGGGTCGATGATCTGCGCATTCGCGAGTTTGCTCTCGATTTCCTTGATGCGGCCTTCGACAAATCCCTGCCGTTCCTTGGCTGCGTCGTACTCGGCGTTCTCCGAGAGATCGCCGTGCGAACGCGCCTCGGCAATCGCTGCGATGGCGCGTGGGCGTTCGACGGTTTTCAAATTATGCAGTTCGGCGCGGAGTTTCTCGGCGCCATTGACGGTCACAGGTATTTTGCTCATCTTATCCGTTGCCAAACCACCGGCACCCTCCAGATCGGCGGATTCGGCGCGTCCATGGGTTAACTAAGTTTCAGTTGTGCGTGCAAATCCTGTATCGGATAGACGACCAGCTCGCCACGATTCCTGATCCCGTCCGCTGCCGCTTCGGCGCCCCAGATCGTTGTGTAGATCGTCACTCTTGCCGCGAGGCCAGAGGTGCGGATCGAGCGAGAGTCGCTGATGGCCTTGCGCTTTTCGTCCACGGTATTGATGATCAGGACGATCTCGTTGTTCTTGATCATGTCGACCACATGTGGACGACCTTCGGTCACCTTGTTCACTGGCGTCACGGCAATTCCTGCTGCCGCGATTGCCGCCGCCGTACCGCGCGTGGCAATCAGTGTAAACCCTGTCGCCTGCAGTTCGCGGGCAATATTCACCGCCTTCGGCTTATCCGATTCCTTGACGCTGATGAACACCTGCCCCGAACTCGGGAGGCGAACGCTTGCTGCCAACTGACTCTTGACGAAGGCCTCGGAAAAGCTGAGACCAACTCCCATCACCTCGCCCGTCGACTTCATTTCGGGACCCAGAATGGTATCGACGCCACGGAACTTCGCGAAAGGAAAAACGGCTTCCTTGACCGAGAAATAATTCGGGACCACTTCCTGGGTGACCCCCTGGCTGGCGAGTGATTGTCCAACCATGCAACGGGCAGCGATTTTTGCCAACTGTAGCCCGGTGGCCTTGGAAACGAAGGGAACCGTACGCGATGCGCGCGGGTTGACTTCGAGGACAAAAACGACTCCCCTCTGGATCGCGAACTGGACGTTCATCAGACCGCAGACCTTCAGCCCCATGGCCATCAGCCGCGTCTGCCGGCGCAGTTCGTCCTGCAATTCGGTCGACAGCGAATACGGCGGCAGCGAACACGCCGAATCACCGGAATGCACGCCGGCCTGTTCGATATGCTCCATCACTCCGCCGATCAGCACCTCCTGGCCATCGCAGAGCGCATCGACGTCCACTTCGCAGGCATCGTTCAGGAAACGATCGAGCAACACCGGCGAATCGTTGGAAACCTTGACTGCCTCACGCATGTAGCGTTCGAGGTCGCGCTCTTCATGGACGATTTCCATTGCCCGGCCGCCGAGCACGTACGACGGACGAACTACCAGCGGATAACCGATTTCGGCTGCCAGGCGCAGTGCCTCGGGTTCGGTTCGTGCGGTACGGTTGGACGGCTGTCTGAGGCCCAGATCCTGGAGCAGCTTCTGGAATCGCTCGCGATCCTCGGCAGCGTCGATCATGTCCGGGCTGGTGCCGATGATCGGTACGCCATTGGCTTCGAGGTCACGTGCAAGCTTGAGTGGGGTCTGCCCGCCATACTGGACGATGACGCCGATCGGTTTTTCCACGGCGACGATTTCCAGCACGTCCTCGAGCGTAAGCGGCTCGAAGTAGAGACGATCGGAGGTGTCATAGTCCGTGGATACCGTTTCCGGATTGCAGTTGACCATGATCGTCTCATAACCTTCGGCACGCAGCGCGAGCGCAGCATGCACGCAGCAGTAGTCGAACTCGATCCCCTGGCCGATGCGGTTCGGGCCGCCACCAAGGACCATGATCTTATTCCGGTCGCTGGGATTCGCCTCGCACTCTTGCTCATAGGTCGAGTACAGGTATGCGGTATCGGTCGAAAATTCGGCTGCGCAAGTGTCGACACGTTTGTAGACCGGGCGAATCA
The DNA here is from genome assembly GCF_012940005.1 of Candidatus Accumulibacter contiguus. Taxonomy (GTDB): domain Bacteria; phylum Pseudomonadota; class Gammaproteobacteria; order Burkholderiales; family Rhodocyclaceae; genus Accumulibacter; species Accumulibacter contiguus. The sequence continues at coordinate 19,526 of NZ_SPMX01000055.1, read as the reverse complement.
GCTGCGCATGCCGGCGCTCGCGAACCGCCGTCTGCGTCGTCCGCATCAGGGTCGCCAGGCGTTTGTCCGAAAAACCGGCACGTTTCAGATACCACAACTCGTCGCGTGACAGCGAAGCGAGCGGCCTGCCGCGGATATGTTCGGCCTTCTTGTAGAGATCCTCGATCTGCGCCAGGAACCATGGATCGATCGCCGTCAGCCGATGAATCTCGCCCAGACTCAGACCGATCCGGAAGGCGTCGGCCACGTACCAGATACGTTCCGGGCGCGCTTCGCTGAGCGCCATCTCGATTTCCTCGCGATCGACGCTGCGCTCGTCGAAGCCGTCGACGCCGATCTCAAGGCCGCGCAAGGCCTTTTGCAAGGATTCCTGGAAGGTTCGCCCGATGGCCATGACTTCGCCCACCGATTTCATCTGCGTGGTCAGCCGCGAGTCGGCCTCGGGGAATTTCTCGAAGGCAAAACGGGGCACCTTGGTGACCACATAGTCGATTGATGGCTCGAACGAGGCCGGGGTCTTGCCACCGGTGATGTCGTTGGCCAGTTCATCGAGCGTATAACCTACCGCCAGTTTTGCCGCCACCTTGGCGATCGGAAAGCCGGTGGCCTTCGACGCCAGCGCCGAAGAACGCGAAACACGCGGGTTCATCTCGATGACGATCATCCGCCCGTCCTGTGGGCAGATCGCAAACTGGACGTTCGAGCCGCCGGTATCGACGCCGACCTCGCGCAACACCGCCACTGAAGCGTCGCGCATGATCTGGTATTCCTTGTCGGTCAGCGTCTGTGCCGGAGCAACGGTAATCGAGTCGCCGGTATGCACCCCCATCGGGTCGAGGTTCTCGATCGAACAGACGATGATGCAATTGTCCTTGCGATCGCGCACCACCTCCATCTCGAACTCTTTCCAGCCGATCAGCGACTCCTCGATCAGCAACTCGCTGGTCGGACTGGCTTCGAGGCCGCGTTTGCAGATTTCGACGAACTCTTCCTGGTTGTAGGCAATGCCGCCACCCGAACCGCCCATGGTGAACGATGGGCGGATGATTGCCGGATAGCCGATCATCGCCTGCACCTGCAGCGCTTCCTCCAGCGAGTGCGCCATCGCCGAACGAGCTGAACCGAGACCGATGCGGGTCATCGCCACCTTGAACTTCTCGCGGTCCTCGGCCTTGTCGATGGCTTCCCTGGTGGCACCGATCATCTCGACGCCAAAGCGTTCGAGAACACCATGTCTGGCCAGATCGAGCGCACAGTTCAGCGCCGTCTGCCCGCCCATGGTCGGCAGCAGCGCGTCTGGACGCTCCTTGGCGATGATTTTTTTCGACGACTTTCCAGGTAATCGGCTCGATATAGGTGACTTCCGCCATTTCCGGATCGGTCATGATCGTGGCCGGATTGGAGTTCACCAGAATCACCCGGTAGCCTTCCTCGCGCAGCGCCTTGCAGGCTTGCGCACCGGAGTAGTCAAACTCGCAGGCCTGTCCGATGACGATCGGACCGGCACCGATGATCAGAATGCTCTTGAGGTCAGTGCGCTTGGGCATGAGTCGCCTTTTCGTCTTGCATCATCTGGACAAAGCGGTCGAACAGATAGGCGATGTCGTGCGGCCCCGGACTGGCTTCCGGGTGGCCCTGGAAGGAAAAAGCAGGCAGGTCGTTACGCGTCAGGCCCTGCAGTGATCCGTCAAACAGCGACACGTGCGTTGCCTGCAGGTTCGCCGGCAGGGTATCGGCATCCACCGCGAAGCCATGGTTCTGGCTGGTGATCAGGACCTGCCCGGTCTGGAGATCCTTGACCGGGTGGTTGGCGCCATGATGGCCGAACTTCATTTTCATCGTCCTGGCGCCCGAGGCCAGCGCCAGCAACTGGTGACCCAGACAAATCCCGAAAATCGGTAGGCGCCTGGCGAGGATTTCACGGATCGCCGTGATTGCGTAATCGCAAGGCTCGGGGTCGCCAGGTCCGTTCGAAAGGAATACTCCGTCCGGTTGCAGCTTGAAGACCTCAGTCGCCGTGGTCTCTGCCGGCACCACCGTCACCCGGCAAGCACGCGCCGCCAGCAAGCGCAGAATGTTGTGTTTGACGCCGAAATCGTAGGCGACGACATGCCACAATGGTGTCGGCGCAGCACGATAGCCGCCCAAGTGCCATGGCCCGCCGGACCACTCGTAGGACGCCGCAACGCTGACCACCCTGGCGAGGTCCATTCCGGCAAGACCGGGGAAGGCACGTGCCTCGGCAAGCGCACGTTCCTCATCGACCTCGAACGCCATGATGCAGCCCGCCTGCGCGCCCTTTTCCCGCAGCAGGCGTGTCAGCTTGCGCGTATCGATACCGGCAATCGCCACGATGCCATGTTTCTGCAGATACCCGGCCAGTGTCTCCTGCAGCCGCCAGCTCTCGGCGCGAACCGGCAGATCACGAATCACCAGACCCGCGGCATGATTGCCTGGTGACTCGAAGTCCTCGGCATTGCAACCGACGTTGCCGATGTGCGGGTAGGTCAGGGTGACGATCTGGCGACAGTACGAGGGATCGGTCAGTATTTCCTGGTAGCCAGTCATCGCCGTATTGAACACGACCTCGCCGCTGGTACTGCCGCCGGCGCCGATCGCCAGGCCGCGGAAAAGCGTGCCGTCGGCCAGTGCGAGAAGCGCGGGCGGAAGAGTGGGTAACAAGGACACGAAGGACTCCTGTGGTGGCTGCGGTTGAATTTGCTGCCTGTCCAAGCTGTAGATACGCAAAAGCGGGACGGGCACACAGCCCTCCCGCTCGGTTCTTTGCAAGCCGCAGGATTATACCGGAAAGAACCCTTAATTGGGCAATTCGCAGGCTGCCAGCGTCTGAAACCTGTGCAGCCAGCGCTTGTCAGAAGCCCGGCACAGTGCTTTAATCCCTGCACTACCACAGATCAGGAGAAATCAGGAAATGCCAGATACTCGATTCAAGCCTTTGCCCTGGACCCGGCTCAAGAGAGGCGTCCCCTGTTACCTGCCAAGAAGGGCAGCAACGAGCACTCCGGTTGATGCCCATTCGCCGGCGCTGCGGGTGATGACCGATTTTCAGCGCATGACGCCGATCACGATTGCGCGCGATGCCTCGCTTGACGATGCCAACCGGATCATGGCGCTGTGCCATGTGCACTACCTGCTGGTGGCCGACGAGCAGAGACAGTTGCAGGGGATCGTCACCGAAGCCGGGACCAAGGGTCACCGGCCGCTGGCCGTAGCCCATACGATGGGCGTTCGTCCCAGCGAACTGGTAGTCGGCGATGTGATGATCAAACAACACGATGATGTCGAAGTGATGCATCTCAAAGATGTGAGCCTGGCCCGGGTAGGCAACGTCGTGGCAACCCTGAAGGAGCTGGGGACGCCTTACTGTCTGGTCGTAGACCACGATGAAGAAGACCATCACATCCTCTGTGGCATCTTTTCCCTGGCCAAGATCGAACGTGAGATGGGGCTTGCACAATCGGCGGAAATCGCACAAACCTTTTCGCAGGTAGTGAGTTCACTTGACCACTGAGCATCGCACCACCCGTTCGCGATCCCATGCCGGGCGGTATTTCCGAAAGTAGCCGAGCCATGAGCGGACGTAACGACACCCCTGCAATCTCATTCGACGACCCAGGGCGGCACGGTATGACACAGCGTGTCACCTGGGTCAGCGTGCTGGTCAATATTTTCCTGACCAGCGCGCAGGTCGTCGCGGGCATCGTTGCCCATTCCCAAGGTTTGATCGCCGACGGCCTGCATTCGCTATCCGATCTGGTCTGTGATTTCCTGGTGCTCTTCGCTGCTCACCACAGCAAGGATCCTGCCGACGAACGCCATCCCTATGGCCATGCCCGCATTGAAACGGCGGCATCGTTTGCGCTGGGAGCCATTCTCGCAGTCACTGGCGCCGGGATCATCTGGGGCGCCGGGGTGAAGCTGCAGAACCTCGACAACCTGCCACCGGTACAGCAGCTGGCGCTATGGACCGCGATCCTTGCACTGGCGGCGAAGGAGGGCCTGTTTCGCTACATGCTGCACGTGGGTGAGCGCCTGCGTTCGCCGATGCTGATCGCCAATGCCTGGCATGCCCGCTCCGACGCCGCCTCGTCACTGGTGGTGGCCTTGGGAATCGTCGGCAATCTGATGGGCTACAACTTTGCCGACTCGGTGGCAGCAGTGATCGTCGGCTTCATGATCGTCCGCATGGGCGTGGTGTTCGCCTGGGATGCCATTCTGGAACTGATCGACACCGGCTTGTCGGTCGAGGAGGTCGACAGCATCCGCCAAGTGATCGTTGATACCCCCGGCGTCAGGAATCTCCACGAGCTGCGCACCCGTCGCATGGCGCATCGCTCACTGGTCGATGCACATGTTTGTGTCGACGCGCGCATTGGTGTTTCGGAAGGTCACCGTATTGCCGAGATGACCCGCAAGCGCGTCCTCGACAGCCATGCCTCGGTTTCGGACGTGCTCGTTCATGTCGACGTCGAGGATGATATGGATCACGACAGCAAGCTCCAGAGCATGCCCGACCGTAGTGAACTGATGAAGGAGTTGGCCCCCATGCTCGCCGATCTTCCGGAACCCCGGCGAGTCATCCTGCATTATCTCAATGGCCGCATCGAAGCCGAGTTACTCCTGCCTCGCCAGGCCCTCGGAGATCTTGCCGCGGTCAACAAGGCTGAACGCGAGATCGCCAGGCAACTGGCGGAATATCCACTGATCAGTTCCCTGTCGATCCACTACGGTCGGCAGGTTTTTCCCGCCAGGGGCCGCTGATTCCTGCGGGAAACGGGGTCACTTGGCCGGGTTCTGGGCGAGCTTCTGTTCGATCCTGGCCAGAGGAATGGCACCAGGGATCCGCTCCCCATCCGCGAAGAAGACCGTCGGCGTGCCGTTGATCGCCAACTTGCGGCCTGTCTCGATGGTTTTCTTGACTGCTGTCGTATCGCAATCCCCCTTGCCTGCTGGCGCCTTGCCATCGACCATCCAGTCATTCCATGCCTTGGCCTTGTCGGCGGCACACCAGATCTGATTCGACTTCTCCAGCGAATCCGGCGAGAGGATCGGGTAGAGAAAAGTGTAAATCGTCACGTTATCCAGCTTGGCGATGTCCTTGGCCATTTTCTTGCAGTAACCGCAGTTCGGGTCTTCGAAGGTGGCGAAGACACGTTTCCCATCGCCACGCACCTGTTTCACCGCCAATGTCAGCGGCAAGTCCGAGAACTTGATTGCGGTGAGTTTCTGCATCCGCTCCTCGGTCACGCTCTTCATCGTCTTGGCATCGATCAGAGCACCCAGGAGCAGCGCTGAAACCTTCTCGTCCGTATAGACGATCTGGCCATCGACGTAGACTTCGTAGAGACCCAGGTAGGGGGTCTTGGTCACGCTGCTGACCGGACGTTCGAGCTTGCCTTCAACCGCTTTCTTGACGCTGGCCTCGTCCGCAAGGGTTGGCAGACTGAGGACTGCGGCAAGTGCAAACGGCATTAGTTGTTTATACATCAGTAGTTTCTCCGGAAAGGGAACGCATCAGAAAGCGCCAATGGCATAGCGCACAAACAGATTCTTTAAGACTGGCAAAGCGTTCGTCAGGTTCATTCCGAAATTGCGCAATGGTTTGACTCCGGGAAAGGTTTGCTGGAAAAGGTGGTGTAGTGCGTGCGTAAAGGTTTGCATGAGCAGCGTTTCCTCGCGCCTTTGCCGTTGATAGCGAAGCAGCAGACGCTCACTGCCGATGTCCTGCCAGTCCGGTGTGGCCCCCAGCAGACCGGCCAGTACCTGCGCATCCTGAAAGCCGAGGTTGATGCCATGCCCGGAAAGCGGGTGAATGCCGTGTGCCGCGTCGCCAAGCAGCGCCAAGCGCGGCGCAACGATCTGCGGCACCCGTATCAGGCGTAGCGGGAAGGCGGCTGCCGGGGTCAGCAACTGGAAAGCGCCCAGCTCATGATTGCCAGCAGCGGCAACCCGGGTGCACAGTTCTTCGGCTGGCAGTGCCAACATGGCCAGTGCGTTTTCGTCAGGCGTGGACCAGACGATGGAAACGCGATTGCCCGCCATCGGCAGCCAGGCCAGCACCCCGTCGTGACGAAACCATTGACGTGCGATGCCGCGATGTGGACGCTGGCACTCGAAATTGGCGACTAGCCCCATCTCGCCGTAGGGCGTATTGATCGCCCGCAAGCCAAGTACTTCACGTACCCAGGAGTCTCGTCCGTCAGCGCCGACGAGCAGCCTGGCAGACACGGTTTGGCCGTCGCCGAGGGTCAGCGCCGCGGCCACTGAAGCCATTTCCAGGGCTTTGGGCGTCGCCGGGCAAAGCAGGGTGAGGTTGCCCTGCCGTTTGACGCTCTCCCAGAGTTCGCAGGCCATCAGCGATGATTCAAGAATCCAGCCAAGTTCGGGAACACCCGTTTCGTAAGCCGAGAAATCGAGCTTTGCGCTGCGGTCGCCAACGATTTTCATGGCTGAAATTGGCGCCATGCGCTCGGCCGGCATGTGCTTCCAGACGCCGATTGCTCGCAGGAAGTCAGCGTTGACCGGGGAGATCGCGTAAACGCGCGCGTCCCAGCCCGGTGCAGGAAGCGGCGGGCGCTGTTCGACCAGGGCAACCCTGAGGCGCGTGTCGCGCAGTGCGCAGGCCAGAGAAAGGCCCGCCAGTCCGCCACCAACGATAAGGACGTCGAAGTCCGTGACTTGCATACTGTGAAACCCAGAGAAATGAAAGTGCTGCCGCACACGATCGGGAATGTACAAGCGCGGCCAAGGGTGCTAGAAGTTCACCATCATGAACTCATCCACCAAACCACCTGATCACGGCTATTTTCCAGCCATCGTTTGTGTCGAGTGTGATTCACCCATAGACGCACTGGTCGCTTTGTGCATACCGCGCCACGAAGCAACGGACCTGGTTGCCGCTTCCTGGGTCGGGAGTGAGTCCCCTTGCCTGGTCGCTGTTCTTGACGGCGGTCGCCCAGTCGTCGTATTGCCTACGCCGGAAGGGCGCTGGGCCGCCTGCAATGCTTTCTTGAACGATCTCTGTGCCACCCATCAGGAAGCCGATCGGCGCCTGGCCAGGCTGCTCAAACGCCATCGCCACGGCTACGTGGCGTGCCTTCGGCAAGCAGACCTGCTGGCTGCAGATGCCAGATCGGAATCCCTTGACTGATGGCGCGGTGAGTCAGCCTGACCAGGCACGGGCGACGCAAGGCTCAGGTTGGGTTCGCTTTGAGACACTCGCTCATGAACTGCTTGCGTTCATTGCCTTTCAAATTCTTTTCTTTGGCCTGTGCGTTACAGGCGGACATTCTTTCCTGCTGCGCCTTCTGGGCTGCTGAGGGCGCCTTTTTCTCTTCGGCGGCAAAGGCGCCGCCGGTAGCGAAAGCAAGAGTGACAAGGGCGATTAGGGCTTTCATCGGGAGTTTCTCCTTTTCGAGGTGAAGAAGTCTGGTGATTAAGCCACTGCTACAGGTCGTCGTCAAGGAGAGCCTGCTGTTGGCGGTTAATGAAATCTCCCATGCTGTCGATACCGCGAAGCTGGAGGATGCTGTTGCGCACCGCCGCCTCGAGGAGAACGGCAATGTTTCTCCCGGCAGCGACGGGAATGACGACCTTACGTATGGGAACGCCAAGAATTTCCTGGGTTTGCGCGTCGAGGGGCAGGCGCGGACCATCCGAACCACTGATCTGCCTTTGCAGATGAGCGATCACCTTGAGCTTCATCTTCCGGCGCGAAGCGGTTTCTCCGAAGATGGTGCGGATGTTGAGGAGGCCCAGGCCGCGTACTTCAAGATAGTCCCGCAGCATGCTCGGACAGCGCCCCTCAATCGTTGTCGGCGCGATGCAGGAAAGCTCGACGACATCGTCGGCAACCAGACCATGGCCGCGCGAGATCAGTTCCAGAGCGAGTTCGCTCTTGCCGACTCCGGAATCACCGGTAATCAGAACACCCATGCCGAAAACATCCATCAGCACGCCGTGCACCGATGTCGAACCGGCTAGTCGACGGGAAAGATAGATGCGCAATAGCTCGATCACCGCCGAGCAGGGTTTCGGACTGACAAACAGCGGCGTCTGTGTCGATTCGCAGGCCTCACGAATCGTCGGCAGGATTTCAAGGTCGTCAGCGATAATCAGCGCCGGGGGCTTGGCGGCCATCAGTTCCTTCACCTGTGAGCGCAGACGTTCCGCGGTCACGCGGCAGCCCCAGGCTTGTTCGGCTCGGCCGATCACTTGTAGCCGTTCCGGATGAATCAGGTTGAGGTGACCGACGACGTCGGCGCCGAAATAGCCCTGCTCCTTGAGCTCGATCGCTCGGTCAACGCCGACGGCAATGACCCACGAAAGCTTCAATTTATCGCGGTGGTCCTCATACAGCTGGGCTACACTGGACTGACGCCGGGCGTTCATGCTCAGTCGGCAAAAAGCTGGCGAATATTGCTCGGGTTGGCTGCCTTGGACAGCGCTTCTCGACAGTTGCGGTCGGAAAAGTGCTGCGCCAGTTCGGAGAGGATTTGCAGGTGTTGCTCGGTCGCCACCTCCGGGACCAGCAGGACAAACAGCAGCGAGACCGGCTTGCCGTCGGGAGAATCAAACGGTACCGGCGTAGCAAGTCGCAGAAAAGCGCCCGTGGCATCTTTCAGTCCCTTGATCCTGCCATGCGGAATCGCCACACCCTGACCGAGACCGGTCGAGCCGAGTTTCTCGCGCGCAAACAGACTGTCGAACACAGTACTGCGAGCGATGCCGAGGTAGTTTTCGAAAAGCAGCCCCACATGTTCAAAGACGCGTTTCTTGCTGCTCGCGTCGAGATCAAGAATGATGTTTTCGAGGGGTAGTAGTTGGGTGATCTGGCTCATGCGACAAAAACCCGAAAAAACGGACGTGGATGAATCAAGACAAGGAAGCGCACGGCATCAACGGACTTGCCGCCTGGCCCGTGCGCGGACTACTTCTATCACTCGGCAACGATGTGATCGGTAATCTTGTTTCCGCGATGGTGGTCCTGCAGCTTCTGCTTGTACTTCTGGACCTGACGCTCCAGTTTGTCGACCAGACCATCCACCGCGGCATAGAGGTCTTCGTCTACAGACTCCACGTAGACATCCTTTCCTGCGAGATGAACTGTCACTTCGGCCTTCTGGTTCAGCTTGTCCACCGACAGAATCACGTTTACGTCGATCAGGTTGTCGAAATGACGAATGATTCGCTCGAGCTTGCCGGTGACGTAATCGCGTAGGGCCGGGGTGATCTCGAGGCGGTGTCCACTGACTTGCAGGTTCATGATGTGGCTCCTTCTTCTAAATGGACTTGCGTAAATTGACCGGCGGGATACTGAGCGCTTCACGGTATTTTGCAATTGTTCGCCGTGCCACGACAATGCCCTGCTGGCCAAGAACCTCGGATATCTGGCTATCCGAGAGAGGCTTCTTCGGCTCTTCTGCGCTGATCATTTGCTTGATCAGTGCGCGAATAGCCGTTGCTGAACAGGCCCCGCCAGCTTCCGTGCTGACGTGGCTGCCAAAAAAATACTTCAATTCAAAAATCCCGCGAGGTGTCGCCATGTACTTGTGGGTCGTCACCCGCGAAATGGTTGATTCATGCAGTCCCAAGGCTTCAGCGATCTCGCGCAGGACCAGTGGCCGCATCGCGACTTCCCCGTGATCGAGGAACTGGCGCTGACGTTCCACAATAGCCTGCGCCACACGCAGGATCGTGTCAAACCGTTGCTGCACATTCTTGATCAGCCAGCGAGCCTCCTGGAGTTGTCCGGCGAGACCAGAGCCACGCTGTCTGGAAAGAATCTGGGCGTAGAGACTGTTGATGCGCAGCCGTGGGAAGGCGTCGGCATTGACGTTTACCGACCACTGTCCGCGGATTTTGCGCACTACCACATCCGGTGTGATATAACGGGTTTCAGGACAAGCGTATGCGGCTCCGGGCCGCGGATTCAGGCTGCAGATCAGCAAATGCGCGGCACGCAGGGCGTCGTCCTCACAACCCGTCAGCTTCTTGATCTTGGGAAAATCGTGACTGGCCAGCAGTTCCAGGTGCTCACCCACGATCTCCTGCGCCAGCGTGCAGGCGTCATCATCTGGACGCGCTGCGAGTTGCAGTAGCAGACACTCCTGCGCACTGCGCGCGCCGACGCCGGTCGGGTCAAAGTGCTGCAGATGGTTGAGCGCGATCTGCAGCTCTTCCGGTGCAATCTCCAGTTCGTTCGGCATTACTTCAACCAGTTCATCGAGCGACTGGGTCAGGTAGCCGTCATCGTCCAGTGCTTCCACCAGGCAGCGCACCAGCACGCGGTCGCGGTCGGGGAGCGTCATCAGGCCAAGCTGCCACAACAGGTGCTCGCGCAGCGAGACGGTGGCCGCCTGGATGTCCTGATAGTCGCCATCGCCATCGTCGTCGTCGAAGGACCCGGAGGTGCCAAAGGATGCGGTTTGATCGTCCAGCCAGCTTTCATCATCGATAGGGGTGTGCTCGCCTGGCGAGTCGACACCTCCGGCATCCGGCGGAGAGGCATCATCGCTCCCGTCGCCATGCGCCGCTGCAGGCGCAGAGTATTCTTCTTCCCGTTCGAGCAGCGGGTTATCCAGCAAGTATTTCTCCAGCTCGTGTTCGAGTTCGATCGTGGACAGCTGCAGTAATCGGATCGATTGCTGCAGCTGTGGGGGTCAACGCAAGATGCTGCGTAAGCTTGAGCTGAAGGGATGGTTTCATGTACGGAACCGGGTAAGCCACCGCATTGGCATGGGAACTGCCCGTATGGTTCTCGAATTATGGCTGAAGGACCGTCGGGTTCAGAGGCGGAAATTCTCGCCCAGGTACACCTTTCGGACATTTTCATTATAGATGATTTCGTCCGGCCGACCAGCGGCAAGGACGCTACCCTCGTTGATGATGTACGCGTGGTCGCAGATCCCCAGCGTTTCGCGAACATTGTGGTCCGTAATCAGAACCCCGATGCCGCGTTCCTTGAGAAAGCGGATGATCTTCTGGATGTCGAGCACCGCGATCGGGTCGACACCAGCGAAAGGCTCGTCGAGCAGAATGAATCGTGGTCCGCTGGCAAGGGCACGGGCAATTTCAACTCGCCGCCGTTCACCTCCGGACAGGGAAGTCGCGGGGCTGGCGCGCAGGTGACTGATGTGCAACTCTTCGAGCAGATCACCGGTGCGAGCTGCGATTTCGTCTGCCGACAACTTTTGCAATTCAAGCACGGCCTTGATGTTTTCACTGACCGTCAGCTTGCGAAAAACGGAAGCTTCCTGCGGCAGGTAGGAAACGCCCAGGCGGGCGCGCTGGTGAATCGGCAAATGTGTAAACTTGACGCCGTCGAGATGAACGTCGCCACCATCACACGCGACCAGACCGACCACCATGTAGAAACAGGTCGTCTTGCCGGCACCGTTCGGACCGAGCAGCCCGACGACTTCACCGCTGAGCACGTCGAAGGAAACATCATGGACCACCGTACGGGACTTGTAGCGCTTGTGTAGGTGATGGGTTGACAATGTGCTCTGCTGGTCTGACATGGCTCAATCGTCTTCAAGAGTGGCGCTCAGCAAGCGCCGAATGGTCTCACCCGAAAATCCTCGGCCGGCCAGGAAGCGCATTTGCCGAGTACGCTCGACGGTATCTGCCGGAATGTTGCCAAAGCGCCGCTGCCAGACCCGCCGCGCGCGCGTCAACTCGTCTTCTCCGGCGGCCAGGGTAGTGCGCACCAGTTCAGCTGCAACTCCCCTGGAGCGAAGTTCATAAGCCAGTCGCGCGTCGCCCAGGCGCGGCGCTCGCGAATTGCGCCGCGCTTCCGCATAACGTTCATCGGAAAGCAGATGTATTCTCGTCAGATCGTCGAGCAAGACTTCCAGTTGCTCTGCCGATTCGGCAAGGGGTGCGATCTTGCGTGACAGCTCCTGACGCGTGTACTCGCGTTGGGCGAGCAGGCGCAGAGCACGTTCGCGCAAGGCCATCGCTGGACCTCATGAAGTGATGATCGCAGGGGATGGGACTTTCACCGCCACACGGATCCTGGCCTCGATTTCCTCGGCGATTTGCGGCTTGCTCTTGAGGTACTCACGGGCATTGTCCTTGCCTTGGCCAATTTTTTCGCCATTATAGGCGTACCAGGATCCTGACTTGTCGACCAGTTTGTGCAGCACCCCGAGTTCGATGATCTCGCCTTCGCGCGAGGTTCCTTCACCATACAGGATATCGAAGATGGCTTCGCGGAAAGGGGGAGCGACCTTGTTCTTGACGACCTTGACCCGGGTTTCGTTGCCAATGACTTCATCACCCTTCTTGATGCTGCCAATGCGGCGAATGTCGAGGCGCACCGAAGCATAGAACTTGAGAGCGTTGCCACCAGTGGTGGTTTCCGGACTGCCGAACATGACGCCGATTTTCATGCGGATCTGGTTGATGAAGATCACCAGAGTGTTGGTGCGATTGATATTGGCCGTCAACTTGCGCAGCGCCTGGCTCATCAGACGGGCTTGCAGGCCGGGTAGGGAATCGCCCATTTCACCTTCGATCTCCGCCTTCGGGACGAGTGCCGCTACTGAGTCGATGACCACCACATCGACGCTGGCCGAACGCACCAGCATGTCGGCGATTTCCAGAGCCTGTTCGCCGTTGTCCGGCTGCGAGATGAGCAGTTCATCAAGATTCACGCCCAGTTTCTGGGCATAGCCGGGATCGAGAGCATGTTCGGCATCGATGAAAGCGGCCGTGCCACCGAGTTTCTGCATTTCAGCAATCACCTGCAGGGCCAGAGTTGTCTTGCCCGAGGACTCCGGGCCGTAAATTTCGACCACGCGACCGCGTGGCAGGCCGCCAATGCCCAGAGCGATGTCGAGCCCCAGCGAGCCGGTGGAAACGACCGGGATGTCGGTCACGACGCTCCCTTCGCCCATCTTCATGATCGAGCCCTTGCCAAAGTGCTTTTCGATCTGGGCCAACGCGGCGGTCAGCGCCTTCGACTTGTTGTCGTTCATTGTTGCTGTCCTTTTCCTTGACTTTCCTTGATTGAGAGGAATTATCCCACGTTCGACCGTGCTCGAGATGCTCGCATCCACATCACCATAAAAATGTCCTCATATACAGGAGTGTATAAATAAGCAGAACCTTCCGCCGGCGCGCGCAGTCATTCCGTCTGCAGGATTCCGGTCTGGTGCGCGAGGCGGCTTTCGAGGAGGTCGATCAGAAACAGCAACTCACGCGCGGTGCCCAGAGGAAAGCCTCTGCGCTCGCCATCGCGGTTGTTGCGCAAGAGTTTGTGCAGGTAGGCCAGACATTCGGGGGAATTCCAGGTACGTGTCACTGCAACCCGGATATGCGGCAATTGCCCCACCCTGGGGAGGCGCTCCAGCAGTTGTTCGATCGACGCAGCCTGCCCATCGCTGGCAGCAAAGACCGGTTCTACGAGTTCCTCGGCGCTTTCCCAGTCCGCTGCAGCGACATTGAAGTGGCGTGTAAGCCTCAAGCCGAGTGCTTCGAAGGCCTCACGCTGCTCATTCTGACGGTATACCTCAAGCAGTTTCAACCAGGGCGTCACAGCTAGCGTCGGCTTTTGTTCGACAAACTCTTCGAGCACCTGTGCCGCTCCCGTGACACGTCCGAAGGAAATCATGATCTCGGCGAGTTGGAGTACCGCAGTCGCCTCATCGTCGTCGCGCGCAGCCGACTCCCTCGCGACGCCGTCCGGAACCAGAAGAGTGGTGTCCATAACTGGCTCGCTCTCGGTAGTCATCGCCGGACGTTCCGCGAGCCCAATGGTCTGGTGTCGATTATCGGCATCGTCGCTGGAATCACCCGGCCGAGGCATGGGCTCGGCAATATCCGGCAGGCGAGACGCACGGCCAGAACGGCGGCGAAGCAGCCAGGTCAAGCCAGCAACCAGCCCGAACAGAAGCCCGGCCTCAAGCCACCAATCCTTGTTCTCGTTCACTCGCGCTACCGGCGCGGCCGCAATCCGGGATGGCGCTGTGGCCGGCTGGGGCATGCCTGCCGGCACAGCCGCCGCGACGAATGTCTGCTGCTTGCTGCTCTGACCCAGGCTCTTCCTCTGCAGGTCGTTGAGCGCCGCATCCAGCCGCCGTACCTGTTCCGCGACCACCAGTTGCTGCTCCGCCTGCGTGTGTAGTGCCGACAAGAGCTGGTACTCGATACGCAGCATCGAGCGCTGATTGTCGGTGGTCTTGTTCAGTAGTTGGGCAGATAGCCTGGTACTCAGACGCAGAGGCAGGTCGTCAGCGATTCGTGGCTGCGGGCTGTCGGCGCCGCCGGAAAGGAGCAGGCGATCGGTCGCACCATAGCCGGGGAAGGGTTTCCGGGGAAGCTGCCGTTCCGGTGGCAAGCCGGTCTGCGTATCGCCTGCCGAAGCCGCTCCGGGGTTCGTGACAGGACGCGCAGCCGCTAGCACTTGGCTATCCGGTGTGCCGGGTGGTGAGTTTGTGGCCGGTCGCTGGCGGGAGACTGGCTCCGCTACTGCTGCCATTCGGACAGCAGGCAGGTCCACCGGTGGCTTGCTGGCCAGGGGAGGATCGACCAGCAGCAGGTACTTGTGTACCACCTCGGCGCCGCAACCGGCATGCAGATTGACCTGCAATACCGGTTCGCTGATGGTCTGCTCGGAAACGATATGCAAACGCAACCCGCTGCCGCGCTGCTCAACGGTGAGACGAGCGCGCGTCAGCAATGGGATGTCGCTTTCGCCTGACTGGCCCCTTTGGCCAAGGCGAAAACATTCCGCCAACGGCTGCTTGCCGGCAGCCGTATCCAGGAGTTGGACCTCGGCTTCGAAGCGCGATCCGAGGTGTGACAGCACGGTCATCTTGCCGAGAGCCACCGCCTCGGCTACTCCCGCAGAACACAGCAGGATCGGTAGTAGCGGAAGCCGGAATAAAGGTAAATACATGAGGCCGGAGCGCATGGGGCGGAAGGTAAGGCACGTTCGAGTGACTCATCTTATTACAAGGCTGCATGGATTGGCCGAAATGGCTTGCGAGATTACTCGTCTGGTCGAACCGGCGGGTCATTGCTGCGACCGTCAAACCAGACGGCTTCCGGCATGTTCGAGGAGCTCGCTCAGGGCATGCGCAACCGACTGCGCTCGCACCGATTCGCGGTCGCCCTGAAAATGACGGGTACAGGTGGCCGCGCATCCTGCCAATCCGGCCCAGGCGAAGCAGACAGTGCCGACCGGCCTGCCCGGGGAACCCCCGCCCGGACCCGCGACGCCGGTGATGGCCAGAGCCCAGTCGGCACGGCTACGCTGCAGTGCTCCCAGGGCCATGGCCCTGGCTGTCGCTTCGCTGACCGCGCCGTGCGCCGATAGGGTGTCGGCGGCAACGCCGAGAAGCTCGATTTTGGCGTCGTTCGAGTAGGTGATGAAACCGCGGTCGAACCAGGCGGAACTCCCGGCGATCGCGGTCAGACACTGTCCCACCCAGCCACCGGTGCAGGATTCCGCCGTCGCCAGGCGCTCGCCATTCGCCAGCAGCAACTGTCCCACTGCGGCGGCCAGGGTTTCAAGGGCGGCCTGATCGTGTCGGATCATTCGCGTATGTAGCGCAGCATCGCCAGCAGGAGCAGGAAGTGAAGCGAAGGCGAGCTAGCCAAAGTGATCATATCCCTTGTCCTTGATGGGCACCGCTTGCCCGTCGTCGTCGACCAGCGTCAGTTGGCCGGGAGTTGCTCTGATGACACGGCCGCAACACCAGAGCGGCAACGCCAGCCGGACTGCGAGTTCGGCGATCTCGGCGCGTCTTGCCGGTGCTGCGGAGAATACCAGTTCGTAGTCGTCACCGCCAGCGAGCTGACATCGGCGAGCCAGTACAGGGTCTGCTGCCGCCGGCAGCGGCGGTAGCTGCGCCACGAAAAGCTCGGCGGCAACTGCCGAACGCTCGAGAACATGGCCAAGGTCAGCGAGCAGACCATCGGAGACATCGATGGCGGCATGCGCCAGGCCACGCTGGCGTAGCTCAAGCCCCAGTTCGACGCGCGCCAGCGGCCGTTGCAGGGCAGCCAGGCAGGGTTTGACGAGCACCTCGGCAAGCTCGGTCCGCCCCTGCAGGTGCGCCAGACCCAGGGCCGCGAGACCGGGCTGCCCAGAGACCCAGAGGTCGTCGTCGAGCAATGCCTGGTCACGGCGCAGGGCCGTGCCGACGGGGACTTCCCCGATGGCGGTGAGGCAGAAAGTGAGCGGGCCACGCGTCGTGTCGCCACCGATGACGTCGACGCCGTAGTGACTGGCGCAAGCAAAGAGTCCGTCGGCAAAGGCCGCGATCCAGGGCTCGTTCGCTGCCGGCAGGCTGCCGGCAAGCAAAGCCCAGCGCGGCCTGGCCCCCATCGCGGCGAGATCGGAAAGATTGACCGCCAGCGTTTTCCAGCCGAGCTGGTGGGGATCCGTATTCGGCAGGAAATGTGTACCGGCGATCAGCATGTCAGTGGTAATCGCCAACTGCATGCCTGGCGAGGAAGCGATGAGCGCACAGTCGTCGCCAGGGCCGAGGATTGCCTGCGGCGTCGGCCGCACGAAATGGCGTCGGATCAGTTCGAACTCGCTGGGCATCACCGCATCCGGGTAAGGGGTTGAATGTATCGACGCTCCGCTCAACGGCCTCTGGCGCGCCCCGCCCGTCTGGCTTCGACCTCGGCCGGACGCAAGCTGGCGGCGAGTCTGTCGAGAACGCCGTTCACGTACTTGTGGCCATCGGTTCCACCATAAGCCTTGGCCAGCTCGATCGACTCGTTGATAATGACCCGGTACGGCGTTTGCGGGTAATTGCTCAACTCGAAAGCACCGGCCAGCAAAACACAGGCCTCGATCGTCGAGAGTTCGCTGAACGGACGATCGAGATAGCCTTGCAATTTTCCCTCGAGCATCTGCCGCTGCGCGAGAACGCCACGCAGCAGACCGACAAAGAATTCACGGTCGGCCTTGTCGAAATCGTCAATGTCGCGCAGATAGGCTTCAATCGCCGCTTCGTCGTTACCGCTCACCCGCCACTGGTAGAGTCCCTGCAGGACAAACTCGCGCGCCCGTCGGCGCGGAGACCTGAGCGCAGCCGGTTTGCTCGCCGGAGTTGCTGGCAACTGCGCTGCCATCACCATTGCTCCCCGAGTGCGCGCAGCAGATTGGCCATCTCGACTGCCACCTGTGCGCAATCGGCCCCCTTCTGCTGCATGCGAGCCAGCGCCTGATCGTCGTCTTCACAGGTCAGAATGCCGTTGGCAATCGGAATGCCGCTCTTGATCTGCACGTCCATCAGTGCCCGGCAGGAATCATTGGAGACGATCTCGAAATGATAGGTTTCGCCGCGGATCACCGCACCCAGTGCGATCAGGGCATCAAAATGGCCACTACCTGCCATGCCCTGCAGCGCCAGGGGGAGTTCCAGAGCGCCTGGGACGGTGGCGATGCGAATGCTGGCTTCAGCGACACCGAGACGCTTGAGTTCGCTCGTACAGGCGCTGAGCAGACCTTCGCCGATGTCCTGGTTGAAGCGGCTCATGACCACGCCAATCGCCAGTCCGTCGCCCTTGAGCACAGCTTCGTATTCGTGGATATTCTCGTAACGTGCCATGGCTGGAGTGTCTGCAATTTTTTTTTGGGGTACCCATCAGAGTCTTTCAAGGTCAGCCGGGGTGGCGATATGGCCAGTCACTTCGAGGTCGAAACCGGTCATGCTCGGCATCCGGCGTGGGCTGGAGAGGAGTTTCATCTTGCCGACACCGAGGTCGCGCAGGATCTGCGCGCCAATGCCGTAGATGCGAGGATCCCAGCGTGTCGCCGCCGGACGCTTGCCAGAGACTGGCGCACGGAGCAGCGCGAGCAGATCCTGGCCGCTTTCGGGACGATGCAGCAGCACGATCACGCCGGCGTTCACTCGCGCCAGTGCGGCCTGCGCATCATGCAGTGAAAAAGTATGTCGACCCCCGCCGGGATCCAGGAAATCGACGACCGACAACGGTTCGTGGACACGCACCAGTGTCTCCTGGTCGGGACGGATTTCGCCCTTGGTCAGCGCCAGGTGCACTTCGTTCGAAGTGCAGTCGGTATAGGCGTGCAGAGTGAGTTCGCCGTATGCAGACTGCACGGTTTTGGAGAGGGTGCGCTTGATCAGCGTTTCGTGCCGGCTACGGTAATGAATCAGATCGGCGATGGTGCCAATCTTGAGACCGTGCGCATGCGCAAACTCGACAAGGTCGTCGAAACGCGCCATGCTGCCATCTTCCTTGAGAATCTCGCAGATTACCGCCGCGGGTTCGAGTCCAGCCAACAGCGTCAGATCACAGCCAGCTTCCGTGTGACCTGCGCGCACCAGGACGCCGCCGGGGCGAGCCATGATCGGGAAGACATGGCCTGGCTGCACGATGTCGTCCGGTTGTGCGTTGCGGGACACCGCAGCCGCAATGGTCAGCGCGCGGTCGTGAGCCGAGATGCCGGTGGTCACGCCTTCTGCCGCCTCGATCGAAACCGTGAATGCCGTACTGTAAGGGCTCTTGTTATCGCGCGCCATCGGCGTCAGGCCCAGTTGCCGGCAGCGCGCCTCGGTCAGCGTCAGGCAGATCAGGCCGCGGCCAAAACGGGCCATGAAGTTGATTGCCTCGGGAGTGACATGCTCGGCGGCCAGCACCAGATCGCCCTCGTTTTCCCGATCCTCCTCGTCCACCAGGACAACCATTCGCCCGGCGCGTATTTCGACAAGGATCTCGTCGATCGGTGAGACATCGGCAGAAGTGCTTTGTGGTGCCATGGATACCTCCTCTGCTTGCCCGCTCGTTTGTCGAGCGGGCAAACCGTGTGTTGTCCAGGATTCGCTGCCGATCCTGATGCCCGTTGGCGTCGATTCATGCCGATCGGAGGGCTCCCGATTGGCTGGAATGGTTCGCAAAGGCGGATTCTCTCAGTTTCCAGGCATCTCCGCCATGTTCGGATGTGGCTCATGATTCATCGGAGACTGTCGAACTGTTGCCAATCGATCACCCAACTGCCTGGTCATTCGTTTTATCATGTTGATATGGATGGAGTGGCTGTATCGGCCAGGGCATGGAACAGCGGCCGGTTGGGCGTCGGCAGCTGCCGGTGTTTGTGATGCCAATGATGAAGGGAGCAATTCAATGACCATGATTCAGACCTTGCTGTTGATCGCTGTAGCTGTGCTCGCGGCTTTTCTCCTGATCCGCTTCTTCGTCGCTCGCCGTTCAGCGGCTGAGCGAGCGGATCGAGAAGCGCGTGAACAGGCCACCCGCGAAGCCGAACGTCAGGCTGCCGAGCAGGCCGCACGCCAGGCGGCAGCGGCCGCCGCACGTCGCCTGGCCGAACGCCAGGCCGCCGAGAAGGCCGAGCGCGAGGCGGCCGAGGTGGCTGAACGTCAGGCGGCCGAGGCGGCTGCACGTCGCGAGGCCGAACGTCAGGCGGCCGAGGTGGCCGCTCGTCGCGAGGCCGAACGTCAGGCGGCCGAGGTGGCCGCTCGCCGCGAGGCTGAACGTCAGGCGGCCGAGGCGGCTGC